>BPJZ01000007.1 GCA_026004875.1 Candidatus Poribacteria bacterium | reverse complement strand
CTTCGGATTAGGCTCCCTGCTCCGGCGGCGGTCAGTAGCACCCCTCCCCATACCCACACCGAGGTAAAGAAGGCCGCCCAGCGCCCCCCAGCGAGCAACGTTCCGACGAGCCCAAGGAGAAGCCCCGCCCCTCCAGCGGCTAGGAGAGGAACAACTCGTTCCCCAACTTGGGCGCGGAGAAACTCCCCCGGCCAAAAGGCCATCAGCGGAACGGCGGGCCGCCAGCGCTCCCACTCGTCCTGAACCTGGGCCCCAAGAGCGGCTCCCCACAGGACGACCAAGACCGTCGCCCCGAGCGTTCCCCGCTCAAAGGGGCTCCCTACCCCCAACGGAGCGGTCAGTCGCTCCCAGGTCCATAGATACAACAGCCCAAACCCGATCGGCTCCGCCGCGCGAAGCCCAAGGCGGACGGGCGTTAGACGAAAAGAGCGCTGAGAAGGCATCAGCAAAGCGCTTATTGCGCCTGAAGCGCGCGAATGGTGATGGTGACCGGCGTCCCCTGAGGGGGCAGGACCGAGAAGTTCGCTCGATAGGCCCCATCGTCGGCCCCAGCGGGGAGCGGGTGGTTGATGATGGCGTCCGGGTCGCGGTAGACGGCGATCAGACTCTTGGAGGATTCGGCCATAAACAGGTTTCCCTGAAAACGGCTGCCGGTGAAGACCCAGTGCGTTTGGGCCATCGGTCGGTTCTCGCGAACGTTGAAGACCAACTCCTCCGCTCGGTGGACTTCCTCCTGTCCTCCGACTGTCCAGCGGACCCGTATCTCTATCGGGTCGCCCTCCGGCACGCGAGGATCGCCCTGAACCCGAAGGTTGTTCTTGGGCTCCAAGCCCAGCAGTAACAGCGCCGTTTGGAGGAAGACCGGTTCCACATCGGAGACCAGCACCGTTTCGTGCACCTTCCCCAGCGACCCGACGAGGAGGGTACTCGATAACGCTGCTAGCCGCCTGAACGCGCCCGGCGAAGCTCACCTCTCCCCGCCCCCGGTCGATCCGGAGGGCCGTCGGTCCCTCGTCGATCTGATAGACGTTATTCCCCAGCTCCCGAATTGGGGAGCGCTCCTGAGCAGAGGCCCCTTTGGGAGCAATTTCAACGGTGAACTGAGCCCGGTTGTTCTCTTCGTCTAACTCTGAGACGGTTCCTTGGGGCCGGACCACCAGCACCATTCGATGGCGGCCCGGGGCCTGCGCCTTCCACTCCAGCGTGACCGTTACGTCCTGTCGCTGCTCCGGAAAAAGCACCTGCTGAACGGCTAACGGCGTTCCGTTTGGCTCCCCGTCATAAAGGGAGACCTCCAGGAGCGGCTCCGGCAGGGGGCGGCCCCAGTTCACCAGGCGAAACTGAACCGAAGCGGGCGACTCGCTGGCCGGACGGCTTGGCGTCAGACGAATCGTCTCCGGGACGATCGCCACGTCTGGAGCGACCGGCTCCGGACGGTAGCGAGTTAAAAAGAGAATGCCGAAAGCGGTCGAGGCAAAGGTCTCCCCGTCTACCTCCTCCCAGCGCCCGTCGGGATACTGGTCGGCAACGAACAGGTCGGCCATCTCGTTGTACCAGTCGTGCTCGCCGAGGAACTGCTGTTGTGGCGGCGTATCCATCAACCGCTGAATCGCCAGAAGGAAGTAGTAGTGCCAGTGGAACGACCCGGGATTGCTGGTTACCGTGTAGTGCTTTTCTAGCCAGGCCATCCCGCGCTGGAACGGCTCTGCCGTGATCGGAACGCCCAGCATCTTCAAGGCCATCAGTCCGGTTGCGGTCATGCTCCCGTAGGGGCCCTCCGCCCACGGGCTCTCGATCAAGTTGTAGTTCCAGCCGCCGGAGCTGTGCTGAGTCCGGAGGACCCATTGTTTTGCCCGTTCCAAGGCCTCTTGGGGGATCTTTGCGCCCCACATCTTCGCGCTGTAGAGGGCATAGACGGCGTAGTGCATATGGGCCCCGTCGGCGGTGGCGCCGTACCCCCATCCGCCGTCGTCGCGCGGATCGGCGCCCTTGTCGGAGCGCAGTTGGAGCGACAGCAGCCGGTTGACTGCAAACTGAACTCGGTCAAAGTAGCGATCACGCTGCTTGGTCGCCACCAGCGCTAGGATCGCAACCGAGGCGTCGTAGGCGTCAAAGGTGTTCCAGTCCAGGCCCAGCAGATAGTCCAGAGCCGCCTGGATGCTGGGATGGTCCGGCGGGAGCCCGGCGGCCAACAGAGCCGTAATCGCCAGGGCCGTCGCGCCAGGGCCGTCCTGACGGTTCCAGGCCGGGCCGGGAATCCGAGTGATCGGCAGACCGGCCAAGCTTGCGCCGCAGATGACACAGCTTGGGACAATGCTTGGGTTCTCCACTCCGTCCTGGGGACACTTGACCACCAGGTCCCCCTGTCGGCTCAGGAGCCACTGCACGGCGCGATCAACAGCGGCTCGACGTTGCTCCGGCGTAGAAGAAGGAATCTCCCGGCGAGCCACGACCAGCGTCCGACCGAGTTGGTTGTTCGCTCGGTCCGCCTCATAGATGCCGGAGCTCTCCGGCTCCGGGTTGACCAGGGCGTGCACCGCAAAGGTCCCCGCGCGGGGGCGAAACTTCGCCTTGACCGTCCCCGATTCGCCCACGCCCAGACCGGCTAGGGTGTTCTGAGCCTGGATCTGCAGCGCACCGCTGTCCGGGTCCCCCTCAAAGAACCAAACCTCCACGTCGTAGTTGCGCGTGATCGGGACCGTTCCGACGTTGCGCACCACGGCGGAGATCGTGACCGGTTGCCCTTCTACGGGCCGCTCGACAGAGAAGCGGATCTCCTCGACCGCCAGGTCGGCCCCCCGCACCTCTGCACCGGCCGCCAGAGTGGGCAAGGTTAGGAGGGCGCTCAGGATTGTTTGCCAAAAGAGGGGCTGGCGTCTCTGTCTTGGCCTCTGAGATGGCTCCTTGGGTCGCCTTATCCAACTTCGCATCGGCTGCCGGTCTCCAACTCCTTCTCAATCCGAATGGCCCGGTCCACCAGCGCATCGAATGTGTTGTCGTGGCTGATGATCCACAACTGATCGTACCGATCCCGAAGGACCGGAAAGGCTTCCGCCAAGCGCTCGCGCCGTTCGGCGTCCAAGTTCACCGTTGGTTCATCGAAGATAGCAAAACCGATGCCAGCAAACAGCTCCAGGAGGGCCAGCCGGACGGCTAACGCTGCGCTCATCTGCTCGCCGCCGGAAAGCTGCTGGAACGTCCGAGAGGACTCCCCGTTCCGGAGCCTCAACTCGTACTGTTCGGCCCATTCCAGTCGTACCGGCTCGCGGGCGATAGCCCGGTACAGTTCTGTCGCGCGCTGGGAGACCCGCGCTCGGTAGGCCACGGCGAGCCGGTCGCCAACGTGTCGGAGGATGTCCATCCGCACCAACTCACCCAGGGCTAGAGCCCGCTCCGTTCGGCGAACCTCCTCCTCCAGGGCGATCAGTTGCCGTTCCTGCTCTTGTAGCTCCCTGAGTTGGGACTGCAGTCTCTCCAGCTCGCGGCGAAGGGACTTCTCCTCTGCCTCCCCTCGAACGACCGCTTGGGAGAGCGTTTCGTACCGCTCCTGAGCCTGGACGTAAGCCTGTTGATCCCATCGGTTCGCCGTTTGCGCGTATCGGTTCTGGAGTCGTGCTTCCAGCGCTCGGGCCCTGGTCAACGTAGCCTCAGCCCTTTCTTTCTCCTCCTGGCGCTCTGGGAGCTCCTTTGCCAGGTGTTGATGGGCGAGGTAGCGCTTCCAAGACTCACGCGTTTGGACAAGGAGGGCTTCGGTCTCTCGAAGGGCCTGATCCAAGCCGACGTAGGCCTCTAGGGATCGGCGGAGGGAGTCTTCTTGCTCCCGAAGCGCTTGAAGGGCGCCTCTTTGCTGGTCTAGCTCGGTCCGCTCCTGGGCGATCGAGCGCAGCCGGTCTTTTGCTTCCGCGATCCGTCGTTCTGTTTGACGCAGGGCCTCTTGAGCCTTGGCCTCTTCGGCTCGAAGATGGTCTCGCTTTTGGGAGTACCGGTCCAAAAGGGCGACCGTCTGCTCGGCAGCGGCGCGCGCAGAGCGCGCCAGCTCTCCAGCGGTTCGTCGCGCCTCTTCGATCGCTTGGGGGCTGGACGGCTTCAGCTCCTTCAGTTCGTCCAGTCGGCTCCGGAGAACGATGGGGCTAAGGGGCTGTTCCCCCTTGGGGGAGAAGAGCCGGTCGTTTTCCGTCTCCTCCGCTTCGGTTGCCGTTTGGCGCAGGGCCTGAATCTCCTCGCGCCATCGCTCCCAGGGGAACGCCTGCCACCGGGCCTCCAGGCGCTCGTGCGCCTCCTTCAGTCGCTCCTTACGCCTTTCCATCTCCTGGCGTCCGGCGAGGAGCTCTTCCAACTCCTCTTCAAGCGCCTCGAGGGCGCCGATCTTCCACTCTACTTGGTTCTGTTGTTCTTCGAGTGCTTTTCGCCGCGCCTCCAGGACCTCCAACTCCCGCTGGAAGTAGTGGGCGAGGTTCCCACCGACGTTCCGGCACTCTTCGCGAAGGATCGGACAGAGGCCGTCCTGGGCCTGTTCCCGATGTCGCTTGGTCCGAGCGATCTGATCGTCCAGGAGGGCGATCTTTTGTGCCAGGGCTGCCTGTTGTTCTCGGAGGGTCTGGGCCGCCTGGACCTGGGCCTCCAGCTTGGGAATTCGGTCGTATTCCTCACTCCGGCGGGTGATCTCTGCCGCCTCCTCTTCGAGTTCAACGGCCTCTTGGCGGAGGTCGTCGAGCTGTTCGCAGAGCCGTTCCCAATCGGCGGAGAGTCGCTCCCAGCGCTCGGCGAGGCCCTTTGTTTGGGCCTGCCTCTCTTCGAGGGGAGCCAATTCCTCTCGCACGGCCGCCAGACGCTCTGAGAGGGTGGCTCGCTCCCGATCGAGAGCTTCTCGCCGGTGGTGGAGCTCGGCTTCTTCGCGACCCCAACCCTCTTGGCGCGCCTGGATGCGCGCTTCAAGCGTCTTGCGCTGCTCCAGGAGTTGGGCCAACTCCCGTTCTTGTTGTTGGCGCTTTTGCTGCTCTTGTTGGAGAATGGTGTACCGTTCTTGGGCCTTCTCGTGGGCTCGGTAGTCGGCTTCGGTCTGGTTGCAGATCCGCGCGGCCTCTTGGGACTCCTCCAGTCGTCGGAGCGCGGCGCGGTACTCCCCTTCGACCTGGGCGGCCTGAGCGGCCGCCTCCTTCCAGTCCCGTTCGGCCTCCAGAAGCTCTTCTCGGAGCCGTTCCAGGCGCTTGCGCTCCGCGTCTGTCTCCTGAAGCTGAGATCGGAGCGCGCTCAGCTCTTGAGCCCGCCGGGTGAGCTCCTCTTGAGCGGCCTGGATCGCCTCCCGCACCTGGGGGAGCGCCGCAAGGGTCGCCTGGAGGCCGTCCCGGCGCTCTTGAAGGCCCCGCAGTCGCTCCTGCAGGAGCTTGCCCACTCCGGCGGAGCGCTCAAACGCCTCCCGGTAGCTGTGAATGCGCAGGAGCCGGTTGAAGGTCTTTTCCCGATTGGTCGGCGTCTCCAAGAACGGCTGGGCAAAGCCCCCTTGCTGCACCCCGATGATCTCTTGAAAGAGGACGTCCAGCGGCCAGTCCACGGGCGTTTTCAGGACCTCCTCCCGGAGGCAGCGGATGACCTCCTTTCGCCCTTCGGCCAGCTGCAGGCCCGATTCGTCGTCGAACAACCGCCAAGGGGCTCCTGGGCCGATTCCGCGCTCGGAGCGGTAGACCCGGCCGTCGGGGGCTAAGAAGCTGCAGATGATTAAGCCTCGTTTTTCGCCCTCTCGGAGCAGGTATCTTGCCTGAGCTCCCGTCCCCGAGGCGTCAAAGAGCGCATAGCCGACCGCTTGAACCAGCGTGGACTTTCCCGCCCCGTTTTCGCCATAGATGAAGTTAATCCCTTCGGCAAACTCGACGGTCGCCTGGCGGTAGCTTTTGACGTTTTCCAGTTCCAGTCGGAGGATTTGCATGTTCCAGGCTCCGGCGGTGGGCGTGCTGAGTCGGATTCGATCCTACCCCAAAACGGCGCACGAAAAAAGGCGGACGTGCGTCCGCCTAGGGTTGAGACGGGTTGAGTTCCTGCCGGTTCGATCAGTCCCTCCGACCTCCCAGGAGGCCGGCCCGCATCAGAAAGTACAGGAGCGTCAAGACCGACTGGAGGGCTGCAGCGACGTAGGTCAGCGCTGCGGCGGTCAGGACCTTTCGGGCTCCGACCACCTCGTTGCCCCGTACGATCCCCAGTTGTTGGATCTGGACCAGCGCCCGGCGAGAGGCGTCAAACTCCACCGGGAGCGTGATCAGCTGGAAGACCACAATTGCGCTAAAGGCCACAATTCCCAGCATGATCAGGTTCATGGTGCCCAGGAAGAACCCCAGAAACAGCAGGGGCATCCAGATCCAAGAGCCGACCTGCACGGCCGGGACCAGCGCCGATCGGAGCGCCAGCAGGGCGTACCCCTGCGCGTGCTGGATCGCATGTCCGCACTCGTGCGCCGCAATTCCAACCGCCGCTTGGGAGCGACCGTGATAGACCCCCGGCGACAGGCGCAGCGTCCGGGAGATCGGATCGTAGTGGTCGCTCAGAAATCCGCTCACCTCCTCCACCTTGACGTTGAGGATGCCGTTGGCGCGGAGGATCTCCCGCGCCACTTCGGCTCCAGTCAGGCCGGACGAGGTCCCCACCTGGGAGTACTTCCGAAAGCGGCCCTGCACCATCGCCTGCGCAATTATCATCAAGACGAGCGCCGGCGAGAGAAAGAGAAAATAAACCGGGTCAAACCACATCGTCTCATCCCTCCTGTTCGCGTCGGAACCTCTCCTGCGTCACAATTGTAGTCCTTGTTCCTCTTTGGGAGCTATGGGATCGACCTTGCGGGGCTACCGTCGGGCCGTCTGGGGGATCACGTAGCGGAGCACCGTTCCCCATTCGCCGGTAATCCACCCTTCGGTGGGACTGACAAAGTGCACGTCGGTGAGGTCCACAGTAGTTCCGCTCTCGCGGCGTCGCCATCGGTTGCCCCCGTCGCGGGTCTCCAGAATCGTTCCGCCTCCGCCGACGGCCCAGCCGAAGCGTTCGTCCAAGAAGAACACGTCGTAGAGGGGATCGAAGACGCCGGTCGGCTGTTCCGTCCAGCTTTCGCCGCCGTCCTGAGTGTGCAACACAGCCCCGTCCGCCGTAACGGCCCATCCCAACGAAGGGTTGACGAAGTGGACGCCTAGGAGCCACCGTTCGCCGATTTCCTTTCCGACCCGTTCCCAGGTACGCCCGTCCCGCGTCCGGAGGACGGTCCCCCCGTCGCCGACGATCCAGCCGGTGCGCTCGCCCAGGAAGAAGATGGCGAACAGGTCGCGCTCCGCTTGGGTTTCCACCAGCTCCCAGGTCTTCCCGCCGTCGCGGGTGTGCAGGACCGTGCCTCCGGCCCCCACGGCCCACCCGACCTGAGGCGAGACGAACCGCACGTCCAGCAGCGAAGCGCGCGTGGGCGCCTGCTGGACCGACCAGGTTCTTCCGCCGTCCTCGGTATGAACGATCGTTCCCCACTCGGCGACCGCCCAGCCCAGGTCGCGGTTCAAAAAGAAGACACCCCCAAAACACTCCATCGTCAGGGAGTCCTGAGGCGTCCAGGTCTTCCCACCGTCAGAGGTGGCCAGAATCTCCCCTCGGTCGCCAACCGCCCAGCCGTGAAGCGGATCCACAAAGCAGGCCCCCGAAAGCAGCGCCCCCGGCGGGGACTGCTCCTCCCAGTTGACGCCGCCGTCTTCGGTATGAAGAATCGTCCCAAACTCCCCAACGATCCAGCCGTGCTGGCGGTCCGGAAAATCCACCGCCTCGAAGACCGGATGGGCCCCCGCCGCCAGCACCGGGCCGCCTAGCCGATGGCGCCAGCTTCGGCCCCCGTCCCGGGAGTGGAGCGCCGTTCCGAGATCGCCGACCACCCAAAGCGTCTGGGAGTCCACAACCGCTAGGTCGTAAAGCATAAACGAATGCATCGGTTCGTCGTCCGGCGCGCGCGGCTGGCCGTACTCTCGATAGTGGCGCTCGTTAGTTCCTCGCGTCACGTGCTCCCAGGTCCGGCCGCCGTCCTCGGTCCGGAGGATCGTCCTCCGGTCGCCAACCGCCCAGCCCCGTTGAGGATCGGCAAAGGCCACCGCTCGGATCTCTGCGCCTTGGACCGATTCGGGAACCGGCTGTTCCTTCCAGCTTCTTCCGCCGTCGGTGGTGGCAAAGAGCCGACCTCCCCAGGCACCGGCCCACCCACGGCGTTCGTCCAAAAAGAAGACGGCTCGGAGCGGAACGCCTTCCAGGCCTCGGTTGCGGAGCTCCCAGCTCTCCCCTCGGTCCGGCGAGTAGAGCGCCGTTCCGGCGTCTCCGACCAGCCAGACGCCCCCCGTCCCGACCAGCCCCAGGTCGATCGGTGTAGCCGGAACCGGGGGCGTCAGTCGCTCCCAGCTCCGACCACCGTCCAACGTCCGGAGAAGCAGGCCTTCCTCGCCGAGCACCCATCCCTCTTGGCGGTCGCGGAACCGCACCCGACGGAGCGGACCCGTCTCGCCGGCCGACTGTCGCGTCCAATGCCTTCCACCGTCTTCAGTGTGGAGGATCAGGCCCGCCTCCTCCTCGGCGGCGTTTCCGACCGCCCACCCAACGCGTGAATCGAGAAAGTCCACATCGGTCAGCGTCCCGCGCCAACGGGTCTCCCGAACGACTTCCCAGTACCCTACTGGCGGCTCCTGGGCTGACGCCCTCCCGTCGGCATCGCCGCAGCCGAGCAGGAGAACCAACCCGATCGCAAGTGTCCCAGTGACAACGAGCGCCCCAAAACGTCTCATCGGCTCCGCCTCCCTCTCGGAGAGATCCTGTCTTTGAAACGATCTCTGCGCTCCCTCAGGGGACAAGCAAGTTCGGTGCCGTGCTCCCGAAGCGCTTCGGTGGAAGTAACGCCCTTGACCGATCGGTTGGTATGTGTTATCTTAACATAAGGGTTTCGTTAGTCACCGCTCCGTTTGGTCTCGAAACCGAGGAGATTTCAAATGGCCCAAGTCCACTTGGCCTTCTTTGTCTCTCGGTTCTCGCGGCACACGCCCCGGAGGATAGAGGCGCTCCAAGAGGCTCTCAGCCAACTGGACGAGGAGGTTCGACTGGACGTGTTCTACATTGAAGATCGCCCGCCGCTGGCTGAGCAGGAGCGCGTCTACGTAACGCCGACGCTCCTCCGGCTCGCTCCCGCGCCCAGAGAGCGGGTCGTCGGGTGGTTGGAGGACGTCTGGGCGACCTTGGAGGCGTTGAGGCTAAGGAAAAAGGAGAGTCCTCTCGTCTCTCCTTCCTCCTCGCCCGAAGGACCGCACAACGGCTTTCGAGCTGATTAGTGATCCCTCTCGAGCTGTTTCTCCTTAGGCGTCGCCGGCCCCGACGGCGGTCTGTTGCTGAATCTGTGTTTTGCGTTCCCCAGGAGGATGGTATCCTTTCAGGCTGAAGCTTGGGAATCTCCTCTCGTTGGGGGGCAAGAGGGGAGCTCTGGCTCGCCATCGAGGATGAGGAGGGAACCATGGTGAGGCTTGGTCGTTGGGGTCGATGGACGATTCCCTGTTTGTTGAGCGCTGGCTTGGCCTGGGGTGCAAGCAACCTGGAAGGATTGCTCCTGTACCTCCCTCTTGACGAGGGCTCAGGAGATGTGGTCCGGGACGCTTCAGGACGCGGGTTTCAGGGGGAGGCCACCGCAACCCAGTGAGTTCCCGGGCGGTTTGGAACTGCCCTGGAGTTTGATGGTGCTCAGAGCGTTGTTCAGGTTCCCGGCGGCGTGATCCAGCAGCTCCGGGAGAACGAGATCACAATGATGGCCTGGTTCTATCTGACCGGCCATGTGGAGTACGACGGAATCGTCTCGATGAGCGGCGTGCTGGCGCCGGTCGCTGGCCAGTGTTGTCAGTACCGGATCATGGTGAACCCTGGTCTCCAGCCCTTCTTCGACGTCGGGGAGCATAACGATCACACGATTGCCGGATTTACCTTTCAGCTGGAGCAGTGGTACCACTATGCGATGACCTACGACGGTTCCGTTGCGATCGTCTACGTGGACGCTCAGGAGGTGGGGCGTGTCGAAAAGCAGGTGAACCTCCCGACCTTTGACACGCCGGTGCTGGTGGGAGTGGGCGAAGCACCGGGCGTCCATCCGACCGAGGGGATCATTGATGAGGTGTAGATCTTCAACCGGGCCCTGACTCAGGAGGAGATCGAAGAGATCATGACCTCCGGGCCTGGGGCCTTGCCGGTCCATCCTGGGGGGAAGCTGACCACCACCTGGGCGGCGCTGCGCGTTGGCCGCCGCTGAGGAGTTTTGCCGAAATCTCTCGCCTTGTAGTACCGTTCTCCCGTGTGTTATAGTCTGCGCCGGTGACGGTTTACGGTCACGGGAGGAAAAGGGTGAGATTCTCACGGGTGGTGCCTGTTTCCTCAACGGTCTGTACCTGTCGTCTTCCAGAGCGTCTCGAAGGGATTGAGCCGGCCAACGCCCGCGAACGCGGTTTTGTGGAGGTGGAGGTGATCCACTTTCCCGAATACCGCTCGGTGATCTACCGTTGCGTCCAGTGTAATCAGGAGTTTGAAGGCTGGTACGAAGGGGGCGGCTTTCAGTTCCGGCGAATTGAGAAGCGCCCGGCTTCGCTGGCGTAAAGACTGGATCGAAAGGGGAGGCCTGTGCCCGGCGCCGAGCCCTCAAGTCCGCAACAGACACTAGCTCGTCCGATCTCCTTTACGGGGGTGGGATTGATGTTGGGCGTTGAGGCGACGCTGGTCCTCCGTCCCGCGGAGCCGAACTCCGGGATCCGGTTCCGTCGCACCGATCTGGAGGGTCGGCCGGAGATTCCGCTCCCCAACGCGGAGATCGGGACCCCTGTTCAACGGGCGACGGGGGTCTCCTATCGAGGGGTGACGATCCAGACGGTGGAGCACGTCCTTTCGGCGCTGGCCGGAATGGGGGTGGACAACGCTCTGCTCGACCTGTCGGGGCCGGAGCCGCCGATTCTAGATGGCAGCGCTCTTCCGTTTGCTCAGGCGATTCAGGAGACCGGCCTTGTCCCCCAATCGGCGCCGCGCCGATATCTCCAGCCGACCGTTCCGGTGGCGTTGGAGCGGGAGGATCGGCAGGTGGCTCTGTTTCCTGCCGAGGACCTGCAGCTGACCTTTGTCTTTGACCGTTACGGTCGTCCGGGCGTCTCCAGCCAGGTGGTCACCTTCCCGATCACTCCGGAGGTGTATCTGAAGGAGATCGCTCCAGCGCGGACCTTCTGCTTTGAGGACGAGGTAGAAGCTCTGCGGGCGGCGGGCTTGGGGCGTGGCGCCACCGAGGAGAACGTCCTGATCATCGGTCCGGAGGGGCCCCGGAACGGCGACTACCGGCTTCCCGACGAGCTCGCTCGACATAAGCTGCTCGATTTGCTAGGCGACCTTTACCTTGCGGGCAGGCCACTGCGGGGGCACGTCCTCGCGGTGCGCTCTCAACACGCCTTGAACGTCGCCTTCGTTCGGAAGCTCCTGGAGACCAAGGAGGGACAGGACGATCCCCGGACGGTCAAGCCGCCGGTGCTAACCGCTTCGGAGATCGAGCGGATTCTTCCTCACCGCTACCCGTTTCTCCTGGTAGATCGGGTGCTGGAGCTTGAGGAGAACCGCCGGATTCGAGCGCTGAAGAACGTGACGATCAACGAGGAGTTTTTTCGAGGGCATTTTCCCGGCCATCCAGTTATGCCGGGGGTGCTGATTACCGAAGCGCTCGCCCAGGCGGGGGGAGTGCTGCTGATGCGGAACGGGAACTTTGCGGGGAAGATCGCCTATTTTATGACGATCGAGGAGGCGAAGTTCCGCAAGCCGGTCCTGCCGGGCGATCAGTTGATTTTGGACGTGGAGATTTTGCGGCTTCGCCGCGCCACGGGCCGACTGCGCGGAGAGGCGCGAGTGGACGGACAGCTGGTCGCCGAGGCGGAGTTCACCTTCGCGATTGTGGAGCGGGAGGAGTAGTCTCTCGCCGGAGAGGGAGAGCGATTGATGACCCGAATTGATCCGACGGCGCGGATCGGGAAAAACGTCGTCCTGGGCGAAGGGGTGGAGATCGGCCCCTTTACCGTCATCGAGGATGATGTGATCATCGGCGACAACACCAAGATCGAGGGACACGTCAAGATCGGGCGCTATACCCAGATCGGGCGCGATTGTGTCATTCACTGGGGGGCCGTCCTGGGCCACACCTCGGTAGACCTGAAGGCCCAACCGGGCGTTTGTCGAACCATCATCGGCGATCGGAACATCATCCGCGAGTACGTGAGCATTTCGGCCTCCTCCTTTGACGGCCAGGCGACCCGGATCGGAAACGACAACCTGCTGATGCACTGGACCAACATCGCCCACGACTGCGTGATCGGCGATCGGGTGATCATGGCCAACTTTGCCACCTTGGGCGGCCACGTGGTGATCGAAGGGAACGCCCGGATCGGAGCCCATGCGGCCTTTCATCAGCACGTCCGGGTGGGCGAAGGGGTGATGGCCGGGGCCTGTTCTAAGTTCGTTCAGGACGTGCCGCCGTATACGGTCGCCGACGGCCATCCGGCCCGAGTTCGAGGGCTGAACCTGATCGGTCGGGGAACCGCTCGGAACCATCCGATGGCCGAGGTGCCCGAAGAGTCCATTCGACGGCTCAAGCAGGCCTTTCGGCTCCTCTTTCGCTCCAACCTGAACACGCGCCAGGCGATCGAGCAGATCCGGCGGGAGCTCCTTCCCGATCGGTACGTGGCGCACCTGATCGAGTTCATCGAGAGCTCCAAGCGGGGAATCTGCCGCTGATGAGCGGGTCTGAGCCGCTGGGCTTGATCGCGGGCACTGGGCGGTTGCCGGTTCACCTGGCCGCCGCCGTGTCAGAAGAGCGGCCTCTGGTCGTCATCAGCGTCGCTCCTGAGCCTCAGCCGGAGCTGAGCCGATACGCCTCCCACTTTCAGCATCTCTCTCCAGGACGGTTACGCGCCATCATCCGGACGTTGCAGCGCTGGGGCGCGCGCGAGTTGGTCTTCTTGGGCGGTGTGGACAAGCGGGTGCTCTTCCGGCCGTTTGCGCTGGACTGGTTGGCGCTTCGGGCGCTTCGCCGGCTCCGGACGCGTGGGGATCGAGCCATCTTCGCCGTGATCGCGGAGGTGTTCGCCGAACACGGCTTTCTCGTCTGCGATCAGCGAGCCTTCTTGCAAGACCTGCTCGTCCCCGAAGGGGCGCTCACCCCCGGACGCATCCGGCGACGGGTCCGTGAGGACGCCCAGGAGGCGCTCCGGTTAGCTCGGGAGATCGCCCGGCTGGACATCGGGCAGAGCGTGGTCGTCAAAGACGGGGTGCCGTTGGCCGTTGAGGCGATGGACGGAACGGACGCCACCGTTCGACGAGGCGCCGCGCTTGGAGGCCCGGGCATCGTCTTGGGGAAGGCCGCCCATCCCGAGCACGACTTCCGGTTTGACGTTCCCACCGTTGGACCGGACACCGTCCGACTGCTGGTCGAAGTGAAGGCGGCCGCCTTGGCTCTGGAGGCGGGACGAACCTTCCTGCTAGACCGTCAGGAAGCACTCCGCATCGCCGAGGCCGGAGGGCTGGCCGTCCTCGCCCTTCGGCCAGAGCCCTAAGAGGGCTGACCCCTCTGGTCACGAGATGTCCGGCACAGCCAACCGAAAGCGCTGAGGGGGGATTAGTCGAGTCAGGAGAAAGAGCGCCGCTGCGGCAACGACGATCGAGGGACCAGAAGGCGTGTCCCACCAGAGAGAGGCCCCTAACCCGATCGCTACAGCGAACAGCGCTAACAGAGCCGTCCAAAAGATCATCATCTCCGGCGTCCGCGAGAGCCGCCGGGCCGCCGCCGGAGGGATGATCAGCAGCGCTGTGATCATCACCGCCCCGACGATCTTCATCCCAAACGCGATCGCAAACGCCATCAGCAGTGTGGTAATGACCTGAACCCGGAGGACCGGTACCCCCCTCAACGGCGGCCAGCTCTTCGTCCACGCTGATCAGAACGATGGCGTTCCACAGATGTCCGACGGTCAGAACGATCACCAGTGCGCCCAGACTGATCCCGATCAGGTCCCACCAGGTCACGGCCAGCACGTCCCCAAAGAGATAGCCGATCAGGTCCACACGGATTCCCTCGATAAAGGCGACGGCTACCAGCGCCAATCCCAGCGTCCCATGGGCGAGGATTCCAAAGAGCGTGTCCAACGGGAGTCTGGAGTAAAACCGCTGAAGCGCCACCGACAGCAGCGCCACTCCCTCGGCTAGCCCAAAGACGGCCACCGTCGGGTTGATCCGAAGCCCGAGCGCTATCGGCACCCCCAGCAACGACGCGTGAGCTAAGGCCTCTCCAAAGTAGGCCATTCGCCGCCAAACGACGATCGGACCGAGGAATCCCGCGATCAGAGCGATCCCCGCTCCGGCCAAAAACGCGCGGAGGACAAACGGCTCCAGCATACGTTCTCCTTCACGCCGCGGAGATGGGAAAGAGAGACCGATAGGCGTGGTGCCGGCGCACTTCCTCCGGCTTTCCTTCGCAATGCAGACGATGATAAAGGCAGATCACCCGATCGGCCCAGTCCATCACCTGTTCCAGATCGTGAGAGACCAGGAGCACCCCACAGCCAAAACGCCGCTTGGCCTCGGCGATGTGGTGGTAGAAGTCGGCCAGATAGGAGACGTCCACCCCCTGCGCGGGCTCGTCCAGGACCAGGAGCTCCGGTCGGCGGAGCAGCGTTCGCGCCAGCAGCACTCGTTGGGTCTCCCCGCCGGAGAGCGCCTGAATCGGTGCGCGCTGGAGGTACTCGACGTGCACCTCTCGGAGCGATTCTGCGATCGCCTCCGGCGTGGCGCCGGTGTTCAGTTGAAGGAACCGCTCGACGGAGAGCGGCAGCACGTGGTGCACCCCAAACCGCTGGGGGATGTACCCGATCCGGAGGCCGGGCCGGCGCCGCACCTCTCCGCGCGTCGGGCGGGTCAGGCCTAAGATAGCGCGAAGCAGAGTGGTCTTCCCCGCGCCGTTGGGACCGATCAGCGCGACGATCTCCCCGGCGTGCACGCTCAGGGAGACCTCCTCCAGGGCGATTCGGTCTCCAAAGAGGACGGTCAAGTCTCGCACCTCGACCAGAACCCTGTCGGCGGTGTTGGTCATTCGCGCCGTCCTTCCTGACAGGTGGGGCAAAGGCCGTAAATCTCCACGACACAGGCGCTCGGCGAAAACCCCAGCTCCTCCGCCGTCTGTTCGATCGCCCGGTTGATCCCTCCGTTGGAGGTCTCCACCACGTTCCCGCACTCCTGGCAGACAAAAAACTGCCCCCGATGGGGTCGCCGGGGGAAGGAACATCCGACATAAGCGTTCTGAGCCGCGATTCGGTGGATCAGTCCCTGAGAGAGAAGAAACTCCAACGCGCGGTAAACGGTCGGAGGGGCAGGAGTTTGGCCCCGCTCTTCTCGAAGACGATCGAGAATCTCATAGGCTCCAATCGGCCGGTGACTCTCCCAGACCAGCTCAAAAACGCGACGACGTAAAGGGGTGAAACGCACCCGCCGCAAGCGACAGAGCGCCTCCGCCTGCGCCACCGCCTCCGCAACGCACTGCTGGTGCGCATGGGGTAAAAATCCGATCTCCATCGAACTCCTCCCGCGAGCAGCAATGTTATATTATAACATATTGGACCGCTTTCAACGAGGAGGGAGAAGGAAAGCCGGTGCGAGCGTTTTGGACGGCGGTGTTCCTAATCTGGGGGGCGATCTCTTGGGCGCAGCCGAAGGTGGTGGTCAGCATCCGCCCCATCCATTCGCTGACCGCGGTCGTGATGGAGGGGCGGGGAACGCCCCAACTGCTCTGGACAGGGGTTCAGTCGCCGCACGGGGGAGCGCTCCGGCCCTCGGAGATGCGCGCCCTTCGCGAAGCCGACCTTGTCGTTTGGGTCGGTCCGACGCTAGAAGGGGCGCTGGCTCGTCCTCTGGAAGGAATAGAGCGGGAGAAGGTGTTGACGCTCCTGGAGGCCCTGCCGACGGAGCGGCTGCTTGAGGTTCGTCGTTCCGGTCGGTGGGGGGAGGCCCACTCCCATTCCCATCAGGCTCGTGAAGCGAATGTTTCCGAGGAGGAGGACCTTTCGCTGGCAACATTGGCCCGGTTCGACCCGCACGTCTGGCTCGATCCGCTCTTAGGCGCAGAGATCGGAGAGCACATCGCTCGACGCCTGGAAGCACTGGATCCCGCCGGCGCGGAGCGGTACCGCGAAAACGCCGCCCGGCTCCGCCGCTCGCTCCTGGAACTGGACGCCGAGCTCCAAGAGAGGCTCGCGCCGGTTCGGACAGTTCCCTATCTGGTCTTTCACGATGCCTACCAGTACTTTGAACGGCGGTACGGCCTGAACGCTGTGGGAGCGGTGGCGCTCGATCCAGAGCGACAGCCGGGGGCACGGCGGCTGGCCGAACTCCGACGGTGGATCGCCCAAGCCGGTGTCCGGTGTCTCTTTTTGGAGCCTCAGTTCTCCCCGCGCGTCGTTCGGGTTCTCTCCGAAGGGCTGGAGGTCGCGGTCGGGACGCTAGACCCGATCGGAACCGACCTGAAGCCAGGGCCGGAGCTCTACCCTCAGCTGCTCCGCCACCTCGCCAAAGACCTTCGCTCCTGCCTGGAGTCCGCCGAGCGACGGTAAGGCTCAACGCCGCCGGGCGCCGGGGGTAGCTCCTTCCACGAGCTTCAAGGGGGCAAGATCGGTGTTCTCCCGCTGGAGCTGGTAGGCCCAGTCGAAAGTGATCGCGTCCCGCGAGACGCGAGTGACTCGAATCTTGGCATAGTGACCGTCCGGGGTGAAGAAGACGTAAACGTGCCCCTCCACCACCTCCACCGAGAAGGTGGTGTAGCCGCGAATGGGCGCTACGTCTACTTCGTCCATCGAGTCGTGATAGCCGACATCCTGCATAAACAGGTCTTCGTGGTCGGAGAGGATGTAGGGAACGTTGAACTCGTCGTCAAACCAGTAGTAGATGTCCGCGTCCTGGTCGAGAAATCCGTCCCCGTCCCGATCCCACGGGATCGGCCCAAAGTCGCCATTAGCAAAGGCAAAGGCCGCTCGGTTGGGGTCCACGTCCACGTTGGTCAGCGTCACGTTTCTGCCCTCGGGGCGAGGGGTGTCCTCGGCGGTCTCTGGGCTCAAGTCGCTCAGATTTCCGTCCCGATCGAAGGCGGCGATCCGGTAATAGTAGGTCTTTCCGTTGATCACGTCCCGGTCCACGTACTCGGTGGTAGCCGGTCCGACGGTGGCGATTCGGACGAAGCCTCCGACGGGGGAGGTGCTCCGCCAGATCTCATAGCCGGCTAGGTCCGGCTCTTGGTTGGGGTACCAGATCAGCGTCACCCGTCCGTCGCCGCTGATCGAGGTGAGCCCGCGCGGGCGAGCTGGGGGAAAGTCCTCTTCGCTGGTTTCGACCGAGCAGCTAAGGGCAACCAGCGAAAGAAGGAAGAGCAGGCTCAACGGTGCGGCTCGCCGAATCAGAGCGCCGGGATAGGAATCTCGAACGCGCGTGCGACCAGCCATAGCGCAGCTCCTGAGAGCAAAGGGATGGTTAAGTTATCGTTCACCCAGAGGGGCAGCAGCTCGGCCGTGGTGGCTACCGTCGCTCCTGTCAGAGCTAGGATCAGCGCGTGTGGCCAGCCCGCTCCAGAAAACAGCGCGATCCCCACCGCCACGCAGACCACAAAGCAGGCAAGGCTCCCCTCCAGCGTCTTGTTTCCCAAAATCCGAACCCGTCCGATTGCCATTCCTACTAGAGCGGCGGCTACATCCCCGAAGATCAGAAAGGACATCGCCGCGATCGCCACCGTCGGAGGAAAGAGCACCACGCTCAGCCAAGCTCCTAGCAGATAATAGCCGGTACCGGTAACCTGATGCGTCTCCGAACGGCGAAGCAAAAACCGAAACTGGCGAACGAAGGCCCGGTTGAGCTCCGGATCCAGCAGCCGAATCAGCTCGACGAGGAAGTACAGCCCCGTCACCACTCCAAGAACGAGCACGGCCCGTTCCTGGTTTAGCCAAGGCTCCAACGCGCCCGGCGGAGGAACCTTTAGGCCGAGACAGTAGACGCTGGGGATGATCACTCCAGTGAAGTGAAATCCTTTGCGTCGGAGCTCCCGAATGAGACGGCGTAGCGAGCGCATAGCGTCTCCCAGATGTGCGCTGTCCCCGATGACTTCCAAAGAGGGGTTCGCCCCACCAGGCCATGCTACCGGAAAACCGGGAGGGGCACACGCCACCTGAAACGTCTCTCGATCGGAGGATGGGGACACACAGGCCAAGGGGGGTTCCCTCCAGAGGGCGGGAGGCACCCTTGAGTTCCGACCGATGCCGTTTTTATACTTAACGGTGGGTCGTTTTGGGAAAAGTAATCCAATCCCCTCTCCAATAAAGGAACCTGCCGCCGTATGACCGCACGGGAGATCGCCTGGTCAGAGGCTCTCATCGTTACTCACTATGATCTGGACGGTTTTGTCAGCGCCCTTTGTCTTTTGGAGGCGTTTGGGCTCTCGCGTCGTCGCGTTCGCTTTCTCAGTTACGGCATGGATCGCCGTCGGGCGATCGAGCGGGCTGTTCGGGAGCTTCGCGCTCGCGCAGTTGTTCTCTGTGATCTCGCCTTGGACGTGGAGGACCTGGAGGGGAGGTGGATGCAGGACTCCAGGCTCCAGCGAGTGCTGTTTGACCATCACGAGGCGACCGACCCACGGGTCTTGGAGCGCTTCGATCTGAGCTACGTGGACTCCAGCGGGGACTGCTGTTCGGCGGACCTGGTGTACGCCTGTTTGGAGAAGATCGCCTCCGGGGAGGTGCTCGCCAAGCTGCACCCGTGGGTCCAGTTGGCCCACGACCGGGACCTGTGGATCAACCGCTACCGCCGGACCACCCAGCGGATCGGATGGCTGCTGCGGGAGCGCATTTACGAACGGCTGGACGTAGCACGAGAGAGCAGCTCGCCGGTCGAGTTTCTCCGACGGCTTCGGGGGCAGTGGCGGCGCGGAGAGGCGCTCTTTTACGATGCTCTGGAGTGCGCCCGGAACACAGCGGTCACTTTTACCGACACGCCGGTGCCGATCACGATCGCTTACGTCAAGCGGGACACTTCTGACGTCGCAGAGTTTCTCCAGCCGGGGGGCCATCTGATCGTTCTGTTGAATCTCTTTGGCTCGCACGTAGGGATCAGCCTTCGAGCAGAAGCGGCGATGGGCGTGGACGTCTCGGAGATTGCCCGTCGGTGCTTTGGGGGAGGAGGCCATCGTCTGGCCGCCTCCGGATGGGTGGATCGTTCGTTGTTGGCGGGCGGGGTACCGAGCCATTCGGGATCGGATCGCTCCTCTTCTCGAAGAACAGCTCCGCCGGACCTGAGTTCTCAGAATCTCTCCTTAGGAGGGTTGGGAGTAGGTGCCTCCGGTGCCCCAGGTGCCCGGCTTGGCCTCGCGCGTTCCGATGTCCAGCGCTTCGACCGGCACGCCGAGCGCCTGGGCCAGGGCGGTCGCTTGTTGGGGCGAGGGCAGGTAATGCTTCGCCTCGATCAGGCGGAGGATGTGTTCTGGAATCCCGCTCCGCTGGGCCAGTTCGTTCAGGCTCATTCTTTGTGCTCGTCGCAGCTCGCGGACGCTTCGCTTGATCGGCTCGGACATCGACGGCTCCTCCTAAGAGAGATGGCGGCGTAGCAGGGCGAAGGGCCGTTCAGAGCGAACGGCACGATCCAGGATCGGACGCTCCCGAAGGAAGCGGCGCAGCGCCTCGTCCCCCTCCCGAACCACCAACGCCGAGAGTTGTCGCAGGAGCTGGGGCGTGGCCAGGACGATCACCTTTCGAAACTCCGGCTCCTCGGACGTGTCTAGGAACACGTCGTCCAGGCAGGCGCGAAGCGCGAATCCCGTGTCGCGAGAGGCGGCGGCCAGTAGGAACGAAATCGCGGCGGCGTGGTGCTCGATCGTTGCGTAGAGCCGGGCGAGGTTGTAGAGAATTGTTCCGGTCAGCGGAGCGTCTTTGCCGACCAAGCGAAGGGCGTTCCAGAAGCACAACTCCGCTTCGTCGGTGTGGCCCAACCGAGCCAGCGAGACGCCCAGGTTCAGGTGCACCTCCGGAACGTTGGGATGGTGTTTGAGCGCCCAGGTGTACACGTCGGCGGCGTCCGTCTCTCGTCCTTGAGCGCGGTGAAGCGCGGCGAGCCCCATCAGCGCCGGGAGGTGGAGACCGTCCTTTTCCAGCGCGCGGCGATAGGCCGCGTAGGCCAGCGAGTGGTCCTCCAGCTCCTGGGCCGTCTGGGCCAGGGCGGTGTACACCTCGACGGTGGGCCAGCGCCCGGCCAGCTCGATCAAGGCGGCCAGCGCCTCCCGGAGCCGACCGTTGGCCCGGCAGACCTGCGCTCGGCGCCACAGTCGTTCGGCTGTCTGTGCTCCGTTCATCCGCCGCTCTCGACCGGAACGGGGGCTGCGACCTCTGGGAAGCGGACTTGAAACGCCCGCAAGATCAGCTTCACCCCGTCCTCTTTGCCCAAAAAGACGTGAAAGAAAAAGCGCATCAGCAGGTTTGAGATGTGCCCTGCCTCGGTGACGCGGATTCGGGTGCCTCGCTCCGATGGCTCCAACTGGTAGGTCCAGACGCCTCCGTAGCCCAGGTCCTCCGAGACCATCTCCACGACCAGCCGACGGCGGGGGACGTGTTCCATCAGAGCAAAAGAGATGCGCTCTCCCGACTGGGCGACCTCCGTCCAGCGAAGCTTCTTGACGATCTCGCCGGCCCGTATTTCTTCGAAAGACGCGATGCTTCGTACCCATGGGCGCCAACTGGGGTAATCTTGGACGTTGAGCAGGGCGGCCTCGACCGCCTCCGGCGGAGCGGGCACCTCGGTGGAGCCTTCGGCTTGGTACTCCCTAGGAAGCAAGGCCCCGATCAACGCCATCAAGGCGAACACTCCCACCACGCCGGCCAGCACGTACAGGGACCAGCGGATCAGTCGATGGGCGGTCATCCAACCGGTGCTCCTTGTCGCTTTGTCCTGCGACTTCCTTTTCGTCCCCTTCTGGAATAGGATACGCCAGGAAGAATCGTTTGTCAGGTTTGCCCTTCGCGAGAGGAAGGCTTGTGCGTTCGGAAAGGCCTTGGAGCGTTCTCTCTGAAGAGAACCGTTGGGTGGTGCACTCGGGAAGCCGTGCCTGGTTGGTTTATTTGCTCCGCGGCGCGGCGACGAAGCCTTACATCAGCATGCTTCCGGCGCCTAGCGGTCGGAATCTGCTCGCCGACGCGCCCAGCGATCACCTCCACCATCACGGCATCTGGTGGGCTCATGGAGACGTGAACGGGGTGGATTTCTATCTGGAGACCCCCGGAGCCCATCGGGGGCGGATCGTCCACCGCGAATGGCTGGAGGTGACGGAGACACCGGACCGGGTCGGGTTTGTCGAGCGGCTCAGCTGGAAGGGGCCCGACGGGCGAGAGATGATCGAAGAGGTGCGCCGTATCCGGCTGACGCGGGGCTGGCGGAGCGGTCTGCTGTTGGAGCTGGAGAGCGTTTACCGGGCGTTGGAGGACCTGCGTTTTGGGACGACCAAAGAGTCGGGGATTCCGCTCATCCGGATGGCGGACGCCTTTACCGGTCGCGCTGGAGGACGGATTGAGAACAGCGAAGGTCAACAGGGCGAAGAGGCCACCTTCGGGCGACCGGCCCGATGGGTCAGCTATACAGCTCCCGTCCCAGAGGGGTACGGGGGCGGGTGGGAAGGGCTGACCTGCTTTGACCATCCCTCCAACCCTCACCATCCCACCTGTTGGTTCACGCGGGAGTACGGTCCGCTTTCGCCGCGAGAGGGGCACCACTTCACCGGCGAGGAGCGCCTAGCCGCCGGCGAGACGCTTCGGCTGCGGCATGGGATATACGTCCATCGAGGCGCTCCGGCCGATCTGGACCTGGAGTCGGCCTTCTCCGAGTACGTCTCCTTGGCGGAGGGCTCCGAGGAGCGATGAACTGGAGGGGTCCAAGATCGGGCCGGGTGGCGCTCCTTTGGCTGACCGGCGCCCACGCGGTCGTGGACGCCTACGCCCTATTGGTTCCGTTTCTCTTGCCGATCCTTGCGGGCCGGTTTGCGGCGCCTGGGGAGCGAGAGGCCTTTGCCGGCCTGCTGGCGGCAACGATTGCGGCCTCTACTTCACTGGGGCAGGTGTTGTTCGCCTTCTTGGCCGACCGGCTGCGCTTTCGATGGTTTGTCGAAGCGGGGTTGTTCTGTGCCGCGGTAGGGCTTTCGCTGCTGTTCGCGTCGCCGAGTCGGGGGATCACTCTCCTGCTGGCGCTGGTCGGGGGACTGGGCGTGGCGGCCTTTCATCCGCCGGCAACGGTCGGGGCGGCTCGCGCTTCGCGGCGGGCCCGAGGGTTGGGAATGGCCGTCTTCATCACTGGAGGGAATCTCGGTCAGGCCGTCGGTCCGCTGGCGGCGATGGCCCTTTTTGAGCGCCTGGGGGCTCGATTGGCCTACTGGGCGATGCTTCCCGGCCTCCTGGTCGCCTTTTCTGGAGCGATGGTCCCCTATCGGGATCCTCAGCCTCCGGAGACTCGCTCCCGCGAGGAGAGCTCTTCCGGCCTTCCGATCCCCTGGTTGCTGTTGTCGATTCTCTTCTTAGTTGTCACGCTTCGGACGGTGACGCTTCAGGGATTTTTGAACTTCCTTTCGCTCTACCTGGACGACCTTCAGCTTTCCCACCTTCAGCGGTCGGGGGTGTTGTCGGGGTTTATCTTCTGCGGTTCGATGGGGATGCTTTTGGGCGGGAGCCTGTCCGACCGGTTGCCGCGGCTTCCGATCCTTTTTGGTTCGATGCTGATTCCGGTGCCGCTGTTTTGGATCGCGCTGCGAGCGGAGGGGGTGGGGTTTGTCGCGTTGTTGCTGCTGGCGAACTTTCTCTTTCAGTTCTCGACACCGCTGCTCATTGTGCTTGGGCAAGACGCCCTTCCCGCGCGGGCCAATCTGGCCTCCAGCCTGGTGATGGGCGCCGCCTGGGGGACGGCGGGGCTGCTGAACTATCCGGTGGGTCTGGTCGCCTCTTGGGCGGGACTTCCGGCGACGCTTTCCGGCGTCGGGGCGCTGCCCTGGGTGGCGGCGCTCCTGTTCGTGCTGATTGCGCGACGGCTTCCCCCTCATGTTCGGCGCGCGGAGCCGGTCCCCTCGGTCGCTCCGCCGCCGGAGGCCTCGTGAGCGTTTGTTACGCTTGTAATACAAGAAACAGTCCGGTACCCTCTCCTGCCGGAACCTTGAGAAGAATTCGGCCGCCCTTGAAGGGAGGAGAGGATGCATCGGCGGTGGATCCCCTTCTTTGGACTGCTTATCCTGGTAGGAGCCGCTCACGGTCTGGACCCACGCGCAGGGGACCCTTGGTTTCCGGTGAACGCTATTCCTGCCTTTCCCGGCGCGGAGGGCTTTGGCGCCTTCACCCCTGGCGGGCGACGTGGGGCGGTGCTGCTGGTCACCAACCTGAACGACACCGGGCCGGGCAGCCTCCGCGAGGCCGTCGAAACCCCCGGTCCCCGGACGGTGATCTTTAAGGTCTCCGGAACGATTCGTCTGGAGTCTCCGCTGATCATTGCCCATCCTTACATCACGATCGCCGGCCAGAGCGCCCCGGGCGACGGGATCTGCATTGCCGGCGAGACGGTGGCGATCAACACCCACGATGTGGTGCTGCGGCACCTGCGCATTCGGCGGGGCAGCCTGGTGCGGGCTGACGACGCGCTCGGCGGCCATCCGGTTCGCAACGTGATCGTGGACCACTGCTCGATCAGTTGGGGATTGGACGAAAACCTCTCAATCTATCGGCACGTTGAGGAGGCCGCCGATGGGTTCCGGGTCAAGCTGCCGGTGGAGAACGTCACAATCCAGTGGACGATCTCTAGCGAGGCGCTCAACGCCCGAAATCACGCCTTTGGGGGTACCTGGGGCGGGCGAAACGTCTCCCTGCATCACAACCTCTTCGCTTCGAACACCGGTCGCAACCCCAGTCTTGGTTGGGCCGATCGCGTGGATTTTCGGAACAACGTCATCTTCAACTGGCGCCATCGCACCCTGGACGGGGGCGACGCCAGCTCTCTGGTAAACGTCGTGGGGAACTACTATAAGCCAGGACCGGCGACGTTGGACGGACCGGTTCGATATCGGATCGCTCGGCCTCAGCATCTGGACATGCACACCCGTTGGCCGGGAGGGTGGTACGTTGCCGGAAACGTCGTCGAGGGGTTTCCGGAGGTCTCCGCGGACAACTGGAACGGCGGAGTCCAGTTTGATGGGGTCTCCTCGCCTGAGGAGTTGGAAGCGCTGATCCGGCGCGTTCGGCTCGCCGAGCCGATCCCGGTCGCTCCGGTGACTCAGCAGAGCGCCGAGGAGGCCTATCGGCTGGTCCTCCAGTACGTCGGGGCAATCCTTCCCAAGCGAGACGCGGTCGATCGGCGAATTGTGGAGTCGGTCCGAACCGGCAAGCCTTCCGCCGGCAACGGGATCATCAACCACCCCTTGGAGGTCGGCGGTTGGCCGGAGCTCAAATCGGCCCCGCCGCCGGAGGATCGCGACCAAGACGGCATGCCCGATGGGTGGGAGCAGCGCTACGGCCTGGACCCGGAGAGCCCCCAGGACCATCGGGAGGATCCAGACGAGGACGGCTATACCAACCTCGAGGAGTGGCTCAACGGAACCGATCCGACCCAATTTGTGGACTACACCGATCCCAAGAATAACGTGGATCCGCTCCTTCGCTAGGATAAGAAGAGACCCCCTTCCCTCTTCTGTCAGGGAAACCCCGACAAAGGTTTAGGAAAAATCCTGACACAAGAAGGGGTGTTCTCCTGACAGGAGTTTCTCTTTTTTTCGCTAACACTTAAGGCAGTGAATTCTCCGGATTTTCAAGTAGCCTTTCGCTCTCACAAAGGGAGGGGAGATAATGTGGGGAGCGCGAGCGTTTGGGATTGGGTTAATGAGTCTCTTTTTCATTATCGCCTCGGAGAGTCGGGCGATTCCCCCGTTTTCGCGGCGGTATAGCACTTCCTGTTCGACCTGCCACGCTCCGCTGCCGCCGAAGCTGAACCACTTTGGCCAAGCGTTCAAGGATCGTGGGTTTCGAATGCCCGGCGACGACGCGCTTTATCTGAGCGCTCCGGACGTTGAGTTGGGAGCGGAGGCGTGGAAGGTGCGCTGGCCGGATGCGATCTGGCCGGGGGCGATCCCGGACACCCTGCCGATGGGTCTGCGGGTGATCCTAGAGGCCCGACTGGCCCCGGCCGGTCCGGCAGGAGAGGCCGAGGAGGAGCACGCGCACGAGGCTCCGGCTTTGCTGGCCGATGAGCCGGGTCACGAAGCCGGCGAGGAACCTAGCCATCTGGACGAAGAGAGCGGCGGTGAGGAGGGCCATCAGGAGGCGGAGGAACAGCCCGATCACCTCAACAATGAGCCTGGCGAAGAACACGCCAAAGAGGCCACCGTTCCTCGCAAGCTCCGACTGATCGTCCCACGAGAGGTGGAGTTCCTCGTTGGAGGAACGGCGGGGGCACACGTTTCTTATTGGTCGGTGGTGGAGTTTGGACCTGAAGACGTTGAGTTGCACGCCGTCTACGGGCAGCTCGACAACCTCTTCGACTCGACTCTGCTCAACCTTCGGGTAGGAAAGTTTCAGCTTCGGTTACCAGCGTTTAACTCCCATCAGGTCTATACGGCTACCCCTTACTACGTGGCGACGGTGGCGCCGGAATATGGAGGAGCAAAGCGGTTTGCCATCGGCGGAGCCAAGTCTGCGATCGAGCTTTGGGGAGTTCGATCGGTGGCGACGACCGGCGGGGGGCTTCGGTACTCACTGGGAATGGTGAATACTTCGGGAACCGAAGCGACAGCCCTTAAAGACTTCTACGGCCGGGTGGCCTACAAGTTCGGAGGAATCGGCACCGGTGCCAGCCTAGAGGAGATCACCGGCGAGCTGAAGCCCACCGGAAACTGGATTGACGACTCGGTCACCCTTGGGGCCTTCGGTTATCGGGGCTTTTGGGGGGACCAGGAGGAGCCGTTCCTTCGGTTGGGCGCCGATCTGGACCTGTGGTATCGGACGCTCAACCTGTACGGAATCGTCCTTTACGGTCAGGACGATCTCCACGAAGAGAGCGACGATTTGAAATTTACAGCCTGGAGCGTCGGGGCCGATTGGATCGTCTTTCCCTGGGCGATTCTGACGGCGCGGTACGAAGGGGCCCGATTTCAGGCTGTGGGAGACGAACCGGAGCGGACCGTTCAGCGGGTCGTTCCGGGGGTCCGGCTAGGGCTGCGAGCAAATGCAGCCTTCAACCTGGAGGCGGTGCTCTTCTTGGAGGAGAGGAGCGAAGAGAACTACGGCCTGGCCCGGTTCGATATTGCGTTCTAGTCGGCTTGAGGAGAGAGGAGAAAATCCGATGTGGCGGCGGTTGATCGCGACGACGGCGTTTCTTGGCCTGGCGTTGGCCGCTTGGGGAGAGGCCTCCCCAGAGGTCGGCACCATTCAGGGCGTGCTCATCAACCCCTGGTTGACGCGAGGAGGTTCGTTTGTCGTTTACGTTGAGCGGGCCTCCGAGGGTCCTTATCCGATGCCGGAACAGGCGCCGGTCTTGGATCAGATCAAGATGGAGTTTGTGCCCCATCTGCTCCCCGTCGTGACCGGGTGGGAGGTCGAGATTCGCAACAGCGATCAGGTCTTCCATAACGTTCACGCTTATCTGGGGCGGGAGACGCTTTTCAATTTGGCGACGCCTCCCAACTTCCAGCCGATTCGGAGAACGATCGAGCGGCCGGGGATCATCACGATCCTCTGCGACGTGCATCCGGAGATGAGCGCCTACATTCTCTCGCTGCAAAACCCGTACTTTGTGGTCGTCCCGGACCCGAAGATGGTGGAACGGATGGGGCCGCCCAAGTCGCCTCGCGTGCCGTTTGTGATCAAAAACGTGCCGCCGGGGGAGTATGCGTTGCGCGTTTGGAGTGAAAAGCTGAAGAAGCCCCAGCTGGAGAAGCGCTTTCCAGTGACCGTAGAGGCGGGGAAGACGGCTCAGGTCACGATAAACCCCTGACCGATTTCGGTTTGGAGGCGACCGGATGAGGAGGGCGGCGGTCGGCATGGCCGTCGCTCTTTTCTTGTCTTGTTTGGAGGTCTTCTGAGAAAGGGAACGGTGAAGGGGAACGGTTCCCCTTTTCTCGACGGGGGGATCGGCGTAAGAATTCCCTCAAAAGCCGTATACGTTTTTGCGGGCGCTGCGTTTATAGAGTAACGAGGTGACCTTTTTCCTCCACCAACGGAACGCTGCCAAGCCATGATGCATATCGAATCCAAACGCCTGCGTCGCTTGCCGCCCTACATGTTGGGAGGACTCCGGCTCCGGACGCTGGAGCTGCGCCGCCAAGGGGTGGATGTGATCGATTTTGGGATGGGCAATCCGGACGTGCCGACGCCCGAGCATATCGTTGAGAAGCTTTGCGAGGCGGCCCACGATCCCCGGAACCATCGCTATTCCCAGTCCAAGGGGATCTACAACCTGCGCCGGGAGATCTGCTGGTACTACGCGCGTCGGTTTGGGGTGGAGCTGGACCCTGAGACCGAGGCGGTCGCCGTCATCGGCACCAAGGAGGGGCTCGCCCATCTGGCGTTGGCGCTCATCGACGAAGGGGACGTGGCCCTGGTCCCCGACCCCTCTTATCCGATCCACATGTACAGCGTCGTCATCGCGGGGGGAAGCGTTATCAGCGTTCCGCTGCGCGAGCCGGAATCGTTCCTACCGGACCTGGCTCGGATCGTTCAGGATATCTACCCTAAGCCGAAGCTGTTGGTCCTCAGCTTTCCCCACAACCCGACCGGGGCGGTGGTGGACCTGGCCTTCTTTGAGGAGATCGTTCAGTACGCCAAGCGGCACGATATCCTTGTTGTGCACGACCTGGCCTACGCCGATCTGGTCTACGACGGGTACACGGCGCCCAGCTTCTTGCAGGCCAAAGGGGCTAAGGAGGTCGGGGTCGAATTCTTTTCCCTCTCTAAAAGCTACAGCATGGCCGGGTGGCGAACCGGCTTCTGTCTGGGTAACCGCCGGATCATCGAGGCGCTCGCCCGGATCAAAAGCTACTACGACTATGGCATCTTTGCTCCGATTCAGATCGCTTCGATCGTGGCCCTCCGGACCGACGAGCCGGTGATCAAGGAGACCGCCGAGGTCTACCGGCGACGGCGCGACGTCCTGGTGGAGGGGCTCCGCCGGATCGGCTGGGAGGTGCCGGTTCCCCACGCGACGATGTTCGTCTGGGCCCCGATTCCAGAGCCTTATGTTTCGATGGGTTCGATGGCCTTTGCCCAGATGCTCTTGGAGGACGCAGCGGTCTGCGTCTCGCCAGGGATCGGCTTTGGTGCCCGGGGCGAGGGGTTTGTTCGCTTTGCGTTGGTGGAGAACGAGGACCGGATTCGACAGGCGGTGCGCCAGATTCGCCGGCGGCTTCAGCTCTCCTCCCCGGCTTTGCCCGCCGCTGCCTCGCCCGGTCCCCGGGCCAAGGACCTCCCAAAGGGAGCGGCTCCCCAGTGAAGCGCCTTCTTTTGACCCTGATCGCACTTGGCACGGTGTTCTCCGCAGGAGTCGTTCGAAGTGAGGCCGACTTCCGGCTCCAAACGGTGATTGTGGACCCCGGCCACGGCGGTAAGGACCCCGGCGCTCTGGGGCGACGGGGCACCCGTGAAAAGGACGTCGTCCTTCAAGTGGCCCGATTCCTCCGCGAAGCGCTTCAAAGGGACGGCTATCGGATCGTCCTCACCCGAGAAGAGGACGTCTATTTAACCCTCCAGGAGCGAACCGAGCTGGCCAATCGACACGATCCGAACTCTTCGATCTTCGTAAGCATCCACTGCAACGCTTCGGAGAACCGTGCCGCCTCCGGCATCGAGACCTACGTTTATAACAACGAGGCGAGCGACGCGCGCGCGCGACGGTTGGCCGCCCGCGAGAACTTAGGAAACGATTTTAGCCTAAACTTCATCTTCGCCGATATGCGGCAGCGCGCCTTAGCGCCCTACTCCTTGGCTCTGGCCCGTGCGGTGCACGGAAGCCTGATCCGCGACAACGGCGAAAGCGTTGACCGGCACGTTCGGCGAGGGCCGTTCTACGTGCTCTTCTACACGACGATGCCCGCGGTGCTGGTGGAGATCGGCTTCATCACCAACTCCCAAGAGGAGGCGCGGCTGCGCTCCAGCGCCTATCAGCGGCAGATCGCTGAGGCGATCGCTCAGGGGATTCGCGCCTATGCCCGGCAGATGGACCGATGGAGCCTCGCGGCTCGTCAGAATTCGGCCGCAACGGGGGCGGAATGAGCTTTGCGCTGTCGTCTATACCTGGCCGGTCCCTCTCCAACACCCGCCCTTGGCGGTGACCAGCACACGGACGGGCGGCGTAAGCCGCGGCCCCTACGCTTCGCTCAACCTCGGCGCCCACGTGGCGGACTCCTGGGAGTGCGTCCGGGAGAACCGACGACGATTCTGTGAAGCCCTCGCCCTCCCGCCGGGCCGACTGGTGATCGGCGCTCAGTGCCACTCGGCAACCGTTCGGTGGGTCTCTTCCAAGAACGGAGGACAAGGATGGTTGACCCCTGAGGAGGCGCTTCCAGCGACCGACGGGTTGATCGCTCACGAGGAGGAGGGGCTTTATCTAGGAGTGCTGACCGCAGACTGCCTGCCGGTGTTGCTCTACGACCCGGTCCGTCGAGTGTACGGCGCGATCCACGCGGGCCGGAGGGGCCTAATCCAGGGGGTTCTGGAGGCGGCCTTGGAGGTCTTTGTGCGTTTCGGCTCGAATCCGAGCGATCTAGTCGCCGTCCTGGGCGCAGGAATCCATCGCGAGCGGTACGAAGTGGACCCAGCTAGCGCGCGCCAGTTCCAAGGGCGGTTTGGCGGCGAGACCGTTTCAGGTCGTCGTGTGGACCTGTATGCCGCCGCCCGTCGGGTCTTAATCGCCGGAGGGGTTCCCCCGGGACGAATCGGGATCAGTTCGCTCGACCCCGCCGAGCGGACCGATCTGTTCTATTCCCATCGGGCCGAAGGGGGGCGTACCGGCCGGATGCTCTCCCTGATCGGTCCCTCCATTAGTATCCTCTAAGCCCAGGGGTGCACGAAAAATGGGAGAACCTCCTACCCTCACGCGGGAGTCTCCCATTGTGGAATTCGTTCTTTGAACGGATCAGGAGAACGGTTCTTCCGACCGTGCGCAAAAAACACTTGCACACCCTTCCTGCGTACAGTATACTAAGTCCAAGCAGCCAGGTTCCCCAACACGGTTGCTCGGACATGGTACGCGGACGGGCCGTTGTGTCTTCCACACGGTCCGAACGATGCACCCTCCTGACATGAGCTCTATCGGAAAGAGCGCCGGAAAACTTTAGCTGCAAGGACACGATACGGCTCTGAGGGGGTGCGCTGTACCGCCTCAGGACCGGAACAAGGAGGTGCCCGATGTTCCGGATTAACTCCAGCCTTCCGGTGTTGCTTTTGAACAGCCTAAATCAGGTGAACCGCCTGACGGCGACCTCACTGGAGCGCTTGTCCACCGGATTGCGGATCAACCGCGCTGCGGACAACCCTGCTGGGCTGGTGGTCTCCGAAGGCCTGGGGGCGTTGATCGCCTCGCTGGAGCAGGCCAACGAGAACGCCACCAACGCCAACAACCTCCTCCAGACGGCAGAGAGCGCTCTAGGAGAGATCGACGACATCTTGGTTCGACTGAAAGAGCTGGCGATCGAAGCCGCCGATACCAGCATCAGTGATGCTGAGCGCAGCGCGATTCAAGACGAAGCCGCTCAGCTCCTGGAGGAGATTGACCGGATCGCCGAGACGACCGAGTTCAACGACATCCAGCTGCTCGCTTCAACGCAGAACTTCACCTTCTTCGTCGGGACCGGTGTTGCCGGTGTGGACGAGACGATCAGCGTCCAGCTGCCGGCCTCTCAGGCCAGTGAGTTTATCGCGGGAGTCACCTCGGCCAGCATCGCCACCTCGGCGAACAGCGCTGCTCTGGCCTCGCTGGACCTGGGGATCGAGTCGGTGAACCTCCAACGGGGGCCGCATCGGCGCGGTTCAGAACCGCCTGGAGTTCACCCTCTCGGACATCGGCTCCAAGCTGGTCAACCTGGAGACCGCTCAGTCGGCCATCCGCGACGCGGACTTCGCCGAAGAGACGGTCAATCTGATCCGGGCCTCCATCCTGGCGCAGAGCAACGTCTTCGCGCTGGCGCAGGTGAGCCAGTTGAACGCCGGCATGCTGTCGCTTTTGGAGTTCACCTTAGGACGGGCTAGCTAAGGAGGGGCTCCGATGATCGTCCTGTTTCCTCCGCCGGAGCGAATCCGGGAGCGTCGGGAGCGACGGCGCCTCCCGTTCGTTCGACGGGCTGCAGCGGGCGAGGGCGACACGACACGCCTCCAGCAGCGGACGATCTGGGCGCGTCTTCCCATGGCTGCGGAGGAGCCTACGCCCGAAGAGGCCCTCCGGGCGTTGGCCGCCCTCCAACGAGCCGTCTCCCCGCCGCCCGGAGAGCATCCGGGTGGCCGTGCGAAATCTCAAGCCGCGCTGGGACCTCTTGATCGGTTCCTAGCGGCGGTGGTTCTGAGTCCATAAGGCGCATCCCCTAAACGCGCCCGGCGTCGAGGGTCGGTCATGGCGATTCGGATTCATGGCAAGCTCTTCCGGCCTCGGTTCCAGCTGCTCCACCGGACGGAGCAGGGGGCACGGATAGACCGCTCTGTCCTCTCGGAGCCGGAGCCGCCGCCGATCACAGCGACGCTGAGCGTCTCCGATCGCACCCGACGAATGGCCGCCTTCGAGCGACGGCGCCGGGTCGAGCTGGACGTTGCCGAGGTGCTCCGCCTTATCCGCGAAAATCCCCAGCAAGCACTGGAATGTGCCTGTGCCGGGGTGCAATCGCGACAGGTTCGGAGCCTCTTGGAGTCCGTCCCTTAGGTGGGAGAGGAGTTCTCAATGGCCCCGCGAATCGAGTTCCCCTCGCCTCTGCCGAGGGTGCTTCGGGAGCAACGGCGGGTCTTCCGACCGGTTCGCCAGGAGACCCCGAAGCTAGAGCCTAACCTCAAGCTCCGTCGTAATCCGGAAGTCGAGCGCTCCCGTCGGCTGCTGACCGGCTCGGAGCGCCCCTCGATCGCTCAGGGGGTGCAACCCTCCCCTCGCGAGCTGATCGAGACCCTTAAAGCCGCGCCGGAACGCTCCTTGAGGGCCGCCTCCCAGGGCGGAAACCTCGAACGGATGATGTCGCTGGCAAAAAGCGTCAATGCTGACCTGGCGGCGGAGCGGAAGCGGCAGCTCCTGACCGGCCAACACCTCCGAAACTCCTAGATCGAGGCCGGATTCCTGACATCAACCCGCCGTCGGCCGAAAAGGCCGACGGCGTCGCTCTGCTTCAGCCGGACCCCTCCCCTACCAGCCGAAAGCGCGCCTGATAAAGCTCCCGCCCCTCCCGGAGGTACTTCGCGGCAAAGTTGGTCAAAATGTCTCGCTCCGGGTCAATCGTGGACTCGGCGATCAGCTCGAAGCGCCCGGCGGACTCGACAATATAGGTCAGCTCCTCGAAGTACTCGGCCATGTCGGAGGCGAGGTGGAGCACCCCACCGGGGATCAGCGTCCGGGCCAACTCCTCGACAAAAGGAGGGGTCACCAACCGGCGTTTGTGGTGGCGTCGTTTGGGCCAGGGGTCGGGGAAAAGAATATGGTGAACCGCAACCGAGCGATCGGGAATTCGCTCGGCGACGAACCACTTGGCGTCGGCCCGAACGATCCGCACGTTGGGCAGCCTTCGCTTGGCCAATCGCTCCCGCGCAACACGGTACGGCTTCCACATCAGCTCGATGCCAAAAAAGTTCCGGTCCGGGAAGGTCTGGGCCGCTTCGATCAAGAAGCGACCCTTCCCAAAACCGATGTCCGTCTCCACGGGGCGGTCGTTTCCGAACAGCTCTTTCCAGTCAATCCGGCCTGGGATCTCGGATTCTCGAATCTCAAGGCCGGAGATCAGCTCCTGGGGCATTCGGAATTGAGGGCGATAGGAGGACTTCTGCTCCTGTCCGGGAGCGGTTTTCTCTCCGGGAGCCTCCGGCTTGGTCGCTTGTTCCTGGTCCACTGTTAGTGGGTTTTGTTCTTTTTCTCGCGCCAGCATGGATCTCCTCGGCGATGCGAACCGTCTTGGACCTGCCTCTGTGGGTAATGATAGACGGCCCCTGCGAGGATGCCCATCTTTGGATCGATAAGCGGAGCGGCCGTTTGGGTAGGGAACGGCAGGGAAGGCTTACGTTTGGGGAGGGTTCGAGCCGCGCGGCGCAGGCCGGGGGCGCTGGGCACCTCGAGTTCGGGTCGGCTTGCCGGAGGGCTGCGGCGTGCCAGCCCTTCTGCGGCGCTGTCGGGAGAGCTGGCGCTGAACCTCGCGGCCGACACGAACAAACGTGCCGACAATCGTGTGCTCGCGCGGACGAACTCCAACGGGTAGGTGGTCCAGCGCTCGACCGATCGGCACCGCCAGCGAGGCCGACTTTCGAAACGCCAGCACCTGAGAGGGATAGACGCTTCGGTGGCCGGTCATCAGGAAGCTGATCACGCATGCGCCGGCGGCATAGGTCCCTACCTCGGTGCCGAACAGCTCGACCGCCATAATGCTGCCGGCGATCGGGGTGTTTGCGCCCCCGGCCAGCAGGGCCACCAGTCCAAAGGCCGCAAAGAGCGCCGGGTCCAGGCCCAGCCACTGACCAAAGGCGTTCCCCGCCGTCGCGCCGATGAAGAACATCGGCGTCACCACCCCTCCGCTGCCTCCAAACCCGAGCGTTAAGCTGACCGCTACCATTTTTACAAAGAAGGCCAGATCGGGGATCTCCTCCCCGGCAACCGCCTCTTGGATTACCTCCACCCCCAGACCCAGATAGTCGGGCGAGAGGAGCCAACCGATCCCGATCAGCGCGGCGCCTGCAAACAGCGCCTTGGGAACTACGCCGATTCGAAGCCGCCGGGAGAGCGACTCTCCCACGTCCAGCGTCTCGATGAACAGGTGCGCGCAGAGACCAAAGAAGATCCCCGCCAGCCCCACTTGGATCAGAAGTGGCTCGTGCACGCCGCCCCCAGTGGGCAACGCGGGGATCGGAAAGAGCGGATAGGTGACCCCAAGCAGCGTTCCCACGTGGTAAGCGGTCATTCCGGCCACAAAGGCGGGAAGCAGCACGTCGTAGAGAATTCGGCCGCAGTAGAGCACTTCGATGCCAAAGATTGCGCCAGCGATCGGCGTTCCGAAGACGGTCGCGAACCCGGCACTGATTCCGCAGATGACCAGCTTTCGCCGGTCAGGGCCCTCCAGGTGAAGCAGATCGGCCATCGCCGAGCAGGCCCCCGCTCCGATCTGCGCCGCGGGACCCTCTTTTCCTGCCGATCCTCCGCTGACCAGCGTCACCACCGTCGCCAGAAGCTTCACCGGAATCACCCGGAGCCGAATGTGGGACCCGTGAAAGTGAACGGCCTCGATCACCTTTTCGGTCCCGTGCCCCTTGGCGTCGGGGGCCAGATAGCGGACCAACAGAGCGCTGGCCGTCAGCCCCAGCGGGACAAGGAGGAAGGCGCGAGGGTAGGGGGCGACCAACCGTTCACCCCAAGCGAGCACTTCCAAGAAGAAGGCGGTCAACGCTCCTACGACCGCTCCGGCGGCGGTCGCCAAGAAGAACCATTTGATGACGCTGACAAAGAGGACCGACTCTTCGGACAGCTCAGTGAGGACCCATTCACGCAGGCTGCGCGGGGGGCGTAGCTCCTCGGCGGGAGAATTCTCTTCTTTGGGCCTAGGTTCTTCGCTTTCGAGCGGGTCCTGAGCGCTCATCGGTTGGCCATCGGCTTTCATAGAGGTGGAACCGTCGTTGCCGTCGGGCCATTGTTAACAATACAATCCTCATGCCAAAAGGGTCAACGCGAAGTGCGGAACGGGCAGATGGCTCGACGAGTCCAAAAAGACTGGTACCAGATTCTTCAGGTGCACCCGGAGGCCGACCCGGAGACGATCCAGGCGGCTTATCGGTCGTTGCTTCGCCGGTGTCATCCGGATAAGAATCCCGACCGGCGAGCGTGGGCGGAGCAGCGAACCCGTGAGCTGAACGAGGCGTACGCTGTGCTCAGCAACGCGGAGCGCCGTCGAGAGTTCGACGCGCTCCGGGCGCGCTGGGGCGCGGGAGCGTTTGGCACCCCCCGAACGATCCGCACTCCCGGCGCGACCGCGGCCGGCCTTGGGGCGGACGCGGGGTACTCCCTTCTTTTTCGAGAAAACCGTCGCCTCGAGGCTCAGGTCGCCCGCCTCCAAGGGGAGAAGGCGCAGTTAGAAGCCGAGCTAGTCCGGACGCGCACCGAGCTCCAAGAGCTCCAGAAGCGCGTGGAAGACCTGCGACGACGACTAGAGGAGTCCGACGGACAGCGACGACGACTAGAGCAGGCGCTGGCGGTCGCCAACAAGCAGCGGCAATTGCTCCAAGAAAGGCTCGGATCGGCCTCGGTCGGCCCCCTCCGGCGAAGGTCTCTCCACCCGAAACCGCCGCATCGCCTCAAAGCGGACGATCTCCCCTTCCCGGCGACCGTGTTACGGTCACCTTCGTCTGGATTCCCGGCGGGAGCTTTACGATGGGCTGCGCCGTCGGGAGCGAGGACGAAAGCCCCGAGCACACCGTCGAGCTGGACGGCTTCTGGATGAGCCAGACGCCGATCACCTGTCGTCAGTTTGCCGAGTTTGTCCGGCAACAACCCGCTTGGAGCAAGCGCTTGCGCGCTCCTGACCGCCATCCGGACTACCTCCGCGACTTTTTGGACGATACGCCCCCCTCGCGGCCGAGAGAACACGCCGGTCACTTGGGTAACCTGGTATGCCGCTGCGGCCTTTTGCGAGTGGGCCGGATTCCTGCTTCCCACCGAGGCACAGTGGGAGTACGCTGCCAAGGGGGGCGAAAACCTGCGCTACGCCACGACCAACGGGGCGCTTTTGCCACGGCTGGCCAACTACGGCGGAAAGGTCGGCGCTCCGACGCCGGTCCGGCGCTATCCTCCCAACCCCTTTGAGCTCTACGATCTGGCCGGAAACGTCTGGGAATGGTGCGCCGATCGGTACGAGCCGGACTTCTACCGACAGCCGGCGGCGACGGCGAAAAATCCGATCTGTGGGCCACGCCTTCGTTTCCGCGAGGGGGACTGGAAAAAAGCTCTTGGCCCGTTCGTCATTCGCGGGGGCTCCTGGCAGAGCCTCTCGATGGACTTGCGCACCTCCGCCCGCGCCCATCAGGATGGGACGCTCCCCAGCGCCTTCTGTGGCTTCCGGTGCGTCCTTCCTCCCGACTGAAGGGCGGTTTCTATTCCAGGTAGCCCTTTTTGATCAGCCGGTCCGAGTTGGGGTCGTACTCGTAGACCAGCGGGACGCCGGTCGGGATGTTCAGCTCCAGGACCTCTTCTTTGCTCAGGCCGTCCAGATGCATCACCAGCGCCCGCAGCGAGTTGCCATGAGCGACAACCAGGACGTTTTTGCCGGCCTTCAGCTCCGGGAGGATCTTCGACTCCCAGTAGGGCAACACTCGTTCGGCGGTGTCTTTCAGGCTCTCTCCTCCCGGCGGGGCGATGTCGTAGCTGCGCCGCCAGAGGTGCACTTGTTCTTCGCCGAACTTTTTCGCCGTTTCGGCCTTGTTCAGCCCTTGCAGGTCGCCGTAGTGCCGCTCGTTAAGCGCCTGATCTTTGATCAAGGGCAAGTGGGATTGACCGGCGGCCTCTAAGGCGATCTCGGCGGTCCGGATCGCGCGCTTGAGGACGCTGGTAAACACCACGTCAAAGGGGATGTCTCGAAGCTTTTCGCCGGCCTGACGGGCTTCCTCCTCACCGCGCGGAGAGAGGTCCACGTCCACCCAGCCGGTGAATCGGTTCTCTAGGTTCCATTGAGACTCCCCATGACGCAACAGCACCAACAAGCTCATCGCTGCTCTCCGGTGGTTACGAGTTCAAGGTTTCGGCGAACTTCTGGATCAGCCGTTCCTGTTCAGGGGTCAGCTGCTGGGGAATGGTGATCCGCACCCGGGCTCGCAGGTCGCCCCGTCGTCCGTCTGGGAGGCGGACGCCCCGCCCTTGGATCCGAAGGACCGTCCCGGCCTGGGTCCGCGGCGGAATCCGTAGCCGCACCGTCTCGTACGGGGTCTCCAGCGTCACCGTACCGCCTAGAAGCGCTGTCGTAAAGGGCACGTCCACTTCGGTGATCAGATCGTTTCCCTCTCGCTGGAATTTCGGGTGGGGCGCCACGTGCACGGTCACCAGCAGGTCGCCCGGAGGGCCGCCGTTGGGCGATGGGTAACCTGCCCGCTCGATGCGGAGCACCTTTCCCGACTCGATCCCCGCTGGGATCTTTACCCGGAGGCGCTGTCGTTGGCCGTTCCGATTGACGACCAAGGTCTTTTCTGTCCCTCGCAGCGCCTCTTCCAAGGAGATGGTCATCTCGTGGCGAACGTCCTCCCCGCGCGTCGGCCGGGCGCCCATTCCGCCAAATCCAAAGGTAAAGGCGCGTCCGCCCCGATCCCGCGCAGTCCGCATCCCGCCAAAGAGGTCCCCGAAGATGTCGCTGAACCGACTAAAAATGTCCTCCGTGCTCTCAAAGCCTTCAAACTGGTACTGGTGGAAGGCCCCCATCTCCCGCTGGCGGTCGTACTTCTTCCGCTCCTCCGGGTCGCTGAGGACGGCGTACGCCTCGGAGATCTCCTTGAACTTCTCTTCGGCCTCCTTGTTCCCCGGGTTCTTATCCGGGTGGTACTTCATCGCCAACCGGCGATAGGCCTTCTTGATCTCCTCCGGCGTGGCATCCTTGGAGACGCCGAGCACCTCGTAGTAGTCCCGCTTTGGCATAGACACAACCCCTCTGTGGGGCAAGGTTAGCTGGCGACCACATCCCCTTCGACCGGCTCGACGGTGACCCCGCGCTCCTGGAGATAGCCGATCGCCCGGTCAATCTCCGCGTTCTCTCCGGTGATCTCTAAGACGACCCAACCGGCGTCTTTGACGATGTTAGCGCGGCGGATGTTGGTCACCACTTCAAAGTTGCGCCCCACCAGATAGATCAGCGGCTCGGTTACCAGTTCGGCTGGGAAAGTCAGACGGACTCGCCGTGATGCCATCCTCGTTGTCCCCGATCTTCAAGCAGTGAGCGGAGGTTCTAGCCCAATTGTGCGGTACCGGCCCTTGAGGGGGCAAGCCTGCCCCTCCAACGCGCTCAGAGGCTCGATTCTGGTCCCCGGTCCGGCGCGTCGTCGAACAGCTCTGTTGGGTCTTCGGCGATTACGGTTGGATGATAGAGCACATCGTCGGCGTTGACCAGCCGGCCCGAAGGCATCCAGTAGAGGTTGGGGGTGCTGGAGGGTGCGTTCAGCGGGTACCGCCGCTTCAGGTCGCCGTCCCGAACGGTGCGTTCCCACTCCGCCCGCTGAAAGTCCATCGTCCGGTCAACAAAGGCGTTCAGCTCCCGATGGGCCTCTTGGGCCTCCGCCGACATGCCCCGCTGGAGCAGGTTGCGTTGTTCGCCCGGGTCCTCTTGCAGGTCGAAAAAGAGCGGCGGGGCGTTCCGAAAGCGAACGTACTTGTAGCGTCGCCAGCGGACCATCCGGAACTCCGTTCCGGCCCCCCAGCGGGGAACCAGGTTGTCCGAGACGATCGGCCGTTCCGGCGGTTCCCCCTCTCCGCGGACGACGGCGGCAAGGTTCGCTCCGTCCAGCCCTTCCGGGGTCGAAACCCCTGCGAGTCCGCAGAGCGTGGGAAACAGGTCGATCAAACCGACCGGCGTACGGACCCACCGCGCCGGCTGGCGTCCGGTTCGTTGCTCCGGCGTGGAGAGGATCAGGGGCACCCGCGTGCAGGCCTCGTACCAGCCATGCTTCCACCAGACGCCGTGCTCTCCGGCCATCTCCCCGTGGTCGGAGGTATAGACGATGAGGGTGTTCTCCAGCAGACCGCTGGCCTCCAAGCGAAGCAACAGGTCCCCAATCACCTCGTCCAAAAAGCTCACGCAGGCGAAGTACGCCGCTCGAGCGCGCATCATCTCCTCGTGGCCGATCGCTTCAGCCTGAAATCCGCGCCGCATCCCGACGCTCATCGGATGGTGATACGCGTCCCCGGCGGGAGGAACACGGGGTTCGGAGATCGCCGTCGGCGGGTACCGCCGAATCCACCGACCCGGCGCCGTCAGCGGAAAGTGGGGACGGCTGAACGAAGCCATCAGAAACCAAGGCCGACCCGGCCAGCGTGCCTGGTGCTCCCGAAGGAAGGCCACCGTTTCTTGAGCGACAATCTGCTCTTGGAGCAGGCTCTCGGGGATCTCGGTCACTCCAACGGCCAGGGCGGTTCTTGCTCGCATTGAGCGCGCCTCTGGGCGGCGCAGCGGCTCCCACTGGTGTCCGGTTCTCCCCGTCAGATCGCCGTAGGGGCGGTGCTGAAAGCCGACAAACTGGCGGTTGCCTCCCAGGTGCATCTTGCCGATCAGACAGGTACTGTAGCCCGCCTCCGCGAGAACGCCCGGCAGGGTCGGCAACCCCGGACGCAGAACGCTTTCGTTGCTCCAAGCCCCTGCTCCGCGAACCTCCCGACCGGCGAGCAGGCACAGCCGTGACGGCGTGCACAACGGCATCTGACAGTAGGCATCGGTGAAGAGGGTTCCTCGTTCGGCCAGCCGATCCAAATGGGGCGTCTCCACCGCCTCCCCGCCCTCCTCCTCCGGCAAGCAGCCTAAAAAGCGAAAGCTGTGCTCGTCGCTGAGCAAAAAGAGAATATTCGGCCGTTCCGACGGCATGGTTCTTAGGCCCTCTCCCAGGTCTCCCGCAGGTACTTCACCGTTCGAGAGAGCTCCGCCTCCTGGTCCCCGGGGACTCCGCATTCCAATCCACAAAAGTAGGAGTAGCCGATCTCCTTGAGGGCGCGGAAGGCGCTGAGGAAGTCCGTGTGTCCGCGACCGGGCGTCTGACGGTTGCTGTCGGCCAGGTGTACGTTGGCCAAGTAGTCTCCCGCCTCCCGCAGGCTCGCGGCGATCTCTGCCTCTTCAATGTTCATGTGGAAGAGATCGGCCATGATCTTGCAATGCGGGCTTCCGATCGTCTGACAAATCTTAATTCCGTCGGCCAGCGTCCGGGGGAAGTACTGCTCGTACCGGTTTAGAGGCTCAATAATGAGAAAAACGCCGTGCTGTTGCGCGTAGTCGGCCAGTTCGCCGTAAAGGGCGACCATCAGGTCAAACTCCAGCTCCGGCGTGCTCTTGAGAGGCCGAAGGTCGGGGATTCGGGGCCGGTCCGGTTGCATGCGGATTTTGATTCCCGGCACCGTCAGGACGCCAACGGCGCCAATTCGCGCCGCCAGCTCAATCGCTTCGCGGTGGCTCTGAACGGCCAGGTCGCGTTCCTCCTTCCGGGGGTCGATCAGGCATCCGGCGCCGGCCGAAGTGATCGTCGGCTGAATGCCGGTGGCCTCTTTTGCCCTGAGAATCTCATCGGCTAGCTCCAGGCGGCTGCTAGCGGTGATCTCAATCCCGTCGAAGCCGAGTCTCCGGAGGTTCTGAAAGCGCTCCATCAGGTTCGCACCGGGGGCCATCGTCTCGCGAATCGAAAGTCGGAGCTCCGCCATAGTGGTGTTTCCCTTCTGGTTTAGTTTCCGGCGGTACCCTAACCCGTTTCGATTCTCGGATCAATAACGGACGGAGACCCGGACGCCTTCAGGGCTATTAGGGTAGGCGATCCGAAGCGTTCGGCTGGCCGGATCATAGTCCTGAAGGGAGAGGGGAGCGGAGCTCTCGACCGTTTGAGGGGAACGGGGAAGCCAAATGCGCGCGATGCCCTGGGTTCCTGCCGGTCCGCGCAGCAACACGGAATAGGTGCCTTCCTCCCGGCGTTCCTCGGAGGCCCGCGAAGCGGCGGCCAGAACCCAGCTCTCCTCAAGCGGCCACCGCTCTACAGCCAACAGGACGGCTTGTTCCCCTGGACTCAGGAACCTCTCGCGGACAATCGGCAGGCTCGGATCGAATAGGTCCACATATAGCCCCGGCACTCGGTACGGCTCGGCGGAGACGCTTTCGTCGAGGACGGCAACCACCTCATAGGGTCCGCGGACGATGTGCATAACGTGGCGAGGGATCGGGATCGGAGCCCGGGCGCGACGCAGCCCTTCGTCAAGCTGCGCTTGGAGGAACCAGTCCCCTTCGGGGTGCTCGGCCAGCTCGCGCGGGTTGACTCGCCAGATTCCCACGCTGCCTTCTCCAGCGGAGTGCCAGCGGACCGCGCCCGGTTCTGAGTCGTCCTTCAATCCCAAGCGTGTAAGCAGGTCCGCCAGCGGGGTGGCCGACCCCTTCTCGCTCCACCAGAAGGGAATCCGTTGATAGGGGTCGTCGTCCCGCCCAACATAGAGCAGAACGCCCCCCTTCCGAACCCAATCGGCCAGATACTGATGAGCCTCCGGAGAGAGCGGCTTCATCGCCGCGTAGGAGAGCAGTAACAGCCGAATCCCTTCGAGCCGTTCCCACCGGCCTAGATGCTCCAAGCAGATCATCCGGAACGGAAGCGCCCGCTTGACCAGGGGCATCGCCAAGCCAAAAAAGTTGGACAGCTCTGGGTCCGGCGCCCCGAAGTCCTCCTCCCCGCGTTGATACATCAGCGTGTCGGAGACCACCAACCCGATGGGCCGGCGCTGAAGCCATCCCGTCTCGCGCGGAATGTGGTTAAGCGCGTTGACCAACACCAGCACTTCGGTGGCGTACTCCGGAGGAATCGGCACCCGTTCGCCGGAGGCGTCGGCGGGATATCGTCCGCGGAAGACTCGGTTAGGCCAGGGCATTACTTCGTACCGGTTCACGCTCGGAAAGGCCAACTGGGCCGCATAGGTGGCCTCGTAGTTCCGGCGGTAATCACTCCAGGTGTGGTTCGGATCGTCCTCGATCGGGTCGGTCAAAAAGTAAAGTGTCTTCCCTGCAGGCTCAAAGAGCGCAACGGCGGAATGGTACTCCAACAGCGCCGTTTCGTACGTCCGCGACCGACGGACGCCCCGATACCGGTTGGGCGTTCGGGCTGTCCCGGTCCAGACTTGAGCGATGATCCCATTCACCACTTTCAGGCCGGCGAGCTGGGACTCCGGACTGACGATCCGCCAGGAGGCGTAGTTCACTAACGTATGGGTGGGGACGATGCACCGAACAACACCGCCGCTGTACTTCTTGACGTCCTGGAAGATGGACTCAAGCGTCTCGAGATAGAGACGAGCCTTGAGTTGGGCCGCCCAAAAGGCGGCCTCCGGACGGCGATGAGGCGGTTCCCACGCTCGGCCGTAGTACTGCTGCCAAGCGCGTTGAAAGGCCGGCGAATACCCCGCCCGCGCCCAAAACTCCGGCTCCTCCAGGTGTACCGCTTCGACCCCTTGATCTATCGCCCACCGGACAAGCGTCTTGAGGTACTCCGTGTAGCTGGGCGTTGGTACCAGGTACGGAACTCCGCCGCCGTGCATCAGTTTTGTTCCGTCCCGGAGGGTTTGGGCCTCTTCCCAGTGGCTTTGGCCGTCAAAGGCCCCGTCCAGATACTCCCGGTACTCCCCCCAGGCGACGCCGGTCATCATGTGCACGGTGTACCCTCGCTGACGCCAGCTCTCCACTCGACTGGGGAAGCTCTCGTTGACGCCGTAGACGATCGCCACGTCGGAGCGCAGGTCTAACTCCGGGATCCACTCGTGGCCCGTCTGGAAAAGCGTCCGCTCTCCGCCGACGGTGGTGCTCAGGCCGAGAACCATCCATACCAGCGAGGCACGGGCGTTGATCACCGTTTTGGCTCCTTTTTTGACTTGTGCTCTTTCAGGGGAGCGTGCATAACTATGACAGTAGTGTCAACTTTCCCAAAGGAGAAGAGGCGATGGTTGGATCTGGAATTGCGCGTATGGTCTGCTGGGCGGGTCATGCCCTGATTCTGGTCGGCCTCCTAAGCAGTGCTTGGGCTGGGCTCTTCGAGTACGTTCAGGCGCCGGACGACACCTACCGCTGGGAGGTCCGGAACGAGCTGGAATATCAGGGCGACCGGATCTACGAGCTTCGTCTATACTCTCAGACCTGGCAAGGGATTGAGTGGTCTCATATTCTTGGCGTTTATGCTCCGGCGCAGCCGCGTTACACCGACACTGCGCTGCTCTTCATCGTCGGCGGGAGCACGAACAGCCGGTTGGACGCGGGCGATCTGATGTTCGCCTATCAGCTCTCTCAGGCGACCGGCTCGGTCGTGGCGATCCTGGCGCAGGTTCCCAATCAGCCGCTCTTTGGCGGTCGAAAGGAGGACGACCTGATCGCCCACACGCTGGAGCGGTACCTAGAGACGAAGGACGACACCTGGCCGCTGTTGTTCCCGATGACCAAGAGCGCCGTTCGGGCGATGGACGCCGTTCAGGAGTTCTCCGACCAGCGGCTGGGCCGAAGGATCGAGCGGTTCGTCGTCTCCGGCGGTTCCAAGCGCGGGTGGACCAGTTGGTTGACCGCAGCGGTGGACCCGCGAGTCGCGGCGACCGCTCCGATGGTGATCGACATGCTGAACATTCCTGTCCAGATGGCCCATCAGCTGGAGGTCTGGGGCGAATACAGCAAGCAGATTGAGGACTATACGAAGCGGAACATCCCTCAGCGGTTGAACATCCCCGAGGTGGCCGAGGCGGTCCGGATGGTGGACCCTTACACCTATCGGGAGCGCTACACGATGCCCAAGCTGATCGTCATCGGCACCAACGATGACTACTGGGTTCTGGACGCTCTGAACCTCTATTGGGACGACCTGCCGGAGCCAAAGCACATCCTTTATGTTCCCAACTCCGGCCACGGCCTGGAGGATCGTAAGCGGGCAACCGCCGGTCTGGGAGGGTACTTCCGCTTTGTCGCCTCAAGGACGCCGCTGCCGAAGCTGGACTGGAGGTTCTCGGAGGCAGAGGACAGGATCACCCTTGAGGTCTCAACAACGCCCGAGCCGGTGGCCGCTCGCCTGTGGGTGGCGACCAGTGAGGATCGAGACTTCCGGGACGCTCGATGGGAGGAGCGACCGATGGAGCCGAGCGAAGCCAGCTTCCGGGCCGTCGTGCCCCGTCAGGAGGGGGCGTATGTGGCGGCCTTCGGGGAGCTGGAGTTCGCTATAGACGAGATGCGTTGTCCGCTCTCCACTCAGGTTCACATCGCCCCACCGATGCGCTAATCCTTAAAAGACATCGCGTGAGAAGCGTAACGTGAATCGGGCCCGATTGCGGAGGAGGCGTCGCATGTCGGAGCGCATCGAGCGGTTGCTCGGTCAGATGAGCTTGGCCGAAAAGATCGGGCAGATGTGCCAGGTGCACGGCGCGTCGGGGGATTTTGGCGATCTAGTCCGCTCCGGGGGCGTGGGGTCGTTCCTGAACGTCGTGGAGCCGGAGCGGGCGAACGCCCTCCAGCGCCAGGCCGTCGAGGAGAGCCGGTTAGGCATCCCCCTTCTCCTAGGACGGGACGTAATTCACGGCTTCCGGACGGTGTTTCCGATCCCTCTAGGGCAGGCGGCCTCCTGGGATCCGGAGCTGGTCGAGGAGGCCGCTCGGATCGCCGCGCGGGAGGCGCGTGCCTTTGGCGTGAATTGGACCTTCGCCCCGATGGTGGACGTGACCCGCGAGCCTCGATGGGGGCGCGTCGCCGAAGGGGGCGGGGAGGACCCTGTCCTGACCGCCGCCATGGGTGCAGCCATGGTTCGGGGCTTCCAGTCGGCGGGGGTCGCCGCCTGTGCGAAGCACTACTGCGGATACGGCGCCGCTGAAGGCGGACGGGATTACAACACCACCTGGATTCCCGAAAGCCTGCTCCGGAACGTCTATCTTCCCCCCTTTCGAGCCTGCGTTGAGGCGGGGGCGCTCACAGTGATGAGCGCCTTCAACGAGATCAACGGCGTCCCCGCCACGGGAAACGTCCATACGCTCCGGGAGATCCTTCAAGGGGAGTGGGGCTTCTCCGGCTTTGTCGTCAGCGACTGGAGCTCGGTCGCCGAGATGGTCGTTCACGGCTTTGCTGCTGACGAGGCTGAGGCGGCGCGGCTTGCCGTTCAGGCGGGCGTTCATATGGAAATGGTCAGCACGACGTTTCGGGATCACCTGGAAGCGTTAATCCGCAACGGTCTAATCCCGGCTGAACTGGTGGATGACGCCGTCCGTCGCATCCTTCAGGTCAAGGAGGCTCTTGGGCTGTTCGAGAGCCCTTATGTGGACCCTGAGGAGCACCGTCGGGTCGTTCTAACGGAGGCTCATCGCGAAACGGCTCGGCAGCTGGCGCGGGAGAGCTGCGTTCTGCTGAAAAACGACGGGGAGCTGCTTCCGCTGGGCTCGGAGGTTCGGCGGATCGCCGTGCTGGGTCCGTTGGCCGACGCGCCAGAAGATCAGATGGGTTGTTGGGTAATGGACGGGCGTGCCGAGGAGGTGATCACCCCGCTGGCGGCCCTCCGCTCGGCGTTGGGTCCAGGGCAGGAAGTGCTCTACGCTCCCGGTCTGGAGACCAGCCGTTCGACCGATCGGCGGGGGTTTCAGGATGCGCTCGCTGCGTTAGAGGCCGCCGACGTGGGGCTGGTCTTCCTCGGCGAAGAGGCGGTGCTCAGCGGCGAGGCACACTGTCGGGCCTTTTTGGATCTTCCCGGCGCTCAAGCCGAGCTGGTCCGAACGCTCCGCGAGGTCGGAAAGCCGCTGATCGGGATCGTTCTGGCCGGGCGCCCGCTGGTGCTGAGCGGCATGATCGAACTGCTGGACGCCTGCCTTTATGCCTGGCACCCAGGAACGATGGGCGGTCCGGCGATCGTAGACCTTCTCTTTGGGCATGAGTCCCCTTCCGGGAGGCTCCCGATTACCTTTCCCCGTGCTGTGGGGCAGCTCCCCATCTATTACGCCCATAAGAACACCGGCCGCCCGCCACGGCCCGACGCTCCGCCGATCCCGACCGGGACGCCGCTGGATCCGGTCGGGTTCTTCAGCGGATACCTGGACGTAGACCCGACGCCACTTTTCCCCTTTGGTTACGGTCTTTCCTACACCCGCTTTGAGTACTCGGACCTCCATCTCTCCACAAAGCGGCTTTCCGGCGATGAGCCGTTGATTGTCCAGGTAAAGGTTCGCAACGTTGGCAGCAGAGCCGGGACGGAGGTCGTTCAGCTCTACATCCGCGATCTGGTGGGAAGCTTGACCCGGCCGGTCCGCGAGCTGAAGGCCTTCCGACGTGTCCGCTTAGAGCCGGACGCTTCTGAGATCGTCCGCTTTGAGCTCCGCCCAGAGCAGTTGGGGTTCTACGATAACGAGGGTGCCTTTCGCCTGGAGCCGGGGGTCTTTCATCTCTGGGTTGGACCCTCTTGTGTGAAGGGGCTTCGGGAGACGTTCGAGCTGCCGGGTTGACCGTTGGCGGACCGGCGTTGTGCTTCTCCCTGCTGAGGAACTGCGGGGGTTGGCGATTTTCTCGATTGCTGTTTGTAACCACCTCCCGGGCAAGGTAGACTCCCCTATTATTGGGCCGAGCTTCCAGTGTTCGGTCTTATACCTGCCCAGTGGGACAACCCCGTTGGGTAAATGATGAGAAAGGAACAAGCGATGGACTGTGTCCGTGTCTCGTGGATCGGGGCTGTCCTGTTGGGCGTCGTCCTGCTGGGAGGAGCCGGCTGCTCCGAGGAAGAGCCGATCGAGGAGTCCGGAGGGATTCTCTCCGGTGAGGAAGGGAATTTACTGGGGGCGACGCTGACCTCTTGGGCCAGGGTGGACGAGAACGGTGCCGTTACGGAGATCGGGTTTCGGCTTCCGATGGCTGCCGTGGAGGCGGCTCCGGTTGCGGAGTTCGATCCGACAACGCCTCCTGGCGAAGAGATCGTCCTCCACTTAGAGGTGCCGGAGTTGGTTCAGCAGACGACGCTGATCAACTTCATCGAAGTGGGATACAATCCTGCTGGTCATCCGCCAATGGGGGTCTACACGGTTCCTCACTTTGATTTTCACTATTATTCTGTTCCGGAGGCGGAGGTGGCGGCGATTGACTGCTCCGACATGACGCCGTTCCCGGAGGAGATGCTCCCAGAAAACCATGTGGCCGATCCCCCTGGGCCGCCGCCGGACGGGGGATGCGTGCCGGGGATGGGCATCCACGCCGTGGACAGCACTTCGCCGGAGCTCCATCCGGAGAGTCCGGCACCCTTCACCGAGACGATGATCCTGGGCGCGTACGGAGGGAAGTTCCTCTTTATTGAGCCGATGATCGCTCGCGACGTCCTCCTGGAACGAGGCGATTTCTCAATGGAGATCCCCGTTCCTGCGACGGTCGGACGGAATACGCTCTATCCAACCCGCTTTCTCGCTACCTACGACGCCCAGGAGGACGCCTATACGTTCCTGTTGGTGAATTTTGTCCCGGTTAACTGAGCGGAGCTCCCGGTTGTAAAGCAGGGACTGCTTTCGACTGAAAGGGCGGGGTAGCCTTCCGATGTGGAGGCCTCCCCCCGCTCCCCTGGACGGAAGTTAACAGCGGACGGGGCAGCACTCCTGGGGCTCCTCTGAGCAACAGAACGTCTCTGCCGGGCAGCAGGCTTCAGCACCGGTCGGTTCTGGCTCTGCGGGAGCGGTGCCAAAGAGATGCGCGGCGGCAAGAAGTCCAGCGCGGAGGATCAGCTCCGTGGGGATTTCCGAGTAGGCGATTCCGCCCCATACGATCGTCCGACAGGCCTCCGGAGCACAGATATCGCAGCATTCGCTTTCTCCAACGCGAGCGCCGATCCACTCCTCCAACGGTCGCTCCTGAATCCAAAGACGGTTGGACTCCAAAGGGTTTCTCCGGAATTCCTCTAGGGAAAGCGCCTCTTTGTAAACGCGCACGGAGACGCCCAAGGGGGAGAGCGCTCTTTTTAGCAGATCGACGGCGCGGTTGAGATGACGTTCGGTTGCAGAGCAGCGGGGACAGGTTTCAGAGTGATTGGGGAGCAGCCGTCGCCATCGGAGGGTGAGGGTGGACATCGGAGCGGCTCCTTTCCGGTCGGATCCGGGCGAAGGCTCGAGCACAAAAATGGTGGAGGCGGCGAGAGTCGAACTCGCGTCCGGAAGCGTCGCCAAGAAGGCTCCTACATGCTTTTCCCGTGTTTAGAGTCTCGCCGACGCCGTCCCCACGGGCAGGGAATGCGCCGACCAGCCCCGAAAGGTTCTCGCGACGCTCGATCGGGGCGGTCGAGACGTCGCCAGCCTGAAAGGTCGCCGCTCACACCGGACGCGTCAGGCTCGCGTCGCGGGGAGCGCGCTGCGGTTAATTACGCAGCGAGAGCGAGTTCTTCGTTCGCACTTCTTGAGTGCCCACCTTTTTTACGAGGCCAGGTGGAACCTCGGCATGCAACCTTACTCGGCCGACCGCTTCCGTCGAAACCGTGACGCCCCCACGGATCAGTCTGCTTTTAAATTATAACCCCTTGCTTGGAGGCTGGAGAAGTCCTTGAGGGAGGATTTTTGTTTTCTCCTCTCGCGGCCTTCCAGCGTGCGCTAGGCGGTTGTTCTACGGTCGGGGGGTGACTATAATACGGGGGAATTTTTGTGGCCTGACATCGGAGTTTGCAGGACGCCGGAGAGGGGCCCTCGGATCGAGAGGATACGGCACGGATGAGCAAAGGTCTTCAATCTTCTCTCTTTTTATGTCTGATTGGTGCGGTGGGGGTGACGGTTTTAGTGATGATGAGCGGGTGCGGCCCCGGCGAGGACACCACAGTCCACGACATTCGAGTGGGGCTCAAGCAGAATCGTCCCCAGCGGGTCACCGAGGCGATCCAATCGGCGACGCGGTACCCGGAGGACCTGCTCGACGCGATCGCGGCGACGTTTCAACTTCCAACGGCCAACTGGAAGGAGGAGCTCCGCTTGGCCCTAGAGGCCTCCCGCCAAACCAATGCGACGATGCTCCAACTGGACCGCCGCGCACGGACCGAGGGGCTGGACGATCGTTCTCTTCGACGGCTGCAGGTCCTTAAAGATCAGTACGATCTGTTGTTTGAGCGTTGGGTTGCCTTTTTAAGCGGACGGTCCCAGGAGGAGCTCCGTTCAGCGGCCCCATTGGTGGTCGAATGCGCCGTACGGAGCTGGAAGTCGGACGATCCGACGACGCGGTCCCAAGCGTTGGCCTTGATCGAGAGCCTAGGCGAAGCGGCCTTTGAGCCGCTAGTCCGCCTGCTGGAGGACCCCGACCCGACCGTTCGGGCCGCGGCGGTCCGTGGGCTGGCCCGACCGGAGTATCAGCCGGAGGCACTTCCTCATCTGCGCGCTAGAATCGGACAGGAAACGGAGTACGCCGTCCTTCAAGAGTTGGCGTTAGCCTTCTCCGTTCCGAACCATCCCGAAGCCGTTCGAGCGCTGCTGGAGATGCTCCAGTTGAATCCGGATGGGACCTATGTGGTCCCAGTCGGTCAGGTGCGGGCTCAGGCGATCGATCAACTTCGGGTCCAGTTGGTGCGACACCCGGCGCTGGTCGGCGAGGCGATCCCGGTTCTGTTGCTTCGGCTTGCCGACGATCAGAGCTTTGTCGTCTCGCGCGCCCATCAGGTGCTGGTCGGGCTGGGAACTGCCGCTGTCCGACCTGCGTTGGAGCTAGTTCGTTCCGGTTGGCAGACGGCTCAACTTTCCGCCATCGCACAGGTTACTGAGGATCGGGAGAGAGCCCGACGGATCGCCCTTCGGAACGAAGCGATCTTGGTCCTTTTGGACCTCCGGGAGCCGACCGTCATGGAGACCGCCGCGCGTGAGGAGCTGATCCGTCTTCTCGACGAGAGTTTGGACGATGAGGACCTCCGTGGCGGAGCTGCCTCCGCCCTTCAGGCGCTGGGGGCGTACGCCCTTCCCGTTCTGGAGCGCCGGTTGAGCGCAGACGATCTGCGAATTCGCGCCGTTGCGGCGCAGGCGCTCCAAGCGATCGCGGAGATGCGCTCCTTGGACACGATCCTTCGGCATCTAGAGCGCGAGCGGGAGGCTGAAGTCCTGGTGGCCCTCCTGGGGGCCGTCGAAGCGATGCGGGCCCGGCGGGCTCTGCCGACGTTGGTTCAGGTGATGGAGTCGCCCCGCTCTCAGGACCCCCGCGTCCGGCGGGCGTTGATCGCCGCGACGGCCCGCGTCGCCGACTGGAATCGGTACCCTCAGGAGACCCGACGGCTTTCTGAGTGGATCCTTTCAATTGCCGAGGACCGACGGGAACGGGAGAGCGTCCGGAACGACGCGATCCTCGCCCTGGGTAAGCTCAAACCGGAGGGAATTGCGCTGGCCCTGCGGGCGATCCTCCTAGACGAAAAAGAGCCCGATCTGGTCCGAAAGAACGCCGCCTGGGCGCTTGGAGAGCTGGGGAGCGCCGCTCAGGAGGCCGTCCCGGCGATGGAGGAGATCCTCAAAATTCGCCGAGAGGAACAGAAGGACTTCCTTCGTCGCCTCAAGGACCTTTACGGGAATGTGGAAACCCTCAACGAGCGCTGGGCTCAGCTTGGGTGGGAGGCCGATTACAGGAACTTCCGCGAGGTCAAGGTGATTCCTAGCCTGGTTCGCTCTGAAGTGGTCCATGCGCTCCGAAAGATTCGGGGCGCCGACGCGGTTCCTCTGCTGATCGAAGTGTTGGAGGACGACCAGCGGGCGGCGGTTCGGGAGGCCGCGGCCTTTAGCCTCGGCGAGCTGAAGCAGGGGACCGAGGCGCTCATCCGCGCGCTCCGCGAGGATGAAGTCGGCTCCGTTCGGGCCAAGGCCGCCGAGGCCTTGGGCAAGATCAAGTCGGAACAGGTGGTGGAGCCCCTCCTGGAGGCGATCCGAAAGGACAAGTACGAGGCCTCCAGGCGGCTAGCGATTGTGGGCCTGCGCGAGGCGAAATACGACCGTGCCGTCGCCGGTTTGGTCTCCCTCTTGAAGGGGGAGGGACTAGACGAAGAGCAACAGCTCTCGGCAGACCTGTTCGGTCAAGTACGCTACTCCCTCCAAACGGACGGTTCGATGATCGCCGATCAGGTCTTGACGACGCTTCAGCATGAAGAGGAGCGGGTTCGAGCTGCTGGTATCTATCTCCTGGGCATTGTCGGGGCGGCCCAGGGGGTCGAGCCGGCGATCCGCCTCCTCCGGGAGGACCCCAGCCCGGTGGTTCGGCGAGAGGCGGCCTTGGCGCTGGGGCGGCTCAAGCGTCGGTCGGCGGTGCCAGTGCTCTTGGAGAAGCTCACCGACGAGGCGGAGTGGAACCGGATTCGGGAAGCGTGTGCTTGGGCGCTGGGCGAGGTTCGCGCGTTGGAGGCACGGGAGGTCCTCCGGGCTGCGCTCAGCTCCTCCTACTTGCCCCTTCGGGCCGAAGCCGCCGCGGCGCTCGGGAAGCTCCTGGATGTCGAGTCGGCGCCCCTTTTGGCCCGACTCGCTAAAGACCCCTTACAAATAGAGTCGGTGCGCACCGCTGCGTTGAGCGCTCTCGCCCAACTGGGAGGAGCGCAGGCGGAGCAGGTCGCTGTGGACCTCCTCGGCCGCGAGATCGGCGCGATGCGGATTGCCGCCGCGAACGCCGCCGGTACGCTCCAGCTCCGCGAGGCCGTTCCGCTTCTGAGCGCCGCCTTTGCCAACCCCGGCGAGAGCCAGGACCTCCGAAGGGCTGCCGCCAGCGCCTTAGGAAGCGTTCAGGACCCCGCAGCGGTTCCCGTCCTGCTTCCCTCGCTTCAGACCGAGCAGGATCGGCGGGTGGATATGGTCAATTCTGACGAGCATCACCTCCTTTGGGAGACGGTGCACGCAGCGGCAGCGAACTTCTCGCTTCCCGCTTCACTGTTAGAGGTTCTCGAAGATCGCGTCTGGGACGACTGGTATTCGATCCACTTTCGTCGTTACGTTCCCCTGCCTATTGGACGGGTCCAGGACGAGCGGGCCTCTGAGGTGCTGCTTCGGATCCTCAACGAGCACGGAGACAACCACGTTCGCCGTCATGCCGTCCGTTCGATGACCTACACGGGCGATCCGGAGCTCGTAGACGTGTTGTTGCCGCTGCTCAAGGAAGCGAAGACCGTCGAGGAGCGGCGGGATGTCGCCTGGGCGCTCGGGGAGCTAGGCGATCCGCGAGCGATCGAGCCGCTTCGCGAGGCGTTGGAGAACGACGGGGACGAAGCGGTTCGGAACAACGCTGCTGGCGCGCTAGGAAAGCTGGGGGCCGTTCAGGAGCTGGCCGACGTCCTTCAAAGGGTGGAGTTGAGCGCCGGAACCCAGATTGCTATCCTGAACGCGCTTCGCGAGCTGGGCGCCAAGGCCGCTCCGGCGCTTGGGGCGGTCGAGGCGAAGCTCGACCACGAGCGCGGCGATGTGGCCTTCGCGGCGCTCCGGGCTCGGGCGGCGATCACCGGTTCGCCCCTAGGAAGCTGAGAGGCGCGATCGCAGCACAAGAGGTGAGGCGTTTGGGATGGTTCCTCCGTTGACCGGTCGGGATGCCCGCCGGTTTTTTCGTCCCCCGATGAGCAACTATCTGCTCCTGGTGGGGGCGGTCTTTTGTCTCGGCGGGGCCTTTGGCATTCAAATCCCTTTGTTCGCCAACTTCATTCACGAACGCTTTGGGATCGAGACCCATCAGTACGGCTATATGGAAGCGCTCCGGGAGGTTCCCGGCTTCCTCACTGCGTTTGTCGGGGCGTTGGTGATGATCGTTCCTGCGGTGCGGTTGGGGATGCTCTCCCTGCTGGTGATGGGGATCGGAATGGCCGCGTACGCCTGGGCAACGCCTTTGGCCGAGCTGTTGGGCGGCTCGGGGGTGCTGGCGCTGATTCTGATCAGTGTCTTTTGGAGCTTGGGCTTTCACACCTGGGCCCCTCTGCAAAACACCTTGGCCCTTCAGTTTGCCCCAACGGCGGAGAAGGGCCGGTGGCTCGGATGGCTCCGGACGGCTTCAGGGATCGGGAACCTCTCCCTGATGGGGTTGGCGCTCCTGTTGATCGGGAGGCTGGAGTATGAGGGGATGTTTCTGTTTGCTGGCGGGCTCCTGTTACTGGGGGCGATCGCTATTGGGGCCGCCAAGCCCGCCCGGAGCGCTCATGCCGTTCCTCTTCCGGAGCGACGGCTCCTCCTCCGGCGGCGATACGGGGTTTACTATCTGCTGACTTTTCTCTCCGGCGCGCGGAAGCAGATCTTTCTCATGTTTGCCGTCTGGCAGCTGGTCAAAGAGCACGGCGTCGCCCGCGAGACGATCTTGACGCTGATGATCGTCAATCAGGTGGCCAACCTGCTTCTTTCCCCCACCGTCGGAAAGCTGGTGGATCGGTTCGGCGAGCGGTTGACGCTCAGTGTAAGCTACGTCCTGCTGACGCTGGTGTTTACCGGCTACGCTCTGGTTCCCAGCGTCGGGGCCCGTTATCTCTCGGAGGCGGCGATCCTTTGGACGCTTTATATCCTCTACGTCGTGGACAACCTCCTCTTTGTCGGGGCGATCGCTCTGACGACCTACGTCAATAAGATCGCTCCCCCCGAGGAGATCCGCCCGACGCTGACGATGGGGGTTACGATGAATCACATCCCTTCGGTGCTAGTCCCACTGATCGGGGGGTGGATGTGGAGCGAGTTGGGGCCGGTTCCGGTGTTCCTAGGCGGCGCGCTCTTTGCCATGATGTCCCTGACGGCCACTCAATGGGTGCGTCCGGAGCAGCAGCGGTACCCACTTCCCCCTGAGGCGCAGCCCGCCGATTGATCCTGGCTCATCCAAACAGGGAGGCAAGTCAATGAGCGAGCAGCCGTTAACGGTCGCCATTCAGATCGGCGCGGTCTCCTTTCACGATGAGGGGATCGAGCCCCTCTTGGACCTGCTTCAAGAGAAAGGAGCGGTCAACGCGTTGTTCCTGGCCACTCCGACCTGGACGCGCGGGACCGGCGGGCGGCAGGTCCCCGGCCATCCCCTTCCGGACCACGGCGTCCAGGAGTACGACCTGGACTGGGTCGGAGGCAACTACGCCCAGATGCGTCCGGAGTACTATCGGGGGACCTTCCTCGGTCCGGTGGGCAGGGCCCAGGAGCACGGCGATTGGGACCTCTTTGAGGCCGTCCTGCCGGCGGCCCAAGAGCGCGGCATGCGCTCCTTTGCCTGGATGGAGGAAAGTTACTACGCTCACGTTCGTCACCTGCCTAACTTTGTCAAAGTCAGCGAAATTGACGTCGACGGGAAGCGAACTCACACCTCCTGCATGAACCATCCGGACTATCGGAACTGGTGGCTTTCCATCCTGGAGGACTACGTCCGCAGCTACCGGCTGGACGGGATCGCCTTTTGTAGCGAGCGCACCGGTCCCCTTGCTTCGTTGTTGAGCGGTTCGGGGTATACGGGGTGTTTTTGCAACTTTTGCCGTCGGCTGGCTCGGGAGCGAGGGGTCCGCGTCGAGAGGGTCCAGGCAGGCGTTCGCGCCCTTCGGGACTGGATGCGGGAGGATTCCCCTTCCGACGGAAAATTCGTCACGGCGTGGCGCCTCCTCTTGGAGTATCCGGACCTGCTTGGATGGGAACGCCATTGGGCCGAAAGCCAGCGCTCCCTTTATCGGGAGATCTACGGCGCGGTAAAGTCCATCCGGGGCGATCTGCTGGTCGGTTGGCATATCCATCACGGAAACTCCTTCAACCCGTTTTATCGGGCGACCCAGGACTACGCAGATCTGCGGAACTACTCGGACTTCATCAAGGTGGTCTCCTATCACAACTGTGCCGGACCTCGATTTGCCCGGTACGTTCGAGGAATTGGGCGAGCCTTCCTGGGGGATCACCCCGAGCAGGCGAACACCGAATGGCTTTATCGGGTCCTCGGCTACGACGGGACGCAGCCCCCCTACGAAGAGCTTTCTGCCCGTGGATTCAACGCGGAGTACGTCCGTCGCGAGACGCTGCGCGCGCTCCGGGGCGTCGGCGCCAGCGTAATGATCTGGCCGGGAATCGACATCGACATTCCAACAGGGGAGAACGAAGCTCGCTGCACGCCGGAGTCTGTAGGCGCGGCGGTTCGGGCGGCGCTGGAGGCCGGGGCCCAGGGGGTCGTCCTCTCAAGGAAGTACTCCGAGATGCGTCTGGACAACCTGGAGGGCGCCGGTCGTGCCGTTCGGGAGTTTCTAGCAAACCGCTAGGAGCGCTGGGGGCTCTGCCGCCGGGTGCGGTGCTGAAGCCAGAGGAGAAACAGACCGGTCAGCGCGTACATCAGGGCGAACTCCCGCCCGACGCCCCAGCCAAACCGGTTGGCGACTCCGGCGGCGGTGACTTCGTACCCATGAATCACCCCAAAGAAGGCGAGAATCGCTCCGGCAAAGGTCCACAACGCCGCCGTACGAAAGCGGCCTTCTATGGCGTAGACGAGCACGGCCGCGTAGAGCATTGAGGTGATAATAAACCCCTGATTCAGCGCGATGACGCCGTGAATGTACAGGTCTCCCCCAAAGCGGTCGAGCGCTTCCAAGAGAGTGGTTCCTGCGGCTAAAAGGGCGGTTTGTACCAGTTGGAGCGCCCAGGCCGCTAGGGAGGGCACTAACCCCACGGCGACGGCCAGCGCGTGCTCGCGAGGCGTTTCCTGGAACGCCTGAGCCGTGATGATGATCCCCACCCACAGGAGAATGCCAAGGGTCACCTCGATGGGAACCACCTTTAGGACGAGTGAGACCCCGCCGATTAGACAAAGCCCCGTCACCACCGCTCCGTTGAGGATTGAATAACCGGCCCGCGCGCCAAGCGCCTTCCATCCTGGATGGCCGATGTAGATGGTCGTCGGGTAGGGGCTGCCAAACAACGCCGCCGCGATCGTGCCGACTCCGTTCACCAACAGCGACGGACGGGTGGGGTACCGATCTCCAGCGGCTTCAGCGCTTTCCAAGTTCTGAAGGGAGCCGATCACGTTGAACAGCCCCATCGGGAAGATGATCGAGAAGTACTTCCATCCGGCTTCGCTGAAAAGCAGGGCCAGCGCGTCGCGAAAAACGGGCACCGGCGGGTAAAAGCCCGGCGTGAAGGGCGTCGCATTGCTTGGCGGGAGCGTGACTCCGAGCGCTCGTCCGAACGCGGCCAACACCACCCCGACGATCACCGCAAAGAGCCCTCCCGGCAGCCCAAGGGGCATCCGCCGCTTGGAGGCGTAAGCCACCAGAATGATGAACATCGGCAGGATCGCCAGAAACGGCGCGGCAAATATCTGAAAGACAAACCCCATCGCGATGAAGGTGATCGCGATTCCGGCCAGCGCCGAGAGCAGCGCCGCGCGCGGCGTGTTGCGCCGGAGCCAGTCGCCCACAAAGGCGCCGCTTGTTTCGATCAGTCCGCTCCAAAGACAGGCGAACAAGCCTGCCTGCCAGGCCAGTTGCCAGCTGCCCGTCTCTCGATAGATCGGGCCCATGATGAAAAAGACGTAAGCGAAGAGGCTCGGCGTGTTAATCCCATAAGGGAGCGCGGTCACGTCCTCCCGACCGGTCTCCCGCATCAATTTACGAGCCTGCCAACCGTAGAAGAAGTTTCCGATCAGCAGGGAGAGCGCCGCTGCCGGGAGCATCCGTCCGACGATCACCTCGTCGGGAAAGCCGCAGATCGCCCCTCCCAGCACGACGATCAGCATTAGCTGGATCAGGTTGTCAATGAAAAGGCCAAAGAACCCGTCAATGTCCCCTCGAACGAACCAGCGCATGCTCCGCCCCTCCTCTCCCGTTGGGCAAAGGGACCCCAGGCTGTATACGGAAAAGCGAGAGGAAGCGCAACTGCCGCCCACGACGGCCCTGGAAGAGCGCTTCGGACCGGAGAGATCACACCGGGTAGAGGACGATGTCGTCCACTCGAACCTGGCGAGGCAGGGTCAGCAGGTATCGCGCCGCGGCGATCACGTCGGAGACCTGGAGCCGAATCGGGGAGGCCGCAGGGCTGTTTTTGAAGGGCGTTTCTACCGTCCCTGGACAGAGGACGTCCACGCGGATTCCCTTGTCCCGGACTTCAGCAGCCAACGCCCGCGTGAAGCCGATCACCCCCCACTTAGAGGCGCAGTACGCCGAGCCGGTCGCGAACCCGATCTTCCCGGCCACCGAGGAGATGTTCAAGACGTGCCCGCTCCCCTGCTGGAGCATCGAGCCGATGACGGCGTGGGTGACCAGGAAGGTCCCGGTCAGGTTGGTCTCGATCACGGTGCGCCATTCGTCTGGGGACATCTCCGCGACGGTCTTCCAGATACCTAGCCCGGCACTATTGACGAGGATGTCCACCCGTCCGAAGGCCTCCAGGACTCGGCGGGCCATCGCCTCAACGGCCGCCTCGTCGCGTACATCGGCGGAGACGGCTAGCACTTGAGCGTCGGCCCTGCGAGTGCGCAGCTCTTCGGCGGTCCGCTCCAGCTTCTGGGGATCCCGCGCGACGATCGCCGTCGCGGCCCCTTCGTCCACGAAGAACTCGGCAAAGCCCTTGCCAATTCCGGAGCTTCCGCCGGTAACCAGCGCGACCTTTCCCTCAAACAGCCCCATCAGGCACCTCCTGTTCTAAGCTGGAAGATTTCTTAAGGAACACGAACGATTTCTGCTAAAGTCTGTCTGCCCTCCTTCCGATAGAAAAGTCGAAGGACATGATTTCGTGACATGATACGTGTGAGTGCCAAGCGCCTCACTCTCTACAACTGAATCGGACAGACCCCAGGGACCAAAGTAGGCGCGTTCCTGGCGTACTTTCTCCGCTCAACTCACGGTTGTCCGTGCGTCCCCTAACGGTCGTGCAGTCAGGCGTGCTTTTGCCGACCGGCGAGAGCCCATTCTGTGTGTTTTGGTCGGCTGCATGTGGCTTGAATGTGTCAGCTGTGGCTGCGTTCACTGTTGGCGTTTCGTTCCTGAGACGACGCGGCGTCGCCCGACGCTGCGAAGACTGCAAGGACCCGTTCCGAGGCGCTCCCGAGCGGGCTCTTTGGAACAGAACGGCATGGCCTTAAGGAGGACACTCCATGTTCAGGATCAACACCAACGTTGCGGCGCTGGTGGCCCAGCGGAATATCTCCCAACTGGGCAGCGAGATCAACACCCGCCTGGAACGACTCTCCAGTGGGCTGCGAATCAACCGTGCAGCGGACGATCCGGCCGGGTTGACCGCCTCGGAGACCTTCGTCGCCCAGATCGCCGGTCAGCGGGCGGCGATGGAGAACGTCAATCGGGCGGTCGCGCTGATTCAGACAGCAGAGTCCGGCCTGGATCAGCTCGGCGACATCTACGTGCGGCTCAAAGAGCTGGCTATCCAGGCGGCGGACGGAACGATCAGCAATGACGCTCGAACGCAGATCTCCGAAGAGGCGACCCAACTGGTCAACGAGGTGATCCGGATCGTTAAAGCGACCCAGTTCAACAGTCTGACCCTTCTGGAGACCAGTGGAACGAACAACTTCACCCTCTACGTTGGGGACGGCAGCGCGGGGACCTCAAACGAGACGCTGCTGCTCTCGTACGGAGGGGTGATTGTGAACACCAGCGGTATTGGGACGATCAACGGGACGGCGATCAAGCTGACGCTGAGCTTCTATGGCTCTGCGACGGCCGCCGCTGAGCTTGCTGCGGTTGCCGAGAGTGCGGTGACCGAGATCGCCGAAGTCCGGGCGCAGCTAGGGGCCTTTCAGCGGCGGTTGGAATCGGCCCAGAACAACCTGGCTACGGCGATGACTTCCGCACAGAGCTCGCTCTCTGCTATCCGAGACGCCGACTTTGCGACGGAGACCGCTGCCTTGACTCGGGCCCAAGTGCTGGCACAAGCGGGGATCGCGGCGCTCTCTCAGGCGAACCTGATCCCAGCGAACGTCCTGGCGCTGCTCGGATAGTAGGACCGTTTCGTCTCGGAGAGGTGCCTCCGCGTGGGCTCCTCTTTCGGGGTTGGTTTTTCGCAGGCTGCGGGCCTTATCCCTCACGCGGGAGTCGAAGGCGAAAGGCATGTCGGGGCTCGCTTCGACGCTCTTTTCGCCTGTTTGGTGAAGCGGTGTCCTCCGCCCACCGCAAGGACAGGATACGTGTAGTTCCCTAAGACCGAAGCGCTCGATCGAGCGCTTCGGTCCCTTTTTTGTGGGGGTCTTCTGCTAAAGAAGCGGCCGGCTCCGTCCGATAGAACAGACGAACGAAGCCACATGCAAGGGCTATCCCCTGCCAAAAGCGCAATCAGACCGCCTTGCGCGGGAGCTTCAGGCTCCAGCGAGACTGCAAGGATTGAAAGAGCGATCCCCTAGGTTCTCGGAACCGAACGTGAACGGACACCGTGGGTTACCTCGCGCGGCCAGCGACGCCTTGAATACGTCGAGGCGTGGTCGCTCTCCATCCGCGCTGTGGAACCCGCAACCGTGACGGAAAAAGTTGAGCAGCAGCTCCCGACGGCTGCGTCGGGAGAAAGTGGTGGTGTGTGCCTTCAGCGCGCACCTTCGGCACTCATCCAGAAAGGGCTCTCGCATGTTCCGTGTGAACACGAACATCGCTGCGATCAACGCGCAACGACAACTCTTCCACGTGAGCAACGACCTCCAGACGCGCATGCAGCGTCTCTCGACTGGCCTTCGGATTGTCCGCGCCAAGGACGACCCGGCGGGGCTCTCGGCCGCAGAAGGGATGCGGGCGCAGTTGGCGGGTCAGAAGACCTCCAACGACAACATCTCCCGAGCGATCACGATGTTACAGACGGCCGAAGGGGGACTGGAACAGATCGGCTCGATGCTGGTCCGGCTCAAAGAGCTGGCGATTCAGGCCTCCGACGGCACCCTAAACGACGACAACCGCTCCGCCATCCAGTCGGAAGCTTTTTCCCTGCTGAACGAGATTCAGCGGATCGCCTCGACGACGGTCTTCAACGGCCTGACCTTGCTAAACACCGGCGGGACCTCGACCTTCACCTTCTACGTGGGTGATGGCACGACAGCGACCAGCAGCTCCAACATGACGCTGGCGTTCAGCCTGGGCGGGGTGTCGCTGATCGGGACGGCCACCGTGGCGCAACAGCTCTACATTGGCGGGACGACGATCAACGTTTCGACGAATCTGTTCGTCTCGCAGAACGGGGTGTTGCCGCTGGTGACCGAGTTTGACGAGGGGGTGAACCTGATCGCGAAGGTTCGGACGCAGCTAGGTGCTTTTCAGAACCGCTTGGAGCGTGCGCAGAGCAACCTGCTGGTGGCGATAGAGAACACCTCGGCGGCGGAGTCGACGATTCGGGATGCGGACTTTGCGGTGGAGGCGTCGGCGCTGACGCGGGCGCAGATTCTGACGCAGGCGGGGACGGCGATGCTGTCCCAGGCGAATCTGCTCCCGCAGAACGCATTGGCGCTGTTGGGCGGTTAGATAGAGTTTCCGTCGTTCTCCCTTCGCCTGCCTAGGTGATGTGGAGACCGTTCTCACACGGAGGCGTCGAGAACTTAGCTCGACGCCTCTTTTCTCTTTCTGGTCATACTCGTTCCCTTGGGTGGGGTTTGTTCGTCTCCCGTCTCCAAAACTAAAGGTTTCGCGAATTCGTCCGATAGAATGACTGAACGAAGCCAACAGTGAACGTAGAGCGGCTATCCCCTGCCGATCGCAATCACGCCCCAGGGCATCCTGCCCGCGTGGCAGCGTTGCTTGACCTTTGTCGTGTGTCTCTACAAAGCTCAAGAACCTGTGTGCCGATCAGGCACGAGGGCGGGGAGTAGGGTCTCTCAACACGGGGACAAAACTTCCTGGCCGAGAACGGTTAAGTGTGTGAGAGCGGTTCCACGACCCGCTTGAGATCAACAGTCACGAGCTGAAGAGGATCCAACTTCTCAGGACAGGGGACCGTGTGCCCGGAGGAGAGTGGCACGGGAACCCGTCGTTGAGCAGAGAGAGGGAGTCTGTCCATGTTTCGCGTCAATACCAACATTGCTTCGATCAACACGCAGCGCCGTCTGTTCCACGTCAATAACGACCTGAGCAAGCGGATGGAGCGCCTTTCTTCGGGGCTTCGGATCGTCCGCGCCGCCGACGACGCCGCAGGGCTCACGATGGCAGAGGGAATGCGGGCGCAGTTGGCGGGTCAGAAGACCTCCAACGACAACATCTCCCGAGCGATCACGCTGTTGCAGACGGCCGAAGGGGGACTGGAACAGATCGGCTCGATGCTGGTCCGGCTCAAAGAGCTGGCGATTCAGGCCTCCGACGGCACCCTAAACGACGACAACCGCTCCGCCATCCAGTCGGAAGCCTTTGCCCTGCTGAACGAGATTCAGCGGATCGCCGCAACGACGGTCTTCAATGGCATCACGTTGTTGAACACCGGTGGGACCTCGACCTTCACCTTCTACGTGGGTGATGGCACGACAGCGGCCAGCAGCTCCAACATGACGCTGGCGTTCAGCCTGGGCGGGGTGTCGCTGATCGGGACGGCCACCGTGGCGCAACAGCTCTACATTGGCGGGACGACGATCAACGTTTCGACGAATCTGTTCGTCTCGCAGAACGGGGTGTTGCCGCTGGTGACCGAGTTTGACGAGGGGGTGAACCTGATCGCGAAGGTTCGGACGCAGCTAGGTGCTTTTCAGAACCGCTTGGAGCGTGCGCAGAGCAACCTGCTGGTGGCGATAGAGAACACCTCGGCGGCGGAGTCGACGATTCGGGATGCGGACTTTGCGGTGGAGGCGTCGGCGCTGACGCGGGCGCAGATTCTGACGCAGGCGGGGACGGCGATGCTGTCCCAGGCGAATCTGCTCCCGCAGAACGCGTTGGCGCTGTTGGGCGGTTAGATAGAGTTTCCGTCGTTCTCCCTTCGCCTGCCTAGGTGATGTGGAGACCGTTCTCACACGGAGGCGTCGAGAACTTAGCTCGACGCCTCCCCTCCTCGTGTATCGCTTGAGGGCCCGATCCCCCCGAGAGAAGGGAGTTGTGCCCTCCGTCCCTTTCAAGGCGCTAAAGTTTCCCCTCTGGCGTCCGATACTAATAACGACAAGCGATAGCGGCTTGGCTGCTCTGCTTGTTGTTTTGTGTGAGAACGGTCTGTCATCGATTTTGTCACTTGGGCAGAGGAGCTCTGTGTTGCCTCTTGAGGAGCTCCCCAGCCGCGAAGGGAGAAGTGCCCCATGTTTCGGATCAACACGAATGTCCTCTCGATCAACGGCCAGCGGAACCTCTTTGGCGTCTCCAAGGACCTGGCCAAGCGGATGGAGCGCCTTTCTTCGGGCCTTCGAATCGTCCGCGCCGCCGACGACGCCGCCGGCCTGAGCATCTCGGAGGGGATGCGTTCGCAGATCGCCGGCGCCAAGAAGGCCAACGAGAACGTCGCGCGAGCGATCACGCTGCTGCACGTGGCCGAGGGAGGGCTGGAGCAGATCGGTTCGATGCTGGTCCGGCTCAAAGAGCTGGCGATTCAGGCCTCCGACGGCACCCTGAACGATGACAACCGCTCCGCCATCCAGTCGGAAGCCTTTGCCCTGCTGAACGAGATTCAGCGGATCGCCGCGACGACGATCTTCAATGGCATCACGTTGCTGAACACCGGCGGTAGCGTCACCTTTACCTTCTACGTGGGCGACGGGACCAACCAGATCAGTAGCTCCAACATGACGCTGGCGTTCAGCCTGGGCGGGGTGTCGCTGATCGGGACGGCCACCGTGGCGCAACAGCTTTACATTGGCGGGACGACGGTCAACGTTTCGACGAACCTGTTCGTCTCGCAGAACGGGGTGCTCCCGCTCGTCGCGGAGTTCGATCGGGGGGTGAGTCTGGTCTCCCGAATTCGGACCCAACTGGGAGCCTTCGAGAACCGACTGGAGCGCGCACAAACCAACCTGCTCACCGAGATTGAGAACACAAGCAACGCGGAGTCGACGATCCGAGATGCAGACTTCGCGGTCGAGGCGTCGGCGCTGACGCGGGCGCAGATTCTGACGCAGGCGGGGACGGCGATGCTGTCCCAAGCCAACCTGCTCCCGCAGAACGCGCTCACCCTCCTGCAGGTGTAGGGCCGAGTCTCGGCCATCGTTCCCTACATCCCACGCGAAAAGGACGCCGTTTGAGGTGGCGTCCTTTTCGTTTCTCCAGAACAACGTAGCTCAATCGAGCCGTTCGATCGGTCCCAGTGCGTAGCAGAACGCTTCCGTCAGCGGGTAGGCCGCCAGGACCGCTTCGATCTCCTCCATTCCTACCCGGAGGAGCCGATCTACGGCCTCGTCGGGGGGACGGTACTCCCGCCGGTAGACCCACTCCATCCCCACATGCATCATGCGGCCCATCGGCGTTTCGGAACGGATCACCTGACCGGAGGCGACCTTTTGTTTGGCCCGTTCGGTCTCCTCCGCAGTCAGGCCGGTGCGAGTCGCCTCTTCTAGGACGTGCCGCATCCGTTCCACGACCTTAGGGGCGTCTTCCGGCTGGCAGGCGACGTATCCGAGATAAGCTCCTGTGTGGTCCTCAACGTCCAACGAAAGGCTGGCCGCGTCGGCCAGACCGGGGTCCACCAGCGCCCAGTACAGCCGCGAGCCGACGTCGTCCCCGACCGCGGAGGCGACCAGCCCGCCCGCGTAGCGCAGCTCCTCCTGCGCCGAAGGGCCCGGGATCATCCAGATCAAATGGACCTTCTTCAGCTTTGGCTCTCGCTGGACTACGATCCCCCGCTGCGTCTTGGGACGGGCAAGCTCCCGACCGGCAGGGCGGTCCTCCCAACCGGCCGTTAACGCTTCTACCTGGGCTAAGGCCGCCTCCCAGTCGAACCGGCCGGTCAGCACCAAGGTCATGTTTGAGGGAACGTAGCGCTGCCGGAAGTAGGACTCCATCTCCTCTCGTGTGAGTCGTCCGATCGTCTCGGCGGTTCCTAGCACCCGGTGGCCTAGCGGGTGCCCCTCGTAAAAGCGCCTTCGAGCGGCGTCATAAGCCACATGGATCGGCATGTCTTCTGCGCGGGCGATCTCTTCGAGGATCACTTTCTTTTCAACGGCGAAGTCCTCCTCCCGGAGGCTGGGGCGCATCATGTCGGTCAGCAGGTCCAAAAGTCGCCCCTGAAACTCCGGCAGCACTCGGCCGTAGTAAACCGTGTTCTCCTCCGAGGTGAAGGCGTTGTACTGCGCTCCGATCTCGTCGAACTCACGATTGACGTCCGCTGCAGAACGCCGCGCGGTGCCTTTGAACATCATGTGTTCCAGAAAGTGACTGACGCCCTCCCAGGCGTCCGGTTCGTCCCGAGCCCCCGTCCGCACAAAGTAGCCAGCGGCCATCGACTGAGCCGCGGGGTTCCGCTCCCCGATCACCGTCAGGCCGTTTTCGAGCCGCGTGTGGTAGAACACCGTCATTTTTTCCTTTCCCTTCTTCTCTTCAGTTACAGCAGCTTGGGGACAAGCAGGATGCTTACTCCAATGACGAGCGCTAAAACGATCACTACCCCTAAAAGACTTTTGATTGCGTCCCAGAGGGTCACCCGTTCCGGCGGCCAGAAGGTGGTCGCCACGTACCCAATTCCAAAGAGGAAGAGGAACCAGAACCCCACCCGAAAAAGCGCTCCCCAGAACGGCTGAACCATCAACGCCAACCCCAGGAGGGCCAGAGCGATCAACGCCCACTCGATCCGGCGGCGGATCGTCGGCGAGAGCGCGCGTTGTCTCATCGCTCCCCTTTCTCCTCGATTCGTCGACCGGAGACCGGATCGAAGACCAACAGGTGTTCGGGGGGGAGCTCCAAGAGGACCGAACTTCCCTCCGAGAAGCTACGGTCTTGCGGAAGCATCGCCCGAACCTCCAGGTTCTCCCCCACCCGAACGTGATGGAGCCTCTCACGGCCCATCGGCTCGAGGACCTCGACGGTTCCAAGGAGCCGCCGGTCTCCTGGCGTGCCTGCCGGGCTGGGGTGGAGCCGAACGCGGCGAGGACGGATGCCCAAAAGCACCTGGATGGGGAGGCCAAGCCGGCGCCAAGAGTCGGGAAGCCGAAACCGCCCCCCTGACGGGACGACCCCCCAGAGTCGATCCCCTTCTGCCTGAAGGGTGACCGAAAACAGGTTGATCGGCGGCGTTCCGATGAACTCGGCCACGTACCGATCGGTCGGCCGATGGAAGACCTCCTCCGGTGTTCCCAGCTGGACCAGCTCTCCTTGACGCATCACTGCGATCCGATCAGAGAGGGCGAGCGCCTCCGCCTGGTCGTGGGTGACAAAGAGCATCGTTCGCCCTACAGTCTCGTGGAGGTGCTTGAGCTCCGCCCGCATCCGGGCCCGCATCGGCGCGTCCAGATGGGAGAAGGGCTCGTCCAGCAAGAAGGCGCTCGGCTCGCTCGCGATCGCTTTGGCGATCGCCACCCGCTGGCCGTCAGCGGCGTGCACCTGGGCCGCTGGAAGCCCCAGCAGCGAGGAGATGCCGAGCATCTCCGCGACCGACTCCACCCGCCTGCGAATCTCCCCCCGGCTGAGCCGCTGGGCCCGGAGCGGAAAGGCGATGTTCTCCCAAACCGTCATGTAGGGATAAAGGGCGTTCAGTTGAAAGACCATCGCAATCCGGCGCTCGGCGGGCGGAAGGGCGGTCACGGGACGGTCGTCAAAGTACACCTCTCCCGTGGTTGGCCGTTCCAGCCCGGCGATGATCCGAAGCGTGGTCGTCTTGCCGCAACCGGAGGGCCCTAAGAGCGAGAGGAACTCCCCTTCTTGGACCTCCAGGTCCAACGATTTAAGAGCAACCGTGTCCCCAAAGCGCTTCGAAATGCCTTCCAGAAGAATGCGAGCCAACCCTCTGCTCCCGTGGTTCTCAGCGCGAGAGCGCAAATGAGAGCGCCGTCGTCAGGTTCAGGATGTTCTCGTTTGCCTTTCGGATGACCTCAACCTGCTTTTGAAGCACGTTCTTGAGAACAGGATATCCCAGATCGTGGTCCGCGTCGGCGAGGGCGATAAAGTCCACGTTTCGGATCACGCCCAGCTCGCCGGGCTCCTGGCCGATGACGTTTGCTGTCCGGATGCTCCGGGGGTCAAAGAGGGCAAGCTCCCCAAAGTAGGGGTTCCACTCCGCCGGCAAGACGATGATCTCCTTCTCCGCCTCGCCGATCCCGCGGGCCGTCTTGATGAACAGGTTCTTGGTTACTCGGACGGAGCCGGAAAGCAGAAGATACATCGTGTCCCCCTCTTCACCGTCCCGAATGATCACCTCTCCGGCCGCAAAGGGGCGTCGGGTGGTGATCTGGCCGATCCGGTCGAGCTGCTCGTCGCTCAGGCCGGCGAAGATCCCCACCGGGACCCCTTCGCGGAATCGGGCGAGCTCCTCGCGGGAGACCTTGGACACCTACCCTTCTCCTTCTCTCGCCGGTGGCGTCGCTCGACGCGGCACCCGTCGGATCACCAAGGCCTGTTCGCCCGCCTGAACCGGCGTGTCGTTAGGGGGGTTAACCATGACCCGAGTTCGGGAACCGGTCGCCTGGGTAGAGATCCCCGCCTCCTCGATCACTTCACGGATGAAGTCTACAATGTACGGATCTCCGCCTTTCATTGCCTGATCGAGCCCAAATCCCTCCTCCTCGATAACCAATGCGATCAGTGTCGCCTCCTGCTGACGGCGCAGGTATTGACTGAGCTCGACGACCGGTCTCCCAACGTACTGCTGGGGGATGGGGATCACTTGAAGCTCCACTTCCGTGCCGGGGGAGAGCAGCTCCCGAAGGGCCTGAGTCGCCCCAGGGCGGAGGGCGTAGTTCACCAGAAGCTGAGGTGTGAACTCGTCGGTAACGACGACGTCGTCCACCAGCGCTCGCCGCAGGTTGGGAACTCGTTCCATGTCCTGGACGTGAGCGAAGACCTTGACCTCTGGTGCCATGTCCTTAATGGTGACCGTTGCCTCGATCGTTCGAACGTCGTCCGGCTCGCGGCCCTCCGAAGCGTCCGGGATAATGAGCGCAGCAGCCGCGTGATGAAGTCGGCAGCGCCTTAGGTCCTCCTCCCGCGCAAAGTTCCCGCGAATGTGGCGGATCTCCAGGTGCTCGTAGTCGCGCAGGAGCAGCTCCATGCTCTCCTCGCTGTTGCCGTTGATCACGATCACCTGAAGCTGTCCCTCCCCGGCGGCGCGGTTCAGCTCCGCAAGAATTCGGGGGGCCATCGGGTTCCAGCCGCAGAGAATCAGATGCCCTTCCCAGGTCAGTTCACGGGCGCGTTGGGCCTCTTCGATCCGTCGGACCACAAAGGCCGACGCAAAGGTCGCTGTGAAGGACGAAAGGAGCACCAAACTAGTAAACATCAGCACGACAGCGATCGCTCGGCCGGCCTTCGTCTCCGGATAACGGTCGCCGTAACCGACGGTCGTCATCGTGACGATACTCCACCAGATACCGTCGTTTACGTCCTGGAACATCGAGTTGTTGTAGATACGAACGGAGCGATAGCCGGCGGCCCGCAGCCGAGCAGCTCCTTCCTCGTCGAGCACCGTCCAGGCGTCGACGAGCACCTCTCCGGAGGAGTCCCGATAGGTTCGGGTCACTGGATACCCGATCCCCGCTTCGAGCGGCACCGTCCGGAACGTCTCGACGTAATAGGTCAGCAGTCCGGCCACGATCCACACAAAGCTGATCAGCATCAGGATGCGGAGAAAGGGCCAGAGCCCGCCCAGGACGGCGGCTACCAGCTCGGCGCGGGGAACTCCGATCACGCGGCCTAACCCACGCACCAGCCAGCTGCGAGTTGCTTCAGGAGATTCAGCGGGTTGCATCGGCATTTCCTTAACGCGGCGGGAGCGCCCCGACCGCCTCCAACCACGTGGTCGCCATCAGCATATGCCCTGGCGGAAGCGGGTGTACCCCGTCGCTCGTCCAGGCAAATCCCGGCCGACTGCGAATCGCCCGGCAAAACGCTGTGAAGATCGGCACCAAAACAGCGCCGAACTCCTCCGCGAACTCCCGAATCGCTGCGTTGTAATCCTTTAGGATCCCGTTCGCTTCGTTGTCGGGGTCCTCACCGATCACCGAGGTCTCCATGAGGATCAACCGGGCTTCGGTTTCCTGTTGGGTTTGCTCCAGCAGCTCCCGATAAACGGTCTTGTACTGGTCTAACGGGACGTGGGCCTCCGGAATCCCAGCGACCAGGCGCCACACGTCGTTGATTCCGATCGAGATGGAGACCCAATCGGGCCGGTGGGCGATCACGTCCTCCGTCCACCGCCGCTGGAGCTCCAAAACTCGATCGCCTCCAATCCCTCGATTTAGGATCCGAATGCTCCGCTCCGGATACCGGGCTGCTAGGAAGTCAGCAATGTAGGCAACGTAGCCAAACCCCAACGCTCGCGCGTTGTCCTGGCGCCTTCCGGCGTCGGTGATACTGTCGCCGATGAACAGGACGCTCTGTCCGTCTTCCAGGATCAGTTCCAAAGGGGTGCCCCCTTCTAAATTCTTCGTGTTTTTGCTGCGCTCCTCTGAATTTAAGGAGGCTCTCCAGGAAGGTCAAGAGCGCCGCCCGGCTTTGCCGGGCGGACTTGCCTTGGTCCTTAGCGTCCGACCTTCGGATCTGCGCTGGCCTTTCCCGAGTCGGCTCGCCGTCTCGGCGGTTGAGGGTATCATTTCCCTTGCGTAGAACGACTCTCCGTCAAGGCGGAGGAGAACAGCGAGGGGGAGCGATGTATCGGCAACTGCTGAAGTCAAAGATTCACCGCGCGACGGTTACCGATGCCAACCTCCACTACGAGGGCAGCATTACCGTGGATCGGACCTTGATGGAGGCCGCGGACCTGGTTCCTTACGAACGGGTTCAGGTCCTCAACGTCTATAACGGCGCTCGATTTGAGACTTATGTGATCCCGGGCGAGCCCGGTTCGGGAGAGGTTTGTGTCAACGGGGCCGCGGCGCGGCTGGTGCACCCGGGCGACCTAGTGTTGATCCTCAGCTACCTCTGGCTGGAGGAGCAGGCCGCCCGGAGCTACAAGCCAAAGATCGTCCACGTGGACGAGAAGAACCGAATCCTTGTCCCGACTCAGTCCTGAGCGGGGAACGGCCGCCCGACGAGCCGTTCGTAGGCCTCTCGGTAGCGTTGGCTGGTCCCCTGAACTACCTCCGGGGGTAGCTCCGGCGCCGGGGGCTGCTTGTTCCAGTCGAGCGACTCCAGATAGTCTCGGACGTACTGCTTGTCGAAACTCCGCTGGGGCCGTCCTGGTTGGTACTCATCGGCCGGCCAAAATCGAGAGGAGTCCGGGGTCAGCAGCTCGTCGATAAGAATCACCCGCCCTTCCCGGAGACCAAACTCGAACTTGGTGTCCGCGATGATGATTCCCCGTTCCAGGGCGTAGGCGGCGGCCTTGTTGTAGATCGCAAGGCTCAGCTCGCGGAGCTTTTCAGTCAGTTCCCAGCCGACCTGGCGGGCCATCTCCTCGACGGAGATGTTTTCGTCGTGGCCCGTCTCGGCTTTTGTGGCCGGTGTGAAGATCGGCTCCGGGAGCCGCTCCGACTCGCGCAGCCCTGCAGGGAGCCGTTGGCCGCAGACCGTTCCCGATTGACGGTACTCCCGCCAGGCGGAGCCGCTCAGATAGCCCCGCACGACGCATTCAATATCCACCCGGTTCGCCTTGTGGACGTACATCGTTCGTCCCCGGAGCTGGTCGGCGTAGGGCTGAGCCTCCGGCGGAAACTCGGAGACGTCCACGCTGATCAGATGGTGCTCCACTAAATCGGAAACGAAGTCGAACCAGAAGGCGGAAATGGCGGTCAACACCTGGCCCTTGTAGGGGATACCATTAGGAAGGACCACGTCAAACGCGCTGATCCGATCGGTTGCCACGATCAGCAGGGTTTCTCCCAACTCGTAGATGTCGCGCACCTTCCCCCGGTGGCGCAGCTTGAGCGTTGGAAGGTTCGTCTCCAGGACGATTTCAGGCATCGGCGCAGCTCCTTAGAAGTAGGGGTGCGTCGGCTTCTTGAAGGAGCAGGATCGAATGGACCACTCGAACGGACAACCGGATCGAGAACTGATGACCAACCTAGACACGGGCTCCTTGACGGACGACCTGTCCACGCTGCCGCCCCTGCACGGGCGAACCTTCATTCTCTCCCGCGTGCCCGTCCTGATTCGTCCCGCTCAGGAAAAGGATATCCCCAATCTGGACTGGGCGGCGGAGGATCTGTCCGTTCATGAGGCGCGCTGGAGCCTTCATACACGGGGAGAAGGGGCCTTCCTGCTTGCTACGATCAACGATCTCCCCGTTGGCTATGCGTTAGTGCGCTGGGACGGAGTCGCTCCCGGCCCTGCCTCCGAAGAGGTGCCGGAGATCGAAGCACTTTACGTGCTCCCGGCACTCCGGGGTTTTGGCATCGGTTCCGCGCTGATCGCCGCTTGCGAGGACGCTTGTCGGGAGCGCGGCTTCCGGGGCATCGGAATCACTCTTCACCCGGTCCGGCACTCGTACGCTCGGGCGCTCTACGAACGGCTGGGCTACCGCTATCGGACCACCTACCTGCGCGGCATTCGACCCCGCTCCCAGGAGGACGCCCAAGAGGGCGGTCTCTCGCTGCTGGCGATGCAGCTGGTCAAGGACCTGCGTTCAGAGGCGGAGCAAAGGGAAGACTAGCCACGAGCCGGCTGTTTGGGCCGAGAGCGTGCCGGAACAAAGACCAGCCGCTTCATCAACGTCAGCGTCAGCACTCCAGTCGCCAGCACCGAGGCCAAGTAGGCCCAGCGGTGATGCCATCCCAGCGTCAGGATCAGGTACCCGTTGAGCGTTGCGCCCAGCGTCGCTAGACTGGCGTAGAAGAGATAGGCTCGGCCGAGGCTCTCCCAGTACGGTGTCTCGTGGGAGAAGGTCAGCCACCGGTGCAAGGCGTGTTGCCGAACGACGCCCAACACAAACGCCACCAGCCAACTTGAGGTGGCCCGCCAGACCTCCGGAAGCGGATTGAGCCAATAGATCAACTCGTAGGTCAGCCAGCCCAAACCGGTTCCCAGAGAGCTGACGACGGCGATCCGGACCGGCTCCGACGCGCCTTGAAACCGTTCCCCTATCCGCCGAAGAGAACTGGTCACGGCACCTCCTTGACGATCGCTCATCCTTCGGCTCGCTGCAGGGTAAACCGCTCGAAGCTGATCTCCCCGCGCTGATTGATGGTAACCGATACTCCCCCGATCTGTCCCGACGCCTCGACGTGAAGTGTCCCGTCCTCGGCCCGGTAGTGAATGCGCACCCGGTCCCCTTCAACCTGCCAGCTTTCTTCGTCCAGCGCAACGGGCAAGGCGGAGACCCCAGCGGCCTTTCGGTACGCGTCCAAGAACGCCGCTTGAATCTCCGTTTTGTCGCCCTTGCGCAGCTCCCCCCGGGCGGCGGAAAGCGCCTCCAGAACGGTCCGATGAAGCCGATCCTGTTCCTCCTTGAGCCCCTCCAAGGAACGGGCCGGCTCCGTTGAGCGAAACACATAGACCACCAGCCCCCCTAAGAATAAGGCGAATCCGATCGTGATCACCAAGACGGTGGTGCGGAGCTCCTTCCGGCGGGCCAGCTCCTGAAAGTCCTCCCGATGGTGCGGCAGCCAAGTGTCGTGCGCGCGACCCGGTCCCAGGCTCAGAGTCAACAACATTGCAACGGATAAAGCCAGCCGTTTCATGGCAGGTAAGCCTGCTCAGCGCTCTGAAGCGCTCGCGGGACGGGAAAGTTCTCTTCCGGTCCCCGCGTGATAGCGATCATGTAGTTGGCCCAGATGGGTAGCGCCCCTTCGGCGCCGGGCTTTTGAACCTTCTTTTGCGGATCGTCGAATCCGACCCAGATGCCGGTGACCAGGCGCGGCGTAAAGCCGATAAACCAGGCGTCGGTGAACTCGGAAGTCGTACCGGTCTTCCCCGCAGCAGGATGCCGGTAGCCAAACTCAGAGCGCACTCGGTAGCCGGTGCCGAACGGCTTGTCCAGGACACCCTGCAACACCCGCGTTGTCGTGTAGGCCACCTCCGGTTCGATCGCCTGCTCCCGAAGAGGGGCCCGCTCCTCCAGGACGGTCCCGTCAAACCGCGTGACATATCGAATGATGATCGGCTCGGCCCGCACCCCGAGGTTTGCAAAGGCGGTATAGGCCGCGGTGATCTCCAGCAGCGTCACCTCGGCGGCGCCCAGCGCCAACGAGGGCAGCGGTGGCAACGGGCTGGTAATTCCCAGGTCCCGCGCCGTTCGGACGACCGCCTGCACGCCGACGTGAGGAATCTCCGGATCGTTGACCAGTCGCGCTGTGGCAACATTTAGCGAACGCTGAAGGGCCTCTTCCAAGGAGACCAGCCCGTAGTACCGACCCTCGTGGTAGTTTGTTGGCGTCCAGCCTTTGTTGTTCACCCACAACGACCACGGCTCATCAATGATCGTGTCGCTAGGACGGAACCCCTGTCGCCAGGCTGCGGTGTAAACGATCGGCTTGAAGACCGACCCAGGTTGTCGCCGCGCCTGAGTCACGTGATTGTACTGGTTGTACTCGAAATCGCGCCCTCCTACCAGCGCCCGGACAAAGCCGGTCTGGGCCTCTAGGGAGACCAATCCGGCCTGGATGTACTCTCGGAGGACTTCAGGTGGGACCAGCTTTGCCCGGACCTGTTCCCGCACCTCCTCGTAGGGTTGGTAGCCAAGCTCCGCGTCCAGTCGTCGAAGGTGCTCACGAACGGCCCGGACCGCCTCCTCCTGAAAGAGCGGGTCTAGTGTCGTGTACACCCGCAAGCCGCTGCCGTATAGCTCCTCCTGGGAGTATCGCGCCTCCAGGAGCGAACGGACGTAAGCGGAGGCGTACGGCGCGCTCCCGCGCACCACCTGACGGCTGAGCTCGGCAACCTGAAGCGGTTGGGCTACCGCGCGGGCGTACTGCTCCTGGGAGATGTACCCCAATCGGAGCATCTGCCGCAGGACGAGATTCCTTCGTCGGCGCGCGTTCTCCGGATGAAGCACCGGCGAATAGCGGGTTGGGGCGTTGGGGATGGCCGCTAACGTCGCGCACTCCACTAGCGTCAGGTCGCGGACGTCCTTGTCGAAGAAGTACCGGGCCGCCTCTTTGACCCCAAACAACGTCCGGTTGTACCGGCGCCCAAAGTCGATGAAGTTCAGGTAGCGCTCGAGAATCTCGTCCTTGGAGTAGCGCCTTTCGATCCGAATGGCGAGGATCCACTCCTTGACCTTCCGCTCGATCTGCTTGTCGGGCGTCAGGAGGATGTTCCGCGCCAGCTGTTGAGTGATCGTGCTGGCTCCATACAGCCGCCCATAAAGCACGTTCCGAACCGCCGCAACGAAAAACCGCCGAGGGTGAACGCCCGAGTGCTTGTAGAAATCGTGGTCCTCGATTGCCAAAAAGGCGTGGATCAGGTCCTGGGGCACCTCGTCCAGCCGAACCAGTTGGCGGGCCAGTTGCTCGTCAATGGGGTACAGCTCGTCGATCAACTCCGGCTCAAGATAAGCGACCTCGACACGGCGCCCCCCTTCCGTCTCGATGGACTCGACCAGGCCGTTTTGAAACCGAATCGAAAACAGGCGCGGCTCCTGCTGAATGCGCGGATGGGGAAAACGACGGGGATAAAGAAACAGCACACCGTTCCCCCCTGCGCCGACCTGATCCAGATAGGTGCCTGGTTCCAGCCGTTCGGCGGAGGCAACCCGATACTCCAGCCGCTCCAGGCGACGGCGAAGGTGGTCGTACGCCGTGTTTCGCATCACCGGAATCGCGTCCCCGTAGACCTCCGAATGTTGGCGCCAGGTCTTGATCTCCCCGTAATCGAGCGCCTCCAGGCCGGGGACCTCCTGGCTCTTCTTGTAGACGTAGTAGGCGAAATAGGCCGTGCCGACCAAAAGGACGATCACGCCGAAAATGAACCCGACCTGAAACGTGCGCCAAAAGACCCAAAGCGCTCTTCGAAGAATCTCTCGCATCCTCGCTCCGCCTTACCGGTCTGGGATCGCTTCGGCATTTTGTGAGAGAATACCCCTGTTGCTACTCAACGGCCCAATCGGGCGCCACGTTTGCTCTTGAGAGGAGAGATCATGATCGAGCGGCTTCATGAACATATGCTTCAGGAGCTCCGGCAAAACGCCCGGAACGAGACGGTTTTCGTGCTCCTGGCACTGGGGATGAATCTCTTACTGGTCAGCGTCAACTCGGCACTAGCCGGCTCCGACTCTCCAACCGATCGCTGCGTCTTTGTGGTGCTGATCCTCCTGGCCGTCGTCATCAACGGAATCGCTCTGATCGGTCTTCGACGCGGAGAGAAGATCAAGGCCACCCTTCTGCGAGGGCTCCTCCGGCTCTATACCGATCAGGGGATTGAACGGTACTACAATTCGGCGTTGCTGAGCAGCTACAGCAGTCGGTACCGGCTCTATCAGATCGGAATTTTGGCGACCGGTCTGGCCGGATTGCTGATCCCGCTGATCGTCATGTTCGGGGATTGAACCGCTCAGATGCCCAGCGGGATCGCCTGCCCCGATTCCGAGGAGAGCATCGCTGCGTCGTAGACTTTCATCAGCCGGATCATCTGTTCAGGAGTGACCTCCAACGGCGCCCCCTCGTTTAGGGCGGCGGCGATGTTCCGGTAGTAGCTCCGCCAGGAGCCCCGGACGCTGGGCATTCGGAACTCGCGCGGGCGTCCGTCTTCGATCGTCCAGATTCGTGCCTGGTGTTCCGGTTCCTCCTCCGCTTCGTCAATCCGTCCCTGACGCATGTAGTGTTCCTGAGGGTCAATCCCAGTCTTTACAAAGGCTCCCCGATCCCCAAAGACCTGGAACCGGGGACGAGGATACGCCGAGAGGTTCCCTAATTCCACGCGGAAGATAACCCCGTTTTCAAAGTTCAGGTTGACCATGCCGTAGCTACCGATATCGGTGTCCTCCCGGCGGTACTGAATTTGGCAGTAGACGCTAGCGATCTTGGAGTCCACTAGCAGGAGCGCTTGGTCCATCAGGTGGGCGCCCCAGTCGTAAAGGATGCCTCCGCTCTGGGCCTTGATCGCTCGCCATCCGCCCGGTTTGCCGTACCGCATAATCGCCGACTCGAAAAGGTACGGCTCGCCCAGGTAGCCCTCGGCGATCGCCTTTTTCAGCGTCAGGAAGTCCCAATCCCAGCGGCGGTTGTGGAAAACGGAGAACAGGACGCCGTTACACTCGGCGGCTTGGGCCATTCGGATCGTCTCTTCGGCGTTCATCGCCACGATCTTATCGGTGACCACGTGCTTGCCGGCGTTCATCGCCTGGATGGCCAGTTCGCAATGGGTGTCGTGTGGTGTCGCCAGGACGACCAGGTCCACCTGAGGGTCCTCCAACACCTCCTGGAGGGTAGAAACCACCTTCACGTTGGGATACAGCTCCCGGGCCTGTGCCTGTCGTTCCGGGTTGCGCGTGGCGATCGCGTACAGGTTCAGGCCTGGCTCCAGGCCGATGAGATAGGCGTGAAAGGCGCGTCCCGCATAACCAAATCCGACAATCGCGACGTTCTTCACCGGTTCCACTCCTCAGAAAGGTCGACCGATCGGCGTTTTGTAGGTCTTCTTGGTCGGCACTGTACGCCTTCACTCAGGGTGGGTCAAGAGCGGAGCGGCACGGTTGGATTGCGTTCTCTGGAGAGCTTTGAAATAATCGTCGCTACATCAGGAGCCGGAGGTTTTATCTAACTAGGGAGCGCTTCCATGGCAGAAGAGAAGCTTCGCGTCGTTCACGTCGGTACCGGGGGGCGCGGGCGCTGGCCGTTAGAGGTGATCGGAAACGATCCCCGTTTCGAGTCGGTAGCCTTGGTGGACATCAACGAGAACTTCTTGGCCGCGGCGCGACAGGCCACCGGCCTGCCGGAGTCGGCTTGCTTTCGCGACCTGGAGCAGGCCGTTCGATCCGTCCCCGCCGATCTGATGATCATCTGCACGCCGACGGCCACCCATGCACCTTTCGCCCGGATCGGGTTTGCTCACGGCCTTCACGTGCTCACCGAGAAGGGGATGACCCAGGACTGGCCGACGGCGATCGCCCTAGTCCGCGAGGCCCAGGAGGCCGGCGTGAAGTTCTGCGTCTCTCAGAACTACCGTTATTTCCCCGTCGAGCAGACGATGAAGACGCTCTTTGGGACGGAGAAGTACGGCACTCCGGCCTTTATGGACCTGATTCATCACCGGTACCGTCCGGAGCCCCGCACGCTGAACTATAAGAACGCGATGCTCTGGGACATGAGCTGCCATCACTTTGACAATCTGGTCTTCTGGTTTGGGCCGGCGGAATCGGTGATCGCGCGAACCTTCAGCGCCCCTTGGAGCAAATACGCTCCGCACGACGCGGGCGTGAGCGCGGTGATCACCTTCCAGAACGGGGTCACCTGCACCTACAGCCTGACTCATATCGGTCAGAACAACTGGCATCGGACGTGGATTCACACAACGACGGGGACGCTCCGGGCCCACGACGTGCGCGGGATCGAGTATCGTCCGATCAACTCCAACGAGGCCGAGGCGGTTCCACTGCTGGAGGTCCCCCGTTCCGAGCAGGGGGTGATCAACGACGTGTACCGCTACATCACCGAGGGGGTCGAGCCGGGCATCTCTGGCCGGAATAACCTCACGACGCTGGCGATCATCGAAGCTTGCGGCCGCTCTCACGAGCGGAACGCCGCCGTTGAGTTGGCCGAGGTGATGAGCGAGGTCAATCTTTAACGAGCAGGTCCGGCCGGTCGCTGCAGATGCCGTAGACCGGCATTCGGCTGAGCGCGGCGATCACGTGGGGCCGTTCTTCGTGCCAGCAAAGGACTCGCAGGCCGGCCTCCTGAGCCCGTTGGAACAGCTCTGGCGTCAATAGCGTGTGGGGCGCCGGGTGCCGCTCCCAGCCAAACTGGATGCAGTCGGCCCGTGCCTCCTCTGCTAACGCCACAAAGTCAACCTCCCAGCTACCGGTCAGGACGGAGGTCTCCAACTCCGGCGCGATCTCTTTGACGGCGGCCACCTTGGTCGGGTCGAACGAGCTGAGGATGACCCAGTTTTCTAACCGATGCCGTCGCACCGTCTCGACGACCGCTTGGGGCGTTCCCTCGCCCTTTAACTCGATCAGCAGCAAGCAGTGCCCCCCGAACTCGTGGAGCACTTCTTCGAGCGTGGGGATGCGCTCGCCCTTGCCGGCGTCCAGACGACGCAGCTCCTCCAGGCTCATCTCGGCGACCAGACCTTTCCCATCGGTCGTCTTCTCGACCGAGGCGTCGTGAATGACGACCGGGTGGCCGTCTTGGGAGAGGTGCACGTCGAGCTCGATCCCATCGGCTCCAAGCTCCAAGGCGCGCCGAAAGGCCCGGAGGGTGTTCTCCGGCTCGTACGCCGAAGCCCCGCGGTGGGCGATCCGCCAGTGGTGGCGCGGGGGAGACTTGGGCGGCACTCTCATGCCAACTGCTCCCAACGGGAAAGGTCCACCTCCCCTTCAAAAGGCCGATCGGCAAAGAAGTTCTCTACCGCCTGTACCGTCCAGGCGCCGATCCGCCAATAACCATAGTAACCCGTACCGGCCATATGGGGCGTAATATAGACGTTGGGAAGCCGACGGAGCGGATGCTCGGCAGGGAGCGGCTCCGGCAGGGTGACGTCTAAGAAGACCTGAATCTTTCCCTCCTGGGCCACTCGATAGAGCGCCTCGTGATCGATCAGCGCTCCCCGCGCGGTGTTGATCAGCACCGCGCCGGGACGAAGACGGCGCAATTGCTCCTCGCCGACCATCTTCTCGGTCTCCGGAATCGCCGGAGCGTGCAGGCTGACAATATCCGAGCGGGCGAAGAGGTCGTTCAGGTCGTCCACCCCGCTCAACGCCTAGACGGCCCGCGTCGTAGTCGGAAAGGTAAGGGTCATAGACAAGGATTCGCACGTCAAAAGGGCGCAGCAGCGGGAGCACCTCCCGCGTAACGGTGCTGGCCGAGACCAGCCCCACGGTCGCCCCGCGCAGAAACTGGCCGTTGCTGGGAATTTCGGGGCTTTTCCAGCCGCCGCTACGAGTATGAGTGATGTGGTCGTACCATCGGCGCACAGTGAAGATCATCGCTCCGATGGTCGTCTCAGCGACGTTGAGCGCGATCGCCCGATTGGCGCTAAAGACGCGGATCCCTCGCTCGCGAATCGTCTCGATCACCTCCCCCAACAAGGCTTTGACCGATCCGGCGGAGTGAGCGATCAGCCGGAGCCGATCCGCGTTGGCCATCACCTCCGGGGTAATCCGCGGAGCGCCCCAACCGGTGATCAGAGCGTCTACGCCTCGGATCCGTTCGGCAACCTCCTCGGAGGTCAGGTTCCGGTCCTGGGGATTGGCCTCAAAGTCAAAATGGGCCTCCAGACGCGCGTAGTCCTCCGGACGGAAGACCCGACGTGTGTGGCTTGGCGTACAAACGTAAAGCACCCGGGGTACTCGTCGTTGCATCGAATCGTCTCCTTCTGCGCCGGTCCGCGTAGGAACGCTCTCCCTTCTGGCGCGCTCCATCCTAGCACAACAGAGGTTCGTCACCAACGCCGGCGTTTTCTTCTTAGGCTCCTCTGGGCGTTGGTTTTGCTCTTGACCTTGGGAGGCGAGCGGGGGGCGCTTGCGGAACCGATCGTTCGCTACGAGATTGAGCTGTTTGGGCTGGCGGTCGTTCACGCCGAATTCCGGTGGCTGAACGCCGCCAACTCGCCGGCGCAACCGGCCTTAGAGGTCGTCGCTGAGACCGTCGGGTTTGCCGATCGCATCTATCCGGTGCGCAACCGCTACACCGTCTTTCTGGATCCGGGAAGTGGATTGCCGCTTCGGTACGAAAAACTCTGCCAAGAGGCCCAGTTCCAGGAGGAGACCTCGATCTTCTACGATCAGGTCCGGGGTGTTGCGCGGTATCGGGCCCACTTCCAGGGGGAGACGTGGGAACAACCCCTTCTTGGCCCGACCCATACCCTCTTTTCGGCCTATGAACGGATTCGCCGCCACGACTTCGACGCGGAGCCGGTCCTCTCCCTGCTCGTTGACGCCAATGGAGACCTGTGGCAGGCTACGGCTCGACGAACGCGCCGTATTCGCACTCACGATGGTCTGTTTTGGGAGGTGCGCTTCACGTCGCGGCTGGTGCAGCGGGCGGTACGGCCCTATTCCTCCGATCTGCTGACCAACCATATCACACGGAAGGACGCAACGTTGCTCTTTTGGATCCGTCCCAAGTCCAGCGGGCAACGGGCAGAGGTGGTGCGCATGGAGTACGCGATCCCCAAGTTTCGGCTGATCGCTAAGATGCGTCCGTAGTCGCCCTGGTATCGAAACCGAAAGGAACATCTATGCCTTTGACGAGTGTTCCTCTTTACGAAGTTCACGATTTTTCTCTGAAGAGCGAGACGAAGCAGCCGAACCCTTTTCTCGTCGAGTTGAAGGCCGACTTTGAGCACGAGACGGGCGCGAAACTCTCCGGTCTGCCGGGCTTCTACGACGGAGACAGCACCTGGAAGGTGCGGTTTTCTCCATTCCTGTTGGGAATCTGGCGAGGGGTTCTCCGCTCGGAGGACCCGGAGCTGAACGGAAGGGAGCTGGAGCCAATCGAGTGCCTTCCCAACGAGAATCCGCGTCTTCACGGTCGGGTTCAGATAGACTTGGAGTACCCCCATCGGTTCCGCTTTGAAGACGGCACCCCTTACGTTCCGCTTGGCTTTGAATGCGACTGGCTCTTTGCTTTCCATCAGGAGCGTCCGGAGCTGTTTGGGGAGCTTCTCGATCGGATCTCCGACCGAGGTTTTAACCACGTGGTGATGAACGTTTACGCTCACACGGGCTTCTCCGATCCGGCGCATCCCTGGGTCTTTGGGCCACCGAAGCTTTACGCTTGGGAGGGCACCAACGACGCGCCGGATCACAGCCGTCCCAACCTGGCCTTCTATCGGGACCTGGACGAGACAATCCGAGGGCTTCACGAGCGGGGGATCACCGCTCACCTGATGATTCACGTCCATAACAAGCGGGTGAACTGGCCGGCGCTCCGCTCGCCGGAGGACGACCTGTATTGGCGATACGTTCTGGCCCGTTATCAGGCCTTCTGCAACGTCATCTGGGACGTGGGTAAGGAGAGCTACAACTATGTTCGCAAGTACAACGATCCGGAGTATCCCATCGATCGGATTGAATTCATTCGGCGGCACGACGCCTACGGCCATCTGGTCACCGTACACGATCCAGTGGGGAACTCTCCGGCACACCTGAGCCGGACCGATCTGGCCGCCGACTTTACTTCGGATCAGATCCACCTGGGCGACGAGGACGCCTACAACCGCGAGGCGATCCGTCGTTGGCGGCTCCGAGAGGCGCCGTATATGAACATCGAGTACGGCTACGAGCGGGGCGTCGAGGAGATCAAAACCTACCAGAGCCGCACGACCGCCGATTGGCAGACGGTGCTCCGGTGGACCTGGGCGATCTACCTGGGAGGGGGTTACCCCTGTTACTACTACAACAACACCGCTTGGGACCTGATCAAGTACGAGCCGGAGCCGCCGGGGTGGGTGCGTTATCGGCATCTTCGCCGTTTCTTGGAGCGGGCAGACCTCAACCCGATGGTCCCCGATAATGAGTATGTGAACCGGGGGTTCTGCTCCGCAGAGCCGGGACGGCAGTATCTGATCTATCTGCCGGAGGGTGGTGGTGTTCAGTTAGATCTGACAGCGGTCCCCAAGGGCCGAGAGGTCCGAGCGCTGTGGATGGACATCTACACAGGGGAGGAGGCGGTCGTTGCGGTAGAGGAGCGCGGTTTCCGAACCGGCTTGAGTAATCCGCTCCGAGAGCCGGAACACCCGTGCGCGGTTCTAGTTCGCGCCGAGGAGGCGCCCTGAGCGACGGGAAGGGATCATCATGGCAATTGCGTCGAATGGAAAAGTGAACGAGATCGCCGCCGACGCGGTGATCGTTGGCGGTGGAGTCGGTGGTTTTGCCGCCGCGCTTGCGCTGCTTGAGGCGGGCCGCTCGGTTGTCCTCACCGAAGAGACCGATTGGATTGGGGGCCAGTTGACCGCTCAGGCGGTGCCCCCGGATGAGCATCCCTGGATCGAACAGTTTGGCAGTACGGCCCGCTATCGCGAGTACCGCGCGCGCGTTCGGGAGTTTTATAAGCAGCACTATCCGTTGACACCGGAGGCCCGGAGTCGGCGGTCTCTGAATCCCGGCGACGGAAGCGTCTCCAGGCTCTGTCATGAGCCGCGCGTTTCCCTGGCGGTATTAACGGAGTGGATTCAGTCCCATCTGAGCAGCGGACGGCTCACGCTCCTGTTGGAGCATCGGCCGCTCAGCGCCGACGTAGACGGCGACCGAGTGCGCGCGGTGATGGTCCGCAGCCTGAGAACCGGTCGGGAACTGGTCCTCCGGGCGCCCTACTTTGTGGACGCGACGGAGCTGGGCGAGTTGTTGCCGATGACCGGAACCGAATACGTCGTTGGAGCCGAAGGGCAGTCCCAGACCGGCGAGCCCCACGCTCCAGCGGAGCCCAATCCGGCCAATCAACAGGCGTTCACCGTCTGCTTTGCGATGGACTATCTTCCCGCTGAAGACCACACGATCGAACGGCCGGAGGAGTACGACTTCTGGCGGAACTACGTCCCAGAGATGACCCCGCCCTGGCCGGGAAGGCTCCTTGCTCTGGTCGGCTCCCATCCCCAGACGTTGGAGGCGCGAGAGTACCGCTTTGACCCGGAGGCCGAATCGCGGAACGAGTGGGGCGGACTCTGGCGCTATCGGCGCATCTTACACCGGGGCAACTTCGTGCCTGGGGCCTTTGCCAGCGACCTCTGCTTGGTCAACTGGCCAATGAACGACTACTGGCTCGGGAACTTGATCGACGTGTCCGAGGAGGAGGCAAGTCATCACCTTCGAATGGCCAAGCAGTTGAGCCTCTCGCTCCTTTACTGGCTCCAGACGGAAGCCCCTCGTCCCGATGGCGGGCAGGGATGGCCTGGCCTGCGTCTGCGCGGCGATGTCGTCGGCACCGAGGACGGGTTGGCCAAGTACCCTTACATTCGCGAGTCGCGCCGGATTCGGGCGGAGTTTACCGTCTTGGAGCAGCATGTGGGCACGGAGGCCCGCATGGCCGAGACGGGTCTTCCGCGCGAAGAGGTCACGGCGGCCTCCTTCTTCGACTCGGTCGGCGTTGGAAGCTATCGGATTGACCTTCACCCAAGCAGCGGCGGCGACAACTACATTGATATTAGCAGCCTTCCGTTTGAAATTCCGCTGGGCGCGCTCCTGCCGGTGCGAATGGAGAACCTGCTGCCGGCCTGTAAGAACATCGGGACCACCCACATCACGAACGGCTGTTATCGCCTTCATCCGGTCGAGTGGAATATCGGGGAGTCGGTCGGGCTGCTGATTGCCCACGCGCTGGATCGGAATCTTCCACCTCGCGGGGTGCGGAACAATCGGGCTGAGCTGGAGCGGTTTCAGCGCCGGCTGACGGCCGCGGGGGTGGAGATTCGCTGGCCGCGGCTTCGTCCTCGGTAGCGGAGGGCCCGGGGGAGGCTTCTGGCGCGAGCCGAAAGGGGCTCAGCTGCACGGCCACCACACCGCGGAGCGATCGCACCGGCGTTTCGATCTCCAGGAACTCCTGGTTCCGCGACGGAGAGCGGCGGAGCACGCCCAGGCCCACCGTCCAACCGTACCGATCGTTCAGGCCTATCAGAAGGCCGGAGGGAATCTCCTCCCCGAACCGCTCGCGGAGGAGCCCCCGCCCCAGAACGGTTCGACTGTGCAGCCAAAGCCGAACCGGTCGTGCCTTAGCGAAGTAGTCTTCGAAGCGGGCGTTTCGATAGTCCCGTCTATAAGCGGGCGACTTGATGCCGGTCTCCGGCAGTGCTTCCAAGACGTGAAGTTTTAGGTCGGCCCGACGCCGAAAAGGGCGGAGCAGCTCCTCGATCGGTTCGCGAGTGGCCGGTTGAATCAAGGCCACCACGTGATGGGGTCGGAGGCACTCGATCTTTTGCGTCTTTAGGGTGTAGGCCCCAGGTCCGGCGATCATACCGGAGGTGTCCACCACCAGCAGGTCTACTCGGCGGCGGGCGTAATCGGCCAATCGTCGGACGGCGACGACCACTTCGGTCCGGCAGTAGACTGGAGAGATGGCTCCAAGGAAGATCATCGCGTCCGGCGGCTCGCGGAGCTCCTCCAGGCTTCGTCGAAGCCGCTTGAGGGCGACTGTAGTCGGCGGACCGACTGTCGATTGTCCAAGGTCCGCGTCTAGATAGCCGACCGTCCAACCTCGATCCAGTGCCCTCTGAGCGAGAAATCGGGCTAAGGTGCTCTTGCCGGCGTCCACACCGCCCAGCAATAGGACGATCCGACCCCGTTCTAGAAGGCGCTCCGCAAGTGCGGCCCAGCGTTCCGGCGGATGAAGGGTCGGCTCATTCCTGAAGCCGTCGTCGGACGTATTCACGGAACTCCTGCCCGTGCTCGGGGTCCTGGAGGGCCAGCTCAAAGAAGGCTTCAAAGTAGCTTCCGAAGTTGCCGATGTCCAGCCGCCGTTCTCCGACCTCCATTCGCAGCCCCCAGATCGGGTGACCGTCGGCCAGCATCAGCCGCATCGTGTCGGTGATCTGAATCTCTCCGTTGCGTCCCGGAGGAGTCTTCTGAATGTACTCAAAAACGATCGGATCGAAGACGTAGCGGGCAGCGACGGCCAGGTTGCTGGGCGCCTCCTCCGGGGAGGGCTTCTCGATCAGGTCCTCGCAGGCAAAGGTTCGCTCCGGCCTCCCCTTAGGCTTAGCGATTCCGTAGTGGACCACCGCTTCAGGGGGCACCTCCTCAAAGAGGATCGTCGCGCGGGCGCCCTTCTCCAGGTGGAGCCGGATCAGCTCTTGAAGGAGTCCGCCCGGACGGGAGGATTGGAGGATCGAATCGCCTAAAGAGACGAGAAACGGTTCCTCGCCGACAAACACCTCCGCTCGAGCGATTGCGTCGGCCAGCCCCCGCGGGACGCTCTGTCGCGTGTAGAACAGTTGGACCTCGATTTCGGCCTGCGGGAGCAGGGTGCGCCATTTGGCATCGGTCTCCAGGCGCTCCTGCCAGACGCCGTTTAGATCGAAGTGGTCTTCGATCGCGCGCTTTTGTTGGCTCGTGACGATCAGTACCTCCCGGACGTCGGCGGCGCTCAGCTCCTCCAGGACGTACTGAATCACCGGCTTTCGCCCGACGGGGAGCATCTCTTTAGGCATCGATTTGGTCGCCGGAAGCAGCCGCGTTCCGGTGCCGGCAGCGGGAACGACGGCTTTTCGAACGACATGAGATCGAGACATGGGGCGACTCCTCATCTCTGAGGCGAGCCGCGCCGAGCGCTGAGCAACTCCCGCGCGACCGCCCCAAGGGTTGCCAGTAGATAACCAAGGTCCTTCCAAAAGGTTCGCGTTGCTATGTACTCCAGGTCGCTGCTCAGCTTTTTGGGGAGTAGCGCCTCCAGGTAGTACTGCTCCGGGTCGGCCTGTCCTCGAAGCATCTCCTCTTCGTGCCGGAAGGCCAGCTGGGTCGGCCCGGTGATCCCAGGACGTACGCTGAGAACCCGAAGCTGCTCCGGCGTGTAGTGCCGCACGTAACGGGGCAGCTCCGGCCGCGGCCCAACCAGGGACATCTCCCCTTTCAGAACGTTCCAAAGGTTGGGCAGTTCATCGAGCCGGTAGCGGCGAAGCCACCGCCCGATCGGGGTGATTCGCTCGTCGTCCGCGGCGGTAATCCCCGGCCCCTGTCGGTCGGCGGCGGCGACCATTGAGCGGAACTTGTAGAGGACGAACGGGCGCCCTCCCCGTCCAACGCGTACCGCTCGATAAAGGATCGGTCCTGGAGACTGAAGCTTCGCTAAGATCGCTAACAGCAGAAACACCGGCGACCCCAAGGTCAGGCCGATGATGGCGATCAGAAGGTCAAAGGCGCGCTTCTCCCAGCCGGTGGCACAGATGGGGACCGACGGGCAGAAGAACGGCTCCTCGAACCGCCCTTCTGAGCCAGCAAGATCAGCGATCCTCCGCGTTGAGGCCATAAGGCTCCTCCTGCTCGATCGGCCCAGGCGCCGATCCGCTCGATCCAGCGATCGGACAGAGGCCGCTCGACAAAACTCGGCAACACTCCAAACCCGAGCGATTCCCAATGGAGGACGATCAACCCGGCTCGCGCGCTGAGCGCCTGGAGCCGGGAGGTGTCCAGCCGGTGCAGGTGCGCATCGGTGCGTCCGACCGCTCCACGACGGTGTCGCATCCGGTCCGCCAGCTTCATCAGGGGCCGATACCAGGCCGCATCGTTGGCCACGGAGATGAGACAAAGGCCCCCGCCCTGTAACACCCGCGCGGACTCCCCGAGCACCTGTTCCGGGTCGATGCAGTGCATCAGCACACTCTTCAAGACGACCACGTCAAAGACGCCGTCCCGAAACGGCAACGCTTCACCCAGTCCGAGAACGTAACCGCCGCGTTTCAGTTTACGTCCAGCCTGCAGCATCTCAAAGGAAGGGTCCAGGCCGTAGTATTCTGCCACCAGGTCTTCGATCAGGTCCAAGAACCCGCCGTTGCCGCATCCGACGTCCAGCAGGCGGACGCCTTCGACCCCTTTCAGGGCGCTCCGGAGGAGCTCTGCCAAACGCCGGCTCATCGTCGCCCAGTTGCGCCGGACCAGACGGGGCGTGTCGGCGATTCGCTCCCTGCCCCAGGCCAGGGGGGTCTGGCTCCAGCGCTGGCGGACGTCCTCCGTTGGATTCACCGTTTCGCTCCAGCGATCTCCTCACAGAGTCGCTCCATGGCGGCGGCCGGATCGCCCGCCGCCGTAATCGGCCGCCCGATGACAAGATAGTCCGCACCGGCGCGGAGCGCCTCGGTTGGCGTTAGGACCCGCGCCTGGTCGTCCCGCGCGGCCCATCGAGGCCGAACGCCTGGCGTGACGATCAGGGGTCTCTCTCCGAGCCGTTCCCGCAGGGAGGCCGTCTCCTGAGGAGAGGCGATGACTCCGTCCAGGCCACAAGCGATCGCCCGCTCCGCCAAGAACGCCACCTGTGCCTCTAGGGGCCTTCCCCCGGGTCCGACCAGTTCGGCCCACTCTGGGGGCCCCAAGCTCGTTAAGACGGTCACCCCCAGGAGCAGAGGCCGTCGTTCCTCCTCCCCGAGCGCGGCCCGCGCCGCTTTCATCATCGCTGTTCCGCCCATCGTGTGGACGTTCAGCATCCATACTCCCAGGCGCGCCGCCGATCGGACGGCCCCTGCCACCGTGTTCGGGATGTCGTGAAACTTCAGGTCCAAGAAGACCCGTCCGCCGTACCGATGGACCAGCTCGACCGAGGCCGGGCCGGTTGCAGTGAACAGCTCCTTGCCGATCTTAAACCGCTGGGCGCGGCCTGCCAGGCGATCCAGGAGCCGCTTGAGGGCGTCCAGATCGGAAAGGTCTAACGCAACGATGATCCGGTTCGCGCTCAATGGGCAGCTCCCGTCGGAAGAGTCGTGAGAAATTCCAGCCGGACTGGTTCTCCGCCTTCAATTCCCAGCCGCTCCGCCGCCGCTGGGGAGAGCAGGATCGCTTCGCCGCGAAACCCAGCGCGGTCGTTCACCCGCACCAGGACGGTTCGGCCGCTGCGCAGCGCGCGCACCCGCACGATTGAGCCGAAGGGAAGGTACCGATGTCCGGCGATCAGGCTTTGGAGGTTCCGCAACTCGCCGCTGGCCGTCGGTTGGCCGTGAAAGTCGAGCGGATAGATCTCCACAAATCCGATCTGTCCCTCGATCCGGTCCACCCGAAGGCCCTGGTTGGTCCCCAGCCGGTCCCAAACCGCCCGTTCCACCGTTGGGTGGGGGGCCGATGCGACGACCTGAACCAGCGCCATTCGACCGGTTTCCGGGCTCACTAATCGGAGCAACGTTCCGGGAGTCACATCGTTCCACCGCGCTTGGAAGAGGGGTGGTCTTTCGGTTCCCCACGGCTCCTGTGAGACAATCACGCCGGAACGCCCGATCGTCTCGGAGATGAGTCCGTCCAGAGGAATCGAGCGGCCCGGCCCCTGAACGCAGCCGCTGAGGAGTTCCCCCAACAGCATCAGGAGTCCAGCCCAACCGCTCGCCAGACCGTCGCGAGCGGTTCGCCCTGGAGCACTCCTTGAACGCACCGACGGGTTCGCTCCCTGGCCGCTGCGATTCGATTCCGACGCTCGGCGATCGCCGATCGAGCCTTCTGGAGCTGCCATTGGAGTTCCTTGATCATCTGGCGGACCGACTCTGGTCCGGTTCCGCCCTCTGTTCGATTGCGGCGGACCGCCTCCAAGGGGTCCAGAATGCGCCGGAGCTCTTCGCGGGCGATCGGGTAACCTTCTGCTTCCAGCGCCTTGGCGCACGCCTCGAGGTCTTCGAACGTCCGGCCGGCGGCGGCCAGCGCGGCCACCACGCGGCCTGTGATCCCGTGCGCCTCCCGAAAAGGGACGTTTCGCTTCTGGACCAAATAGTTGGCCAGCTCGGTGGCCGTCGAGAAGTTCTCCTGAACAAGCTGTCGCATCCGTTCTGGGTGGAACTGCGCCGTCTCTAGGAGGGCGCTGAGCGCCTCCAGGGTCGGTATCGCCCCGTCGAACGCTTCCCAGAGGGGGGGCTTGTCCTCCTGGAGGTCCCGGTGGTAGCCCAACGGCAGAGCCTTCAGGAGTGTCAACACCTCCTGGAGCCGGGCGATCGCCTTTCCGGAGCGGCCCCGTGCCAGCTCGGCCAGATCGGGGTTCTTCTTTTGGGGCATGATCGAGCTGCCAAGAGCGTACTCGTCCGCGAGGCTTATCATCCGGAACTCGTAGGTGCTCCAAAGGACGATCTCTTCGGCCAGCCGAGAGCAGTTGACGGCCAGCGTCGCCAGAGCGAAGGCCGCCTCCCAGATGAAGTCCCGACCGGAGACGACGGCCAGCGCGTGGGTTTCGACGCTGTCAAACCCTAAGAGCCAGGCGGTGAGCTGCCGATCGATGGGTAGGTTGGTCCCTGCCAGCGCGCAGGCCCCCAAAGGGCTCCGATTGGTCGTCTCGTAGGCCCGTTGAAGCCGCCGCAGGTCGCCCAGCAACAGAAAGCCATGCCCGGTCGCCCAAAACCCCAGCGTAATCGGCTGGGCGTGCTGCGTGTGGGTGTAGCCAGGCATGACCGTCTCAATGTGCTCCTGAGCGATCCGGAGAAAAAGATCGATCAGCTGGCAAAGTCGCTCCTCGACCTCCAAAAGCGCCTCCCGAACGTAAAGCCGCGCGTCGGTGAGCACTTGATCGTTCCGCGATCGGGCCGTGTGAAGCTTCCCCCCGAACGCCTTCCCCGCCGCCTGGGTGACGTACTGTTCGACGTTCATGTGAACGTCTTCCAATTGCGGGTCCAGGATCAGCTTTCCGGCTAGGTAGTCCTGAAAGGCTGTCTCTAAGGGGGCGAGGATGCGTCGGAGCTCCTCTTCGGTCAGTAGCCCCTGACGGGCCAACATCAAGGCGTGAGCCTGACTGCCCCAGATGTCGTAGGGGACAAGTCGCTCGTCTGCGCGGGTGGACTCGGTATAGCGCAGGACCAGGTTCTCAACGCGCCGTTGTCCCCAAGCTCCGATCATGGAAGGCTTTCCCCGTGGCTAAAACCGGAAAAAGCGTAGAGGAGCCGGCCCGAAAAAGTCAAGCGGCAAGCGCTCGGGCGATGGCCGCTCGCGTCTCTTCCAGAGGAAACAGCTCGGCGGCATTCTGGTAGAGCACCTGCGTGGCCACCGCGATCGCCTGGCGCTCAGTGAGGTGTCCGTCCCGAATCTCCGCCTCCAGGGCTCGGCGGACCCCAGCCCGGGCCTGTTCGGCGTACCCCACCGAGGCGGTCGGCCAGAAAGTGTCCCCACCAAAGCCTAACACCTTGTTGATCGGTACCGCGTGGAGGCATCGCCTCAAGGCGTCCTCCGAGCTGAACGGGTCGATGCTCCAGGCCCAGCAGAAGTCGATCCAGACGTTTCGGTAGTGCTTGGCGATGGCGACCAGCTCCCCTTGATAGGGGTAAGCGATGTGCATCAGCACGAATCGGGCCTGGGGGTATTTAGCCAACAGCGGGCACAGATGCCCCGCCGGAATGCGTTCGGTGGGCATTCGATCGTTCCCGGCGTAGTAGCCGGTGTGAATCTTAAACGGGAGTCCGTACTCCGCCGAAAGGCGCACCCCTTCGGCCCAGGCCCAATCGCCAAGGCACAAGCGGGTTGCAAGTGGAACCTGTTCCTCAGGAAGGGTCAGAATCGTCTGCAGCGCCCGATCGGCCTCAGCATCGCTGCGCTCGCGCCAGGCCAGCGTTCGGTTGTAGGCGTGCTGGGACTTCACGGCGATCGCTACCGGCGCGTACTTCTCGAACAGCGCCTCCAGCGCCCGGCGGAGCGAAGCGATGTCGTTCACGACGACTCCGGTCTCCTCAAAAAGCGCCTTCGGATGAACGTAGCCGTTGGAGAAGTTCGCCCAGGAGATGTCGTAAAAGAAGAAGTCCGGCCCGGAGCGATCCGGTAGGCATCGCCAGACGAAATCGTCCACTTGAACGTGGTCCATGCGTCCCACCTCCCGGAGCAGGTGGAGCCGCTGCCCCGGTTTGCGGAGCTCTTGATGACGCGGGACCGCTGCCTCGATCGCCTCCGGCGTCAGCTCTTCGATGCCGTAGACCCGTTGGGCCGTCCGGCGAACCGCCTCGCCGTAGCCGGTGTGTTGCACCCGCTCCCAGATGGGGCGGATCGCCTCGAAGCGTCCTCGCACGTCTGGATTTGAATCGTCCAGGAGCAGGCGCATCTGCTCTCTAGTCGCTCCGGCGGTGTGCAGGTCGGCCAGGACGTAGTTTTCGAACAGGGCCCGGAGAATCCCCGGCCCCTCCTGGACCCATCCCTCCTCTTTTTGAAGGTGCTCGTGAGTATTTGCGATCCGGAGGTGCTCGATGTGTTCTGCGAGGTCTGTTGCCACGGTACCTCTCCCTTCTGAGCCCGATCAGCGAACAATGCGCCGGAGCGCCGTCCAGGTGGCCAGCGATTGAGCGCTCGTCGAACTTCGACGGTCGCGCGGCTGATAGAGATGCGCCTCGTGTGGCCTCCGATAGATACGGAAGTAGTCGAACCGCGTCTCCGTCGGCGGGATGGAGCCGGGGCAGAGCGCGTGCAGCCCTACCCAGACCGGATCGCGCATCGGCGCGATTGCTTCCCCAACGTAGAGCCAGTTGACCGCATCTTCGCTCGCGTAGCCGAGGAATCGGTTCCCGAACCGTTCCAGCCGAAGGTAGACCTGCTTAGCGTTCTTGAGGCCGGGGCCCCGACCCACCAGTTGGTAGCCCCCGCGATAGTGGCGCTCAAAGCGCACGTCGCCGTTGAAGGCGTGAGGGCCGGAGGTCTTCTCCAAGCGGAGGAAGTTGTCTCGGTCCTTCCAGACCAGCAGCCCTCCGTGCTCCTTCAGCTGAGGGGTAACCGGAATGCGCGTTTCGATCGCGAAGTCCCCCTGAATGCGCCGGATTAGCCGGGGGGCGTCAAAGTTCGCTCCGTGCCAAAGGTCCACGCCGGGGGCGACGTTCATCTGGAGATAACCCTGCCGTGCCGACCATTGGCCGTGGCCGCGCGGATCCTCCCAACGCCATCGGGGATCTAGCTGCTCGCCGCTGAACTCGTCGTGGAACACCAGTTGGGTGAATTCCGTCGAGGTGGACCAACCCTCGATACTCACCGAGGAGATCGTCCGCGACCATCGCTCCGGTAGCGCTGAGAGATCGGGAATCTCCACCACCGAGTCGCGAGGAAGGATCTCGATCGGCAGCGAAGCCCCCTGAAAGTCGATGTGCTCGTAGAAGACGACCTTGCAACCCCCCGGCGGGAAGTTCGGCCCTTTGAAGATTCGGATCGATTGAATCCGATCCTGCATTCCGATGTTCTGGGTGAAGGCGATGTCCCGGAGGATCAACACCTTTTCGCCCTGAAAGTACGGCTCCGGATAGACCTCGACGATCACCGGCAGCGTTCCCCACTCTGGCCCTGCCCCCTGCAGATCGGGCCCGAAGCCGATCGAGGAGACCCGATCGGGAAAGTTGTAGGCCACGTCGTGCAGGTTGGGGTAGAACCCCCGGTCCCAAGGCCAGCTTCCGGCCCCCAAAGTTGATGTGCTCGTAGAGAATCACCTTGTAGTTGGGCGCAGAGGCGAAGGCTGGACCCTTATAGACCTTGACCGAGGAGATGTTGTCCTGACAGCCGATCTCGCCGGTAAAGCGAATCGGTTCGATGACGACGGCGCTCCGCCCGCCGTAGTTCACGTGCTCAAAGACTTCGACGACCAACCGAGGCACGGTTACCGGCATCGTTCTCTTCACCTCTTGGCGCGTAGTTGCCAGATCCTTTCGTACTCAGGAGTATCCGCTTCAGCAGCGGCTATTGCAACTGTTCCACGACTAACCGCTGCACTTTGCGCCAGCCGATCAGATGGATCCCTTTCCTCCTGGAGGAGCTTTCGGAAGTCCGGGTCGCTCACCACTTTCAGGTCGTTCTGACGGGATCGCCAGGAGTTGGTGATCGCTCGCATCTCTTCGCCGCCTTTGCCCAAGTGCAGGATGATTTGGGTAACACCGGGTTTCAGGTTCCGGACGGCGGAGCGATAGGCCTTCTGGGCCGTCTCCCAGTCGTCGCTGGCACATCCGGTGTTCAAGGCGTCCAGCGTTGGCAACGGTCCGGAGCGAATCCGTTCCACCAGCTGGTCGGAGACGGGAACGCCCCGCTCTCGAAAGCGAGCGGTGAGCTCCTCCGTTGGCGTCGGGAGTAGGATGGGCAGTCGGTATTCCATCCCTAGCCGGTAGTAGACCTCAAAGAGGTCCGGGCGCAGGAAGAGCGGCCCCCATATGGGTGTCTAAGTGGGTCGGGCGGATCCCGAACCGAAGAGCTCGCTCAACCTGAGCGCGGCACTCACGCTCGACCTCTTCAGCGCGGGCGTTTTGAACGAGGCTGCGCGTGTCGCGATAGAAGTATCCCTCCTCGTCCAAGAGACTTGGGACTTCGGAGCTTGACGCGACCGGCCCCCATCGGTAGCCGCGCCATTCGCTGTTGAGCGTCAGGTGGACTCCCAGGTCCCACTCTGGGCGCTCGCGTGCCCAAGCGGCGAACTCGGGAAACCAAGGGCAGGGAACCATGACGCTTCCCGAGGAGACCGTTCCAGCTTCCAGCGCCTCTCGTCCGGCGGCGTTGCCTTCGTGGCACATTCCCAGGTCATCGGCGTGAAGGATGAGTACTCGCGCGTCGGGGGGATAGCCGAGCCGTTCGGCGAGGTTCCCTCCACTTGCTGAGGGAGCCAACGCGATTGCGATCCATGCGCTAAAGGCCTGCATCATCGCGTTCTCCCGATGGATTACTCGTAGTACGGTGCCGGTGGGTCAAAGGTAGTGGACAGGCGAACCGGGTGTCCTTCCTCGATCGAGTGGAGGGCGGCCAGACAGATCTCCAGAACATGGAGCGCTTGCCGACCGGTTGCGCGCTGGGGGGTGCCCAACCGGAGCGAGTCGGCCAGATCGAAGACGGCGCGGCCCCATTCAACGCCCTGATACGGCTGGTGAACGTAGGGAAGAGGTTCCCACTTCCCCCCGCGCTGAATCTCGACCGGTGCGTGGAAATCGTGGTTTGAACCGATGAACAACGCCCCGGCCTCCCCGTGCACCTCAGAGCCGGAGGGCTCTTTGGAGCCGCCGACTAGAAAGGAGGCGGTTAGGCGGCCGATGACGCCGCTCTCGAACTCCAAGCCGGCAACGACCAGGTCTGGCGTCTCCACAAAGAAGGTCTCTCCGGCGCGGGGTCCTGCCCCTTGCCGGCGCTTGGGCTGTAAAATCCCGCCAAAGGCGGCAACCTGACGGACGGGCCCAAAGGCCGTCGTCAGCAGGGTGAGCGCGTAGACGCCTACGTCGAGCATCGGCCCGACGCCGCGCGTATAAAAGGCCGGCGCGTTGGGGGTGCCAGGACTCGATCCGTCCCCAGTTCATTGCCGAGTAGACGACGAGCGGCCGTCCGATCATTCCTTCCCGGAGGGCTTTCAACCAGGTCTGCTGAGCTTCTCCGAGAAAGGTGAACGGCGAGACGCTCAAGCGGAGCCCCTGCTCTTCGGCCAGACGGACCGTTTTCAGTCCGTCTTCGAAGTTGGTCGCTAAGGGCTTTTTCGCAATGGACGTGTTTTCTCCGGCACGCAGTGCCGCTTGGTTCACTTCTGCGTGGGCGTGGTGAATCGTCAGGTTGACGACGCATTCCACCTTCGGATCGGCTAAAAGGTCGTCCAGGGAGTTGTAGACTCTCCCACCGAACTCGCTGGTCCAGCGCTCCGCCCGTTCCCGCTCTAGATCGTAGGCGCCGAGGATCGTCACCTTCTCCGGCTTGGAGCGGAGGCTCCGGCCGTAGGCGGTGGAGATTCCCCCGCAGCCGACCACCGCGACGTTAAGGGGTTCGTAGTTTGCCATCACTTGGCTCTCCTCCGAGGGCTTCGTCTTTATTGTCGCGACGATGAAGCCATCCTGGCACAACTCCGCTGGGACGGCAATGCGCGCTTGATCCTGTTTCTTGCCGGAGCTGCTGAGAGAGCCTTATACTTCCTGACGGATCGATGCGCCCGTAGCTCAGGTGGATAGAGCGGGAGTTTCCTAAACTCTAGGTCGTGGGTTCGAGTCCCGCCGGGCGCTTATTTTTGTGCCCCCGGTTGGCCCTTCGGATCGTTTCTCCACCTCTTGGCGTGGCGTATAATCTCTCTGAGTCGGTGGCAGGAGGCCCCGGAGGATAGCGGCGTGAGTCTTCTCCGGCAGCTTTTGGGGACGGGAGCGGCGGTGCTCCTGCTGGTGGCGATCGGATGTCGACAGCGGGCGCCGACAGAACCGCTCATCGGCGTGCTGAGCGATACCGACCAAACGCCGCTCCGCGCCTGGATGCGCCGACATATGGAGGAGGCCGCACGACGGAAGGGGATTCGTCTTCTTTGGACGGATCAGGACGAGCGCCCTCCGGAGCTCTCCCCCGCTGAGTGGGAATTGATCCAGTTGGATCGAATGTGGGCAGCGGGGATCATGGCACTAGTCTACCTGCCCCACGACCAAAGCACGCCGGAGGAAGTCTTCCGGGTCGTGCGCGAGCAAGGAATCCCCTTGGTCCTCCTGGATCGAGTGCCGCCTAATCTTCGCCCCGACGCGTTGGTCTGGAGCGACTTCCGCGAGGCAGGCCGACAGGCCGCCCTAGAGGCGCTGAACGCCGTCCGTCGTTGGGGACGGTACAACGCCGATCATGCGGTGAACGCCCTGGTCGTGGAGGGCTCTCCGCGTCGACTAGAAGAGCGTCAAACGACGAAGGGCTTCTACGACGTGCTGGACGAGGTGCCAAACGTCCGGGTGGTCGCTGCGGAGCCGGTCGAGGACCCGACTCAAGCGTTTCAGTTGGTCAGCCGGGTGCTAAACGACTACGCTGGAAACGTGCAGCTGCTCCTGATCGCCTCGACGGAGTATGTCGGCGGAGCGCTGCTGGCCGCACAGACGCACGGCGCCGCCGATTGGATCGTCTCCGCAGGGGTGGGGGCCGGCCTGGAGGCCTGTCGGTTGATCCTTCAAGGAGTCCACGACTTCGAGGTGGACCGGATGCCGGGCGAGCGAGCCGCGATGGCCGTCGAGATTGCCCGTAGAATGGCCGCCGGAGAGCCGATCTCACCGCACGGCACCTTTGTGAACGGGCGAGTGCAGGTTCCGGTCTTCTACGGCCCTTTGCGCATCCTCTCCCGCCAGAAACGTTGCCTTGGTCGCCGGTCTCTGGCCGAACCTTTATCCTCAGTAGTCAGTCTTCCTTTCAATTGGCAGGATTGAGTTTTTACCGTACTAAGTTCCCTGGCTACCTTTCTCCTGTTGTCTGAATGGCGTTCGACGCTTATGCTCTCCAGCGGGGGAGTGAGAGATGTTACGCGGGCATCAAGTGGTCCTGGTGTTGGTGCTTAGTTTAGTCGGGGCCGAATTGCGCGCGACCGGCACCGCGCCGGGGGACTATCTGGACTATGCGGTCCTCTACTCCGACGGTCGGGTTACCCGGTTTAACCGAATGCCGGTCCGGGTGCGCCTGGGGCCGGTCCCTTACGGCTTCGAGCCGGAGGCCTACCAACGAATCTTCCGGCAGGGCCGCTCAACTCTGGGAAGAGGCAACCGAGGGGTTTGATCCGTTTCGCGTTTCTTCCCCCCGACGCTTCCGAGGACGAAACCGATCTGCCGGTAGAATGGGTGAGTCGGCTTCCCGACTCGGTGCCTCGCCATCATCTTGGGCAGACCTCGCTGGTCCGACCGGACGAGAGCCGTTTCCAGGTGCGGATGCGGATTGGACTGTACGATCGGATCACCGGGCGCCGACTGGACGAAGCGCGACTTCTCACCGTCTGTTTGCACGAGTTAGGTCACGCCTTGGGCCTGTGGGGGCACAGTCCCCACGCCGAGGACGTGATGGCTGCGGCCTCCGGCGCCACTCGCCCGACGCCAAGGGATGCGGCGACCTTGCGGAAGCTCTACGAGCTACCGGTGAACGCTCCGCTTCACGATCGAGCGGTTCCCCTTGCGGAGGCTGCCGTTCGCCGGAATCCGGAGGACGCCGGGAACTGGTATCGGCTCGGTTCGATCCTTCTGGATGCTGGAGAGGCGGAGCAGGCGGTTTTGGCCTTAGAAGAGGCGTTCCGTCGAAACGCTGACGACGAGACGACCGTTGAGAAGCTGGTTCGAGCCTACCTGGCGCTTGGAGACCTCCGAGCGGCTCAGAAGGCGATCCTTCGGGCGGGTCGGGCCAACCCGGCTGCCCTCAACAACCTGGGCGCCGCTTATGTGGACCGCGGGGAGCAGGACCAAGCCATTACCCTCTTCCGACAGGCTTTGGAGCTCGACCCGGAGTTCGGCCCGGCCCGGAGGAATCTGGCTCGTCTCTTAGCGGTTCGGGCGCAGGAGTCGGCACAGGCTGGAGAAGCCGACCGGGCGATCGCCGATCTCCAAGAGGCCTATCGACTCTACCCGGAGCGGATCGAGTTCGCCCTTCGGCTGGGACATCTGCTCGCCGAGCAGGGGCGCTACGAAGAGGCGATCCCGCTCTACCGGCAGGCCCAGGAACGCGGCGTCGCGACCGAAAAGAGCTTGGCCGCTTGTTATAACGGCCTTGGCGTTCGTCGTCTCGGTGAGAGACGGTGGCAGGCGGCGGTGGAGGCCTTTCGAGCGGCGATTCGTTGGAACCCTGGTTCGGAGCCGATCCGGAATAATCTGGAGGCCGCCCGCTGGCAGTGGGCTCTGGAGCTGGTCAAAACCGATCCGGTCGCCGCGTTGGAGGTTTATCGCGACGGCAGAAGCGAGGCGGAGCTCTCCCCTCAGCAGCTGGGACGGTTGGGCGTCCTGCTTTTGGAAGGTGGGTGGACCCAAGAGGCCGTCGAAACGCTTCGCCGCGCCCACCAGGCGAGTCCAGAAGACCCCCTCCTACGGGCCAATCTAGGCGCCGCTTACTATCGGTTGGGGCTCCAACAGGCCGAGGCGCGAGACTACGCCGCCGCTGTGGAGGCCTTCCAGGCTGGGATAGCGCTCAATCCAGAGGACCTCTCCTTTCATAAGGCGCTGGGGTTGGCCTATCAGGAGATGGGCAACTTCAAAGGGGCCGTTGACGCGTTTCAGACGATCCTTGAGCGGCGGCCTGGGGACCCCTGGGCAACCGCTGCGTTGACCAATCTGGCGCTTCGTCAGGGAAACGAGGCCTATCAGCGCCGAGACTATCCGGCGGCCGTAGCGGCCTTTGAGCGCGTGCCCAAGGAGCAGCGTACCGCCCCGCTTTACAGTCTGTTGGGATACCTTTACATGGAGCTGGAGAACTGGCCCAAGGCGATCGATGCCCTCGGTCGGGCTCAGCTTTTGGACCCTCAGGAGGAGACGTCTCGAACGAACTTTGAGTACGCCCTCAATCGGCTCAAAAGGGATGAGGGCGCCGACCGTCGAGACCTGCTGCTCGCCGAAGCGTTTCGTCTGGCGGTTCGAATCGTTCGCTCTCCGGAGCGGGAGGCGGTGGAACCGCTGCTTCAGTTGATCCGCCAAGCGCCCGAGGACCCTGTCCTTCTAGAAGTACTTGCGGACTGTTCCCTGAGCGTCGCCCGCGCGCTCGATCCCCATCGACCCGCAGCGGCGCGAGAGGTCGCTGAACTGGCCGTCCGCCGTCGACCGGAGGCCAAGGCCCTCGCGCAGTGGATTCAAAATCGTTCCCCCCAGGAGAACTGAGCGGGTATGAGGCTCTCATCGCGTGCTCTGGTCTGGTTCTGGATGATGGCGGCTCTCGCGGGAGGTGGGGCGAAAGCGGAGCTTGTCGCGCGGGGCGAGTTGCTGTTGATCTCCCCTCAAGTCGGCTACGTTCTGGACGCCGAGGAGCGAAGTCGGTTTGCCCTCTTCCCGGAATTGCCCGGCTTCCGGTCGGCACAGGTGCTCCGGACGCCGCAAGGGCTATGGCTGCTGGCCGTCGTGGAACGGGCCAACCGTCGGTATCTCGTCGAGCGACCGCTCTCCGAAGCGGAGTGGGAGGAGCTCCGTCGTCAGGTTCGGTTGTCCGTCCGGCGAGGGGGCTCCCTGGCCGGAAGGCTCTGGTTGGTCAGCCACGCCACCGCTTACGGGTTTGCTATCTATGGAGTTGGATTAACGGACGTTCTGTCGTCCCTTTCCCCCCGCGAGGAGGTGGGAACGCTGATGCTCTCCACCGGGGTCGCCTTTGGGGTTTCCCTCTGGGCCACCGGTCGGCGGGCGGTTTCGCTGGCTCGGGCGCGAATGCTCACCGCCGCCTCGTACGCTGGGATCTACTATGGGACGGCGCCGGAGCTGTGGAAGTTGCGCAACCCTCCAGACTATCTCGGCCAGTACGGGCGAATGGTGGCCGTTCCGGCCTCTATGGCTGCTATGGAGCTAATCCTTGGCCGCACCGAACCGACCGACGCCGACGCCACCCTGACCGGCTGGGGGATGGCCTCCGGGGCTTGGTACGGATGGGCGCTTCCGCACGTATTGTTCTCCGAACGGCTTCGCGATCCGACGGAGCGGCGGGTTTACGTGAGCGCGATCAGTGCGGCGATTCCGCTCGGGGGGTATCTGGCCTGGCGTTACTCGCGGAGCCGAGGGCTGAGCGCGGGTGAAGCGGAGCTCACACGCGTTCTAACCCTGGTCGGCGCCTATACGGGTCTTTCCGTAGGACGACTTCTCGCGGGGGAGCGTGTCGAGACCGACCGTGCCTATGTCGCAGGGGCCTCGGTGGGCGTCGCGGGGGGATGGGTGCTGGCCGATCGGCTCGCCGCTCAGCACGAGTATTCGGTTGGGCGCTCCCGGTTGCTAGGAATCGCGGCCGGAGCCGGCGGGCTCTTTGGCGCCGGAACGCTCTACGCCCTGACCAACGTGGACGATGAGCGGGCCTACCTTGCGGTCTCCACCGCGACGGCGTGGCTCACCTTTTGGATCGTGCATCGGGTCACGGAGGACCTGGGCGTTCGCTCGGATGAATCCGAACGCTGAGCAGCTCGTGAGGCCGAAGGGCGACGATGACCGATCCGTCAACCACGGGGAGCGGGCCTAACTCCTCTTCCAGCGGTGAGATACGGGCTGCAGAACCGATCCGAGGGAGCTGAAGCCGTGCGACCGCCCCTTGGCCGGCGATCTCGCGCAGGCGCACGACCCAGCCTTTTTCATCTTCGGAGCGTTTCCAACCGAGCACCGCGACATGCTCCGGCTCGACGCGAAGAAATTCCCCCCGGAGCTCTTGCAAAAGTCCACGCTCACGAGCGGTTGCAACTGAGGCGATCGGTGGGTGGGCCGCCTCCGCCCCAAAGCGAAACGCCCGAACCGGATCAAACGGCCCCTCATGGGCCATCAGCCGGTACCGAAAGCGCAGCTCACCCTCCTGAGCCGCTGGGAAGTTGGTGTGCCAATAGTTGTTGAGAATCCAGGAGATAAACGTTGCCGAGCGGGGCCGGAACCGCGTCTGCCATCGTCCCGTGTTGATCCGCCCAAACTGGGCAAGTGGCGCGTCCGGCGACGCCACCAGCACGGTAAACGTCTCGCAGGAGAAGGCCGCCCATCCCTGAAGGAGGTACCAGTCCCGACAGGTGCTCGGCAACAGGTCCTCCTCCAGGCGGATCGGGCCGGCGGCGGTGCCGATTCGGGTCTCCGCGTTCGGCACAAAGAACGGAAAGATCAGGTAAACGGCCTCCGGCTCGTAGACGGCCGGCTTCCGGACGGTGATCTCCAGGTCTACCCAAGGAAGGTGCTCGTAAAGAACCACCTCTTGGGTTAGCCGTGTGACGCCAGGAGCGATGAACTCGGAGACCAGACTGGCCGCCAGCGGCGACTGCCGACCACTCCGCACCCGTGCGGCAATCGGACCGGTCCGAACAAAGGGGGTATTGGTACGGCGCACGTCCCGTTCCGGGTCGTAGAGCGCCTGCCGACCCTGAGGGCCGTCGATCCGCTCGTAAAGGTACTGGGCCAGGCCGTAGCTGCTTTTGTTGTCGAGCAGCTCGCGATCCAGTCGCTTGTCGTACCAGCGAACGATCCAGCCGGAGTCGGGGTCCACCTCGATCCGGTAGTACCGGTTGTCTAAGGCGGTTCCTTCAGTCCGGAGGACCGATTCGGGGTAGGAGCGCACCGCGCCCCAGCGGAGCTGTTTGTAGCCAACGGCCGGGAGGTTGCGAACCACAAAGCTTACCCCTGCGTCGGTGATCCATTTGGGAACCGGGTCCTCCTCGGTTGGATCAATCAACCCCTGGGAGGTGTCCAGCCCCGTGTGAGCGATCGAAAGGTAGGCGTCCCGACGCCAAGGAAGCGGATTGAAGACCAGCAGCCCGTCGGCCTCAATGCGCACCCGATCGCGCAACTGCTCGACGATGCCCCCTAACGCCTGATCGGTCAAGTGCATGGCCCGATAGGCGAAGCCGGCCTTTGCGTTCCACAGTGAGCGAGTGGTGGCCGAAAACGGCGCCGCAACGCTGGCCTCTGCTCCCCAGGTGTGTTCGTCAAAGAGGGCCAGATGCCAGTACGCTTCGCGGAGCTCCTCGATCGGATAGCGGGCTTTTTCGTCCAAGGCGGTCAGCGCTGAACCGAGAAACTCGACGTCGCGAGTTTGAGCGTGAGTGCGCAGGTGTCGCGCCGTCTCGTAGGCCGAGGTCGCCACCCCGTCGGCCCACCAGTCGGGCCATTCGCCGCGCTGGACGGGTAACTGGTCGCCGTACCGCTCGCGGAGCTCCTCGAAGACCGGCGTCGGCGTTGCCAAGGCCAGCTGGGGCCGGCCTTCCGAAGCCGACTCGTTCCAGTCACGGACGAAATCGGAGAGCGTCGGGTCCATCCCTCCGTTGACTGGGTTTCCAGGGCCGGGTACCGAGAGCATCAGAAAGTCGAACGGATACCCGGACTCTTCCAGCTGTCCGCAGAGCTCGGCGAGGGCCTCCTGGGCTGTCTCCAGGTCCTCGCCGATTCCCAGCTGCCGGGCCCGCTCCAGGGGCAGACCGTTCCAGACCAGCAGCCGGTTTCCTGAGAGCGACTCCCACCAGAAGGCCCCAGGACTCGGCTCCAAAACGCTGCCGCGATGGGGGTCGGAGACCACGTAGAGGTTCTCGATGCCGGCCAGGACTAAGGGATCCACCAACCCATAGGGAACGCCGTTGACGCCCACAACCATCGCCGTCCGGACGACATGGCCCAACACCTGCAGCCGGTTGAGTCCGCCGGAGAGGTAGTGCACCCAAGCCTCCTGATCCGGAAGGCCAATGAAGTGGAACGGCAACGCGCAGGCCTCGATCCGGCCCGTCTGGGCCCACCGTTGCCAGGCCTTCTGTCCGATGGTGTCCGAATACGCGATCCAAAACTGAATCGGACCGGTCGTGTCGCAGGTCCAACGAAACCGCGCCGGACCCGGATATCCGTCGGTCTTCTTGCACGCTTCCATGATCGCGTGGAAGTTGCGGACGTGCCGCTGAAAGACGAACTCCTGATAATCGGTGTATCCGATCCGCGTGTAGCTATGGTGAATCAGGTAGATTTGGGAGATCGCCATGCCGCTTTGAGATCCTCTCCGCTAGGGGTCTTCACTGAAACCCGCGCCTAAAACGGAAGCCTAGCACGGCCCGAAGAGGGGGACAAGCCGGACGGTTTTGGTCCCTCCGGGGGGTTTCCTCACCTCGCCGGTTCTCAGGCCAGGACAACGCGCGCTCCCTTGACCCGCTGGAGAGTTCCCCTTTACTATTTCCTTCGAGATTAGCACTCTCTTTCTGGGAGTGCTAAGATGGGGAGCCGAAGCCGTTTCAGCGGTCTGATCACAAGGGAGCAAGAGGCAATGAAGCTGGTTCCGTTGTTGGACTATGTCGTTTTGGAGCCGATCGAGGAGGAGGAGACCAAGATCGGCGCGATTGTCGTTCCGGACACGGCCAAGGAGCGGCCCCAGTTGGGCCGGGTGGTCGCCGTTGGACCGGGCCGCAAGAAGGAGGACGGCACCCGGTCCCCCATGGCGGTCCAAGAGGGCGACACGGTGATCTACTCCAAGTACGCCGGAACGGAGTTTGAGCATCAAGGGAAGGAATATCTAGTCCTTCGCGAGTCGGACATTTTGGCCATCGTCCAGTAGGTACGGGGGCTGTTCAGCAAGGAGGTGCGCGTTATGCCGAAGATGATCGCGTTCGATGTGGAGGCGCGGGAGAACCTCCGGGAGGGCGCCGCCCTGCTGGCCGAAGCGGTTCGTGTGACCTTAGGTCCTCGGGGTCGGAACGTGGTCCTTCAAAAGTCGTGGGGACCCCCCGCGATCACCAAAGACGGCGTGACCGTGGCCAAGGAGATCGAGCTGCCGAACAAGTACCAGAACATGGGGGCCCGGCTGCTCCGCGACGCGGCCCAAAAGACCAACGACGTCGCCGGAGACGGCACGACCACCGCGATCACGCTGGCCTACTCCCTGCTGGAGGAGGGCATTCGGGCCGTCGTCGCCGGCGCCGACCCGATGAGCCTCAAGCGAGGAATCGAGGCCGCTTGTGATGCGGTCGTCGAACACCTGAAGAAGGAGAGCAAGCCGGTCGCCGGTCGAGAGCAGATCGAAAAGGTCGCAACCGTCTCGGCGAACCACGACGCGGAGATCGGTCGGATGATCGCCGAAGCGGTCGAGAAGGTCGGTCGTGACGGTGTCGTTACCGTCGAGGAGGGCCGCTCAGCCGAGACGACTGTAGACATCGTCGAGGGGATGCAGTTTGATCGCGGCTACAAGTCGGCCCATTTCATCAACACGGACGATTTGGAGTGCGTCCTGGAGAACCCGTACATTCTGATCTACCAGCCGAAGCTTTCCAACGCCCACGATCTGGTTCCGCTGTTGGAGAAGATCTCCCAGGTGGGTCGTCCTTTGCTGATTATCGCTGAGGACATCGAGGGCGACGCGCTGGCGACGCTGGTGGTCAACCACCTCCGGGGGACGATTCGAGCCTGCGCGGTGAAGGCGCCTGGGTTCGGCGAGCGACGCAAGGCGATGCTCCAGGACATCGCCATCCTGACCGGCGGCCAGGTGATCGCCGAAGAGCTGGGCATTCGGTTGGAGAACGTGGTGCTTGGCATGCTCGGCCAGGCGGAAAAGGTGGTCGTGGACAAAGACACCACGACGATCATCCGCGGGAAGGGGAAGAAGGAGGAGATTCAAAAGCGCTGTGAGCAGATCCGCCGGGAGATCGAGGAGACGACCTCCGACTACGACCGCGAAAAGCTCCAAGAGCGGCTGGCTAAGCTGGCCGGAGGCGTCGCGGTGATCCACGTCGGCGCCCCCACCGAGGTGGAGATGAAGGAAAAGAAAGCGCGCACCGAAGACGCGCTTAACGCGACACTGGCCGCGATTGAGGAGGGCATCCTCCCGGGTGGTGGTGTGGCTCTGCTCCGCTCCCAGAAGGTCGTGGACGAGCTGATCCGAAAGTACGAGTCCCGTTCCGACCTCTCCGATCGGGAGAAGGAGGACATCACCATCGGAATGAAGATCGTCCGGCGGGCGCTCGCCGAGCCGGTCCGGCAGATCGCCCAAAACGCGGGTGAGGAGCCTTCGGTCGTCGTCCACACGATCCTGGAGAGCGACGATCCGGCCTTTGGGTACAACGCCGCCACCCAAACCTATGAGAACATGGTCAGCGCGGGCGTGCTCGACCCGACTAAGGTGGTCCGTTCGGCGCTTCAAAACGCGGTCAGCGTGGCCGGAGTCCTCTTGACGACCGAAGCGGCGGTGACCGACAAGCCGGAGGAGAAGAAAAAGAAAGGACAGCACACCCATCACCATCATCACTGAGCGGTCGGATTGTCAAAGCGTATTCCACGCGCTGGAGCGCCCCAGCTTTTGGCTGGGGCGCTCCACGCTGTACTGAGATCGAGACAACAGGGGGAGACGGCCCTATCGGGCCAGCTCCGGCGACCAGATGTGCTCTTCTGTCAGCTCCAGGGAGTCTACAAAGGCTCGAATCTGGGGGTCCGGTGCGATCTCGTCCAACATGTGCGCATCGCTGCCAAAGGAGAGCCGAACCTTCAGTTCGACGCAAAGCTTGTAGAACGACTCCAGATGGGTCTGACCGTAGCGGAGAAACTTGGGGTTCAGCTCGATGGCGATCCCTCGAGACTGGGCCGTCCGGAGCGCTCCGACGAGTCGCTTTTCGTCGATGGACTCCATCATCGCGCGGGCTAGCTCGGCCAGTCGATCGGGTGCGATCCGGAAGATGCGCGGTGAAAGGACGAACGGATGGGCCACCACGTCGGTGATCGGGCTGTTGATCGTCGCTTCGAACATATAAAGCTCGTGTTCGCCAAGGATACGGGGATGGAGCCGGGTCGGCTGCGCCACGCCGCGAATGTGGTAGTGATTGGGTGCCACCAGGACGTAGTCAAAAAGGCCGGCGATCTGAGGGGTGATCGAGCCGAGCCGATGGCGGAGGATGTACGCCTCGATCCCCAGATAGACCTTGATCTTTCGCTCCTTAGCGGCCTCTTGAAGCTCCTGGCGCAGGTCCCGGATTCGGTAGGAGTTCAGGTCGAAGCTGTAGCAGTGATCGCTAATACCGATGCGCTCGTATCCCGCCTCTTCGGCAGCGTCGAGGATGGCGGGCAACCGCATCTCAGAGGCCGCACAGGGAGAGTAGTGCGTATGGATATGGTAGTTGGTCGCCAGCAGCATGGCTTCCTGCCCCCTTGCTTGCGTCCCCGACCCCTTCCCAGTGACCTCAAGGTTGATCACCCAAGGCCGTCCTCCGACGGTCCAGAACGGGTGTCCTCAACGACCCGGTAGAGCGAAGCGGCCTGTTCCTTGCGCACCGCACCCTTGGGAAGAGCGATCACCTCACAGATGAACACGCCTCCACTACCGAAATTTAACGTGATTCGATCGCCGATCGCAAGTGTCTTCCCCGGCTTGGCCCGCTGGTCGTTCACCAACACTCGGCCTGCCTGGCAAAACTTTTGGGCGATCACCCGGCGTTTGATCAATCGGCTGGTCTGGAGGAATTTGTCTAATCGCATCGTGGTCTCTCGTCAGCTTCAGCAGCTACAGCTTCTGGACGGTCAACTCCTCTAGCGTTCTCTGGATCGCCTGGGAACAGAAGTTCGGGAAATCCCGATAGAGGAATTCCAAAAACGCCTGTCGCACCGCGTCGCTCACCTGGACGTTTCGGGCTCGAAGCTCCTCGTCGAAGATCTCCAAGGCCTCCTGAGTCGAAAGGAAGTACTCCGAGTTGTCCAGGAAGTACCGGGCGGCCTGGCGAACCCAGGAGGAGACCTCCGCCCGCATCCGCTGGAAGACGAGCTCGGCAAACTCCTCCTCTTCCACTTCGGGAGGGATCGTCCAGTCGCCGTCTTCCATCAGTACCAGGATCAAGTCCAGGAGGTTGTCCTTGAAGAGATAAGCGTCAAGACTGAGCTCCGGGGGGTCCGTTTCTTCCGGTCGCATCGGTTCGTATCGCTTCATACTCGGCACTCCTCCGCCGCTAAGACGGACACGGGGCGCCATGAGGGGCGCTCCGATGAGTTAGAGGAATTCTACCTCAGGCGTCCGGCGGTACCAAGCGCCGGCTCCGCCCGTTGCTGAAACGGGGCCGTTGGGGGAAACTCCGGCAGAAGCGAAAACGGCAACCACCGGAAGAGAGGAGCTGCCCGATGGTTCAAACCCCAAGCGTCGTGAGCGTTCTCGACTACGGAGCGGTCGGCGACGGACGCCAAGACGAGACGGAGGCCTTCCAGGCCGCCCTGGACGCTGTAGGAGAGGCCGGTGGGGGCCTGGTGCAGGTCCCGCGGGGAAAGTATCGCTTTGAGGGAACGCTTCGAATTCCCGTCGGGGTCACGCTGGAGGGGACCTTTCGCTACGCGCCGGCTCATGCCGGCCTGCGCGACGCAGGTCGGGCAAAGCCTGAGTACGGTTCGCTGTTGCTTCCTTACGCGGGCCACGGAGAGGAGGAGGGGCCTCCGTTCATCACGATCCAAGAGAACGCGACGCTCCGGGGCGTCGCGATTTACTATCCGGAGCAGCCACGGGCCGGCGTTCCGGTTCCTTATCCTTGGACGGTCGCCCTTCGGGGGAACAACCCGGCGCTGTTGGACGTGGAGCTGCTCAACCCCTATCAAGCGATTGACGCGAGCGCCAACCAGCGGCATCTGATCCGGAACGTTCACGGCCAGCCGCTCCGGAGAGGCGTCTTGGTGGACGCCGTCTACGATATCGGCCGGATCGAAAACGTTCACTGGAATCCCTGGTTTTCAATGGAGGAGCGCCTCTTTCAGTGGCAGATGGAACATGGCGAAGCGTTCATCTTCGGTCGCACCGACTGGCAGTATGTCCTGAACACCTTTTGCTTTGGCTACCGGATCGGCTACCGCTTTATCGAGACGGAAAACGGCGTCTGTAACGGGAACTTTCTGGGGATCGGCGCGGACGACTGCTGGGTTGCTCTGCAGGTGGATCAGTGCGCTCCGATGGGCCTGTTGATCACAAACGGCGAGTTTGTCTCCTTTCACGGGCCCGATCCGACGATGGTTGTCGTCTCGGAGACCCATCGGGGGAGCGTGCGATTGGTCAACTGCGCCTTCTGGGGGCCGAACCATCAGATCGCCCGGATCGCCGGGCGGGGCACCGTCGGCTTTTCCGACTGCACCTTCATGCAGTGGGACCGGAACCGGGAGGGTCGGCACGCCATTCAGGCCGTCGGCGGAACGATTCTCCTCCGGGGGAACGAGTTCCGCACCAACGCCCCTCAGGTGGAGTTGGGCGAAGGGGTCGAGCGGGCCGTCATCGTCGGAAACGTCTTCACCGGGACGGAGCGCATCCGCAACCGCAGCGCTGGATCGGTTCAAATCGGTTGGAACGCGTCCTCTGGCGGTTGAGCTCTCTTGCCGGAGAGGGCCTCGATCGGATATCTCTCTTGGGCAACCGTTCTCCGTCCCTGAGAGCGGAGGGGAGGCGATCGAATGGTGCTCGATCAGCTCCTGCGCACGCACAATCTGATCTACCTGATCCCGCTGGGGCTCTACGGACTGTTTGTGCTGTTGCGCCGCTTTGGAATTGAGTTGGACCTCTTCGCCGCTTCGGACACGGCGCCTCGCCGGGGGATCGTCGCGCTGCTCCTGCCGAACCCGGACCTGAGCGGGGTGACGTTGGTCCTGACGCTGGCCGGATGGGCGGCGGCCGGCCTGGCGTTCAACCTGTACTTCCCGGAACCGCCGTTTCGCGGCTTTCGATGGCTGGTCTTTGGGGTCGCCTGCGGACTCGGCTACGCGACTGGAGTGATCGGGACGGCGTTGGTGGGGCGGCTGCTGCCCACCGAAGAGCGCTCCGTTTCCCTGGCCGATCTGGTGGGCCAGACGGCGGTCAGCGTGGGAAGTTGGACCTCCCCACGCTTTGGTCGCGCCTATCTCACCGACGCTACGGGGAATCGGATTACCGTTCGCTGTCGCTGGGTGGGGGACCTTCCTCTTCCCCGTGACGGGGAGCGAATCACCCTGGTTGGCTTTGACCCTAAGGCTAGGGTCTTCGAGGCGATGCGCTGAGCCGAGCTTGAGCGCTCACAGCCCAAGAAGCGGACGGAGATAACGGCCAGTGTGGGAGCGCTCCACCTTCGCGATCTGTTCCGGCGTGCCCTCGGCGACGATGTACCCGCCTGCCTCGCCTCCTTCAGGGCCCAGATCGATCACGTAGTCGGCAGAGGCGATGACGTGGAGGTTGTGCTCGACAACCACAACGGTGCTTCCCTGATCCACTAGTCGGTGAAGGACGGCTAGCAGCTTTTTAATGTCCTCAAAGTGCAGGCCTGTGGTCGGTTCGTCGAGAAGGTAGATCGTGCCCTCCGTCGAGCGGCGCGAGAGCTCCCGGGCTAGCTTGATTCGTTGCGCTTCGCCACCGGAGAGCGTCGGCGCCGGTTGGCCCAGGCGGATGTAGTCTAACCCCACGTCCACCAGCGTCTGGAGCTTGCGGACGATGGTGGGGAAGTTCCGGAAGTGCTCAATCGCCTCGGAGACGTCCATCTGGAGCACCTCGGCGATGTTTTTGCCCTTGTAGCGGACCTCCAGCGTCTCGCGGTTAAAGCCGGTGCCGTTACAGACCTCACACTCGATCCACACGTCCGGGAGGAACTGCATCTCGATGCGGGTGTAACCGTACCCCTGACAAGCGTAACACTGGCCGGCCCGTAGGTTCGCAGTGAAGCGGCTAGGGTCGTACCCGCGCGCCTGGGCCTCTGGCAGTTCGGCGAACACTCGACGAATGTCTGTGAACACATCGGTGTAGGTGGCCGGCGAGGAGCGAGGAGTTTCGCCGATCGGCTTCTGATCGACGTTGATCACCTTGTCCAGCGCCTCAATCCCTCGAACCTCCCGGTAGGCTCCAACTGGCAGGTTGGCGCCGCTCAGCCGGTTGGCCAGGAGGGGGTAGAGCGTTTCCTCGACCAAGGAGGACTTCCCTGAGCCGCTGACGCCGGTCACGCAGACGAACGTCCCTAGCGGAATCTTGACGTCAATGTGTTTCAGGTTGTTGTGGGAGGCGCCGAGCAGCTCCAGGCACTTCCCCTCCCGCGCCGTTCGACGAGTTGGGGGCGTCGGGATGGACTCCCGACGGGAGAGGTACCGCCCAGTCAGCGAATCGGCGTGAGCGGCGATCTCCTCTGGGGTTCCTTGGGCGACGATCCGGCCGCCGTGGACGCCGGCCCGGGGACCAAAGTCAAGCACGTGGTCGGCGGTGCGGATCGTCTCCTCGTCGTGCTCGACGACGATCACCGTGTTCCCGAGGTCCCGGAGTCGGGCCAGGGCTTTGAGGAGCCGGGCGTTATCGCGCGGGTGCAGGCCGATTGTCGGCTCGTCCAGGACGTAAAGGACGCCGGTCAAGCCGGAGCCGAGCTGGGCGGCCAGTCGGATCCGCTGCGCTTCGCCGCCGGAGAGGGTCGGTGCAGGCCGATCCAGCGTAAGATAACCAAGCCCCACGTCCAAGAGGAACTGAAGCCGGTTGCGAATCTCGTTCAAAAGCTCTTGGGCGATCTGTTCTTGAGCGCCCGAGAAGCGGACCGTCTGAAAGTACAACGCCGCCTCCTCGACGGTCATTCGAGTGACCTCGACGATGTTTTTGCCCTCGATTCGGACAGCAAGGGCCAGGGGCTGGAGCCGGCTCCCCCGACAGACGGGACAAGGGACATGGTCCAAAAACGGGCGGATCTCCCGACTGAAGGCCCCGCGTGTGTGGAGCCAGTCGAGCGTTCCCACTGCGCCGCGAAATCGGACCAGTACCCCTTCGACGAGCAGCGGGCGGTCGGTTCCGTAAAGGATCGTCTCCTTGACCGGATCGGGAAGCTTTGCGAACGGAGTGGTCAGCGAGAAACCGTACTCTCGCGCCAGCGCGCTGAGGAGCGGCGCCAACGGGTGGCTCGCTGTGATCGGCCCCCACCAAGCGATCGCCCCGGCCCGGAGGGAGCGCTTGGGGAAGTTGACCACCCGCTCTGGGTGGACCCCCATCACTTCGCCCAGCCCCTCGCAGCGAGGGCAGCGGCCTACCGAATGGTTGTAAGAAAAGTGTTGAGGTGTCAGCGGTTCGAAGCTCAAGCCGCAGGAAACACAGGCAAAGTGCTCGCTGAACGTCTCGGAGATCGTCTCTTCGGTCCCCCGTTCTGGGTCGCGGAAGGTCCCTTCGATCCGAACGAGTCCGCCGCTTTCGGCCAGGGCTGCTTCGACCGCTTCGGCTAGTCGCGATCGGTCCTCAGGACGGAGGACGAGCCGGTCCACCACCAACGCCACCTCGTGACGGATTCGGCGGTCCAGGCTCGGCAAAGGCTCCAGCTCCTCGACCCGACCGTTGATCCAGACCCGCGCGTAGCCGCTTCCCCGCGCCCGTTCAAAGGCCTGCTCGTAGGTCTCGTTGCGTCGGAGTTGGAGCGGGGCCAAGACGTGCAGGCGGCTTCCCACCGGCAGGGAGAGGATGCGCTCAACGATCTGATCGGCGGTCTGGGTTCCGATGGGGCGGCCGCACTCCGGACAGTGGGGCGTCCCGACCCGCGCGAAGAGCACGCGTAGGTAGTCGTAGATCTCGGTGACCGTTCCGACGGTGGACCGGGGGCTTCGGCTCGGGGCCTTCTGGTCGATGGCGATGGCCGGTGAGAGCCCCTCGATGTGTTCGACGCGAGGCTTCTCCATCCGGCCGAGGAACTGACGAGCGTAAGCCGAAAGCGACTCGACATAACGCCGTTGGCCTTCGGCGTAGAGGGTGTCTAGAGCGAGCGAGGTCTTTCCGGAACCGGAGACCCCGGTAAAGGCCACCAACTGCCGTTGAGGGATGTCCACCGAGAGGTTCTTGAGGTTGTGCTCTCGGGCGCCGCGGACCCGAATCTCCCGGATCGGTTCCCCTCGCGGGACCGATGCGGGCAGCCGCTCTGGGGGAGGGCCTTTGGCGGGCTCGATCGGGGTCGACTCGCGGGCAAGGACGCGGCGGAGCACCTGAGCCGTCGCCGAGGGGGGTTCGCCATCGTAGGCGGCCACCTCCTCTGGCGTTCCGGTGACGACCAGCCAGCCGCCGGCGTCGCCGCCTTCCGGCCCCAGATCGATGATATAGTCCGCCGTCTTGATCACCTCCATGTTATGTTCGATGACAACGACGGTGTTCCCCAGGTCCACCAGTCGGTGGAGCACCTCCAGGAGCTTGCGCACATCCTCAAAGTGCAGGCCGGTCGTTGGTTCGTCCAGGATGTAGAGCGTTCGACCGGTGGCCACCTTGCCCAGCTCCCGCGCCAGCTTGACTCGTTGCGCCTCGCCGCCGGAGAGGGTCGGCGCCGGCTGGCCAAGGTGGATGTAGTCTAATCCGACGTCGCAGAGCGTCTGGAGCCGCCGGGCGATCGAGGGATGATCGCCAAAGTGCTCCAGCGCCTCTTGAGCGTCCATCTCCAGGACGTCGGCGATGTTCTTCCCCTTATAGCGGACCTCCAACGTCTCGGCGTTGAAGCGTCTTCCCTGACAGACGTCGCATTTGACCCACACATCGGCCAATAGCTGCATCTCGATGCGCTTGTAGCCGTACCCCTCGCAGGCTTCGCAGCGGCCTCCCCTGACGTTGAAGCTGAACCGTCCCGGCCGGTAGCCCCGAACCTGCGATTCCGGCAGCGAGGCGTACAGCGCCCGAATCTCGTCGAACACCTTGACGTAGGTCGCCGGATTCGAGCGCGGCGTCCGCCCGATAGGACTTTGGTCGATGGCGATCACCTTGTCCAGGTGTTGGATCCCCTCGATGCGGTCGTGTTCGCCGGGCTCTGCTTCGGCGCCCATCAGGTCGCGGGCCAGGGCGCGATGGAGGATGTCGTTAACCAAGGAGGACTTCCCCGAGCCGCTCACGCCGGTGACGCAGATGAAGGTTCCCAGCGGAAAGGCCACGTCGACGTTCTTCAGATTGTTGTGGCGTGCCCCTCGGACGACGAGCCACCTGTCCGAAGGGGCTCGTCGCCGCTCAGGAACGGGGATCCGTCGCCTTCGGCTCAGGTATTGGCCGGTCAGGGAGTGAGGGTTCTGAGCGACCGCCTCCGGCGGCCCTTGAGCGACTACCTTTCCGCCGAGCCGTCCGGCGCCGGGGCCAAAGTCCACCAGATAGTCGGAGGCCCACATCGTCTCCTCGTCGTGCTCGACGATGAGAATCGTGTTTCCGAGGTCCCGGAGCTTTTTAAGGGTATCCAGGAGCTTCTGATTGTCGCGGGCATGCAGGCCGATGCTCGGCTCGTCGAGGATGTACAAGACGCCGACCAATCCGGTGCCGATCTGGCTGGCCAAGCGAATTCGCTGGGATTCGCCGCCGGAGAGCGTGGGGGCCGTCCGATCCAGCGAGAGATAGTCCAGGCCGACGTTTTTGAGGAACCACAGGCGGGAGCGGATCTCCTTGAGCACCAGCTCGGCGATCTGCGCCTCTCGGCGGGTGAGCGGGAGCTCCTCAAAGAAGTGGTAGGCCTCTTCAATGCTCATGGCGGTCACGTCGAAGATCGTCTTCCCGGCGACGGTGATCGCGGAGGCCTCCCGCCGAAGTCGGGTGCCTCGACACTCCGGGCAGGGGGTCATGGCCATGTAGCGTTCGAAGTGGCGCCGGAGCCGGTCGGATTCGCCCTCAAAGTAGTAGCGTTCGATTTGGCGCACCACGCCGGGGTAACGCCAGCGCTCGGTGACCCAACGGCCGTCGCGGAGGACCCGGTGGGGAATCCGTCCCGGAATGCCGTATAGGACGGCGCGGCGCACCTCCTCGGGGAGGTCCTTCCAAGGGGTGTCCAGGGAGAAGCCCAGATGCTCCGCGATCGCCATGGCGCGAGGGTGGTGGTCCTTGATCGCTCCCCACGGGCCGATGGCCCCTTCGCGAATCGAGCGATTCGGGTCGGTGATGATCCGCTCCGGCGACGCCTGGAGGGTACCGCCCAGCCCGCGGCAGGTGGGACACATCCCCTTGGGGCTGTTGAACGAAAACAGCTGGGGAGAGGGCTCCTCGTAGCTGACCCCGCAGGACTTGCAGGTGAACTGCTGACTAAAGAGCAGCTCCTCTCCGTTCAGGAGGTCCACGAGGACGAGCCCGCCGGAGAGGCTGAGGGCCGTCTCGACCGATTCGGCCACCCGACTGCGGACCCCTTCCCGCAGGACGATGCGATCCACGACGATTTCGATATCGTGGCGTCGGTTTCGATCCAGCTCGATCGTTTCGGTCAGTTCGAAGAGTTGTCCGTCAATCCGCGCCCGTGCAAAACCCATCCTCAGGGCGTCGGCCAGCTCTTCACGGTATTCGCCCTTTCGGCCACGCACCACCGGCGCCAGGAGCTGAAAGCGAGTCCCCTCCGGCAGTGAAAGGATGCGATCTACGATCTCGTCGAGCGTCTGGGAGCCGACCTCGCCGCCGCACTCTAGGCAGCGCATCCGCCCGATCCGGGCAAAAAGCAGTCGCAGGTAATCGTAAATCTCCGTGATCGTCGCGACGGTGGATCGGGGATTGTGGCCGACCGATTTCTGATCGATGGAGATTGTCGGCGCCAAGCCGCCGATGAAGTCCACGTCCGGCTTCTCCATCGGGCCCAGAAACTGTCGGGCATAGGCGGAAAGCGACTCGATGTAGCGGCGCTGCCCCTCTGCGTAGAGCGTATCGAAGGCGAGCGAGGACTTCCCCGAACCGCTGACGCCGGTAAAACAGATCAGCGCGTTCTTGGGAAGGTCAAGGTCCACGTTCTGGAGGTTGTGCTCTCGGGCGCCGCGAATGGAGAGCACTTCGGCCCCGTTTGTCTTGGCGGTGGTCTTCTGGGACACAGCAGCCCTGTTGGTCTCTGACTTGAGCGCGTGCAACGTTCCTGCGCGGCGTTGGCGCCGGTTGACGCAAAGTGGAGCGCCATCACTTGCCTTATAAATACTACTTCATCGCTGCCTTCCGACCAAGCGCAAGCCCAAGTGTTGGGGCTTGTGCGCAGCTCCACGCCGATCCCCCTGGAGTCGGTGTTTTTCGGGTGCTATTCTGTACAGTGTGGATTTTTGAGCTTTCTCGGACGGTTCGGAGAGGAGGGCCGACAATGCGCAGTTTCTGTCCGTTCCTTGTGGTGATCGCCCTGGCAGGGCTAACAGCAGCGGCTCAGGTGGTGGAGCCGGACCTGATCCTCTATTTCGATTACGAGGAGATTCAAGGCGATATCGTTCCCAACCGGGCCGGCCAGGGAAACAACGGAGTCATCAACGGCGACATTCAGCTGGTGGACAACGGCAAGATCGGGAAGGCGGCCCGCTTTGCGCGGGGAAGCTTTATTGACCTGGACGGGCCCAATTGGCCAGCGGAGCTGATCCCCCGCGAGGGGATGAGCGTTTTGGCCTGGGTGAACGTGGACAACCTGAACGACCACCACGCCATCTTCAACGCGCGCGCCAGCGATGCGACCTGGGTGGTTCATCCGGAGCTCCGCTCGGAGGGCAACTTCCGCTGGCTGCTCCGCAGCAACGGCGGAACGACCATCTTCGACATTCGAGCCGGAGTTGCCAAGGCCCAGGAGTGGATCCACTTTGCTGGAACCTACGATTCCAACGTCGGCGCAGTGCTCTACATCAACGGTGAAAAGGTTGGCGAGGCGCCCGGCGGCGGTTTGATCGCCGAGGACTGGGGAATGGGCGCACGGGTCGGCTACAACATTGACAACGCCCGTCCCTTCACGGGGCTGATGGACGAGCTAAACATCTGGAAGCGCGGCCTGACCGAGGAGGAGGTCAAGCGGATCATGGACCTAGGGCCGGTGCCCACGGCCGTGAATCCTCAAGGGAAGCTCGCGATCACCTGGGGAGAGCTGAAATCCCGCTAGGCCGCGCGAACAGCTGGAAGAAGGATGCGAGCCTTTTAGGGCGGGTCAGGGGCGGGACAGGCCCCTGACCCAAAAACGTTTTTGGCTACTGACGCTTCAAGGCGCCCCAAAGAACGGCAATCTTGCCGATCGGTTCCACGGCGGTGGTGGGTTCCATCAGCGCTTGGATCTCCTCTTCGGAGAAGGGCCGATTGGCAACGACGACCTCGTCAATGACTCCGGAGAATCGTCCGTGGTCGTCGTCAGGGATTCCGCCGTCCGATTCGGCCCCCACGTAGAGATTAGCGCCGTTAAAGTCCACGCTTCCGGGCCACCGCTCCTCTTTGACTAACTTGCCGTTTTTGTGGAGCCGCACCCACTCGCCGTCATAGGTGGCTGCGCAGTGTACCCACTCGTTCAGTGGGAACTCCTCATCGTCGGCGATCCGGTGGTAGGTTCCGGAGATGCGCATTTCGGTGTCCAGACGGTTGGGAGTGGCGTTCTCCCAGCCGTGGATCTCAAGGCAGTAGGCGCCGCTCTGCTTTTTGGAGATGATACTCTCTCCTAGGTTCTGGAGGAGCATCTCCTCTTTGTAGACCCAAGCGGCAAGAGTCAACACCTCGAGGTCGAGTGTGGCGTTGTGGAGCACCTCAACGTAGGTATCCGCTCCGTTAAAGCGAAGCGCCTTGCCAAAACGACCTTCGACCCACTCGGCTTTTTCGATCCGTCCCTCGTTGTTGTGGCCGGATCGATCCGCGACGACGTTGCCCTGACCCTCATCGAAGGAGAAGTAGAGAACGATTGAAGGGTCGTCGTAGATCGAGGCCGCCCGAATCGGCAGCGTCAGGCTCAACCAGAGAGCGGTGCTGAGGAAAGCGAGACGGGTTCCCATCCTTGTGGCTCCTGAGTTAGTTGGTGTCCGACGCGGTCGGGGTTTTCGGGGAGCGCGCGAACGGCAATCAGCGCCGAGTGAGGAATTCCCTTTCGGCTGAGCCAGCGCAACAGTGTCTCCAGGTCGGGGGCTTCTACCTCGTATCCCACTTGAATCGGCAGGGATTCCCGCTCGGAGCTTTTCGCAAACGCAGAAGGGTCAAAGAGGCAGCAGTAGCGCGGCATCGTCAGCCCTTCCCGCGCTTGAGGATCGCTCGCCCCTGTGATCCTTGGGACCAGACGTAAGGAAGTCTACCGCTCTGAGGAGGGAGGAAAAAGCGCCTTGAACGACGCATGGTTGAGCTCCTTTCAACGACTCGGTCCTGGAGCCCAGGCGGTACTGAACCGTCGCGTCGTTCGCGCCGGGCGTGAAGTCTTGCGGAGGTCTCGGCGAGGAGTCTCGCTTCCGATCTCCGTTCCATAGGGTAGAGGATCAAGAGGCGGAAAGACAAGGGCTTCCGGGATTTATGCGGGTTTTGAGCCGGGGGGCGAAAAATCGCTTGACAGTCGGCGCCGTTCGCGTCATCCTATGGGTGCCAGTGAGATTGATCCGGCTGTGGTGCCCGCCGTCACAGGCGGCGGGAGAATAGGGAACACGGTGAGAATCCGTGACTGCCCCGCAGCGGTGTGTCGGCGTCGGTGAGCTGAGGGCTCACCGGCGGTCGCGTCAGTAGGCCACTCGACGGCGGAGCCGTCGGGGAAGGCGACGCGGACGGGTGATCCGTTCACTCGGCGACGAGTCCGAAGACCTGCCACGGCCGTTGCGTCTCCACGTCTTCGTGGGAAGACGGGGGCGGTATTTGTGTACGCTCCTTCCTAACCTAGAGCGTGCCCAGGACGGCCCCGATGCTTTCCGCGAAGCGCATCGGGAGCCGAAGATGCAGCGTGCGCGGGCACGAGCCGTTCGATTGATCGTCTCTTCTCTATTTCTGTTCTTCCTCGCTGCGTGGGGGCACGCCGACTCGCAGGAGGTCTATCGTCTTCCGGAGCTGCCCGTTTCGGCCTACCGACTTCCCACGTCCTTGGGGTCGGCGACCGGATTCACCGAGACGCTCTCCGCCCTGGCGGTTGAGGATCGACACGCGACAACACTTGGTAACCTCCTGGATGGGCTAACCGGCCTGCGGGTGAGCCACTACGGACCGTTTGGAGCGCTGGAAACGGTCCAGAGCTTTGGGCTCAACTCCGGCCATACGGCGCTGTTTCTGGACGGCGTGCCGCTGAACTCCCCTCAGAACGGCCTGGCCGATCTGAGCCTCCAGAGCGGGTTGGAGTTGGAGCGGGTCGAGTTAGCCTCCGGCGGGCTGAGCGCTCTTTACGGTTCTGACGCTGCCGGCGCTGTGATCCTGTTGACTTCTCGTCCGCTGTGCGGGACCAGCGTTGGGGTCGCCGGTGAGGCTGGGTCGTTTGGGAGCTACGGTCTTCGGCTGAGCGCTGAAGCGGTCGGTTCTCTGGGCGGCCTGGGGTTGAGCGCAGAGCGACTAGTTGCCCAGAACGACTATCCCTATCGCTATCCGCGCTTTGGGAACCGCCCGGTCCCGCCGGAGATCCAGCGGGTCGAGCACGTCCGACAAAACGCCGACGCCGATCGCGTTCTCTGGTCGCTTCGCTGGAGTCCGCCTCGAAGCTGGGGGGCATGGAGCCTTCGGCTGAACGGCGGGAGCCGAGAGATCGGCGTTCCCGGCGCCGCGACCGGAGCGCCCCCAGCTCCAGACGCTCCGGGCGCCCGACAGTTCGACCAGGAGGCCGCTCTTTCGATGAGTGGAAGACAGGCAGTAGGGGCCGTCGAGATTCGGCCCTCCGGGTACCTCCGTCGCCTTCGGATGCGCTACCGCGATCCGAGGATCGGCGTGGACAGCGAGCACCGACTTTTCGGCGGTGCGTTCCGCACGGAACTCCGCATTCCGACCCCGACAGGGGCGCTCTTGGTCGGCGAGGAGCTGGAGCGCTGGAGCGTCGAGAGCACCGAGCTCTCCCCAAGCGATCGGACGCGTGTAGCGCTCTTCGTGCTCCTGCGCTCCGAGTTGGTTCGGCGGGGCTTTCGGCTGGTCGTGGAGCCGGCCCTTCGATGGGATCGTTCCAGCGATTTTGGTGCCGCCTGGAGCCCGCGCGTGGGCCTCTCTTGGGGCCTTTCGTCCTTGGGGGGATTCCTTCAGGCAAGCCGGAGCTTTAAGGCCCCCTCTTTCAACGACCTTTATTGGCGGCCGGGGGGCAATCCGCTGCTTCGTCCTGAACGGGCGATCGTCTTGGAGGGGGGTTTTCGCTGGACCGTTCGGGGCTTGCAGGGGGAGGCCGCCTTCCGGCGCGTACGGTTACACGACCAGATTCGATGGCTTCCGGACGCAACCGGCACGTGGTGGGCCTCCAACCTCGACCGGGCCGAGGTGAGCGGCTGGCTGCTCCGCCTGGAATGGCGTTCAGGCCGATTCGGGGCCGTCCTGCGCGGCGCAAGGCTTCGAGCTGTTCAGCGTTCCGGACCGTTCGCCGGGAGGCTGGCCCCCTTCGCTCCCAACTGGACGGCCTCCGGCGAGCTTTCCGGTTCCTGGGGGCGATTCCGGCTCTTTCTGATGGGACGGGCCACCGGAGAGATGCCCATCCGCCCCGACGGGCGGGAGACGCTCGGCGGGTACTTTGTCCTCGACGCGGGGGCTCGCTTGCCCTGGGAGAACGGCGCCTTCTCTGGAACGGTACAGCTCACTGTTCGCAACCTGTTCGATCGCGAGTATGAAGTGGTTCCTCAATACCCCATGCCCGGACGGAGCTGGGAGCTGACCCTCTCTGGCCGGTGGGAAAAGACTCCATCCTCTTCTACTGAGAAAGGAGAAGATCCCCATGGTTCGTCAGAGTCGTAACCTTTGGTTTTGGGGGCTGTCGCTGGCGGTCCTAGCGCTTCTCTTCCCTTGGGGCCTGGGCGGCTGTGGGGAGGACGAGCCAACCGAAGAACCCCGCGAGGACCTCGTCGTTCTGCGCGGAGCTTACGTCGTTAACGAAGGGAACTTCGGCAGAGGGAACGCGAGCCTTTCCTTCTATAACGCCGACACGGGAGAGGTCTCTCATTTTGTCTTTCGCGAGGTCAACGGCCGCCCGCTGGGCGACACGGCCAACGACATCAAAGTTGTCGGCGATCGCGCCTATATCGTCGTGAACAACTCCCACACGATTGAAGCGATCGAGGTGGGAACCCATCGCTCGATCGGGACGATCTACTTCCCGGACGGCTCCGGTCCGTACACGCTCACGGTCAGCAGCTCCGGAGAGGAGGGTTACGTCCCGCTGCTGCTCTCGAACGAGCTGGCCTTTGTGGACCTAAGCGGTCTGCTGGTGGAGGACACCGTTCCGGTTGGGGCCAACCCGACTGAAGCGGCCCTGGCGGGTGGGCGGCTCTATGTCACCGACAGCGGATTTGGGAACGGACGGACGGTTACCGTCGTAGACGTGGCTACTCGAACGGCGCTTACGACGGTCGAGGTGGGCGACAATCCCGTTGCGGCGATCGCGCTGGGCGATGCGCAGGTGTTGGTTCTCTGCGCCGGGCGCTGGGACGATTTCACCACTCCGGACGTGGACGAAAGCACGCCGGGCGCGTTGGTCCTCTTGGACGCCCGACAGAACGTCGTCGAGCGGACCGTTCCGCTGGAGAGCACCGGCGCCGGGCACTTGGAACTGGGCCCCGACGGGAGGGCCTACTTTCTGTTAAACGGAAACGTTTGGGCCTTCGATCCAAAAAGCGGAAGCCTGGAGCCGGACCTCGTCTCCGCCGCCACCCAAGGAGTTGCTGCGTTCTACGGCCTGAGTGTCCATCCGTCGAGCGGCGAGCTGTACGCTACCGACGCAAAAGACTTCCAGACCCCCGGGGCGGTCTATGTCTTTGACGCTTCCGGGGCGTTTGTGACCCAGTTCGGGGCGGACCTGATCCCCCGAACGCTCGGCTTTGTGGAGTGACCCCCTCTTCCAAAGCCGAGCGAGCCATCGAAGCGAACCGGGTCGGCGGCAAGGGTCCGTCGGCCCTTTTTTCGTGCTCAAAAGGAATGACACGCTAAGGAGCAGGAGGCAAGAGGTGGATCGAGAGGCGATTCAGCGTTCGGAAGATACCCTCGCCGAACTCCAGGGCGGTTTCTGACTCGAACTGAACCGGGCTGAGCTGGATGTGGGCCGCGTCTGCAGGGGCTTGGCCGAGAGTGGCGTCGAGCGCGATCCACTCGCCAACCCAGACTTCGTGCCAGAAGTGGTAATAGAAGCCGTCGTTCTGCCAGACGATTCCGGCGAGGATTCGGGCCGGAATTCCCGCCGCTCGGCTCAGGGCGATGGCCAACATTGTGTGTTCCGTGCAGTCGCCGGCGCGGCTTTGGAGGGTCTCTTTTGCTGTTGCGAAGCCTTGGTCGAGGCCTTTGTTGTTGACGTGTTGATAGACCCATCGAGCGATCCGTTCGGCGGCCTGCCAGGCGTTTGCTGCCCCGGCGACGATCTCTTGGGCCGCTTGAACGATCTGGGGGTCGTTGGCCTCCACGAACGCGCTCGGTTGGAGATAGCGCTGCAGGGTCGGATCGGAGACCTCGAGGGGAAAGGGGGCGGGCCGTTCCGGCACGGGGTCCTGCTGCACCTCAACGAGCACGGCTCCCGACTCCGGATCCCAGCGGACCTGTTGCCGGGGGGAGTGGGGGATCGATTCGGCGTGCCAAGGGGAGCCGTCCTCTAGTCGCAGCAGCGCACGCAGGCGGTCCGGGCGCTCTGGGCGGCCGGCGGTTGGAATCCGGGTGGCGACCAGCAGGTCTACCTCGGGCAGCTCCTGAAGGTCCGGCACCGAGGACGGCTCCCAGACCCGCTCCAGCCGGAGCGGAAGCCCGCCCATCGCCAGGTCCATCCGGAGTAGCCCTCCGGACGGACTGTACCATTCTTCGGTGACCACGCCGCCCATCCAGTCTAAGCGTTGACGGTACCGTCGGGCTGGGACGGTCCTCCCTCCGATGGGAGACAGTTCCTCGCCGAGGAACCTGAGATCGGCCCAGATGGGACGGAGCACATCGCTGTTAAACAGCGCGATTCGCCGCTGCTCTCCTGGTTCGGAGAACGGTTCCGCCCACAGATAGTAGGGGAGTGCTTCTTCCAGCAGTAGAGTTGCTGGGGCCGGGAGTTCGTTTTCAACGGCTCGGTCCTCGATCTCCAGGCGGAGCAGGACCTTTCCCTCCTGGAACCGGCATTCGGCCCGTCGGACGCCCGCTGGCTCCTCGGTGAGCGCCGTCAAGACGTAGGGACGATAGGGCGCTTCCTGGTCAAAGTAGGCCGTCCGCACTCGTCGGAGGGCGACCGGCGTGCCCGAGCGGCGAAGCGTCAGTTCAAGCGTCAGCTCACTGCGAACGGCGGGCCGTCCCTCGTAGAGCGTGTCCTCAAAGCGAAGCTCCATCCATCCCGCCGGGGCCTCGCCGATCCAAACGCGGTAGCCTAACGACTGCCCGAAGGGGAATTTCTGCTGGGCTTCCGATCCCACCTGCGTCATTGCGACGATTCCCGCCTCGATGAGGAGGATGAGACCCCACCTTGTGACCACAGCCGTTTCCTCATTTGGTGCGTTATCGCCACCAAGGAGATCCCTTCGCCGATCGAATTGGACAGCAGCCGATGACCGGCGATTCGCTCTTGGGCAGCGGCTCTCCGGCTAAAAAGGCGTTCAGGACGTCCCGCAGCGTGTGCTCCGTTACTCCGGCCGGGTCTCGACTGTTGTCCACCCCGCCGTGATAGATCAGCTTAAAAGCGGGCGTTTTCGTCTTCTCGCCGTCCTGACCGATCAAGCGGTCCTCAAACCCCTTGGTGTTTGTGCTCGCCTGGGCCCTCTTGGGGCGAGGGGCCAGTACCTCCAGGACGTAGACCTCCGGCGTCAGTTGCGCGCCAAATCGGTCGGCGATCCGGTAGTAGACGTCTTTGAGGATGGGAAATTCGAGCCCGTGTTCCCGGGCGTGCTTTCGCACCTCTTCGAAGGGCTCCTCCACTTTCGAGTTGATCCCGATGAACTGGACGCCCCTTTTCCGAAACTCCTGATGGAGCGCAGCGATCCGTTCGTTGTAGGCGTTGGAGGTAGGGCACCGGGTCGAAAGAAACAGGATGACCAAGGCCTTGGCGTTCTGATAGTCGCTGAGAGCGATCCGTTTTTCGTCGTGGACGTTTGTCAAGGCGAAGTCCTCGACGAGGTCGCCAACCTTGAGGGCGGAGGTCTCGCCTTGTGCTTGTGCGCCCAGCACCGTCGCCAAAAGTAGCCCCAGAATCACGGCTCCCCACTTCATTTGGCGTGCTCCTCCAAAGAACGGCCAAACAACGGCCTCAGGGCCTTTGCCTTCGCTCTAGTGTAGCGGTCCTTGATCGGGCCGCAAAGGGGTGTCGTCGGTTGGCGCTTCCTGGGGACGGACGGATTCAGGTGATCAGCTCCGGAGGAAGGTGTTCGATCCGGTTCAGGAAGACCAGCCGTCGGCGGTCAGGGGTCCACTCCACCCGGGTGATCCCGGTATTGTGGTGGCCAAACCGGGCGTACCCCCGGTCCGTTTCTAGTCCAAAGAAGGCGCTCAGCAGAATCGAGCCGCTCCGGCCGTGGATCACCGCTCCGATCGTCTGCGCCGATGGTTGGTGGCGGCTCTGCCAGAGCTCCCAGAGGAATTCGACCTGTCTTCGGGTAAAGCGGAGCAGCTCCTCTTCGTCCGCCGGAACGAATCGCCACCAACCGGATTCGGTGATCTCTTCGCTGAGCGTTGCGCCGGGCACCAGCTTGAGGACCTCCGAGCGGCTCGGGCCAGGGATCGGCCGACGAACGCCGTTGTGCTCTCGGTCTCCCAGCCCACCATGTTCACAGAGCTCCGGGCGTACCTCCAGCGGCACGCGGAGCGCCCGTAGAATCGGGCGGACCGTCTCCAGCGCTCGGAGCATCGGGCTGCAATAAAACATCTCAATGTCTAACGCTTCAAGCGCCTTAGCGACCAGTTGGGCCTGAATCCGCCCCCGATCGGTCAGGGGCGGGTCGTCCTGATGGCTCAAGCCGGCGTTGTTGGTGGACTCCCCGTGGCGGATCAGATAGACGTTCACGGCGTCTCCCAACTGAAGGCGTCCAGAGCGAGCGGACGCATCTCCTCGACGCGGACCAGGTTTAGGACCTCCTCAAAGTGGGCGAGAAAATCCCCCAGCCACTGCCGATAGAGCGCTTCGGAGTACCAGGTGGTGCTGAGCGCATACCGCGCCTCGTCCTGATTGGTGACCCGATAGAGGGAGCTACTCGTTGCACCAGAGCGCAAGCAGTGTTGAGCGATCCGCTGGAGGAGTTCCTTGCCAGAAGCAGAGGCCCGGGATGTCAGGCGGAAGTAGAGGATCACTGTTGTTGCTTCCATTGATTCCGGTCGTTCTCGCTGGGTGCGGTTGGTTTCGCGTTTTGACTGTGTTAGGATAGGCTTCCACAAAAGCAGGACCGGAGGCAAGGAGGGGATGGAAGAGCGCATCGGTCTGGACGCAGGGGGGAACCTCGTTCGCCTGAGCTGGGAGGGCTCTCAACTTGTTGAGGTGGCTCCCGTTCAGGGGGAGCCTGGGAGGGTTTTTCTGCTACCGCTTTTGGTGGACATCCAGGTCAATGGGTACGCCGGAGGGGACTTCAACGCCCCCGACGTCCGGCCGGAGGAGGTGCGGGCAATTACCCGGCGCCTCTGGCGGGAGGGGGTAGGATACTACTGCCCAACAGTGACGACCGGATCGCGGGAGCGAATGCTTCGGTCGGTCCGGACGATCGCGGCCGCCTGGAGGGAGTTCCCCGAAGTGGCGGACTCGGTCCTTGGCGTACACGTCGAGGGGCCGTTCATCTCTCCAGAGGACGGGCCGCGCGGTGCCCATCCTCGCGAGCACGTTCGCCCGCCTTCCTATCAGGAGTATCTTGATTGGCAGGAGGCCGCCGAGGGCCGAGTCCGGATCGTCACGCTCTCGCCGGAGTGGCCGGAGGCCATCTCCTTCATTGGTCGGGTCGCTGGGGAGGGCGTCGTCGTGGCGATCGGGCACACCGCCGCCGAGCCGGAGCGTATCCGCGAAGCGGTCGAGGCTGGAGCTCGACTTTCGACTCATCTGGGCAACGGGGCCCACGCGTTGTTGCCCCGACACCCCAACTACATCTGGGAGCAGCTCGCCGAAGATCGGCTGTGGGCCAGCTTTATCGCCGACGGCCATCATCTCCCCTTCGCTACGCTTAAGGCGATGCTTCGGGCCAAGGGTCCGGAGCGTTCGGTGCTGATCAGCGATGCGGTGCGGCTGGCTGGGATGAAACCGGGGCGCTACCCGCGCCTTCAGCGGACAGGAGGTGGAGCTGCTCCCCAACGGACGGGTGCAGCTTGCCGGAACCCCTTACCTGGCCGGAGCAGGGCTCCCCCTTCTTCCTGGCGTTGCCAACGTGGCACGTCACACGGGGTTCTCCCTCGCCGAGGCGGTGCGGATGGCCTCTTCCAATCCCGCCCAGTTGCTGGGGCTTCCGGTCGCGGGCAAATGGTTCCCCGGGGCCCCTGCCAGCTTCATCCGGGTGCGGTGGGGAGAGCGGCCCGTCCTCCTTGAAGCGGTCCTGAACGGAAAGACTCTCTTCTCCGCAGAAGAAACGGCTTAGGAGGTCAAGGCCCAGGACATCGGCGATCTGTGTTTCTCTGAGAAAGGAAATTTCACCATGCGGATCGGTTTTATTGGTGTCGGCGGAATTGCCGGAAACTATCTCTCTTATCTGCGCCGGTATCCCGACGTGCGAATCACGGCGGTCTGCGAGATCAATCCCGAGCGGGCCCAAAAGGCCGCCGAAGCCTACGGCGCGACGGTCTATCAGGACCACCATCGGATGCTTGAGGAGGAGCAGCTCGACGCGCTGTTCATCACAGTTCCCCCGTTTGCTCACACGGATCAAGAGACACTGGCCGCCGAGCGGGGGATCCCTTTTTTTGTGGCCAAGCCGGTTGCGTTGAGCCTGGAGACCGCCCTCCGCGTGCTTCGGACGCTTCGGAAATATCCGGTTCTGACCAACGTCGGGTATATGTGGCGGCACTCAGACTTGACCGATGCCGCCCGGGAGCTGATCGGCGACCGACCGCTGGGGATGGTGATCGGTCGGGTGCACGTCAACACGCCGGGCACCCCTTGGTGGCGCGTCTTCTGTGAGTCGGGCGGCCAGATCGTCGAGCAGGCGACCCATCTTTACGACCTAGCCCGGTACTTTGCCGGGGAGGTGGTGGCGGTTCACGGCTGGGGCGGCGACCGACTCAACCCGCTGATCGATTTTGAGGACGTCGCGACGGTCAACCTGCGCTTTGAAAACGGCGTCGTGGGGAACATCACCTCTACTTCGCTGGTCCGAACGGGGACCTACGCCCTGGAGCTGATAGGCCACGACTACCACCTTCAATTGGACTACGGTCGGAACCGAATGGTCGGCCATGTGGGCGAGCGGTGGGTCGAGCTTGAGGCCAAGGAGAGCGGCTACGGCCGCCAGATCGAGCGGTTTTTGGAGGCGGTGCGGCGGAACGACCCCAGTCCGATTCGCTCCGACTACCTAGATGGAACCAAGACGCTTGCGGTGACCTTAGCGGCCAACGAATCGCTCCATACCGGGGAGATCGTTGGAGTCCCCCGCGTCGAATCCCTCTTGGAGGAGGGATGAGTCTTGAAGGACCGTCCACGGTTGGCCGCCCCGGACGCCCAGGAGTCGGTCCCACAGGACGCCGTAGCGGAGACCGCGCAGGCTCACCAGTAGCTCTCCCGAGGCGGTTCGGTCCAGCAGCTCGCGAACGATGAGCGCTCCGCCAAGGATGGCCTCCGCCCGTTTGGGCTCCAGGCCGGGAATCCGCTTCCGCTCTTGGACGGTGCGGGCGGCGTACTGGGGCGATCTGCCGTTCTACCTCCTCAATGGTCAGGCGGAACCCGTGAAGCCGTACTTGGGCCTCCGAGAGGGGGTAAGTTTGGCAGAGAGCCACGTTGGCCAGCGTGACGATCGTTCCGGCGACGCCAACGAAGAGGCCCTCCGCAAACGGGAGCTTCACCGTAGCGAGCGTCTGGCGGGCGGCTAAGCGGGCTCCAGCGATCTGGGCCGCTGTCGGCGGATCGTCCAGAAGAAAGCGCTCGGTGAGCCGGACCGATCCCAGTTCCAGGCTCACCGCCCAAAGCTTCCCCTTCGGGCAGGCGACCAGTTCGGTGCTCCCTCCCCCCACGTCCACGACGACACAGCGATCGGGGTCCTGCAGCTTCAAGGAGCCGTCCAGGCGAACGGAGAGGTAGACGAGTCGCGCCTCCTCTTCGCCGGAGATCACCTCCGGCCGGAGCCCCAACCGCCGTTCGACCTGGTCCAAGAACCGGCCTCCGTCGGGCGCGTCGCGGAGGACGCTGGTTCCCGTCCCGTAGAGGCGTTCGACGCCCAGGGCTCGACACCGCCCGACGTACTCAGCGAGCACGTCCAACGTCCGTGCGACCGCTTCTGGCCTGAGGCGTTGTCCGTGATAGAAGCCCTTTCCGAGCTGAGTGATCCGTGAGACGTCGGCGAGGACGCGCAGCGTTCGGGTCTCCGGCTCCGCCTCGGCGATCAGGAGAAGGCAGGAGTTGGTACCGATGTCAACGGTTGCGTACCGGCTCATGAGGGAGTCGCGTCCAGCGAAGAGAGATCGTCGGACAGGCGCTCGTCGAGAGCCTCCCGCTCCGGCGAAGCGATCAGGGAAGCGTCTCCGAGGTGGATCTCAATCGGTCGCTTGAGGGCGCGTTCCAGGAGGTCTTTTCGTTCCCGCGCCAGGGAAAGCTCCACCTCGACGTCGCCTCGAGCCAGGGCCGTCAGATGAACCGTCTCCTCCTCCACGTCCACGTGGATCGCCTCGATCATCTGGAAGCTGGTCCGATCGAACGCTTCGGCCAAGCGGAGGATGCCGGCCAGCCGATCCACAATCTTTCGGTCCGATTTTTTCAAGGCTCCGTAGGCTTCGTGCTTCTTTTTGGGCTTCGCCTCTCGATGGTAGCGAACTAAGTTCGCCACAAGGGCCACCTCGCGCGGCGTAAAGCCCAGCAGATCGGCGTTTTCGATGAGATACTGCCCGTGACGGTGGTGACGACGGACGTTGATCAACTTCCCGATGTCGTGCAGCAGTCCGGCGAACTCCAGGAGGTCCCGTTCGCCGGGGTCCCATTGAAAGCGCGGCGCCAACTGATCGAACATCTGAAGGCTCAAGCGGGTGACGTGCCGGGAGTGGGTCTCGTCCCAGTTGCACCGGCGGGCCAGCGCGAGGACGCTTCGCATTCGCACGTCTGGGATGACGGCGGCCTGGAGGATGCCGGAGCGGTTCCGGGCGACGTAGTCGTAGATCACCCCCTCCCGGAGGGCGTACTCACAGACGACCAGCCCGCCGATTGGGAACCGATCCAGCAGCTCCCGAAGGAGCACCGCGCCAGGAACGATCGTGTGAATCCGAGTGCGGTCCAGATCTTTGATCGCCATCCGCTCCTGGACGGTGGAGGCGATCAACCGGTCGCAGACCTTCCGGAGCGAGTCGGCGGGGACCTCCTCCTGGTGGAGCGAGTTGCTGGTCAGCAGCACCGTCTCCCCAACGGCCAGGCGACAGAGCTGATGAAGCGTTCCGGAGGTTCCTACCGTGATCTGCCAGGGGTACTGGGCCGCCGGGGCCTCCAGCAGGTCTAACTGGGAGTGGATGTAGGACTTCAGGCGCTTGAGCTCCTCCTTGGTCGGGGGATCGGAAAGGGGATACTCCTCGGCGAGGCGAAGGACGCCCAGCTTGAGGCTTTCGCTGTGGAAGAGCCGCTCCCGCGTCGCCCAGGAGAACTCAACGCTTCCCCCGCCGACGTCGATTGCCAGGAAGGGCCGATCTCCCAGATGCAGTGACTCGCGCACGGCCAGGTAGATCAGTCGAGCTTCCTCCTTGCCGGAGATCACCCGGACGGTGATTCCCACCTCCTCTTGGACGTGCCGGAGGAACTCCAGGCCGTTGGGCGCTTCGCGAATGGCGCTGGTAGCGACGGCTAGGATCTCCTCGACGCCGTGACGCTCGCAGAGCGTTTTGGCCTTCCGTAGCGCCGTCAGGCCGGCGACGATTGCGCGAGGGGAGAGGTTCCCTTCTCGGTCCCGTCCACGTCCCAGGTGTACCGTCTCCTTGGCGCTGTCCAGGATGACAATGTTCAGATCGGCGTCCACTTCGACGATGACGGTGTGGATCGAGTTGGTTCCTACGTCGATCGCGCCCAGCTTCATGGGGCTGTGGCCTCCTGGAGAGAGTCCTGATGAGCCGAAAGGTTCAGGCGATAGGTTTGAGCGATCCGTTCGAGAAACTCGGGGGCGCAAAAGCGCTCCCATTGAGCGCGGGCCTCGCCGAGGGCGGCGGTCCGCCGGGTGTTGAGGAGCCCCCGGAGGTGGTCCCAGGTTGTCGTCTCCTCTTGGCAGGCGTCGGGCCGTTCCGCCCGCAGTCGAGCCGTCAGCTCCTGGAGCAGCCGAAGGTGAACCTCGGCGTCCTGAACCGCTCCGAAGCCGTCTTGGAGCCGCTTGAGGGGCCGGATGATGGGGGAGCGCCCTCCGTCCAACAGGTCGCCGAACAGGTCCACGGTGTAGCGGAGCCGCTTAAGGGCGATCCGAAGTCGATGGAGCTGTTCGGGTTGCTCCCAGTCCAGCCCGATTCCCTGTAAAAGGACTCGCTCTAGCTCTTGGGCGATCAGCCGGCGAGCGCCTTTCCGGGCCCGTCGCTGCGCCCATTTCCGCTGGATTGGACGTTCGTAGGGGTGCACCGCTTGGAGGAAATGGGGAAAGCGTTCCCGGAAGAACCGATAGGTTAGCCCGTCGAGGGGCTGTCCCGGACGACCTGATACGCCTCCTTTCGGGCCGGGCGTCCGTGGCGTCCAGCAGCAGCGGCGCTCTCGCGTCGGCCTGGGCTTCCTGAAGGAACGTCCGGAAGACGTCTAGGTCTCGCGCTCGGTTGGTCGCGTCCAGTAGGCTTTTAACGTCCTCCTCGATCGGGTCGAGGAGCTCGCGTCCGAAGCTCTTGCGGAAAGCACGAAAGGCCGCTCGTAGCCGTCTCAGGTTAACCCGGAGCTGGTGGAGCTCCTCCGGGGTCGGTTCCCCGGCGGGCTCCAGACTCGTGGGCGAGAGCTTGCTCAAAGAGCATCCGAAAACACTTTATAGCCGGCGGCCTGCATCCGGTCGCCGTGTCGGAGGGTAGAACTTGCGGGAGCCGTCGTCGGGAACGAAACGGACGGGACGGGGCATCGTCTGGTTCCAGAGATCGGCCTTGGCGGTAGCACGGCGGGCGTTTTCCGCGGCGGCATTGCCGCCGACGTAAAAGCGCACCCGGCGCCGGGATGTCATCGTAAAAGTTCAGCCGCGCCGATCGATCTTGGGAGGAGTCCAGCCCCGTCAGCGACTCGTACGATCGCCGCGAGCCGAAGGGCTACCTTTTGAAGCTCCGCGGGCAGAGCGCGGTAGAGGAGGGCCTCTTCAGCTCGGACTCGCTTTCGGTGGAAGCGAGCACAGAGGGCGATCAAAGCGATCTCCTCCGGAGAGAATCCGGCAACGCCCCGTTCCAGGATCAGTTCCATCCCTCGGACGTGATGCCGCCGGGCTCCGTAGAAGAGCCCGAGGTTGTGCAACTGGGCGCCGGCCTCCAGCGCAGGCAGCCAACGCCGATCCAGGCCATGGATCGCCTCGGTACGCAGGAAGATCTCCCGGCTCAGCTCCGCGACGAAAAAGGAATGCTCGTTGTCGTTGTGGTGTCGTTCACAGAGTTCCAAAAGGGAGGGAGGATCGTCCGAGAATAAGGGAAGCCGCTCGGCCCCCGGAGAAAAACGGAGGGTCGCTTGGGTTCATGCGGCAACTCCTGCCCGATTTTCCGATCTTCAAGCTCACCGGAATGATAGCCTCAAGCAGTTCTACCGGTCACGGTAGCGGATTCGGATTCCCCGACGTCGGGCCACGTCGCGAGCCAAGGGGGTCAGGATCGCCGAGGGGGGCACGACGATTTCGCGGGTGCCCTCGGCCAGGTTGTTCATCATCTCTTCGGTTACCAGCAGTCGGCCGGAGACGCTGGGCAGATGGATCGTCTCAACCGGCTCCGGCGCGGCCACCTGGGCGGTCAAGGCGCGGTGGAGTGCGTTCCGTTCCACCCAGCGGACGCCTAACCGTTCACTAGAGGCACGTGCCTCATCGGCGATCCGTTTCAGTGGGGTGGGCAGCTCGCTGCTGAAAGCCCTCGCCAGGGCTGGCGTTAGAACCGGGGATGCGAGCGGGCCAGCGCGGTCCATATCCAGGCGGGGTGGTACGTCGTCCAGGATCCCTTGGGCAAGCTTGGCCGCGTCGGTCAGCGCCAGCTCCGGCGCCAGCAGGGCCACCGTGGTCGGCGGCAAAGCGATCCCGGAGAGTCACTCGTTCCGAAAGCCACCGGCTCAGGCGCGCACCGGTGCTCTCCGGCAGCAGAAACGAGGCTCCGACCCGATCGAGCGTATAGCCGCGCCCCTTCAAGGCGCTGGAACAGCTCTCCGAGCGTCTCAGAAACGGTCGCGCTCAGGACAACGGCCACTCGAGGACCGGTGGGCCGCGGCGGCGGGGGAGGGGGAGCCTTCCCTCTTGGAGCCGCTGGAGGGACCTCGCGGATCACCCGTTCGATCAACTGTTCCCGGTCGGGCGAGCTCATCGGCGGCTCCTGTTCAGTCGCAGATGATCATCTCGATGCCCTCGCCGCCCTTGAGTCCGGCAGCGTTGGCGTCGTCGGTGTCCAGGTGCATCTGGGCGATCACTTTTGGGGTGAACCCGGATCAGGACGTTTTCAAAGGTGAGCGCCCGTTCCCCTCCCCACGCGCACCATCACTCGGTCGCCGTCCTGGACGCCGTTAGCTACTTTGCCTCGCTTGGGTTTAAATGGATGTGGCGGGGTCGGACAGATGGCCGCTTTGAGGTACAGGGATCCCTTCGGCCCGACGATCGTGATCGGCGCGGCGTCCTCCAGGTCGCCGGAGTTGCGGATCGGCGCGTTGACCCCTAAGATGACGCAAGTCTGTCGGCGCGAGCTCCACCTGAGTGTAGCGCCGGACCGGCCCCCAGGATCCGCACCCGCTCGATCGCTCGCATACGCGGCCCGACGATCGTCAACCGTCTCGTTGGCGGCAAACTCCCCCGGCTGATACAGCTTGGTATAAACCGTCAGCTCATACCCTGGGCCGTAGAGGACTTCCAGATGCTCTTGCGTGACGTGGCAATGACGAGCTGAGACGCCGACGGGAATCAATCGCTTTCCGGCTGTTGTCCTGCAGGCGCGCACCTCGTCCGCGTAAGAGAGGAAGGGAATCCGGTCGTAGTCCCCGTGCTCTGCGGAGACGTCCCGGCGGGGGGCGTTCAGTTCGCTGAGCACCCGCGCCTTGATGATCTCGATCAGCTCTTCGCGGTCCATCGGCCTCCGCTCTTCGGTCCTGGGCTCCGAGAAGGAATATATCACCCCTCTTCTGGAGATTTCAAAGGGCCCTCGCTCGAGAAGAGCCCTTGTGAAGGTGAAGTGCTTTGTTGGTGTTTTCATCGGCGTTTGAGCGCGGCCCAGGCGGGTTGCCAGCTTTCCGCGAGGGGAGACGTCCAGAGTTGCGCGCATCAGCTCGCGGATTTCGGCAGCGCTCAGAGCGTAGTTGGCGATCGCCAGTTCGTCAATCTTTCCCTGGAAAAACCGAGGGCAGCAGGGATTGTTCTCTCCACCGACGAAGACGTGTCGCGTTGGAGTGCTTCGGCCCGGCCCTTTTTTGGGCGATCTCGTTAGGGTCCTGCTCGCCGTTGATGTAGAACCGAGCCGTGGAGCCGTCCCAACTCACGGCAACGTGCACCCAGGAGCCGTCCGCTGGAACTGCGTTCGCTGAGAGGTGGTAGCCGGGGTTGTCCGTGTCGTAAAAGTAGTAGGCCAAGCTACCGCTGCCGGGCTCAACCTGCAAGTAGTAGGTGTTCTTGAAGAAGATAGTTCCTTTGTTCTCGCCGCCGCCTTGAGGGATTGCCTCGATCGAGATCCACGCTGCTAGCGTCAGTTGATCCGTGATGTCCAGGTGATCGTCGGCCGGGGAAGTCTACGTACTGCGGGTCTCCGACGGCGCCGGAGAACAGCAGTCCCCGTTCCGGCGGCCCCCTCCACCCACTGGACGTCGCCGGTGAGGAGGCCAGCGGGCCCCCTTTCCTTGGGCCTCTTGGACCTCCTCCCCTCTTCCTTCGTCCAGGTGCCAGATGTAGAGCTGTGGGCCTTTGACGTCCACGTCGCCGTTTCCGGCGAGGGCCGCAAGGCCTGTTGCGATCCCTCCGACCAACGCCGTCCATCGCCAGCCCTTCTTCACGGTTCTGTCCTCCTCTTGGTGTCCCCTCTCTGGTTTGAAGCCTCTTATTCCGTTTGGAGGGAGATTACGATTTTATGAACTAAATGGCAAATCTTCCCCTCAGGAACGGCGTCTCTCCGGACCCGGTTGAGCAGGGGGAGCGGAACGCCTACTATTGGGGCGAGAGGTCAGAGCCTTGGCGTTCATCTTTTCAGACGAAGGGCCGGGCCGATGAGAACTCGCGCAGCGATCGCCTACCGTCGGAACGCGCCGTTGGTTGTCGAGGAGCTAGAGTTGGATCCGCCCCAGACGGGGCAGGTTCTGGTCAAGCTGGCGGCGAGCGGTGTCTGTCACAGCGATCTGTCAGCGATCACCGGCACCATTCCGATGCCCCTTCCCTTCGTCGTTGGCCACGAAGGGGCCGGAACGGTGGTCGAAGTGGGGCCGGGGGTTCGGAGCGTTCGGCCGGGCGATCGGGTGATGCTCAGCTTCATCACGCCTTGTGGTCGCTGTCGCTTCTGCACCGTGGGGCGTCCGAACCTTTGTTTGAGCTTTTGGCTCCAGCCGCGCGGTGGGCTGATTGACGGGACTAAGCCGTTTCACAAAGACGGTCGACGATACAACATGATGACCCGAACCGGCACGCTTTCGGAGTACACGGTCGTTTCGGAGCAGGCGGTCGTTCCCGTTCCGCCGGGGACTCCGCTGGATCGGGCGGCATTACTGGGCTGCGCGGTGACCACAGGGGTGGGGGCCGTTTTGAACACCGCCAAGGTGGAGCCGGGGAGCACCGTTGCCGTCCTGGGGGCTGGCGGAGTGGGGATCAACGTTGTTCAGGGGGCGCGTCTGGCCCACGCCTCTCGCGTCATCGTGGTGGACCGGATCGCGGAGAAGCTGGAGGCGGCCCGGCGCTTTGGGGCGACCGACTGCGTGGACGCCTCCTTGGGCGATCCCGTCCAGCAGGTGCTGGAGCTAACCGAAGGGGAGGGGGTGGACTACGCTTTTGAGGCGATCGGGAACCCAACAACAATCGAGCAGGCGTTCCGAATGCTTCGTTTTGGCGGCACGGCAGTAGTGATCGGGATCGCACCGGGCGAGGCGACCATCTCGGTTCCAGCGTCCTTGTTCCCCTACGGGGAGCGACGGCTGATCGGTTCGATGTACGGTTCCGCTCGGATGCGGGTGGACATGCTCCGCTATCTGCAGCTTTATTTTCAAGGACAGTTGCTGTTAGACGAGTTGGTCAGCCGCACCTACACGCTGGATCAGGTCAACGAGGCCTTCGACGATCTTCGGGCCGGTCGGAACATTCGCGGTGTCGTTGTGTTTGAGGAGACGTAGGCCCATGCGAGTTTTGGCGGTGAGTGTGGGCGGCGTTCGGATGCTGCCCGATCGAGAGCGGGGAACTGTCGCCACCGGTATCTTTAAAGCGCCTGCGTCGGGAAGGGTGCGGTTGACTCGGCTTGGGTTCGAGGGCGACGCTCAGGCGGATCGGAAGGCCCACGGCGGCCCCGATCGAGCGGCTTACGCCTATACGATTGAGGACTACCGCTATTGGGAGGAGCGGTTGGGTCGTCCGAGCCTTCCCTTTGGGGGCTTTGGGGAGAACCTAACGGTAGAGGGGATGCCGAGCGACCGGGTTCGAATTGGGGACCGGTACCGGATCGGCGAAGCATTGGTCGAGGTGACCCATCCTCGAGTGCCCTGTTACAAGCTTGGGTTGCTTTTGGATTGTCGGAGATGGTGGGCTGGTTCACCGAGTCGGGGCGGTACGGGTTCTTCCTTCGGGTGCTGGAGCCTGGGACCGTTGGGGCGGGCGACCCCATCTCTTTGGAGTTTCGCGATCCGCGGGGGATCACAGTTGCCGAGCTGTTCCGGCTACGCCACTTCCCCAACCCGGACCCGGCGCGGGTTGCTCAGGCGCTTCAAATCGCCGCCGTGCCGGAGGGATGGAAGGAAGCGCTCCGCCGCCGGCTGCCTCCGGACGGTCCTGTCTGAGATGGGCTACGATAGAAACGGAAGACTTGTTCCGGGAACGAACCGTTCGACGGGGAACGATGCGGATTGGCACGCTCGATTTGGGGTTTCAGCCGTTGCTTTTGGCGCCGATGGAGGGACGTCACCGATCAGGCGTTTCGGTTGCTCTGTAAGCGCTTTGGAGCGGCGGTCGTCTACACCGAGTTTGTTCCCGCGGAGGGAATCGCGCGGGAGGTGGAGCCGGTTCTGGAGAAGCTCCGCTTCTCGGAGGCGGAGCGACCGTTTGGGATTCAGATCTACGGCAATCGGATCGAGGCGATGGTTGAGGCCGCTCGGACGGCGGCTCAGCTCCGCCCCGATTTGGTGGACATCAACTTTGGCTGCCCTGTCAAACGGATCGCCGCTGGCGACCGGAACACCTGTGCCGGCTCCGGACTGCTCCGTTATCCCGATCGGATGGAGGAGATCACCGCCGCGGTCGTCGAAGCGATGCGCCCCTACGGGATCCCCGTGACCGTCAAGACCCGAACCGGCTGGGACGAGCGCTCGATCAACGTCGAGGAGACGGTCGAGCGAATGGAGCGAGCGGGCGCCCAGGCGATCACTTTTCACGGTCGCACCCGTTGCCAGATGTTTCGGGGGCAGGCCAACTGGGAGTGGATTCGCCGCGCCAAGGAGGTGGCCTCCGTCCCGATCATCGGAAATGGAGACGTGAAGACGCCGGAGGACGCCGCTCGCCGGTTTGCCGAAACGGGTGTGGACGGGATCATGATCGGGCGTGGGGCGATCGGGAACCCGTGGATCTTCCGGCGCGCCCGGGAGTATCTCCGCAATGGCGTGCTGCCGCCGGAGCCGACGGTTGAGGAGCGGATCGCCGTTTATTCTGGAACATTTGGAGCTTGCCTACGCCCTCAAAGGACCGATCGCGGTCCGACAGCTTCGGAAGCACGTGAAGAGCTATGTGAACGGCTTTCCGGGGGCCTCACGGCTCCGGGCGGAGATCATGACCTACGAGGACCTTCCGCCGCTGCGCGATCGGCTTTTGAGGGAGTTTCCCGCGTTGGCAAAGCGTCACGATCCGGAGGCGATCCTCTCGACGCACTCGATTCGCACCGAGGGCCGCGCCGAGTACGCCGCGTAGATCCGTTCGGCCTCGCTCTCCTCCGCGTTTCCGTCGTGGGCGTAGAGCCGATAGCGCCACGTTCGCGTCTCGGCCGGCCTCCAGGCGGATCGGCTCGTGAGCCGTGACCGAAGAGCCGGCCCAGCCGTCGTTGCGGCAGTGCCAGACGGTCGGGTGGTTCGGGTTGTCCGGATGATCCATCAGCGTGACGCCGGCCCAGCGTTCCGGCGTGGCCGGACCGGAGAGGTCGATCCACTCTGCCGGCTGTCGGTGAGCCTCCTGTTCGTTCCGTTGGCCGCGGCTGTTTTGGATCTCCCCTCCTCCGTCGAAGACGGAGAGGCGCGGATCCACCCGAACCCCAAGCCAGCCGAAGGGGGAACGACCGATCTCCACCCCCCGTTCGTCGGGGGCCTGGATCGTCAGGATAAGGTCTACGCATCGGCCTGCCCCTTGGTGCCTCCAAAAGAGCCACTCTCGCCGGTCGCGCAGCCGCTCGGTTCCGTCGGAGCTCCACTGAGTCCGCTGGACGACTCGGGCGAACAGAGGCCCGTCCTCCAAAAGTAGGAAGCCCCGATGGCGGATGAAGCACTCCCCCAGCTCCCAGAAGTTACATCCGTCCACGTCCCGGTGGCCGATCCAGACCGATTTGTGATGGTCGTGGCTTCCGGTGGGGTCGTGGCTCTTGCCGTAGGAGGTGACGAGGGTCCCGCCCGGCGTGAACAGGGGATAGAGAAACGGTCGTTCCTCTCCGTCCACGACGTAGCCGGCAATCGGTCGGTTCTCCTCCCAGACTTCGAGGCGTTCGTACAGCAGTCGTTGCGGCCGGATGAGCATGGTAGCGACGTGCTTTGGTCGAGTGGCCCTTCCGGCGGCGTCGAAGAAGCGGAGGTCGTGCGGGGGTAGGGCACCTGAACGACGATTCCCTCGGTCGGCTCAAGGACGCGGAGCCGAAGCCGTTCCCGGCGGCTGGAGCCGCCCCGAGCGATCCAGGTCAGCGTTCCCGTGGTGCGCAGGGAGGGCGGGGGCGTCTTGGCCGACCAGCTTCCCGACCAGCTGACCGGTGTCCTGACGGAGGGGTGCTGCCCTCGGCCCTCCACGCGGCGCTGAGGCTCCGGTGTGAACTGAAAGACGACCGGCTCCCGCCGTCCTCCCGCCAGACGGAACAGCTCGATCGCTTGGGCGTCGACTCGTCCCGTGCCGCCCTGAGGTCGGAGCAGCTCTCCAAAGTCCAGTCGCAGGGAGACCGGCGAGTCCGTCTCGGGGGAGTCCCTCTGCGACCAGCTCCAGTTCGTAGATACGTCCGAGCATGGCGGTCTCCTCCCCGGTCCAATCCAAAGGGTTCGTCCCAAAACGGCGATCACTTCTTGCCGATGGGGTCATTCTTTCAAAGGGGGCCGGCAGGTGCAAACTGAGCCTTGAGCTCGGAAAGGGGAGGAGAAAGAGACTTGCATGTAAAACCTGACTTCCCTATGATTGGAATGGCGTCGGCCATGGTGTCGTGGAGGGCAAGCGTTCCGAGAACGTCAGGGGAGGAGGTTCCAGAGGGATGGTTACACTGGGGCGTGCTGGTCGGCAACCGTGGGCTTTTTCCCGGCCCATCTGTGCACGGAGGGCCGCCGGAAGGTCTTGGAGGTCCTGGAGGTCGGAGGGGATCCGGGCCCTGATGCTGCCGGAGGAGGCCACGCGCAACGGCGCCGTGGAAAGCCTGGCCGAAGAAGCGCGGCAGTACGCGGAGTTTTTTCGAAGCGCATCAGGGCTGAACTGGACGGCGTGCTGGTCACGCTTCCCAACTTCGGCGACGAGCGGGCGATCGCGAATACGCTCTGCGCTGGGCGGGGATCGAACGTGCCCGGTGCTGGTGCACGCGTTTCCGGACCAGCCGGACCGGATGTCGATCCAGTACCGCCGCGGACAGCTTTCTGCGGCAAGATTTCGGTCTGCAACAACCTGTACCAGTACGGCATCCGCTACTCGCTGCCGCCCGGCTGACACACGGCGGATCCCGCACAGCTCCGAGGCGTTTCGGGCGGAGCTGCGGCGCTTTGCGGGCGTCTGTCGCGTGGTTCGCGTTCGCTGCGCGGGCTGCCGGATCGGCCAGATCGGCGCGCGGCCGGCCGCCTTCAACACCGTGCGGTACAGCGAAAAAGCTGCTCGAGCGGGCCGGGCATCACCGTCGAGCCGCTGGACCTTTCGGAGCTGCTGGGGTGGATCCGGCGCATGACCGATCAGGAGCCGCCCGGTCGGCAGCAGAAGCTGGAAGAGATCCGGGCGTACACCGAGCGCCCAGGGCGTCCCGGAGGAGAGCCTCGTACAAGCTGGCCAAGCTGGGCGTGGCGATCGACCGGTTTCTTGCAGGAGAAGGAGCTTCAAGGCGGTGGCGATCCAGTGCTGGACGGCGCTCGAGGAGTTCTACCCGGCGTGGTGCCCTGCACGCCGATGAGGCATGCTCAGCAACCGGCTGATCCCCAGCGCCTGCGAGGCGGACATCCCGGGCGTGCTGAGCATGTACCTGCTGCAGCAGGCCTCGGGCAGAGGCCCGCGGCGCTGCTGGACTGGAACAACAACTATCCGAGACGAGCCGGACAAGGGGGTGGTGTTCCACTGCAGCAACCTGCCGGCGGCGTTCTTTCGAGTCGCAACGGATGGACTATCAGGAGATCATCGCCGGGCACGGTCGGCAAGGAGAACACCTACGGGACGCTGGTGGGGCGGGTTGGCGGCGGGGCCGTTCACCTTCTGCGGGCTGACAACCGACGAGTTCAGCGGCCGCATCCGCAGGCCTACACGTGGGCGAGGGGCGGTTCACGGAGGACCCGCTGGAGACCTTCGGCGGCTACGGCGTGTCTTCGAGGTGCCCGAGCCTGGAGCCGCCTGCTGCGCCACGTCTGCGCCAACGGCTTTCCCGCACCACGTGGCCGCCACGCTGACCCACGTGGCCGATCGTGCTGGCCGAGGCGCTGGGGACGTACCTGGGCTGGGACGTGTACCGCCATCAGGCGTCTGAAGCACAGCCGGAGTGAGGACGCCATGGGACCGACGTTCGCGATCGGACTGGACTACGGGACGAACTCCGTCCGGGCGCTGATCGTCAACGTGCAGACGGGGGAGGAGGTCGGGACGTGCGTGTTCCCGTACCCGTCGGGGGAGCAGGGCATCCTTCTGGACGCGAGCGACCCGGACCTGGCCCGTCAGCATCCTGGCGACTATCTGCTGGGCGCTGAGGCCAGCATTCGGGGGGCGCTGGATCGGGCGCGGGGCCATCCGGAGTTCGATCCTTCCCGTGTGATCGGCATCGGGGTGGACACGACGGGTTCGACGCCGCTTCCGGTGGATGCGGAGGGTAGACCGCTAGGCCTCAGCGAGCGGTTTCGGAACAACCTGAACGCTCAGGCCTGGCTGTGGAAGGACCACACCGCCCATCGCCGAGGCCCGCGGAGATTACTCAAAAGGCCCGAGCGATGCGGCCGCACTACGTTGCCCGGTACGGGGGGAGCTATAGCGCTGAGTGGTTCTGGGCAAAGATGCTTCACTGTCTTCGGGTGGACCCGGAGGTCTTTGAGGCCGCCCACACGTGGGTGGAGATCGCCGATTGGATTCCGGCGGCGCTGACGGGGCACCGAACGCCCGGAGCGGCTGCGGCGTTCGGTTTGTGCGGCGGGCCACAAAGCCTTCTTCAGCCCGGACTGGGGCGGTTATCCGGATGAGGAGTTCTTGGCGGCGCTAGACCCGGCGCTGGTACGGGTTCGCCGGACGCTTCCCGATCGGGCGTACGACGTTTCTCAGGCAGCCGGTCGTCTCACGCCCCAGTGGGCCGAGCGGTTGGGTCTACCGGCTGGGATTCCGGTGGCCGTGGGGGCCTTTGACGCCCACCTAGGGGCGGTCGGAGCCGGCATCGAGCCGGGGGTGCTGGTCAAGATCATCGGCACCTCCACCTGCGACATCATGATCGCTCCCGCCGATCGACCACTTGCGGACATCCCCGGCTTGTGCGGCATTGTTCGCGACTCGGTGCTTCCGGGCTACTACGGTCTGGAGGGCCGGACAGTCGGCGGTCGGGGACATCTTCAACTGGTTCGTTTCAGGTGATCCGTCCCGAAGGGCAGACCCCACGAGACACTCACCCAGGCAGCGGCTCGACTGCGGCCCGGCGAAAGCGGCCTGTTGGCCCTCGACTGGCACAACGGCAATCGGACCGTCCTGGTGGATCAGCGGCTTTCGGGCCTGATTGTCGGGTTAACCCTCCGTTCGACGCCGGCGGAGGTCTACCGGGCCCTGATGGAGGCCACCGCGTTCGGAGCGCGGGTGATCATGGAGCGGTTCGAGGAGTACGGAGTTTCC
>BPJZ01000006.1 GCA_026004875.1 Candidatus Poribacteria bacterium | reverse complement strand
GCCCGATGGCCTTCAAGGGTTAACAGCAACCGTCGCTCCGGAACGTCCCAGATCCGGACCGTCCGGTCTTCGCCCGCCGACGCGAGATACCTCCCGCTGGGATCAAAGCGGAGCCAATGTACCTGCCGAAGCTGCTCGCCCTGTGGCCCAACAAAGATTCGCTGGTGACCGACCAACGCTCCGACGTTCCAATAGCTCTGGGCATCCCAAAGCTGGATGTCGTAAAAGCGCCTCCGGCGCCCCCTCGGCCGAGGAGAGCGCCAGCGCCCACAGCTTCAAAGGACGACTGTAAGCAAACGCGACCTCCGGGAGGGTGTGCCACCGATCCCGGTACGCTCCTTCGATGACCGGCGGAACCGCATCACAGGTGCGCATTCCCTCTGAGATGACCCAGGAACGGGCCCACTCCTTCCGGTCGTCAGGAAGAATTCGGACCAGCTCGCCGCTCAGGCGCCGATCGGCAAAGACAAACCCCTCCCTCAGGGCTGGAAGCTCCGGCAGCAATAAAGAGGGAAGGGAGAGATCCAGCGCCGCCCAGTTGGCCCAGCTCAGCTCCGAGAGCGGAACGGTCCTCCCGGAGGTCAGCTCCACCACTCGCACCCCTACCCCGGTCGTACGCCGGAAAGGCCAGCAACCGCCCATCACGGCTCAGTCGCACCCAGGGATACCCCGGATCGCGGGCCCGATAAAGCACCTGTCCCCTCCCGGATCGAGAACGAGCAGCTCCTGCTCCCCGCCCCTCGCCGGTCCGGACGACCCGGTACCCCACCTTCGTTCGGAGCCTTGAAGGCTGAAGGAGAATCCCCACTCGGTCTCGGCGGGGAGCCCTCCGAGAGAACCCATCCCGGCGCCGTCCTGTCTGCCCGTCGGGACCGCAGGAAAACGGAACCGTCTTCGAGCCACCAGACCTCAAAGCGTTCGCCGTCTTGAAGCGACCCCTCCGGCAGCCTCCAAAGAGCCGCTGGAGCGATCCGATCGTCTCTGATCCAGAGAAGGCGCACCTGACCCATCCGGTCCGCCGACAGGAGCCGCTTTCCGTCGGGCGAGACGGCAAGCACCACGATCGGCCATCGGTGGAGGTCGTCCCGCTCGTCGAGCAGGTCGCCAGACCGATCGAGAAGGAGCAGCTTCTCCGTCGCGGCAACCAGAAGCCGACTTCCGTCCGGGGCGAGCGCCGTCAGTCGAACCAGCCCCTTTCCGTAGAGGCGCACCAGCTCAGCAGACGGCTCCGCACCGCCAATGCTCCCGACTCCCAGGAGGATCAGAGCCGAAAGCCAAACTCGGAAGAGGCCCCATCTCCGGCTCATCGAAGTTCCTTCACACGAAGGGTTTCAAACGCCTCAGCGATCGCCGCCTCGACCGCCTCTGTCGTGAGCATCTCCATACAACGGCGATGCTCCGCACCCTGGAGAGGGCAGGTCCTCCGGTAACAGGGGGCGCACGGCACAGCGCACCACACCACGCGGTGATCCTCTCCCCACGGACCGTGTCGTTGTGGGTCGGTCGGCCCAAAGAGGGCCACCGTCGGCGTCCCGACCGCGGCGGCCAAATGCATCGGACCGGAGTCGACTGTGGACGAAAAAGGTCGCACCGCTCGATCAGTGCCGCTGACTGGAACAGATCGGTCCTTCCGACGGCGTCCAGGATCGGAGTGCCGGGAAGCGCTTTGAGAAATGCATCGCGCGCCGACGCCTCCGGGGCACCTCCAATGAGCAAGAGGCCGGCCCCCCTCTTCAGCAACCGTTCGGCCAGCTGAACGAATCGGTCCAGGCTCCACCGCTTTGAGGGCCACGTTGTTCCCAGGTGAAGGCCAACCAGAGGACGCGGCACACCTTGCAGCAGCTCGTCTGCAAACCGCCGCTCCTCCGGACCGTGCCAGAAGTAAAGCGCGCGCTCGACCCCCTCTAGCCGAACCCCTAAAGGTTCGAGCAAACTCAAGTAGCGCTCTACCTCGTGGACCTTCCCGGGGAGGGGAAGCCGATCGGTCAGAAACGGCTCCCGCCCGAAAATACGGTGGCCTACCCGCCGAGGGATTCCGGCCAGCCAGAGCAACATCGCCCCAGCAACGGAGGTCGGGTGCGCCAGGACTCCCCAGTCGAAGCGGCCGGCCTGAAGAGCCCCCCGCTCGACCCAGAAGTTCCGCCAGCGGCGTCCCTCAGCCCGTCGGGAGACAATCACCGCGTCTAGGTCCGGGTGGCGCACCATCATCGGAGCGACCAGCGGGCGAACGTGTGCGAACAAGACAGCCTCCGGGAACGCCTTCCGCAAGGCCCGGAGCATCGGCCCCCATTAAGATCATGTCGCCGATCCACCCGCCTGTATGGGAGACGAGAACTCGCACCGGTCGCGCTCCTCATCCGAATCCTACCGGAGGACGTCAAAAAAAGAAAACGGAAGTCGTTCGACCTCTTGGTGAACGCTTCAAAGGGTGACGACGTTCTTCCTTCCGGGCCCCATTATAATAGGACGGACCGAACAAGAACGAAGGAGGGGACATGCGTCAAGCGGTCGGCGTCGTAGCGCTTTTGCTTTTGCTACTCGGGTGCGGCTCGGACGAGGAGGACCGAGCAAACGCCGCCGAGGCCCCAAGCCGCGCGAGATCGCGGTTGGGCGGCCTACCTGGCCGACCGATACGACCAAGCGCTCTTGGAGTTTGAGCGAGCCACCCGACTAGATCCCGACCTAGCCGACGGCTGGAACGGGCTGGGATGGAGCCGGCTGAAGCTGGTTCAGGGGGCGCCGGAGGAACGGGTGATCGCCGCCGCCGAGGAGGCCTTCCGCGAGGCGCTCCGGCGCGACCCCGAACTGGCCGACGGCTGGCTGGGATTGGCACAGGTCCGATTCCTCCGCCGGGAGAGCCCTGCCGATCTGCTCACCGCGCTGGAGGCCATTCGGGCCGCCCGCCAGGCCGATCCTTCCTCGCTGTTCCGGCACGACTACCGCTCCTGGGCCGACGTTTACGCGCTGGAAGGGTGGTGTTATTATTACCTGGGCGATCCCGATGCGGCGCGGGACCGCCTGCGCCGGGCGCTTCAAGAGGACCCTTCACAGCCCGCCGCGCTTCGGCTGCAGGCTCAACTGCCCTGAACCGAACGCTTAAAGACAGCGCAGCGCACATCAAACCGGAAACCGGTCCAAGATCGAGCGAAAGGAACGACTCCCATGGACGCACCCCTCTTTGAGTATATGCGCGTTGGAATCGTCCACTTTATGGCCTTCCCGGACTGCATGGGGGGCGAAGGGCCGATCCTGGAGACGATCACTCGAATCGCTGAGGACCCCTTCTTTAACGCGATCGAGATCACCCAGATCAAGGATCCCACGGTCCGAGATCAGGTCCGGGAGGTCTTGGCCGTTGCCGGCATGCAGGTGGCCTATGCGGCTCAACCGATTATCCTCTCGGAAAAACTAAACCTGAACGCTCCTGACGAAGACGAGCGCAAGCGGGCCATCGAGCGGCTCAAGGAGGCCGTGGACGAGGCCGAAGAGCTGGGCGCCCTCGGGGTTGCCGTCCTGAGCGGACCGGACCCTGGCGAGTCGCGGCGGGACGCCGAAACGGTTCTCCTGGCCGCCTCCCTACAAGAGCTGTGCGACTACGCCGCTGCCAAGGGAATGGGAATCACCCTGGAAACCTTCGATCGGACCATCGACAAAAAGGCCCTCATCGGCCCCTCGGAGGACGCTCTTAAGCTCGCCGAGCTGGTCAATCGAAACAACTTCGGCCTGATGTTGGACCTCTCTCACCTCCCCTTACAGTTTGAGTCCAGCTACAAGGCGCTGCACACCGTTCAGGACTACCTGGTCCATGCCCACATTGGAAACTGCGTCCTAGACCCGAACCACCCAGCCTACGGCGACCAGCACCCTCACTTTGGGATCGCCGGAGGCGAAAACGACGTTCCTGAAGTAGTCGAATTCCTCCAGGCGCTGCTGGACATCGGTTATCTGGCCCCCTCGGACGACCCCTCGATTCTCAGCTTTGAGGTGAAGCCGCTCCCGGGTCAGAGCGCCGAGCTAGTGATCGCCAACGCCAAGCGAACGCTCCTGCAGGCCTGGGCGCAGATCTAAAACAAAAGCGATAGGGGCTTCCATGGAGCGCGGGCGTGGAGCGCTCATCCTGGTGCTGGGGATTCTCGGGATCGTCAGTTGTGGTTTTCTGGGAATCCCCGCCTGGATTATGGGCCATCGAGACCTGCAGAAGATGGAGCGGGGCGAAATGGATCCCTCCGACCGGGGGCTGACACGAGCTGGGATGATTTTGGGGATCATTGCAACGCTGGTGCTGGTGATCGGTGCGATTGCCGGCTTCTTGATGGGCGGCCTGGCCGCCCTCTGCGGTCTGTTTGGCTCGTTTGTAGCGGTCTAGACGAAGCATGAGGAAACACGAACAGCAGTCCGCGGCCCGACCCCTGCTCATCGACACCGACGCGGGCGTGGACGACGCGCTGGCGCTGTGCTTGGCGCTCCGCTCGCCGGAGGTGCGGGTTGTGGCCATTACAACCGTTCACGGGAACGTCTCGGTTCAACAGGCGGCTGCCAACGTCGGCCGCATCCTCGACCTGCTTCGTCCAGAACCGCGCCCCTCCAGTCTCGCTGGGGGCGGAACGACCCCTGCTCCAAAGCCCGACCGAGGCGACGGAGGTTCACGGAAGGGACGGACTAGGCGGAGCCACCTACCGCCGAGACGCAGAGGGAAACCTGCTCTATCCAGAGCCTTCCGTTCCGCTGGACCCCAGGCCGGCAACGGAGCTGATCCTCCAGGCCGCTGCCGCTCATCCCGGCGAGCTCACAATCGCCGCTCTTGGTCCGCTGACCAACCTGGCCCTGGCTGCTCGGACCGACCCAGAACGGATTCGCCTGATCCGTGAAATCCTCTGGATGGGCGGAGCGTTCCGACGCTTTGGAAACTGCTCGCCCGTGGCCGAGTTCAACGCGTACGCCGATCCGCACGCCGCCGCGATCGTCCTGGAGGCCGGCGTCCCGTTGCGCATCTTCCCCTTGGACGTGACCGAACGGATCGTCCTCAAGCCGGAGTTGGTCGCCCGCTATCGACAGACGCCGTTGGGCCGGTTTGTAGACCACATCACCGGTCATCTGTTCGCCTTCAGCCGACGGGTGGAGGGCGTCGAAGGGATGTACGTCCACGATGCGGCCACGATCGCCTACTTGGTCGAGCCGGAGCGGTTCCGATTCCTGGAGCGGTGGGTGGTCGTTGAGACCGAAGGGCGCTGGACGCGCGGTCAGACGATCGCCGACCTCCGCCGTCCGCCACGCTTTGACGGCAAACGGAACGCTCTCCTGGCTCTCGACGTTGAGGGTGAAGCCCCCGTCCGGCTTTTGGAAGAGCGCGTACTGAAAGGAACTGGCGCTTGAACGGGGCGGAGTCCTTCTTCCTGGGATTGTTGAGCGCGGGCGTGCTGCTCTACTCGCTCGGGGCCTGGGCAGCGGTCTGGGGGCTACGACGCCACCAAGACCCGAAGGCCGCCAATCCCCCTTCTCGATGGCCGGTCATCTCGGTCGTTTTGGCAGCCCGGAACGAAGCGGAGAACATCGCCGACTGCCTTGCGGCGCTCTGCGCCCAGGATTACCCCTTAGAGCGGTACGAGATCATCGTCGTGGACGATCACTCCACCGACGGAACGCGGGAGATCGCCGAGCGGTTCGGGAGCCAAGTCCAGCCTCGCGTCCGCGTGTTGGCCCTTGGCGATCTGGGCGACCCGAACCTTCGAGGGAAGCAGCACGCCCTCGACCTTGGTATCCGAGCCAGTCGGGGTGAAATCATCGCAAATACCGACGCCGACTGCGTCCCCCCGCCCTCCTGGCTCCGAACGATTGCAGAGCGCATGACGCCGGAAACCGATCTGCTGTTAGGCTTCTCGCAGTGCGACCGTCCCGGAGACGGAAGCGGCCTCTTTGCGAAGCTCCAGTCCCTTGAGCTGATCGGTCTGTTCGGCGCCGACGTGGCCGCACTCAGCTGGGGGCAGCCGCTCGCCTGCACCGGCAACAACCTCGCCTACCGCCGTCGAGTCTACGAGGTGTTGGGCGGATTCTCCAAGCTGGGCGAAACGGTCCACGACGATAACCTGTTTCTGCTCTGGATCCAACAGCAGAGCCGGTTCCAGATGCGGGCGGTGTTTTGTCCAGAGACCACGGTTGTTACTCGCCCGATGTCAAGTTGGAAGGCGTTTCTGCGCCAGCGACTTCGTTGGGCGACGGCCAGCGCCGAGGTGAGCCTGCCGGCGCTTTGGTTCGCCGTCGTCCTTTACGGAACCGAACTGCTCGTCCTTTTGGCGCTGATCGGCGGTGGAATCGGCTGGGTCTCTCCCGCTTGGAGCCTGGCGCTGGTCGGGCTCAAGTGGCTTCCGGAATGGTGCTTACTCCTTGAGAGCCTGCGCCGTCTCCGGCGCTACGACCTGACCCGCTATCTGCTTCCGGTCGTGCTCTTCCACGGGCTGTACGTGGTCCTGGTTGGGGTCCCCTCGCTGCTTGCGCAGATCGAATGGAAGGACCGAAAGGTCCCCCGAACGCCCTCAGCAACGACCTAGTACTCCACGACGTCTTCGAGCCGGAGGTCCAAGGCTTTACAGATGGCCACCAGCGTCCGCAACTGCGGGTTGGGCTGCTTGCCGCTGAGCACCTTCCGAACCGCCTGGACGGAGATCCCTCCTCGTCGGGCGATCTCTTCGGCGTTCCGGATGCCGTACAACGCCCGGCGGGCGGCGAACACCTCGTACTTGAGCCGGTAGCCGCATCCTTTTCCCCGGGCTCGGACGGACGTCTGCTGCGCGCTCTGCTGGTTCATCGCCTCTCCCTTGCGTTCTGCGGTCCCAGGCCAAGCGTTGTTCCTCGAAGGCCGAAAGCCGCTCAAAACGCGCGACTCCGGTACAGAAATAGCCTCGGATTCGCCGAGCACAAGGGAACGTCCAGCAGAGATCAGCGACCCATCAGGTCTTCCATCAGGATGGACTCGACCTCCCCCGTGCGCTCTGAGGAGGGTTCCTCGATAGCCTCCGTCGCGGCTAAGCTGGCCGCGCTCCCGAAGACCTCGATCTCCTGAATGGTCGCCGGGGCGCGCGTCTCGCCGGTCACCCAGATCCCCCCGCCGGTCCGGCGAACGTTCCGGCGACGCAGCTCAGCGTCCTTGACGGTGGAGCGAATGCGCAGCTTTATCCCCGTCCCCCGAACGATCCCTCGGGGGCGCAGCTCGATGACCGGCCCTTTGAGGCCGTCGTACTTATCCACCAGCTCCCAGCCCTGGTTGGGGTCCTCGACCAGCAGGTCCAGCCCCTTGATGTCCTGGGAGTGTATCCGAACAACCCGAACGGTGACCGGCTCCGGAAAGAGGATCACCGCCTCACTCGGCGGCGAGGCGATGTTGTAGTCGGCAGTTCCCTCAGAGGTGGGAAAGGTCGTCTCCCCAGCGGTCTTCAAGTCGCCGTCAATGAACGCGGGATGGTTCGACTCGGTGCCGGGAAGTTGGGTTAGATTCGTCCCGTAATCCTGGGGCGCGAACACCTGAGCGGCCAATTGACCGCATCCCATCCACGCGATCACCATCAGCCCTCCCAGCAGGCCGCTAAGAACTCGCATCGGATTCTCCTGTTCGATAAGGTCGGACTCGAAAACGAAGCGTCTTGGCGAAAAACTCGCGCACCTCCGGGCCGACGAGCCGCTCCAACACGTCGACAATCTGCTCCGAGGTGAGCAACGTCCCCTGCAGATGGGGCTTAGTCCGCTTCAGCTCCGCAAAGAAGCGAACGAAAACATCCTCCCCGTACCGACGCTGCAGCTCCTTCACGATCGCATAGGCGTAGCTGTAAGTCTCCCCACTGCGAAAGGGGAGCGGATTCCCGTCCCCTCGCCAGGTCTCGATGATATTGTAGCCCTCTGGGTCGAAGCCCAACGGCTCCGGAAACCGCCCGGTACCGCGAAGTGGCCGCCCCTTAGCGTAATCTACCTCTACCAGCGTGGCGATCCCTTCGTTTAACCAAGCCGGAAGCGCGTAGACTCCCAACAACGCATGGGCCAACTCGTGAGCCAACGTCGGCGCGTGCTGAAATGCCCGGTAACCAAAGTACATCGTCACCTCTTCAGAGCCGTCCAGAATCTTTCCGTCCAGCGTCTTCCACTCGGTGACCGTCTTCGCGTCGCCCGGATCGCCGTCTAACGCCGGCAGGATCACCACTCGAATCGGCTTGGACGCCTCGATTCCAAACAGGTCCCGGACAAAGGCGTAACCCCCCTCAAGGACCGCGTGAGCCTCTTTTCCCCGCTCGTAGCGCTCTTCAGGCGTCCGAAACCCTGCGATCGTGTCAAACGCGCGATCGAACGTGAAGACAAACCGTTGACTCCGGAAGGTGTACCCGTCCCCCTGGGCGCCCAGTCCCGCATCCAGCACTCGGTAGGTCTCCACGCGGAGCCGTTCCCGGTGCTGTTGGACGCTTCGGGGGAGCCGCCCTCCTCCCGACGGCGCACACCCCTCGACCGCCACCAGCACTAGCACCAGCAGTGCGCCCAGTCCCCGCGCCATCAAAAGCACCGATCGCTTCATCCCCGTTCCCTCTTCGATCCTCATCGTAACGATACCGTCGGAACTACCTGAACGCAACAATTCAGGGCGCCCGACTCTCGACGGCAAAACGGCTCCGTCGCTTGTCCTTTCCCTCTTCTCCCCGTATCGTTTCTCCAGAAATCGGAGAAGGGCACACTCCCAGAAGGAATCGGATCGACATGGCCCAGGGTGAACATACCGTCGCCGTCAACCGGAAGGCAGGACACGAGTACCACCTTCTCGATCGGTACGAGGCCGGAATTGAGCTGAAGGGAACCGAGGTTAAGTCCATCCGTCAAGGGAAGGTAAACCTCTCCGATGCGTTTGTGGTGATCCGAAAGGGCGAAGCCTTCGTTTACAACATGCACATCAGCCCGTACGATCACGGCACCGCCTGGAATCACGAGCCGACCCGTCCCCGCCGTCTGCTACTGCATAAACGAGAGATCCTCAAGCTCGCCCGCGCCACCGAGCAGCGCGGCTACACGATTGTCCCGACCCGCCTGTACTTTAAGAACGGCTACGCTAAGCTGGAGATCGCTGTCGCCAAGGGGAAGGCCCTCCACGACAAACGCGAGGCGATCAAACGCCGAGAACTGGACCGACAACTGCGTGATATTCTCCGCGAGCGGCGCTAGAATACCCCGACGAGATCGCCTGAACAGGTCTGTTCCAAAGGAGAAAGGAATCGCGCCATGAAGAAGGGCGTCTGTATCGGCACCGTGCCCGGCGGGCTCTCGGAGAAGGGCTTTGCGTTGGCCAAAGAGGCCGGATTCGACGGGATCGAGCTGGGAACGTTGAACGACCCGGAAAGCCGTCAGCAGGCCAAGGCGCTGGCCGATCGCTTCGGCCTTGAAATTCCAAGTATCATGAACGCGATCCATTGGGCCAAGCCGCTCTCCGACCCTGACCCGGAGGTGCGCCGGGAGTCGCGCGAAGGAATGATGGCCTCCTTTGCCACAGCCGAGGCCACCGGCGCCCAGACGGTCCTGTTGGTCCCGGCCGTTGTCAACGAACGGGTCACCTATCAGGAGGCCTGGATCCGCTCCTCAAACGAGCTGCTCCATCTGCTCCCCACGGCAGCCGAAAAAGGGGTGGACATCGCCATCGAAAACGTCTGGAACCGATTTCTCCTCAGCCCCATGGAGTTTATTGCCTACATCGATCAGTTCCAGTCGCCCTACCTCCGGGCTTACTTTGACGTGGGGAACATCGCCATCTACGGGATTCCTCACCACTGGATTCGAACGCTGGGAAGCCGGATTAGCAAGGTCCACGTCAAGGGGTTCGATACGCGCACCCGGCAGTTCACCCCAACGCTGCTGGGCGGCAACATCGACTGGAACGCAGCGATGGCAGCGCTGGAGGAGATCGGCTACGACGGATGGATCACCGCCGAGATGCCCCAGGACCGGGAGGACCCCGAAGGCGGCCTCCATCGGCTCAGTGAGGAGATGGACCGTATCCTCAGCGGCAACGTCTAAAGCACGTAAGCCCTCAAGCGCCGAGGAGGAACCGGCAGAGACTAGAGGCCGTTTCCTTTCCAGAGGAAGGAGGCGTTGGATGTTGCGCCGTCGTCGTCCTCAGTACGATCCGGTGGTGGAGTGGATGCGCCGCCAAGAGATGGAGCTTCGACGGGAGCGGCGGATGCTCCGAATCCTCCTCGAACGCCTGGAAGGGGTCGCAGAGCTTCGGGAATTTCTGCTAAAAGAGCTTCAGAAGGCCTCTCCTCGGACCGACCCAGAGACGCTTCGGGAAGCGCTTTATTTCCTCGGCTTAACAGGGGAGGAGGAGACCTTTGACACCCTGGTTGGGCTGACTGCACGGGCAACGGAGGCCGGAGGGATCGTCCTCGACCGGGAGACGGCCCCTTGGCTGAGCAGTCCGCCGGTTCGGGCGGACTTCTACGGAGCTTTGGGTCTGCTGGGTCAGCGGCTCTCAGAGCGGGACCGGCCCCGCCTTGAGCGGCTGACCTCCCTCCTCCGGGAGGGGGTGCGAGACGAACACCCCGACGTTCGGGCGGCCGCTGCCACAGCCCTCGGCCGTGCGGTCAAGCACGCCTCCTCGGCCCGGGAGCTGTTCGTCAAGTCCGTCCCGGCGGTCGTTCAGTTGCTCTCCGATCCTTCCTGGCAGGTACGCTGCGCTGCGGTCTGGGCGCTGGCAGAGATCCCTCACGTCCAGAGCGTTCGGGCGCTCAAGGAGCTGGCCGAACGCAGCTCCGATCCCCACCTGCGCCAGCTCGCCGAGATGGGAGTTCAAAAGATCCGAGAACGGGCCAGCTATCTCCGTTACCTCGGGCGGTCGGTTCTGGCGGTCAAAAGCCTGTTCCCGAAGCTCTTGTAGACCGCTCCACCCGAGCAAAAAGTAGGTTGCTCTCCAGGTGAAAGTGGACGGTTGCGTCCTCAAGGAACTCGTCCAAGCAGTGGAGAAACAGGGTTCCGTTCGGGTCTTGGGAGACCTGCGGAGCGAGCTCCCGGCGAAGGTCTTCCAGCGCTGCGTAGAGGAAGTGATGCTCCTCCCGAAGCTCGCGGCAGAGCCGCCGAGTCACCAGAGAGGGCGCCCCGGCAAGGATCCGGGGAAACAACAACGTCTCCTCCCGGACCAGGTGCTCTTCAATTCGACAGGAGAGCAACTCCACCTCGGCGGGGAACTCCGCCGCCACAAGCCCGCGACGGGCCAACCGTTCGGCTAGCGCCTCCAGGCGCCGGAGAACGATTCGAGCAAAGCTGTGATGGCCCGATTCGATCTGGCGGATCAACTCCGCGTCGCTCAGATGGGCGGGAGGTTTGCGTTGATACTGGGGGTTCTCCGAAGGGGTCTGGCGCTCTCGCCGTTCCAGTTGGGCGACCACCTTGCCGGGGTCCAGACGCTGAGCGGCGCAGGCCGCCTCCAGGGTCCGGCGGCCCTCCGTCCAGAAGTTAATGCCGGCCTCCCGGAAGACGACCACGGCGGCGGGACGCTCCGCAGCGATCTGTCCCACCGGCGTTTGGAGCAGGCGCTCCAGCTCCTCTTGATGAGCGGACACGGCGTTATTGTCCTCGCGCAACGTTTGCGGCGACCAGGAGCGGGTCCCAGACCGGCGCAAACGGAGGGGCATAGCTCAGGTCCAATTGGGCGAACTGGTCAATGGTCATCCCGGCATGGAGCGCGGCGGCCACCACGTCCACCCGCTTGGCGACCGAGGCGTCACCGACCAGTTGACCGCCGAGCAGCCGTCGAGTGCGCTCGTCGTAGGTCAGTTTAACGGCGATTGTGGGCGGCTTCCCGTAATAGTGCGCCCAGGCCTCCGCTTCGATCAGCGCCGACTTGGGAATAAAGCCGTTCTGAGCGGCTTGAGCGTCTGAAAGGCCGGTCCGGGCAAAGGCCCGATCGAAGACCTTGCAGACCATCGTCCCGGCCACCCCCCCAAATTGGGCAAATCCCCCAACGGCGTTCTCGCCGGCAACCCGTCCCTGTTTGTTTGCCGTGGTGCCCAAAGGGATATAAACGTTCCGATTCAGCACCACGTGCCGGGCTTCGGCGCAGTCTCCGGCGGCGAACACGTGAAACGCACTGGTCCGTTGGGCAGGGTCCACCCGAATCGCCCCCTTCTCCCCCAGAGCGATTCCAGCCTCTCGGGCAAGCTCCGAGTTGGGCACCGCCCCCGCCCCGACGACGACTAGATCGCACTCAATCAGCACGCCGTCGGCCAGACGCGCCGCCTGAACGCGGCTCGTTCCGATCAACTCGACGACCTCGCGTTCGTAAAGGATCCGAACCCCGTGTTCGCTCAGCACCTCGGCGACCAGACCGGCAACCTCTGGGTCTAGCGACTTGAGGATCTGCGGACCGTGCTCCAGCAGCGTCACCTCTAGGCCACGCACCCGGAGCGCCTCGGCCATCTCCATTCCGATGTATCCGCCGCCGACCAGAAGTGCCCGACGGGGCCGGAATCGCTCCAAATACTCCTGGATCTGAAGGGCATCGGGAATGCTCCGGAGAACAAAAACGCCTTCTAGCTGGGCCTGGGCGAAGGCGGGCCGCCGAGGACGGGCACCAGTAGCCAGAACCAGCTTGTCATAGGAAAAGTCGCGTTCCCCTTCCGGCGTGCGAGCGGTCACGACGCGCCGCCGAACGTCGATCCCGATCGCTTCATGACGCAGCCGAACGTCGATACCTCGGGCCCGATGCTGCTCCGCCGTCCGGGCGATCAGACGTTCCGGCGCCTCAACGACACCTTCGAGGAGATAAGGAAGGCCGCAGGCCGCATAGGAGACGTAATCCGAGCGCTCTAAAACGACCACCTCGACCTCAGGAGCCTCCCGTTTGGCCTTGCTCGCGGCGCTCATTCCGGCGGCGTCCCCGCCGATCACCACCAGCCGCATGGGCTTTCAACTCCTCATCGGGTGCTCGAACCGGCACCAAACAGACCGCTGCCCCCGCTCTGGGCCTCAGGGGCGATCGATGGCCCCCGCCGCGATCCGGTGGCACTTTAGCCGAAGAAGCGCTTCCGGTCCGCCTCGACACGCTTTTCGTACTGAGGCTCAAAGACGACCGAGGGCTGATACAGTGCGTCCGTCTTGCGACGCACGTCCCAGACGATATGGGCCGCCTCGACTAAATTCTTCAATTGCTCCGGGAACAGCGCCTGATAGCCGTCCGACTTGGCGATCAAGGGGTTGGGGTGCGCCTCGACCAGGATCACCGAAGCGCCGGCCATGATCCCCGCCAGCGTCATCGGGTGGACCAGGTCTCGCCGGCCGGTCCCATGCGAGGCGTCCACGGCGACCGGCAGGCCGGTGAGTTGGTAGTAGAAGGCCGCCACGGTGCCCAGGTCCATCGTATTTCGAGTGTACTTGTTTGGCCCCAAAATCCCCCGCTCGCAGAGGATAATGTTCTCCTTGCCGGTGGTCATCATCCGTTCGGTCCAGAGGAGGTAGGCCTCGCAGTCCAAGGAGTTGGCCCGCTTGTGAATGACCGGCAGAGGCGTCTCCCGGAGCGCGTTCAGGAGCACGGTGTTTCGGCTGTTCGGCTCGCCAATCTGCAGGCAGTCGACGCCTACGTCCTCATAGAGGTGAATCTTGGTGTGGTCCAAAATCTCCACGGCGACGGGAAGATCGTACTCACGGCCAGCCTTGACGATCCACTCGAGGCCGCGCCGCAGGGACTCCTCCGAATCGGCTCCGACCCCTTCCCAGCCGCTGTAGGGGCTGGAGCGGTACTTGTGGACGCCGCCGCGGAGGATGTGGCCTCCGGCCTCTTTGACCATCCGGGCGGCCTCCATGATCTGCCGTTCGCTCTCCACCGAACAGGGCCCGGCGATGACAACCAGGTCCTCACCGATCATCACGTTGCCGACAGGGAAATGAACGTAGCGGCGATCGGTGGGGTCCCCCTTTTGGGCGGCCCGTTTATAGGCGCGGGAGATGCGAATCAGCTCGTCCACGCCGGCCATCTCCTGGATCTCACCGACCGGCAGCTGGGAGACGTCACCGTAGACCCCGATCAGCACAATCTCGGTGCCGACCAGCTTCCCCGTCTGGTAGCCCAGCTCGTGCAACTTATCCTCGACCGCCTGGATGTCCTCCGGGCGGGCGCCTTTTCGCATCTTCACGATCATCGCTCTCGTCTCTCCCGCTTTCGGCTCACGCCCATCCGATAGGGTGTGAAAACGACCGCTTTTCGGTTCGCAATTGGCTCAGGATAGCTAATAATTGTAAGGAACCTTCCCTCCAGAAGCAAGCAGCGCGCGACGGAATGTTTTCTCAAAGCCGCCGCGTCCTCCACGAAGGCTTCAGCCGGCACCTCAAAGGGCAATGCGCAAACTTCCTTGAAGAAATGGCCGTCTCGTGGTAGCTTGCTCAAAGAGCAAAGCCCCGGAGAAGAGAGGAAAGGAACCTGCGATGCGACGGATTACCGTTTCGGTCATCCCCAAGGCTTCGCGGGAAGTCTTAGAATGGCTCTCCGAACAGGAGGCCAAGGCCTGGGTCCACGCGGCGCCCGAGAAGGGAAAGGCCAACGAAGCGGTCCGAACGCTGGTGGCGCGAGAGCTGGGAGTGCGCCCCTCCCAGGTGCGCATCGTCCAGGGCGAACGCTCCCGAAAAAAGGTCCTGGAGGTGGATTAGGCGAAAAAGGGGTGGAAGAATGGCAAAGGTACGCTCGACAAACGAACTGGAAAACCGGCTGGTCGCCCTGCGCGATCCGGACTGGCACATCCGATACCAGGCCGCGCGGGCGCTCGCGGAGATGGGAGAAGAGGCGGTCGATGCACTGATTCCGCTCCTGGAAGACCCCGACTCGTTCGTTCGAGAACAGGCGGCCAAGATCCTAGGAAAGATCAAAAGCCCTGAGGCGATCCCTGCTCTGCTGAAACGGCTGGACGACCCGAACGGATCGGTCCGCCAGGAGGCGATCCGAGCGCTGGCCCAAATCGGAGAGCCGGCAAAGGCCCCTCTGCTGGAACGGTTGCAGCACGAATCGCTGACGGTTCGTCGCTCGGCGATCCAGGCGCTGGCCCAAATGGGCGACCCGAGCGTTCGGCCCCATCTGGAACGGATCGCCAACGACATGAGCGAATCCCCCGCGATCCGCTGGGAAGCTAAACTGGCCGTCAACCGGATTCGACTCCAGTCGCTCCGATGAACGGCCCCTGAGGAGAGACCGATGCGTCCTCTCTGGGCTCTGCTGCTTGCCGTCCCGATCGGCATGAGCAGTCGAGCGGAGGTGAACCCAGAATACTCCGTCGCGTGGATTGGCAACAGCTTCTCCGGCGCACAACGGTGGGTCCAACAGGACATCTCGGACCTGTTTGTCACCCCAGACGGGACGATCTACACCAACGTCTACTGGGACGAGGCCGGCGCTGAGGTGTCCGTGTACCGCAACGGAGAGGTGATCGCCGTTGCCGGGCACACCCACGGATGGGGCTATCACGGCGGCAACGCGATCGCGGTCAACTCCCGCTACGTCTACTTCGGCCAACAGGTAGAGAACGAAGGAGGCGGCCTGGTCGGGGCAGACACCTGGCCGCCCGCGGGCTTCGTCTGGTACGGTGTCGGGCGGCGTCCCCGGGAACGCCTTCAGGAGCCGGCCCCCTTCCCCGACGGCAAAGGGGGACGAGGCGACACCTTGGAGAAGAGCTTCCTCCTGATCCACCAAGTCCCAGAGGAGCACGAGCCTGACCCGGTGGCAATTGCTGGGCTCTGGGCCACCGAGGAGCGGCTTTATGTCAGTTGTCCTTACGACGATCGGATTCGCGTCTACGACGCAGAAACGATGCGGCCGCTGTTCTCCTGGCCGGTGAGCCGCCCTGGGGCTCTCTGGATGGACTCCGAAGGCGTGCTCTGGGTGGTGCAGCGGGCGTCAGAGATGGAGCCGGCTCAGGTGAGCGCATACACTGCCGACGGACTGCCGGACATGCGGCGGGTACTCCTTCCTGAAGGCGTTGTGCCGGGCGACCTCTGGGGCGACGAGAAGGGACACCTCTACCTCTCCGATCTAGGCCCGGCCCAGCAGATCCACGTGTACGACGTCTCGCGGGCTCCAAGCCGCTTGGTGGAATCGCTGGGCGAGCGAGGCGGCATCTACGCTCCGCCTACCGGGCGAGTTGGCCCTTGGCGGTTTCACGACCCTAAAGGAGTCGGACTCGACGCTGAAGGAAACCTCTACGTCGCCTCTGACGGCAGCACCGGCGGAGGCGGCACCGTCTTGGAGTGCTACGGCCCCGACCGTTCATTGCGCTGGCAGCTGTTAGGGATTCACTTTGTAGATTGTGCCGATCTGGACCTCCGCTCCGAGGAGGACGTGTACACCAAAGAGGAACACCTCCGCGTAGACTGGGACGCTCCGGAGGGGCTCTCCTGGGAGTACCGCGGCTTCACGGTGGATCGGTATCGGTACCCCCCAAGATCCTCGTCTCCACGTCTGGTCGGCAGGGGGACAGGTCCGATGGATCGGCGGGAGACGTTTTCTCGTCGTGAACACGATGCACATGGAGACTCTCTTGCAGCTTTACCGGTTCCCCGACGACCCGGAAACGGAGACGGTGATTCCGTCGGTGCTGTTCTCGGCCCGCCGCCAGGACCGGGACGGCTGGCCGCCCCACCAACCGGAGCGCGGGGAATGGCTCTGGCGAGACGCCAACGGAAACGGGGCCTTCGATCCCGACGAATACGCTACTCGTGGCGGCGAAGACAGCCCCGCTACGTGGGCAATTGAGATCGACGCACGCGGGGACCTCTGGCAGGCGACCCAGCGAGAGGGCATCCGACGCTTCCGCTTCCAGGGGCTGGACGCCGCCGGGAACCCGATTTGGAACTACGAGCAGATGGAGACCTATCCGCCTCCAGCGCCCTTCACCGATATTCGACGCCTCTACTACGAGCCGGAGACGGACACGCTCTTTCTCGCAGGCTGGACGCCGGAGCACCCCTATGACGGCCACTGGAAGGAGGCGGGAAAGGTGGTGGCCCGCTACGACCGCTGGAGCACCCCCGAACGCTCCCTGCGCTGGACGATCCTCTCGCCGTGGGACGCCGAGGCCGACCCGGCCGTTGTGATTCAATCGGTCTGCGTCGCTGGAGACTTCGTCTTTTTGGGCGAGACCTTCCGGGGCGGTTTTCTTCACGTCTACGACCGTGAGACCGGTGAGCACCTCCTCGACATGCATCCCCCCGAGACGATCGGACGAATCGGATGGGTAGACATCCCCTATGGGTATCGCGCGGTTCGCCGGAGCAACGGAGAGTACGTTATCTTTGTAGAGGACGACTGGAAGGCGAAGATTCTGGTCTACCGCTGGAAACCCTAGGACAGCGCAAGGATGGCAAAGCCGGAGTTGAGCGGTCGCGAACGGGTGCTAGCAGCTCTGGCCCATCAGGAGCCGGATCGAGTTCCCTGGGACCTGTGCGCTACCGGTCAGACCGGCCTGCGCATCGAGACTCAGGACGCCCTGTTGCGGTTCTGGGAGCTGGATGAACGAACCGAGCAGCCCCTTGACCCGCTCTTCCGCATTGCTCAGCCGCATCCGGCGTTTCTAGAGCGGTATCCCCCCGACCTGGTCGGGTTCAGGCCGACGTTGGCTCCCCTGCTCCCCGAGGACGAAGAGGAAGAGCTTGAAGAGCGCTACGAGTGGCAGATCGAGCATCACCTACTCCCCCCAACGGAAACCCAACCGGCCCGGATTCAGGAGACGGCACGGGACGGGTGGGGAGTTCTCTGGGAACGGACCGAAGGGGAGTCCTGTTTCCGTCCTGCGGAGCCGCCCTTGGCCGAGGCCGAATCGCTCCAAGAGGTGGAGAGCTTCCCCTTTCCCGATCCAAGCGACGAGCGGCAATGGGAGCCGTTCCGTCCGGACGCGGAGCGCGCGACCATCTTAGGTGGATGGGGGCGCGGATTTTTGGAGACGGGACGGCTGTTGTTGGGGCCTCGCCGCGTCTTTCGGGACTGGATGGCGCAGGAGGGCTTCTTTGAAGCGCTGGCCGAGCGCCTTTTGGAGAGTAAGCTACGCTACTGGGAGACGCGACGACAGGAGCTTAGCGCTCAGGCAGAGCCGCCGACGCTGCTAGTAGAGACCGAGTGCCTGGATCTGTTCGAGGAGCTCCCCGTTGATCTGGAGCTTTTCCGCCGCCACGTGAAGCCCTTCTGGCGACGCCTGCTTGAGCCTCTTAAAGAGTGGTTCCCGGAGTCGAAGTGTTTTCTCTTTGCCCGGAGCTATCACTTCACCCACGTCCAGGAGCTGATCGAGATCGGCGTCGAGCTGTTACCGTTGGTTCCCGAACGGATCGTTGATGAGACGATGGAGTTTCTCAAGCGCGAGTTCGGGGGAACGCTGACCTTTGTCGGTGGAGGCGACTACGAGCCCAAGGAGTTTCTCCGAGGCAGCCAGGAGCAGGCCGCCGACCAGGTCAAGCGCACGTTGGACATCTGGGCGCCCTCGGGGGGATTTCTCTGGGCCCCCTATCCGGTTGTGGAGCCGGAGGTTCCGCCAGAGAACCTGGTCGCCGCGCTGGACACGCTCTTTCAGTACGGACTATATTGAGAGGAGCGAACTGCTCTCCCGAACACGAGGAGGATTCCCGTGGAGAAGACCAAACCCACAACTCACGAGATGAGCTGGTGGGAGCGGCTGTACATCCCGGAGGTGTTCCGGGGCCTGGCCACGACGCTCAAGCACCTACCACGCAAGAAGTTTACCGTCGAGTATCCGGAGGTGCGACCGGAACACCAGCGGCCCAATCCGGAGCGATACCGGGGAATGCACCGGCTTACCAAGGACCCGCAGGGACGGGTCAAGTGCGTTGCCTGTTTTATGTGTGCGACGGCCTGCCCAGCGGAATGCATCACGATCGTTGCTCAACCGACGCCCCCGGAGTGGACCGACCGGGAGAAGATGCCCGCTATCTTTGAGATCAACGAGCTGCGGTGCATCTTCTGTGGGATGTGCGTTGAAGCCTGCCCGGAGGACGCGATCCGGATGGACACCAACGTCACGGTGCCGGTCTTCGGACGACGCGAGGACTTCATCTTCGACAAAGAACGGCTGCTCAGCCATGAGCCGCGCATGGACCTCAATCCCGAATACATGGCCTACCGCTAGGCCGGAAGAGGAGCGGCCCGCAGAGCTGCCCCGTCGGCTGGTGGACCGTTTTGGCCGAGAAGTGCATAACCTTCGTATCTCCGTGACCGATCGCTGCAACTTCCGGTGCATCTACTGCATGCCGGAGCGGGTCCAGTTTCTCCCCCGCGAGGAGGTGCTGACCTTTGAAGAGATCGTTCGGGTGGTGCGAATTGTCCAACCGCTGGGAATTCGAAAGCTGCGGCTGACCGGCGGGGAGCCGCTGGTCCGCCGAGAGATCGAAAAGCTGGTCGCCCAGCTCTCGGCCATCCCCGGAATCGAGGATCTGGCAATGACTACGAACGGCATCTTCCTCAAGGAGCTGGCCCAGCCCCTGAAGAAGGCCGGCCTTACTCGACTCAACGTGAGCCTCGACTCCTTGGACCGGGAGACCTTCGCCCAACTGACCCGGCGGGACGCCTTGGAGCAGGTCCTTGAAGGCATCGAGGCGGCTCTGGAGGCCGGCTTTGTGCCCCTGAAGGTCAACGTCGTTGCGATGAAGGGAATCACCGAACGGGAGCTGCTGGACTTCGCCCGCCTGGCGCGCGAGAAGCCCCTGATCGTTCGGTTCATCGAGTTCATGCCCCTGGACGGCGAAGGCATCTGGTCCATGGATCGCGTGCTCAGCCGCGAGGAGATCCTCCGCCGAATTGACGCCGTTTACCCCTTAGAGCCGGTGGACGAACGCGGCGCCGAACCGGCCGAACGGTTTCGCTTTCGGGATGGACGAGGAGAGATCGGCGTGATCGCCTCGGTCACTCACCCATTCTGTCACGCCTGCGACCGGATTCGGCTCACGGCGGAAGGCAAGCTCCGGACCTGTCTCTTTTCGCTCAAAGAGACCGACCTCCGAGCGCTGCTCCGCGGCGGCGCCGACGACGAGACGATCGCCGAGACGATCCTTCAAGCGGTGTGGAACAAAGAGCCCGGACACGCGATCAACCGTCCCGAATTTGTCAAACCGGAACGGAATATGTTTCAAATCGGCGGATGAGCCCATCAGGACAAGGGAGCGAGACGAAATGGTACGAGCGACCCGAACCAACGGAATAACGACAAAACCAAGAACCGAGAAGATCTACATCGAAACGGAGCGAGGGTTCCGAATTCCGGTCCGCCGAGTCTATCTTTCCAACGGCGAGCCGCCGGTCGACTTGTACGACACGAGCGGACCGATGGATCACGACATCCGGCAAGGGCTACCGCCGATCCGCCGCGAGTGGATCCTCAAGCGGGGCGGCGTGGAGGAGGTGCCCCGTCGCAAGCTGCCGAACCCGGAGCTAGTGCCCGAAGGGCTCCGCCGACCGACGGCGCTGCGCGGCACAGAGACGGTCACCCAGATGCGCTACGCCCGCGAGGGGATCATCACTGAAGAGATGTACTACGTCGCCGAGCGGGAAAAGATGGATCCCGAGTTCGTCCGGCAGGAGGTGGCCCGCGGGCGGGCGATCATCCCGGCCAACATCAACCACCTTGAGCTGGAGCCGATGATCATCGGCCGGAACTTCTTGACCAAAATCAACGCTAACATCGGCAACTCGGCGGTCCGTTCGGACATCAACGAAGAGGTCGCCAAGCTCCAGTGGGCAATTCGCTGGGGCGCCGATACGGTGATGGATCTTTCAACCGGCAAAAACATCCACGAAACGCGAGAGTGGATCATTCGCAACTCGCCGGTTCCGATCGGGACCGTTCCGATCTATGAAGCCCTGGAGAAGGTCGGCGGCATCCCTGAAGAGCTGACCTTTGATATCTTTTTGGAGACGTTGATTGAGCACGCCGAACAGGGGGTGGACTACGTCACGATCCACGCCGGCGTGCTGCTCCGCTACATCCCTCTGACGGCCAACCGGGTGACGGGGATCGTCTCACGGGGCGGCTCGATCATGGCCAAATGGTGCATGGCCCATCACAAGGAGAACTTCCTGTACACCCACTTCCGGGATATCTGTGAAGTGATGCGGAAGTACGATATCTCCTTCTCGCTGGGGGACGGCCTCCGACCCGGTTCGATCGCCGACGCCAACGACGAGGCCCAGTTTGCCGAGCTGCGCACCCAAGCGGAGCTGACGAAGATCGCCTGGGAGTACGACATTCAAGTGATGAACGAAGGTCCCGGCCACATTCCGATGCACCTGATCCGAGAGAACGTCGAAAAGCAGATGGAGTGGTGCAACGAAGCCCCCTTCTACACCTTGGGGCCGCTGGTCACCGATATTGCGCCAGGCTACGACCACATCACCTCTGCGATCGGCGCGGCCATGATCGGCTGGTACGGGACGGCGATGCTCTGCTATGTAACCCCCAAGGAGCACCTCGGCCTGCCCAACCGAGAGGACGTCAAGCAGGGGGTAATCGCCTACAAGATCGCAGCGCACGCCGCCGATCTGGCCAAAGGACACCCGCGCGCCCGGGAGTGGGACGACGCGCTTTCAAAAGCCCGCTTTGAGTTCCGCTGGGAGGATCAGTTCAACCTCTCCCTGGACCCGGAGACGGCACGGAGCTATCATGATGAGACCCTCCCCGGCGAAGGGGCCAAGATCGCCAAGTTCTGCAGCATGTGCGGCCCGAAGTTCTGCAGCATGAAGATCACCCAAGACATCCAAGCGTTCGCCCAGCAGAAGGGCGTCTCCGTTCAAGAGGCGATCGAGATCGGCATGCAGGAAAAGGCCAAGGAGTTCCGTCAGGCAACCCGCTCAGAAGGCAGCTCCTAATGCGACAGTACTTCCGAAACATCTTCACGGCGGTCTGGACGATCCTGATCGGGATGCGGATCACCATGCGGGAGCTGTTTACTCCGGCGGTGACGCGGGAGTACCCCGAGCACCGTCCGGAGATCCCAGACGGCTTCCGAGGACGACTGCACAACAAGATCGAAGACTGTGTAGTCTGCTACGCTTGCGCCAACATCTGTCCGGTGGACTGTATCTATATCGAACACGAGGAGGCGCCGCGCGGCCAGTTCTATGCCTTCGCCTCGAACGGGGCCCCGATCCGTCGGAACGCCACCCGCTTCGATATCGATATGGCCCTCTGTTGCTACTGCGGGTTGTGCACCGAGGTTTGTCCCACCGAGTGCCTGATCATGACCAAAGACTTCGAATATTCGACCTATGACCGCCAGGAGCTGATCTACCACTTCGCCAAACCGTGGCCGGAGGCAAAACCGATGCCCAAGGCACGGCCAACTCGAAGGCAAGATCAGACGGAAGAAGCAGCTGCCGAAGCATAAGCCGTGGCCCAACACCATCCCAACGAAGAAGAGCCGCTTCTTGAGGAACCGACGCCGGAGCGAGTGGTGGCTCTGTACCGCCAGGCGATCGAGGCGTTCAACCAGCGTTACTTCTTTGAGTGCCACGAGTTTTTAGAGGCTCTCTGGATGGCCGAACCGCGACCGGTTCGGCGCTTCTATCAAGGATTGATTCAGATCGCCGTTGGGTTTCACCACTTGACCGGCGGCAACCGGCGCGGCGCTCGAAACCTCCTTGGCCGCGGGGCGGCAAAGCTGGAAGCGTTCCGCCCTAAGCGCTACGGCGTGGACCTGGACCGGCTCCTGAGATCGGTGCGCCGCTGTCGGGGACGCGCTGGAGACGGGCCAGCCCTGGCCGATTCCCCCAGACTGGATTCCCACAATCACCTTAGACGATCTCTCTCAGCTTGAGGAGGACTGGCGGTGAGCGTCTCTCCTCCCATCGGAGCCCACATCCGCACAGACAAAGGCTGGACCGGTCTGTTTCGATACGCCAAAGAATGGGGCGCTGAGGTGATCCAAATCTTCACCGGCAGCCCCAGACAGTACCACTCCAAGCGCTATCAACCGGCCGAGGTCGAGAACTATCTCAGGGCCTGGAAGGCCGCCGGGGAGCCGTTGGTTATCTCTCACGCCTCCTACCTGGTCAATCTGGCCTCGCCCAAAGAGGAGGTGCGCCGCAAGGCGCGGGAGACCTTCGCAGCGGAGCTGGATCGCTGCGAGGCGCTCGGACTTCCCTTGGTCGTCCTGCACATCGGCTCCGCCCTAGACGCCCCTCCTCAAGAGGCGCTCGAGACGGTCCTCCGGGAGTTGAACGAGTTGATCCGACAGACGGGCTCGGTCCGCGTGCTTCTGGAAAACGCCGCCGGCCAGGGAAGTAGCCTCGGAGCTACGTTCGAGGAGATCGCCTGGCTCCTAGAGCGGCTGGAGCCGCCGGAGCGGTTTGGGGTCTGCCTGGACACCTGTCACGCCTTCGCCGCCGGTTACGACCTGCGCGGGGACGCTTACGAGGAGACTTGGAAACAGTTCGAAGAGCTCATCGGGTTGGACCGGTTGTTCGTCCTCCACTTCAACGACTCCAAGGGGCCGCTCGGCGACCGAAAGGATCGGCACGAGCACATCGGTAAGGGGGGCCTTGGCGAGGAGCCCTTCCGGCGGCTGCTGCACGACCCCCGCCTTCGAGCGATCCCCGTTTTTATCGAAACGCCGGACGATTTAAAATGGCACGCGAGGAACCTGGCCCGTCTCAAAGCGCTTCGAGACCAGGAGGGTTGAAACGGCCATGGCGCTGGTCAATCTGGGCGGCCTGCTTCATCACGCCCTAAAGCACGGGTACGGTGTCGGTGCGTTCAACGTTCCCGATTACGAGACCCTCCAGGCGATCCTGGACGTAGCGGTCGAGAAGCGCTCGCCGGTGATCCTGGACGTGGCTGAAGTGCACCTGAAGTACATCGACCTGGAAGAGGTTGCCTATGTGGCCCGCCGAGCGGCGGAGCGCGCTCCGGTACCGGTGGCCCTCCACCTCGATCACGGAGAGACCTTCGAGACGATCGTCCGGGCGATACGAGCTGGGTTCACCTCGGTGATGTTTGACGGCTCGCGGCTTCCCTATGAGGAGAACGTCGCCCGAACGCGGGAGATCGTCCGCATCTGTCACGCCTGTGGCGTGACGGTCGAGGCGGAGTTGGGCCGGGTGCTCGGCGGCGAGGGTACGCGGGAGCGCTTTGAGGCGGACCCTTCGCTCTTCACCGATCCGGATCAGGCGGTGGACTTCGTCCGGCGGACCGGCGTGGACGCCTTGGCGATCGCCTTTGGCACAGCACACGGACTGTACCGAGGAACGCCGAAGTTGGACTTCCCCCGCCTGGAGGAGATCGCCCGGAGAACCCGCATCCCGCTAGTTCTCCACGGCGGAACCGGCGTCGCGGACGAAGACTTTCGCCGGGCAATCGCGCTCGGGATCGCTAAGATCAACTACTACACCCAGCTCAGCCTGGCCGGAATCGAGGGAATCCGCCGCGCTCTAGAAGAGGACCCGGAGATCGGAAGCTATCCGTTGCTCCTTCAGAAGGCACGGGAGTCCATTCGAGCAGTGGTTCGACACCAGATGGAGGTCTTTGGGAGCGCCGGGGTCTGCGACCGATTCCCTGACCTCTGCGTCGCCTGTGAGCAGTGCTTCCCCTCCTCGGAGCCGATCGAAGAACCGCGCCCTTGTGAGCTTTCGACTCCTGAGGCCCCCTCGGAGCGCCTTTCGGAGCCGCAATTGCGCCAGTTGGTCGAGAGGGTTATGCGGGCGGTCCTGGAGGAGCTACCTCGGAGGAACGGCCCGGCTTGACGGCAAAAAGATAGACGGCGCTGGCAAGGCGAACCGCGTCCCGCCTTCGTAAAAGCCAAAGGTCCAGCAACAGCAACGGCGCCGTGAGCCATCCGACAAGCCATCCGACCCATTTGGCTACCCAGAGATTCCCAAACGAGACCAGCACCCCCACCCACTCCCGAAAGACCCAGTGCACCGCCGTCGTCGGTCCGACACAAGCCCCCGACTCGATCACCTGGAAGCCTTCGAACAGCTCAGCGAAGCCCTCAGCGGTCCACCGCTGCAGGTCCAGCGGCGAAGGGTGGTACGGCTGGAGGAAGGGAACCGCCGCACAGACGATCCCGCCGGGCCGAAGCACCCGCCGCACCTCTTGAACGACTCGTTTGGGATCGCGGGACGTGCTCCAGCACGGCTTCCAGGATCACTAGATCAAACGCATTCTCGACGAACGGGAGATAATGTCCGTCGGCGACCACATCGGTGGGCGGAACGGGGGGTCAGCTCCAAGTTGATCACGTGAGAGGCTCGCTTTGCGCTCTCCAGCGCCCAGGTCCAAAACGCGAGCGCTGGGGGCCCACGTCTTGGAGAAGCCGTCGAAGTCGCCGATCCCAGTACCAGGCAGGGGCGGGACAGCTGGCCACGGCGTACAGCCACCGACGGCGCTTGACCCAGGCCTTAAAGCGAAGGAATCGCTCACTCACCGCTCGCTCCGAGAGAGGACCTCCTCAAAGAGCGCCAGATACCGTTCGGCAATTTGGGGCCAAGCGTACTTGGCAACGATCCGCCGACTCTCCTGGCCCATCGCAACGCAACGCTCTGGGTCCTCAAGGAGCTCCTGCATCCGGTCGGCGAGCGCCTTGGCATCCCCAACGGGGAAACGGTAGCCGTTGACCGCCTCCTGAACCAGCTCGTCCATCCCCTGAACCGGCGTGGCGAGGATCGGAAGCGCCGTCGCCATCGCCTCCAAGACGACTAGCGGCATCCCCTCGGCGTGAGAGGAGAGGACAAAGAGGTCCGCCCAGGCGTACTGCTCCGGCAATCGTTCGTAAGGCACCGTCCCGGCCCACTCGACCCGATCGGCGATCCCAAGCGCCTGAGCGAGCCTCCGGAGCGGCTCTCCCTCCGGCCCCTCGCCGACAATTCGCACCTGAAAGGGCCTCCCTGTCCGAGATTTCAGTTCCGCCGCCGCCCGAAGCAAGGTGTCGAACCCCTTTCGGGGGATCAGTCGCCCGATGCCCAGGATTCGAAACGGCCGGGAGGAGTCGGACGGAACCGGCGGCTTTGCCCGAAACCGGCTCAGGTCAATCCCGTCCGGGATGACCCGAATGGGAACCCGCGGATCGGTCTGCCGCGCCAACTCGCGAAGCCCCTCGCTGCAGGCGACCACCGCGGCGGCCTCCCGCCAGATCGCCCGAATCGCCGGCTTCAGGAGCACATAGAGGTACTTGTAGTGCGGCGGATCGGGATGGGGACGAGGAACATCCCGACCCCCTAGGAAGACAACATACGGAATCCGGTACGTCCGACCCAACAGATAAGCCACCGGACCGGTAGGGATTCCAAAAAAACAGTGGATGAGATCGGGCCGAAAATCGCGCACGCGCCAGAGTCCGGTCCAGGAGGCGCTCAGGTCAAAAGAGAGCATCTCCGAAACCTTAGCGCTGTGAAGCTGGGAACGAAGCGCCGGAACCCGTTCGATCCGATACCCATCGCGAATCTCAAAGCGAGGAAGGTCCCTGAAGGAGGCGGTCAACACAAGCACCTGATGCCCCTTGGCCGCGTACTCGCGAGCCAGCGAAGCGGTGACGATCCCTCCTCCGCCGCCCAAAGGCGGAAACTCGTAGTTGATCAACAGCAGCCGCACCCCGCTCCTCCCCCCTGGAAGTCCGCAGCAGTGCCTCTCTCATCATGGCACCCTCCTATTTCCCAGGCAAGGAGCCTACGACTCGGTCAACAAGTGAAGGACAATCTCCCGCTGCTTGGAACCGGAGCGGTGCTCAAACAGATAAATCCCCTGCCAGGTGCCAAGGGCTAGCTTTCCGTTGACGATCGGAACGGAAAGATGGGTCTGGGTCAGCGCGGCACGAATGTGAGCCGGCATGTCGTCGGGGCCCTCGTAGGTGTGGCGATACAACCGGTTGTCCTCCGGCACCAGCTTCGAGAAGAAATCGTTCAGGTCCTGAATCACTTCCGGGTCGGCGTTCTCCTGAATGACCAACGAAGCAGAGGTATGCCGAATGTAAAGGGTCAACAGCCCAACGGAAGGACGCTGGTTCTCCACCCATGCCTTGACGGCGCGGGTGATCTCGTAGAGGCCCTTCCCTCGAGTCTGCACGTGAATGGTCTCGACCGCTTGTCGCATCGTCTATTGAGTTCCTTTCGTCAAAAGTGGAAGAATTTCGGGCCGCTGGCCGACGCGAAAGCGAATCCGTCGGCGAACCGGCACGTCTTCGAGCGTCTGCTCCGAACCGTCGGAGAAACGAACCTGAACGCGATCCACAACCGCCCCGGCGATCACCCCAAAAAGGACCACCGGCGCTCCGGTCGAAAGGTAGCCGGAGCCCGCGGTAACCTCCCGAACGTACCGTTCGCGATCGTGAGTGAGCACGATCCGGCTCCCCGGCGGAGCCTCCACCTGAAGCCAAGCGTTCAACGTCGGGGTGTCGTTCCGAAACAGGAGGAGCCGTCCGTTGTTCTGGGCAACGGCGATATCCAAATCGCCGTCGTTGTCGTAGTCGGCCAGGGCGGCACCCCGACCCGACCCCCATCCGTCCGCAGGCGGAGACAACGCGCTGTCCAAACGAACAAAACGACCGTTGTCGTTCCGAAACAGATGGTCGGGCTGACCGACACAGACCTCCGGCGCAGGGTCCCTCGGATCAGGACTCGTGTAGCCATTAGTCAAAAACAGGTCCAGGTCGCCGTCCAGGTCGAAGTCAGCAAACAGCGCGCCCCAACCGGTAAACCCCAGGCTCGTGTGAGCCAATCCTGCTTCAGCCGTCACATCGTCAAAATTCAGCCGCCGAGACTCCGCCCAGTTGTTCCGGTAAAGGACGTTCGTCTGTGTCTGCCAGTTGGTACAAAAGATGTCCAAATCGCCATCGCCGTCATAGTCGCCCAGGTCCACCCCCATCCCGTTTCGGGAGTCGTCCACGCCGGCCTCAAAGCTGATGTCGGTGAAGGTGCCGTCCCCGTCGTTGCGGAGTAGAGCGTTTGGAGTGACGTCGTTGCCCAAGTACAGGTCCCAATCGCCGTCGTCGTCCAAGTCTCCGGCAACAACGCCCAACCCCTTCCCGCGCGGGTCATCTGCGCCGACCTGGGCCGCAATCTCCGTAAAGGTGCCGTCCCCGTTGTTGCGGTACAGCGCGTTCGGCTGAGGAGGGTACGGATCGGGAATTAACGTGACCGGCTCGTTCCGCTCGGAGGGATAGGTCGCGGGAACCGAGTAGGGATCGGAGAAGTCAATGTACCGGAGTACGTAAAGGTCCAGGTCGCCATCGCCGTCCACGTCCACCCAAGTGGCGCTGGTGCTCCAGGCGCTCGGATCGCCTCCGACGCCGGCCTGATCGGTCACGTCCTCAAAGGTTCCGTCCCCGCGATTGTGGTAGAGCACGTCAGGGCCGCCGAAGTTGGTAACGAACAGGTCCGGATAGCCGTCGCCGTCGTAGTCTCCAGCGGCGACGCCCATCCCCCATCCGCGATGGTCCACCCCCGCCTGGGCGGCCACTTCAACAAAGCGCCCGCCGTCGTTTCGGAACAAGGCGTTCGGGAGCCCCGCACCGGTGACGGCGTACAGGTCCCAATCGCCGTCCTGATCGTAATCCAGCCAGGCAAGGCCGGTGCCGGTGGACTCGGTGATCAGGTCGAGCGTCCCTTCTAGGGTTCTGGAAATGAACTCGATCCCGACCTCCCGGGCTACCTCCTGGAATCGAAGCTGAATCGGCGCCACCTCCGGGCGGAGCTGCTCATCGTCCGCGCCGCCGGTACAGCCGGCGACCAGCAGCACAAGCAACGCTCCTCCGGTGAGCCAGCGGTTAACCATCGGCCTTGGGCTGGTGGCGCGCTTCGATCTCGGCAATCAGGCTGACTCGCCGGGCGTGCCGTCCCCCCTCAAACTCGGTCTGGAGCCAAGCGTCTACGATCATCAGAGCGTGGGGAACGGCGATGAACCGCCCGGCCAACGCCAACACGTTCGCGTCGTTATGCAGGCGGGTTAGTCGGGCTACCTCGGTGTTCCAGCAGACCGCGGCCCGAACGCCGGGAACCTTGTTGGCGGCAATCGAGATGCCCACCCCGGTCCCGCAGCAGACGATCCCGCGCTCCACCTGGCCGGAGGCCACTAGCTTTCCGACCGCCTCGCCGTAGCTCGGGTAGTCGGTGGACTCCAGGGAGTGGGTGCCTACATCTACCACCTCATGGCCCTGATCCTTCAGGTGCGCCTCGATGGCCTCTTTGAGCTCAAACGCGGCGTGATCGCTCCCGACAGCGATGCGCATGGAACGTTCTCCTCTCAGGAAAGGTTCTCCTCTGCCAGCTCCAGGGTAGGTACGACGCTGCGGAGCCGCTCTCGGTCGATACGGCCCTCGCGGAGCAGCCGTGGGACCTCCCCGCTGACGTCCACCACCGAAGAGGGGATCGGCCCTGGGGTCGCCCCACCGTCCAAGATCAGAGCCACCCGCTCCCCCAACTGATCGAAAACCTCCTGGGCGGTGGTCGCAGGAACGTCCCCGGATCGATTCGCGCTGGTGACGGCCAGGTACCCCCCCGCAGGCCTCCAAGAGCCGTCGCAACGGCTCGTGGTCCGGAACGCGTACCCCTACCGTGCGCCGGCCGCCGGTTAGGCGCGTCGGCAAGGCCCCTCGAAGCGGAACGACGATCGTCAGCGCTCCAGGCCAGAAGGCTTCTGCCAAAGCCAAAGCCTCCGGCGGAACCTCCGCCAACCGCTCTAAGACGCTCCCATCGCCCAGGAGCAGCGGGATCGGCTTGTCCCAATCCCGACCCTTCGCCCGATAAAGCGCCTCGACGGCCTCCGGATCGTCGGCCCGTCCGCCGATCCCGTAGACCGTATCGGTCGGAAAAGCGATCACCTGACCAGCGCGTAGCAGCCCTAGAGCCTCCGAGAAGCCTTCCAGGAACGAAACGATCCGGGCCATCCTTAGAACCCCTCGATCGGCGCTGAGGGGCTCGCTGTGAGCGTCCAGTCGGCAAGCTCGCCCCGAAGCCAGCGCCGGTAGCCGACGGCGGCGATCATCGCTCCGTTGTCCGTGCAAAGCGAAAGTGGCGGCACAAAGGCCTCCATCCCGCGCTTTTGGGCCTCCTCGGCCACCCGACGACGGAGGTACCGGTTTGCCGAAACCCCTCCGGTAACCGTCACCGCTTGGACCCGAAACGCCTCCGCCGCCCGAAAGGTCTTGGCCAGCAACGTCTCGACCGCAGCGATCTGAAACCCCGCCGCAACGGCCCCCACGGCGTAGTTGTCCGCGTTCCGCTCGAGATAGTACCGAACGGCGGTCTTTAAACCGGCAAAGCTGAAGTCGTAATTGTCCGCTTGGACCATCGGTCGAGGGAACTCGACCGGCTCGCCCTCCCACTCGTTCGCTAGCCGATCGATCACCGGTCCGCCCGGAAACCCCAGCCCGAGGAGCTTTGCCACCTTGTCGTAGGCCTCCCCGACGGCGTCGTCCAGGGTACTACCCAGCACCTCCATCTTCCACCCCTCCCGGACGAGCACCAACAGCGTATGGCCCCCTGCAACGGTTAGGCAGACGTGAGGAAAGGGCACCGGATGTGCCAGCGACGGCGCCAGAATATGCCCTTCGATATGGTGGACAGGAACTAAGGGCTTTTGGGCCACAAAGGCCAACGCTTTAGCCGCCTCGACACCGACCAACAGCGCCCCGATCAGCCCAGGCCGGTTGGTGACCGCTATCGCGTCCAAGTCAGAAAGCTCGACGTTCGCCTCCCGCAGAGCCCGGTCTATAATTCGCGTGATGATCTCCGCGTGTCGGCGGGCTGCGATCTCTGGAACGATCCCTCCAAAGCGCTCGTGCAGCGGTACCTGGGAGGAGACCACGTTCGAGAGCACCTCTTGTCCTCCGGCGACTACTGCCGCCGAGGTCTCATCGCAGGAGGTATCAATCCCCAGCACTAACGCCGAAGAACGATTTGCCATCACCCTTCACCGGAAGACGAGGATTCGGATCAACTCGGTGTTCACAAAATCATCGTCCAGATCGTGCCGTCCGTCTTCGACGGAGATCGGCGTCACCCGAAACGGCTCCAACTGCTTTTCGATCCGGGTCAGCCGAAAGCCGATCGCCCCTTTGACGTCCGTTGGAAATCGGAACGCCCGGAGCTCGTCCGGCGTCCGAAACTCGTAGACCTCCACGCTTGCCGTCGTGCCTGGCGACTGTGCATTTCCATTCTGATCGGTGTCTTCGCCACACTGCCAAAAGAGCAGCAGCAATAGGCCCAGCGCAACCCACTTCCAGCGCATAGCGAACTCCCTGTCTCCGAGAACCGGTTTCCAGGAGAACCTTCCACACGGTCCTGCGTCCCTACAATAGTATCACCTGCAAAGGGCGTCGTTTTTCCAAGCAGTCCCCCTCGCCGGCCTGCCGCCTTCGGAGCCGTCCCACAGGTTCGCTCAGCGTCCAACTTAGCAGGAAAAGAACCAACACAAAGCGAGAAGGAGCAAACAAAACAAGCAACCGAAACAGCCCAGGCAGCCGTCGGGGTCCTCGTCGCTGCTGGGTTGTCTCCTCCGCTTTCTTGTTTCCAGGAAGTCCATGAGGGCAAAAAAGAGAAGCCAATCGCTCATCGGCCGGACCACCGCTCCGTTTGAGAAGAATCGTCTCCCGTATCGGTTCCTCCCCATTTCCCAATGGGGCGAATTGGCCACGTCGTCCAGTCAGAAGAGGGCACTCTTTCAAGAGCTGTGGGACACCCAACAACTTGGCCCAATTCAGCGGAGGGAGCAGTGCACTCTGTTCTTTAGGAGAGCGAAGCGGGTTTCTGGCCGGTATAGGCCCAATCAAGCAACTCCACAACGTGGACAACGGGGCATCGGAGGCCAGCCCGACGGACCCCAACCTGCAACTGCAGCAGACAACCGGGGTTAGCCGTTGCCAGCACGTCAGGCTGAACCTTCCGGACGTGCTCCATCTTTCGCTGAAGGACGCGTTCGGCCATCTCCGGCTGAACGATGTTGTAGATCCCCGCGCTCCCACAGCACCAGTCCGATTCAGGGAGAGGGATCAACTGGAGCTCCGGGATCGAAGTGAGCAGTTTGCGCGGCTGCGAGGCAATCCGTTGGCCGTGGAGCAAATGGCAAGGATCATCGTAGGCGACCCGAAGGGGAATCGGTCGCTCTGGAGGCTGAAAGCCGATCTCCACAAGCCATTCCGAGACGTCCCGAACCTTCTTCGCAAAGGTCTCGGCCCGTTCTTCATCCAAAAGGTGATGGTACTCCTTGAGGGTGGCCCCGCATCCGGCGGAGTTGGTGACGATAGCGTCCACCTCCTCTTGGAGGAAGACCTGAAGGTTATGGCGGGCCAGCTGTCGGCCCTCCTCACGTCGCCCGTTGTGGACGTGGAGCGCCCCACAGCAGAGCTGTTCCGGCGGCGTGATCACCTCACAGCCGTTTTGTGCCAGCACGCGGACGGTTGCCCGATTGATGGGAGCAAACAGCGGATGCATCAGACAACCGGAGAGGAATCCGACCCGGTATCGGCGCTCTCCCAAGGCCGGCGTGACGCGGGGAAGCGGCCGCCGCAGCTTCCTGGAAGGGATCGCTGGGAGCAACGCCTCCATCGAGCGGAGGCGCCGACCCAACAGTCGTCCTGCCGGCGTCCTTTGCACCAGCAAGGAGCCCCCTAGCCGCTGGTACCAGCTCATTAGGCCGACCAACCGGTTGACCACGCTCGGGTAGGGAAGAATTCGCTGGAAGACAAGGTCGGCGAGGAGTCGTTGCCAACGAGCGCGGCGGGTCCCGCTCTCTAAGGCGTCCCGGGCCTCCTCCATCAGGGGCCCAAAGGCGACTCCAGAGGGGCAGGCCGACTCACAGGCTCGACACTCAAGGCATCGGTAAAGGTGGAGGGTCACCTGCTCCGTCGGCTCAAGTCGGCCGTCCCGAAGCGCCTTGATCAGATAAATCCGCCCGCGTGGAGAGTCCATCTCCAGGCCCAACTCCGCATACGTCGGACAGGTGGGCAGACAGAAGCCGCAATGGGTGCACCGCTCCAGCTTCTCAACGTCTACGACGGCAAACGGGTTGTTCCTGCTCACCGGAGGCCCTCTCTCAGAAGGTTCGCCCCCCTATTGTAGCGCGAAGCCTCAGAGAGGCACACCCGGCGGACCACGCCGAAGGCTAACGGGCCGACGCCTTGAGCGCCGCCCAGGAGACGGCCAACTTTCCCAGAGGATGAACCGCTAAGCCGCCCCGGAGCACCGCCTCCAGGCCGTTCTCAGCGATCAGTCGAAGGTCCTCCTCTTCCAGTGCGACGCTAAAAAGGGCAACCTCATCGATGATCCCCACAAAATAGGAGCCGCCACCCCAACGGCCAAACTCGACCGGGTTGTTCGTCGGCGCGATCGCCCCAGGACGGGTGCTCTGACCCGACCGGACTCCGTTAACGAAGACCTTCAGGTGATCCACGCCGCCGGGAGGATCGGCCTGATAGGTCGCCGCAAAGTGAATCCAGGTCTCCAGTTGAGGAACGCTAGCGCTAGCGCGCGGTTCCCAGTTTCCCCCTGGCTTGACGAAGGCCGACATCCGGTTTCCCTCCTGAGGCGGATCAATCCGGAGGAGGTACTCGTCGCTCTTGGCGATCAACTGCCGCCAATCGCCGATGTCCTCGGCGTAAAAGAGAGCCATCATCGTCAGCTCCGGGCCGACCTGGAGCTTTGGATCGTTGGGGACCTCCACCCAGTCGTTTCCATCAAAGGCAAGGCCCTTTTTGTACTTGGCGTCAACCCATTGGGCGCCGTGAAGGAACCCGTCGAATCCGTTGGGGCCAGAGTCGGCGGCGACGTCGCCTCGCCCCTCGTCAAACAACCAGACGCCAAGGATCGTTTCCGGGTCAATTTCGGCGCGGCCGGCCAACGCCACTGCAAGCAACCCCAGCAGGCAACCCATTCGACGCATGGTTTTCTCCTTTTCTGACGCCTCCTGATTCCATCCAGCCGTTGGAGCGACTTACCCTAAAGATCGACGGGAAGCAAGAAAATTCCTCCCTCGCCGGAGGTGAGGATTTTCCACGTCTCGGGGACGTGGTAGAGTACTGCTATCCGTTTGTCTTGGGGGAAGGGACACGCCCATGAAGATCGCGATCAACACCGGAGGCGGCGACGCGCCGGGGCTCAACGCCGTGATCCGGGCCGTTGTCAACGCCGCAGAGCGAAAGGGATGGAGCGTCTACGGCATTCGCGAGGGGTACAACGGATTCTTTCAGCCCGGCGGCATTCGTCCTCTCACAACCGAGATGGTCCGAGGGATCACGCCGCTAGGCGGAACAATCCTCGGGACGGTGAACCGAGGCAACCCGTTCGAGTATCCGACCGAAGACGGAAGGGTGGTGGACATCTCCGAGCAGGTGGTGCGGAAGTTTTGGGAACAGGGCTTCGATGCGCTGATCGTTGTGGGAGGGGATGGGAGCTTTCGGATCGCCAAGCGGTTCGCCGAGATGGGGATCCCCCTGGTGGCTGTCCCCAAGACGATCGACAACGACGTGAACGCGACCCACGTCACGTTCGGCTTTCAGACGGCGGTGCAGACGGCGACGGAGTGTTTGGACAAGCTTCACCCCCACGCAGAGGCGCACCGTCGGGTGGTCTGCGTCGAAGTCATGGGGCGATACTGCGGATGGATCGCTCTTTCCGCCGGTGTGGCCGCAACGGCGGACGTGATCTTGATTCCGGAGATTCCTTACGATATCGAAAAGGTATGCGAGAAGATCGAAGCCCGTTGGCGAGCGGGGCGACGTTTTGCGATCTGTGTGGTGGCCGAAGGGGCCTATCCTAAAGAGGGGCAGATGGTGGTCCTCAAGGAGGAGCTCGGTCGCGAAGTGCGACTAGGCGGGATCGCTGCGGTCGTCGCCGAGGAGATCGAAAAGCGCACCGGTCGGGAGACGCGAGCGCTTTCGCTGGGCCATCTCCTCCGAGGCGGCCACCCGATCGCCTACGACCGAGTGTTGGCCCTGGAGTACGGGACGGCGGCCGTTCGAGCAATCGAGGAGGGGGCCTTTGGCTGCATGGTCTCCTATGACCCACCGAACATGGTCTTTCGGCCTATTGAGGACGGCATTCGCGAAATCAAACGGGTCCCCTTGGACGGCGAGCTGATTCGTTGCGCCCGCGAGATGGGGATCTGCTTGGGAGATTGACCCCGATGGAGGGAGAGTTGCCGCTTTTGACTCTGGTTCCGCTCTGGCTGGGTTTAGTCTTTGCAATCGGGATCAACAGTTATGTTGTCGTCTTTGGCAGCGGATTAATCCTCCGGTGGGGTGGGGTCGTGCTCGGCGCTGATCGTCTCGGGGCGCTCGCTGCGCCGCCGGTGCTAGGGATCGCTCTGATCGGTCTGCTGCTGGAATGGAGCGTGGGGAAGTCCCGCGCTTACGGTTCGCTCTGGGACGCCCTTCATGCACCGATTCGGCCCCTGGTTGCGGCGGCAATCAGCGCGCTTCTCTTTGCCGATTTCGGCTGGACGTATCGGCTCTTGCTAGCGATGGTTGGAGCAGGCGTTGCGTTCTTGGTGCACAGCACCAAAGCTTCGGTCCGGTTTGCTGCAGCCGGGGCTCCCGACGGGCGATGGCTCCTAGCCGTTTCTTTGGGCGAAGAGCTCACCGCTGCGGCACTGCTCATCTTAGCCTGGTTTCGGCCTACTGAGACGCTCGTCACCGTGGGAATCGGAGGGCTGGCCATCGGAATGATGCTGCCGCGGGTGCTGTGCGCCCTGATGCGCGCTGCCGAACGTACGCTCACACAGCTGCTTTCCCGATGAGCAACGACAATGGACATTGCTTTTGAACGAGTTTCCCTCCGATACGGCGAGACGGTCGTCTTAGAAGAGGTTTCGTTTCGCGTCCAAAGCGGCCAATTTGCCCTCATTGAAGGCCCCTCCGGCGCGGGAAAGTCCTCGATGCTCCGACTGATCAACCGTCTAGAGGATCCAAGCAGCGGAACGATCTCCGCAGACGGACGCCCTCTTCCTGAATGGCCGGTTCTGCAGCTACGCCGACAGATCGCCTACGTCCCTCAGATTCCCGTCCTGTTCCCCGGAACGGTTCGGGAGAACCTGTTAACGCCCTTTCGATTCCGAGCCAACCGGGACCGAACCCCTCCGACCGATGAGGAGCTCCGCGCCCGGTTGAGCGAGCTGCTGCTTGAGGTGAAGCTAGAAGAAACGGCCACGACCCTTTCGGTCGGTCAACAGCAGCGGATCGCTCTGCTCCGGGCGGCGCTTCTGGAACCCCGGCTGATGCTCTGCGACGAACCGACCGCCCCGCTGGACCCCGACTCGCGGGAGGTCGTCGAACGCACCCTGGAACGGTGGAATCAAGAACAGGGGATCACCGTCTTTCTCGTGACCCATCAGGGTTATCGGCCCAAAGCAAGCCGACCCCGACGGTTTCTCCTTGGGCGCGATCACCGGCTTCGCGAGGTTGAGGCATGAACGGCGTCCTAGAAATCGGCGTTGGGCAGTTGCTCCTATGCCTGAGCTTTGTCCTGGTTGCGGGAATCGCTTCGCTCCTCCTTCGGCTTAGGCTGGAGCGAGACCTGGGGATCGGAACGGTCCGAACCTTTGTCCAGTTGTTCCTCGTCGGCTACATCCTTCAATTCATCTTCGACTTAGAGCACCCGGTCGTGATCGTCGGATACTACGTTTGGATGATCTTTTGGGCGGCCCGTGCGGTTCGGGGACGGGTCCAGGAGCGACCGTTTGCCATCTTCGGCCCGACCTTCGTCTCGATGACGTTGATCTACGTACTGGTGGCGATCTTCGTCACCGGAGTGATCGTCCAGGCACGTCCGTGGTACCTGCCGCAGTACTTTATCCCGTTGGGAGGGATGATTATCGGCAACTCGATGAACTCGATCTCGATCGCGCTGGATCGACTTTTCGGAGAGGTTAAGCAGCGCCGCGCCGAGATCGAGATGGCGCTTGCGCTCGGCGCTACCAGCGCCGAAGCCACCGAAGGGATCGTTCGAAACGCCGTTCGTGCCGGGATGATCCCTAGCATCAACGCGTTGATGACGGTTGGGTTGGTCTCCTTGCCGGGAATGATGACCGGCCAGATTCTCGCCGGTTCCGATCCTTCGCTGGCCGTCCGCTATCAGATCGTCGTGATGCTAATGCTGGTCGCCTCCACGGCGCTCGGGAGTGTAACGATCACGCTCTGGATGCGCCGGCGCTGCTTCTCCCGCGATCATCAGCTCCGCGTTCGCTGAGCGGGGTTTACCAGCTGCAGCAGCAACTCCCCTAGCGTGATTAAGTCCTGAACGTTGTGCTGGATCACTGGGAAGATCGTCTCTGGATTGCGATCCCGCTGGTAGGCGCGATACGCACTTGGGACTAAGCTCCCAGGAAGATCGTCCGGGCGGCGATAGCCGCAAAGAAAAGCCTCCAACGTCTGGAGTCTACAATTGGGGAGTATGTTCCCCCAGCAACGACGGCTGAGCGGAAGCAGATCCAGATGAAACCGTTCCCCTAGCGAGGGTAGACGGTGCGCTCGTAGTCGATCTTCCACAAACGGCACGTCAAACGCGCGTCCGTTAAACGAGATGAGCCAGGCCCCCTCCGAGAGGCACTGGAGGAACGCTACCAAAACAGCCCGCTCGCCGCGAAGCGTGGGGGCAAAGAACTGGTGAATCTGCAATTCCCCCTCGCGCCAAAGCATCGCGCCGATTAGAAAGAGAGGACAACCCCGAAACCCCAACGTCTCAATGTCGAAGAAAACAGCCTTGAGGAGCGAAGAGGCGCTCGACCGGCTTCCTAGAACGGAAGCGATTTGGTCCCGCTCTTCCCGGAGGCGAGCGGAGAGGCGCCTCAGGTCCCTTCCCCAGAGCGTCCCCTGCCAGAGGAGCTCCAGAGCGTCCTCCCCTGTCTCCAAACGGAGTTGCTGGGCGGTTAGTCCTTCTTGAAGCGGAATTGTCTTCTCCACGTGAAGAGAAGAAAAGGCCCGCTTGGAGCTGGAGGCCTCTGCGCCGTTTAGTTTTCCGGCTCTGTGGGATCGTTGAAGACGCCATCGAACCACTTTAGGGCCCCTTGGTGATGGGGGTTTTGTTTACCCCCCAACCCCTTGCCCCTTCCCCCCGCTTACGGGGGGAAGGGGTGGCAGGACCGAGTTTCCTTCGAGCAGCTCTCTTCCTCTTCCCCCCGTCCCACGGGGGGAAGCCGGTGCACCCCGTTTCCTTCGAGCAGCTCTCTTTCTCTTCCCCCCGTCCCACGGGGGGAAGCCGGAAGGGGGGGGTATAATCCACCGCCCCTGTCCCACGGAGGGAAAGCCGGAAGGGGGGCATAACCCACCGCCCCCGTCCCACGAGGGAAGCCCGACGCTGCCGTTCTTGGCACACCCGCCATTAGCTCTTCCCCCCGTCCCACGAGGGGAAAGCCGGAAGGGGGGTATAACCCACCGCCCCCGTCCCACGGGGGGAAGCCGGAAGGGGGGTATAACCCACCCCCCCGTCCCACGAGGGAAGCCCGACGCTGCCGTTCTTGGCACACCCGCCATTAGCTCTTCCCCCCGTCCCACGGGGGGAAGCCGGAAGGGGGGCATAACCCACCGCCCCCGTCCCACGAGGGAAGCCCGACGCTGCCGTTCTTGGCACACCCGCCATTAGCTCTTCCCCCCGTCCCACGGGGGAAAGCCGGAGGTATAGAAGAAAGGGAGTACATCGGCAGAAGCCCCTTTTCCTCGCGCTTCACGAGGACTGAGGAGTTAACGCGTAACCGTAGGAAGGGGAGCCAACAAACCGGGCGATGCCCAAGGAGATCGTCCCGATGGCTCCTGGCTCGAGGATCAGCCGAAGCCTCCGGGCGTTGACCGATTGGTCGCCTATCGTCTGAAATCGGTGTTCTCCAAAAGTTCCAGCCTGGAGGATCATCCGCTTGGAGCGAAGCAGGTCAGCGTTGATCAGTTCAAGCTGAACGCGATCCGCCGTGATCTCCCGGACACGAGCGGCCACCCCTTCCGGCAATCCAGCTCGCCCCCGTTCTTCGTCGAAGAATCGCAGAGAGGCGTGCAGCAGGCCGCCGTGATAGATCGCCCCTGGTGTCCCCATCGCCAACTGAACCAGAGGCTCGCAGACGACCGGATTCCGGTCCTGCCAGTGATGGACGTCCCATGTTTCTGGGTCCTCGTCTGCGTCTGCCTGGATCAGGCTCAGGCGACGGTTGACCTCCTCCTCGGTCGCATCGAGCATTCGCTCGACCGCCTCCTCGCGCCTGTCGTGGACCAGCGCAAACCAAGCGGAAGGGTAAAACTGTCCGCCCTTCCCGAACCGGGCCCGCTGTACCCAATCGTCCCGGTGGCCGAGCGCTTCAAGGCGTTGCCAATCTTGCTGCTCCCAGCTGGTCGCATAAAGGTGGATCGGGAAGTACGGATCAGGGGGCCGATAGTCGAACCAGCCCCGGTCTCCATGCCGATAGGGAATAACCCACCTTCCGTTCTCCTCCCGCCCCAAGGAGCAGAGCCGATCCCACTGGGAGCGGTGAAGGTCCAGATAGCCCCGATCTCCGGTCAGCAGGAGCGCATTTTGCCCGGCGATGAGGGTGGCCTCCAAGATGTTCCGCGCTCCGTGGGGCCAGCGCCAACCGTAATAACCGCCCCACCATTTGCCGTTCATTCGTTCACCAATGATCCCGTTCGGGCCGACGTTATCGGGGAGGATGCCGCCGTTCCGCTTAGCCCGATCCATCCAAGCCTCGACGTAGTCGAGAACCCAACGGCGGGTACTTCTCCTCACCGGTATACAGGTAAGCGTGGGTGACCAGGCTGGTGGCCGTGAGGTTCAGCGGCACGTCGCCGGGAACCATCCGCTGATTCATCGCCTGAAGGATCGCCTCAAAAAGACGATCGTCGGTCCAGTCGGCCTTCGAGAAGGGATCGTCCGTCTCCAGGCCGGGGATATCCTCATAAGGGAGCAGGTAGTTGGCCAGAACAGGTCGATGAGTCACCCAGTCTTCCGCTGTCATCGTGAACCGCGGTCCGCGACTCCCATTGATCGGAGAGCGGATCATTCGGAGCTCCGGGTCCCAGTTAGGCGCTTCGGGGTCCTCGCCGAGATACAGAGCGGCAAAGCGCTCGGCCCGAACGCGATCGCGGTAGACCGTCGGATCCACAAGCGCTAAGTAGTAGAGATAGGTATAGCTCTCGCCGTGGTGCATCCAGTCGTAATAGGCGTCAAATTCCCGGTAGACCTGACCGTACTGAGTGAACTGCCAGGTAACCGCCTCCCATTCCAATCGAGCGAGGGCTTCGACGGTTTCGCTGCCCGTCAGGAGCGCATAAAGCGGGAAGGTGCCAAAGCTCTCATAGCCATCGTCGGAACCATCCATTCCGGGCCACTCTTCGCGCCAGACCAGGGTGCCGTCCGAACGGGTGTGTACCGAGCAACAAAGGCTATTGCTGCCTCTTCCATCTGCTCCAGCAGGTACAGCACCCGAACGGCCCAGGTAGGACGAGGCCCCAAGCTGGAGGGGATAACCATCGGCTCGGTCAAGGGGTCGCGCACAGCCGTCCTCCTTCGAGAATAGAAGAAATTTAGTCAGTGTCACCGTTGGTTGCAACTGGTGTTGATCGGAGGCCTTACCGTATCCTTATATTGGGAACGCGGGCTGCGCAATGGAAAGAGGAGCCAGGGGATGCGAGCGATTGTTCTAACAACGATTGGGGCGCTGGCGCTGTTGTGGGGCTGTGCGACGACGAACCTTCCAGAGCGAGGGTTGGCTCTTCGACCTGGAGTCGATCTCCGGGGCAAGGATCTTTCTAACCAGCAGATTGAAGGAGTGCGGCTACGTGAGGCACGGCTTTCTTTCGCGCGGCTGAACGGCTCGAGGATGAGCGCCGCCGACCTTCGGTCGGCAAGCCTTTATCGGGTTGAAGCCCGAGAGGCCCGATTTCGGAGCGCCGACCTTCGTTCCGTTCGGGCCTTCGGAGCCGACTTGCGCGGCGCCGATCTCCAGGGAGCCGACCTCCGGCAGGCCGACCTACGATACGCCGACCTGCGGCGGGCACAACTGAACGGCGCCGATCTGCGCGGAGCGCTCCTACTGGGCGCCGACCTGCGGCGGGCACAACTGAACGGCGCCGATCTGCGCGGAGCGATCTTTGACGCCTACACGCGCTTCCCGCGCGAATTCGACCCCTGGAGCGCCGGAATGGCCTACTGGCGAACGGACGAGGCGATGCCCTTCTACGTCCGGACGGTGGATCGGAGCCGGAACCTGACGCGCGGGGTGCTTTATTGAGCCGGCTCCCGGGTCGGCGTCTGGGAGGTGCGAGGCTTCAACCGCTCCTCAGGGGGTGGGTCCTGGTGGAGCAACCGCCACCAGACCGGTGCTGGGTCCACCGAACGGCCAACGGACAGGGGCACAGAACCCACTTCTTCACCGTCCAGGAGAGCGACCAGCTCTCCAGCAGGGTCCCCAACGCTTACGGGCGCTTCCAGGAGCGGCACACCGCGCGGGACAAATCGGACCGCCGTCCAGGCGGTTCGGGGAAGGGCTAGCACCAGCGGTTCCCTGACGATCAGCGGGACGTACTCCTCTCGGCTCCCGCCCACGTAGACCAGATCGGGGAGCGAGTCGCCCGTCCGGAGGATCACCCGCCGTTCATAGCGACGGAAAGCGTCTTCCAAGAGCGCGCTGGCTGCTTCCGTTCGGTCGCGGCTGGAGTTGCACCCCAACACAACGGCGATCAACCGCATCCCCTCCCGGACCGCCGTTGCCACCAGGTTGTACCTCGCCCGACTGTGATAGCCGGTTTTGAGCCCGTCCGCTCCGGGGAACCGGCTGAGGAAGTGAGCGTTGGTGCTGTACAAGCGGAACTTTCCACCCCGGAAAGGGGCGTGCACCGTTGCCGTCCAGTGGAGGACCTCCGGATGGTCTCGCAGCAAGGCGCGCGCAAGAACGGCCGCCTCGCGAGCTGTGATCCGGTCTCCGTTCGGATCGGATTCCGGAAGACCGTGAACGTTCACGAATCGGGTCTTCTCCAAGCCCAGCGCCTGGGCCTTTGCGTTCATCTGCTGGACGGCAGCTTCCACCGAGCCGAAGACCCCTTCAGCGACCGCAACGCTGGCGTCGTTCGCCGAGGCGATCTCGATAGCAGCCATCAACTCCCCCAGCGGAAAGATCTCCCCCTCGCGGAGGTAGACCTGAGAGCCGCCGGTCCGGGCCGCAAGGGCCGAAGCCCGAATCGGAGTCTCCAGAGAGACCTTCCCGGCGGCGACAGCGTCCAAGACAACATAGGACAGCATCATCTTCGCCAGCGAGGCGGGAGGCCATTCCTGATCGGCCCTCTGGGCGTACAACACCCGACCGGTGTCAAACTCCATCACGAGGGCTGCTTGCGGCTCCGCCCAGGCGACAAGACCGACCAGCACCAGCGCAAACCAGATTCCCCCCGTTCGAAAGAACATCGGGAACTCCTTCATCCGGGACCGGAGCGAGTCACTCTGAAGGCCTAAAACAGGATCGGAGTCGCCTAAAAGAACGGCTCAGGGGGCAAGTCTGTTACAAGGAGGGACCGGAGAGACTCCGACCAGAAGGCAGAACAACCCCCGAAGAAACAAACGGGAGAGGGCGATGGCAAGGGGAGAGGATTCAGGCCTCCTCGGCAGACGGCTGAACCGGAACGCGCATCAGGAGCCCCTTTTTATCCAGCGTGCGCATCATCCGTACCGAAACGCGCCGTCGCCGATAGGTGCCCGTCTCCGGATCGTAAACGCGCACCGTTTGGAGGTTAGGAAACTGGCGCCGCTTCGTTCGGTTGTTCGCATGAGAGACGTTGTTGACGACCTTGGGACCTTTGCCCGAAAGAAAGCACCGTCGCGCCATGGCTGCTCATCCCCTCTCAGTCGGTTCGTCTTGGGACTAGCCGGAGGCCACCGCCAAGAAAGCGTAGCGTACCGTCCGCCTGGAGGCAAATTCGGAAGCCTTTTCGTTTCGATCGAGAAGACCCTCCCCTCATTTGACAGGGGCTTTCAGAGCCCCCACAATGAAATGCCGTAGAGATCGATCAAACCGCGCGCTCTGGGTTGAGCGTCCCGAGGATTCCCAACGGAGAGGGCCATGCGAGCACAACGGGAAGCCCTGGTGATCTGGGACTGCGGAGCCACCAACACAACCGTTTCGCTAGTCGGTACGAACGGACGCGTCTTTGCGACCGCCTCGCGTCCGACGACCGCCGAACGACACGAGGACGGCTTGATCTGGCCGCTGGATCGGTTTTGGGAGAATTTTTGCGATCTCACCCGGCAGCTCCTAGACGAACACCGCTGTGCCGTCCGGGCCGTGAACATCACCACCTTCGGCGTCTGCTGGGGAGCGATCAGCCCGGACGATCGGTTGGTCTATCCGGTGATCTCCTGGAAATGCACCCGAACGCGAGAGCAGGTCCGCTGGGCGGAGCAACATCTGGACTTGGACCTGATCTTCCTTCAGACCGGCGCGCCACCGTTCCACTTCAACACCGCCTTTAGCCTTCGATGGATTCGGGATCACCGCCCGGAGGTCCTCAAGACGGCCGAAACGTTCCTGATGATGCCCCAGCTTTTTGTTCACCGGTTGACCGGCGAACGAGTCGCCGAGCGGACGATGGCCACCACTACGATGCTGTTCGATCTCCACCGAAAGGAGTGGGCAAACGATCTGTTCGAAGCCTTCGAGGTGCCAAACAAGTTTCCGCAAGAGGTCGGATCCCCGGGCGAGGTGGTCGGTACAGTAACCGCCCAGGCCGCCGAGGCGACCGGGATTCCTCAGGGCACCCCCGTCTGCGCGGGCGGGCACGACACGGTCGTCGCGACGGCAGGGGCCTGCCGCGATCTGCGCAGCGATCCCCTCTTCTCGACCGGCACTTGGAGCCTGCTGGTCCGCACGCACGATCAATACCAAGTCCGCTTGGAGGATCGCCGCCGGAACATGCCCTGGCAGCTCAACCCCCACGCAGAAGGGGTCCTGGGCGGCTATAACAACCAGGGCCATATGATCGGCGGCCTGGCCTTCGACCTGGTCCGCAAGCTGTTCCTCCCGGAGGCCTCTGCCGCTGAAGCAACCGAAGTCGCCGCAAAGGTGCCGCCGGGGAGCCATGGTGTCTACATTAACCCAACCTTCGTCGCGGGGACGGGGCCGAACCCGGAAGCGCCCAGCGCCCTCGTTGGATGGGAGGACGGCCTGCCGCCAGAAACCGCTGTCCGCGCCGTCCTGGAGTCGTTAGCGTATCAGACGCGAGATTGTCTCGAATACATGCAGGGGGAGGTCTCCTCGATTCTGATCGGCGGCGGGTTTGCGAAAAACCGACTGTTCGCCCAAATTCTCGCCGACGTCACCGGAAGGCGAGTCGAGCTGGCCGGGATTCCGGAAGTCACCACGCTGGGAGCCGCCGTCTTGGCGATGGTCGGCGCCGGAATCGTCTCGGACGTTCAAGAGGCATGGAAGGCAATTGCGATGCCGACCGAAACGTTCACCCCCAACCCCCAGGCGATGGAGGTTTACGAACCGCTCTACCGCCGCCACCGACGGCTGATCGAAGCGCTCGGAAGCGGCATCTGACGGGAACTCAATGAGCTGGATCGCCCGACTTCAAGAGCGAATGCTCCTGGCCCGGGCCGAGACGGCCTGGGAAGAAGGGGAACTCGAAGAGGCAAGGCGGCTCCTGGAGGCCCTGCTCGACCGCTTCCCAAACGCCCCGGAGCCGACCCGGCTGCTCGCCCAGATCCGCTGGACGGAAGGCTCAAGGGACGAGGCAGAAGCCCTCCTCCGCCGCGCCCTGGAACACAACCCCCAGGCGACGGCGGTCCGCGAGGACTTAAAGACGCTCCTCTTAGAACGGGCCTTTGAGGCCAGAGAACAGGGTGAGGTTGAAACGGCAGTCTCTTGGCTCCGCCAAGCGCTGGAGCTCAGTCCAACGGAGGCTCGACTTCATTACTTGATCGGCTGCGTCTATGCGGACCAACCGGACCGGTACGCCCGCGAGGCGTTCGACGCTTGGTTTGAGGCGCTTCGGCTTCGCCCCGACTATCCGGAGCTTCGCTTTGATCTGGGCCAAGTCTACTTTGAAAACGATCGGTTCGAAGAGGCCAAGGAGCATCTCCAGGAAGCGTTTCGGCTCCGGCCCGACTGGCCGGCTCCGGCCTATCTCCTGGCCGTAATCGCCGTCCGGGAGGGCGACCATCAGACCGCGATGGAGTATCTCCTTCGAGCGGTGGCGATCAACGCCGCCTGGGGTCAAACCGCTTGGAACGACCCGGAGTTTGCCGTTCTGCGCGGAACTCCTGAATTCGACGCGCTCGGGGCTGCGATTCCCTCGTCGGCCTTCATTCCGACGGAGGAACTGGAGGGTCCTCAGCGCTGAGGCCCCCTTTGGGCCACCGGCTGGGCGCGCGGTGCGCGGAGGACAACTCCCCACTCGCCGACGGCGTAGAGCGCCGAGCCGTCCTCTGCGAGGAGGATCCCGTACAGGGGCGCCTCGGTCGGGGTGGGCTGGTGCTTCCAGTGGCTCCCCCCGTCTGTGGTATGAAGGATTGTCCCTCCGTCTCCGACCACGTAGGCCTCTTGGTCGGAGAGGGCCAAAATCGCGTGAAGGTCTGCCGTCGTGTGGCTCTGCTGGGGCGTCCAGCGGGCACCGCCGTCCTCGGTGCGAAGGATGATCCCGTACTGCCCGACGAGCCAACCGGTGCGGGTGTCCAACACCGCTAGCGCGTTCAGGTGATAGCCGGTCCCGCTCTCCTGAGCGTACCAGCGTCGGCCGGCGGTGGTTGTCCGGAGCAGCAAGCCGCGCGGTCCTACCGCCCAACCGTAGCCGTACCGGTCCAGAGCGATGCCGCGGAGTGTCTCGCGGGTGTCGCTCTCCTGGACCTCCCAGAAGGGCCCACCGTCCGGGTTGTGAAGGATCAGCCCGTTAGCTCCGACAGCCCAGACTTCGCCAAAGCCCCGCAGGAAGGCATCGGTCAACCGATAACGGGTCCGCACCGTACCGGCAGGAGGCTCGATCGACTGCCACGTGTCCCCGTCCGGAGTAAAGTAGAGCGTCCCTTCAGCGTCCAGGATCCATCCAAAGCCGCGCCTGGAACCGGACCAGTGAGCGCGTAGGAGATCGGCCTCTCCCAGCTGCGCCTGAACCGCCCAGTGCACTCCTCCGTCGTCGGTGTAAAGCACCAAGCCCGATTCGCCGACCAACCAGCCCTCTTGGGCCGTTCGGAAGCGCCCGTGACGCAGCGCATTCGAAAGGCCGCCCACCTGAACGGTCCAGGTCGCTCCTCCGTCGGTAGTGGCGCGGATCTCCGCGCCCTGAACCGCCCAGCCGGTCTGCGGGTCCACAAACGCAAAGGCCGTCGCCGCCTCTCGAGTCAACGGGCGCCAGGAGCCCCCGCCGTCCGTCGTCAAGTAGGCGCGCCCCAACCGCTGGTAGGCGATCGCCGTTTGCTCGTCGAGGACGACCACCTCCTGAACGCCCAACAGCCGCCGTCGAGGGAGCGGCTCCCAGGTCTTCCCGCCGTCCTGTGTGGCCAGCAGGTCGCCGGAGGAGGAGAGCGCAAACCCCCGCTCTGGGGAAAAGAAGAAGATCGTCGTTGGAGCGAACTCCGGCTTGAGGACGATCTCCCAGTGACGGCCCCCGTCGGTCGTGTGGAGGATCAATCCGCCCTCGTTCCGCTGAGGGCCGACTGCCCACCCTTCTTGGGGAGAGACGAACCACACGTCCCGAAGCGGCGCATTGGTCGCTCGCGTGTTCACCCGCTCCCAGGTCCTCCCCCCATCCTCGGAGCGGAGTATCTCCCCACCGCCGACAGTGGCCCAGAGGCGCTGAGCGTCCCAGGCGAAGACGCTTCCAACCCGCCGGACGCCGGGAAGGGAAACCCGCTCCCAGGTCTTCCCCCCGTCCTCGGTGCGCAGGAGCGTTCCGTCGACCCCAAAGGCCCACCCGTGCTGGAGATCGGCAAAGAGGACGCGATCTAATCGAGCTTTGGTGTCCGTCCGCTGCGGCGTCCAGGTTTTTCCCCCGTCGGTCGTCGCGGCGATCACGCCGTTAGTCCCGACCGCCCAACCGTGATCTCGATCCACAAAGGCGATCGACTGGAACTCGGTCGGCCAGGAGGCCTGCCGAACCAGCACCCAACCGCCGTCCTCCGTCGGGACCGGTCGAGGTCGGGGCCGGCTCCGACGGGTCTCCTCCACCTGAGCGATTAGCTCCTCAACATCCACCTCCGAAGGCACCAGATCGGGGGAGTAACGCATCACTACGCCGCCCCGCCCGACGGCCAGCAGCCCACTTCGAGAGACGCTCAACGCCAAGAGATCCTTTTCGGTGCCACTGACCTGTTGCTTCCAGGTTTGGCCGCCGTTGGTCGTCGTCAGGACGGTCCCCTTGTCGCCGATGATCACCCCCCAATCGCGGTTGAGGAAGTACACCTTGTTCAAGTTCTCCGAAGTGGGACTGGCTTGGAACTCCCAGGTTTGGCCGCCGTCCTCGGTGTGAAGGATGACGCCGTACTGTCCGACGATCCACCCTTCGTTTTCGTCCAGGAAGAAGACGCCGTTCAGCTCGTTGAAGGTGTTGACCTCCTGTTTCTCCCACTTGAGTCCACCGTTGGTCGTCCGGTAGACCGCTCCTGGCCATCCGACGGCCCAGCCGTGCTGATCGTCCACAAAGTAGACGGCTCGGAGCGATTCAAAGGCAAAGGAGCGCTGAGGGGCCCAGGTCTTTCCGCCGTCGTGGGTGTGAAGGATAGACCCAAGCTCGCCGACGGCCCAGCCGCGTTGGGAGTCCACAAAGTAAACTGCGTTAAGCTGAAACCCGATCCCTGCCGTTTGGTACTCCCAGGTCCGCCCGCCGTCCTGGGTGTGCATGACAATTCCGCGCTCGCCGACGGCCCAGCCCTCCTGTTCATTGATGAAGACGATGCTCTTGAGCGTGTCGCGCTGCCCGGTCTTCTGCTCGACCCAGGTCTTGCCACCGTCCTCGGAGACGAGCAGCGTTCCGCCGGTCCCAACGGCCACCGCTCGTCGGTCGTCCAGGAACTCGACCGCTTCGAGCGAGTGGGCGGTCACGCCGCTGACCGTCTTCCACGTCTTGCCGCCGTCTTGGGAGTGCAGGACTACGCCGTACCAGCCGCAGACCCAGACCTCTCGCTCACTGGTGAACTGGACGCCGGTTAGAGGCGTCTGAAAACCGCTGGATCGCAGATTCCAGGTGTGCCCCCCGTCTTCGGTCTGGACGATGTGACCGCCGTCGGCGACGGCGACCCCGTGCCGCTCGTCCCAGAAATCGATCGCGTTTGCCGCCCACCGAACGTGATCGTTAAAGGGAATCCGGCTCTCCTGGCGGATCCAAGTTCTCCCCCCGTCGGTCGTCTTGAAGATGGACCCGTCCGTTCCGACCACCCAGCCGATCCGCTCGTCGAGGAACTTGACGCGGTGGTAATTGTTCAACAGTCGATCTTGGGCCTCCTCAAACCAGAGCCTCAGGGGCTGCCAGCTCTGCCCTCCGTCCTCCGTCTTGAGAACGGTCTCCATCTCGCCGGTGGCGTATCCGATCAGCCGGTTGACCATCTGAATGTCGGTCAGGGCAAACTCGGTCGGATTGGGGACGGAATACCAGGCGGGAACGCGCGGATTGGGCGGCTCGGCGCCGGTGTCGGTGTAGTAGATCTGAGCGGACTCGCCGACCACATAAACCGTCTGTGCGTTCCGAACCGAGAGGCCGCGCAACTGAGCGCCGGTCGGCCGGTTTCGAACTGGACGCCACCACTGACCGCCGTCGGTGGTCACCAGCACCACGCCGTGTTCCCCGACCGCCCAGCCGACCCGCTCATTGAGGAATTCGACAGCGTAGAGGTCTGCATCGGTATGGCTTTCCTGGCGCACCCAGGTGCGACCCCCGTCAGGCGTGTGGACGATAAAGCCCCCATCCCCAACAAACCAGCCGTGCTGGGGATCAGGAAAGCTCAAGTCCCGAAAGTGCACGTCCCAGTCGGCTTCGCGAACCGGTTCCCGGGCACAGCCGCCAAACAGCGCGCCCAGAAGTGCCAACCCGATCAGACCCCATCGCCACATGTTCTCTGCGCTCCCAATCGCTCTTAGTGTCGGGATTCTCTCGACTCCAGCCGCCTACTCTCACTAGACGCACCAGCCGAGCGACAAGATGAAGCAAATCCGGCACAGTCCAGAGCATAGCAAAGAACTTGCCTTCTCAGGAGCGGCTCCTCTAGCATCTGCTGGGGACGGGGCGCGCTGGAAATGCCATTTCACAAGGGGCTCCCGAGCATGCGAACGGCCCTATTTCGGCTCTTTCGATGGGGAAAACGTCTGATCGGCGGCCGACACGGCCGCGGACTGGCCAGCCGACCGATCCTGGGAGCGCTCTACCGGAACCTGCTCCAGGCGCTTCGCCCACACGGGATCGTCGAAGTGAACTACCACGGCATCCCTCTCCTGATCGACGCCGATGACTGGACCCATCTGCCTCTTCTGATGGGAACCGAGTACAACGACCCCGAGGTGGCGCTTTGTGAAGCCTACCTGCGCCCAGGGGACGTGGCGCTGGACTTGGGGGCCAACTGCGGATGCTTTGCGGTGATCATGGCCCGCGCCGTTGGCCCTCAGGGTCGGGTGTTCGCCTTTGAGCCGGCGCCGGAGACCTTTCAATTACTCCGCCAGAACCTCGAGCGCAACGGATTCAGCCACGCTCGGGCGGTTCCGTTTGCCGTCGCCGATCGGCCAGGAACGGCAGAGTTCTATCTTTCCCCCCGCGCCAGCGGATATCACCATCTGCACGCTGGAGAGCCGGACGCCGTCCCCGTTGTCGTCACCGTGACCTCCCTAGACGCGTTCTTCAAAGGGAGCCCCCCCGCCGTTCGCCTCCTCAAGATGGACGTTCAAGGGGCTGAGCCGCTCGTTCTGCGCGGCGCCGAACGGCTCTTGGCGTCCAGTCCGGAGCTAGTGCTGATCACCGAGTTGGAGCCGGCCGATCTGATCGCCTTTGGGGTCCGGCCAGAAGAGTACTTGACCCAGGTAGAGGGGCTCGGATTCCGGCTTTACCACATCTCTCATGAGAAGGCCGAGCGTCGGCAGCCGATTCCGGTGGACCGACAAGAGGCGCTCCGCCGCGCTGAGCGATACGGGCACATCAATCTGTTGGCCGTCCGTCGGGAGGAGGACCTGCCCGAAATCGTGCTCCGGCAGCGGAGGGGTTGAACCGGTCCCCTTTGCCTCATTCACTCTCTTCCGGGCGAACCAGATAGAGCATTCCGCCCCAGCTGGATGGAACGCCGTCCGCCGGCGGTTCGGCCCACCACTGCTGCGGGCCTTTGGAGCGATAGAGAAGGAAGTTAAAGGCCAACCGGTCCCGCCGCCGGGAGACCCACGGATCGAACCCTCCTAGCGCCTCGGCAAACGGGATGCGTATCTCCAGAAAGTAGGCCCCCTCCCGAATTCGCGCGGCAACCGAGACCCGCCGAACGTTGTACTGGAGCACCGGACGCGCTTGGCCCACATAGGGGCGGTCCCCCTGAGGACCGCCGCCTTTTGGGCAGATCCAGAAGACGTACTCCGAGGCCGTTAACGGGTCGTCCAGATGCTCGGGGCGGACCTCCTCTCCGCGGAGCGGGCTTAGGTGAAGCTCAAGGGCGTCGGAGCCTTCGTACCAACGGGTGACGTCCCGAACGATCGGATCGGACCGGTTCACCTGAACGAAGAGGTAGAGCGCCTCCCGATCCCAAAGCGCCCAGAGGAGGGCTCCACGCTCCGGCGTGCGAACACCATAGGTCAACGGCCATCCCTCCGGATAGCCGTCCAGAATCGGCCCAGTCTCCACAAAGGGCGCAAACAGCACCCGCCGCACCGGACAGGTGGCTACCACTTCGACGTTGGTCGCTCCGGTCTCGACCAGAGGGTCGAGATAAGCGATCCGGAGCGTCTCCCCGCCCAGGAGCACAAGGGCATCCCCGCCCTCCTCGTGAGCCCCGAGGATCGTTCCGACGGTGCCCTGAAAGAGACCAGAATCCGGCTCGGTCTCCTCCAAGGCCATCGTAAAGGGAGAGGCCGTCTCCGCGACGAATATCTCAACGTGGACCCGCTCTCGCTCGGTGGCCTGTGCGTTTTGGTCCGGATCTTCTACCCGTACCCCGAGGACCTCGCCAGGCGTCAGGACGACCAGGGGGGATCCGTCCTCCCGGACGACGCTCACTCGCGCTCGCACGCCTCGCGCCACCAGGGCCAAGGCCGCTAGCTCGCTTCCGTCCGGAGACCGGTACCGGACAAACACCTCCTCCCCACCTTGGACCTCTAAAACCGCGTTCTCCCGCGCGGCAACCCCGTAGGCGGTGGGAAACTGACCCAAATAACGGCCCGGCTCCTGAGGATCGGGCTCCAAGGTGAGGGAAAGCCGATCGCCGGTCCGGCTTCCGGAGACCTCAACAACGGGAGAGGGAAGCTGCGTGGAGATCAGCCGGAGCGGATCGCGGAGCTCCAGAAACAGCGTCTCTCCGGCACGGAAGAGGCCCCTTTCCCGTCCGGCCGCATCGGTCAGTAGCAACGTCCGTTCGCTCCCCGTTGAGAAGACGACCCGCCGCGCGTAGGCGACGTTCGGCTCGCCGGTTTTATCCAGCGCATCCACGTAGACGACCGTCACGACCTCTCCGTCCCCCACCTGGAGCACCAAGTCGTCGCGCCGGACTCGATCGGCGTCGGCGGTCCGTTCGGCAACCAGTCGCGCCTCAAAGACGCCGGTGTTGGGACCCGTCTCACGGAGCGGGAGCTCCAAGGCGTCCCCCCAGCGGCTCCCCTCGACCCAGACCGACGCCGTCTCCGCAAAGCGGGCATCCTGGTTCAGATCGCGGTCTACCACGCGGACAAGAATCGAATCGCCTGGTCCGAACGTCGCCAATTCACGGCTTCCGTCCAGCGTCAGCAGATGAAGCTCCCCGCGCGTGCCCAGCTCCAGGCCCAGGTGACGCTGGATCGGCACCTGCACCGCTCCGGTGGAACGGATCGCGTCCACATACTGCACCGTGACCACGCTATCCTGAGACACCTGGAGGACGGCATCCCGAAGGGCGCTCGTGTGATACTCGGTGATCAGCGTCCCTTGAAAGATTCCGCTGTTTCCGCTGGTCTCCCGAAGCGGTACATCGAGTCGATCGCCCGTCGAGCGGTCCCAGACCTGAACGGTCGTCTGCTCGATCACTTCGCTGAGCGCGTTCAGGTCGGGATCACGGACCTCAATCAGGAGCGTCTCGCCAGCGCGGAACAACGGTCCGACCGGAACCGGCGATCCCCCAAGAACGGGACGGTAGACCTCCAACACCCCATCGGCGCCGACGTTGACGGTCACCTGAGCAACGACCGTTCGATCCGTCTCCCCCGAAGCTCGAAGCGCGTCGGTATAGAAAGCCTGAATCCGATCGCCGCCGACCACGTGCAAAACGCCGTCTCCAGCGACGGCCTCGCGCCCGTACGCCGTAGGCACAGAACCGACGTAAAGAACTCCCACGCCGGAAGCCTGCTGAAGCCAGACCGTCTCCCGATCGCCCGTCTGGGACGCAGAAAGCTGAATGGGAACCCGCTCCCCCGACTCGTCGGGGTCCTCGACGCGCAAAAAGAGCACGTCCGTCGGGTTCACCCGTGAGACGACTCGGGTGTAGTCGGCGCCGACAAAGGCGAGCGTTCCGTCGTTGCCGACGGCGACTCGTCCCTCGGCAACGACCGGAACCCGCGTGGCGCCTGAGCCTTGGAGCGCATCTACGTACTCCACCCACACCCGATCGTTGCCCACCACTTCGAGGACGGCGTTCTCCGGGTCCGCCGTCTCTCCGTATCGAGTCTCCACCAGACCCAGCAACTGCCCGGAGTCCGGTTCGGCCTCCGCCAGATCCAGCTCCAAGCGATCGCCCGTTCGCTCGGCCCGGACAAGGACGGTCGTCCGATCCGGCTCAGAAGGATTGCGGTTCAAATCCTCGTCCTGGAGGGCGACAATCAACGGCGTCCCCGCCCGAAAGAGCACCGCCTCTCCCGGCGGCGGGAAGTTCCCCCGCGGCGTCCGAATCCGGAGCTGCGCCGTCGCACCGATGGCCACCCGCGCGGTGACCACCATCGGAACGCGCGTCCGGCCTGTCTCCTGAATCCGGTCCAGGTAGACGAGCTGGACCTCCTGAGTCCCGACGACCTGGAGCACCTGATCCTCAGGATTGGGGTCGGTGGAGTACTCCGTTTGGACCTCCCCTACAAAGACCCCAGGTTCCCGTTCGACAAGCACCGGCGAGAGCAGATCGTAAGGCTCGGTCGCGTCCACGCTTCGGGCGCGGAGGATCACCGTGATCGTTCGAGGGGGCGAAGGTTGGCCCTCCTCGGCAGGTGGGGGCGGAGGAAGTTCCACGTCTAGGTCGGGGTCCTCCACCCGAAGGATCAACCGATCTCCAGCGCGAAACTGGGCAACCGTACGACCCGCCTCGTCTAGGAGCAGAGCGGTCCCCGTCACGCCGGTGCGTCCCCGAATTTCGGCGGGGATCACGGCGGCGGTCCCCGCCGGATCGGCGAACGGGTCCCGATAGGTCACCAGGAGCGCCTCATCCCCTCGAAGGGGGAAGTTCTCTCCGACCTCCTCCGCCCCGAAGGCGGTCGGAACCACAGCGGCAAAGTACTGACTGTCCCGAGCGAGAGCGCGGGGAATGCCCTCCTCTAAGACGCGCGGGAAGTCCACCTCCTGAAGGGTGACACGTCGCCGCGCTCCAGAGAGGCCCCCGGCCAGCTCAACGATGGCCGTCTCGACAGTCTGGGGATCCGAGCTCGCGTCCGGGTCCCGGAGGACGATCCAGAGAAGATCGCCGGCGTCCATGATGGTCGTCGGTTCGCGGCTCCACGGGTCGCCGGAGCCCGGCGGCGGCTGAGCATAAAGGCGCAGTTCCGCACGCGGCGCTCCCCACAGCCGCACGGTCTGCCACTGGATCGGTGGGTCTTCCGGGTTTTCCGCCCTAAGGAACCATCGTTCCCCCCGATGAGAGGTGAAAATGAAATTAAATCCGATTCGTCCGTCCTCTTGAGGGTCCCAGATCTCCAGGAGCTGCCCCCGGGGAAGGAAGGCTTCAAAGAAGTAGGCTCCTCCCCGTCGTCCTCCGGCCGTGACAAGCCGAGGGGGTCCTTCAGGCACGGCCAGCCCCGCGGTCGTGTAGTGCGGAACGATCCGGGCGATCTCTTGACCGGTGCCAAAACGATAAAAGCGCAGATGAAGGTCCCCAGGCTGATAAAGCGACGGCGAGCGGCGATAGGTCGCATCCAAAAACAGGTCCAGTGTGTCCTCAAACCGAGGGGTGGCGACCAGCCCCTGCGGAACGCGCAGGAGGACGTACAGCCCCCCAGCGCTCCACTCCAGATAGCCCTCGAGAGCCCCTTGGGAGTCAGGGAGGGGGAAGCGACGGAACCAATCGGACGGGTCCCCGTCGACGGTAGGGGCCGGATCGGCACGGAGCGCCTTGGAGACGGGTCGATCCGCCTCCGGAGCGACCTCCCCAGGCCGGAGCGCCGAGTAAAGCGCCGCCTCCGAGAGCACCGCGTTCGGCCCGGCCAGCCGATGGACCTCGACGACGATCTCCCCGTCAGCAAGCGCCTCCGGCGGAACGTAGAGCGTCAGCGGCTCCGCAGCCTGCTCCGGAACCGCCCACTCAGGAACGAGCAGATAGCCGTCCACGAGAACGCTCTGAACCCTCCCGCCCCCTTGGTTCTGGAGCGCGTTTAGTTGCAGCCAGTGGAGCCGGCTGGAGTCAAGATTGGTATAGCGAAGGCGGATGGCGTCGTAGTGATAGGCAAAGGTCCGGAGTGTTTCGGGGGCCTCTCCTCCGATCTCTTCGTTTGGCCGCCAAGCGTACCGGAGGGAAGGGTCCCCCTCCCCCCGGTCGAACGGATACCCTTGAACGAGATGGGGCGAACGGCGATTGTCCACACCGCAGTTGTCGTAGCGGATCAACACCGGGTTGTACTGTCCACCGGCCATCGGCTCCACCGGACCGGTGTAGGGACGGTACCGCCTGGTAAAGACCTCGACCTCCTCCAACTCCGGATACTCCCCGTACCACTCTAACAGCTCGACCCGAAGGAAGCGGGCGGAAATCGGCTCCTCCAGAAGGACCTGGACCTCCTGGGAGCTGTCGGGGAGCTCTCCAGAGAGGTACAGCTGAGGAAAGGCCCGCCCATCCAGGCTGTACCGAACGGCAAACCGCCGGACGTTGGTGTCTGGGCCGTTGGTGGTGATCCGGAACCCCAATACCGATTGAGGACCACCAAGATCGGCCAGGACCCACACCGGTCCTTTGGGTGCCGCGAGGCGGGGCACCGTGTGCCGTTGTCCGTCCTGCTCGACCGTTTCCTCTCGGACTTCGGCGCCGCTCCACTTGGAGCCGTCTCCGCGCAGCCCGTCCATCAGCAGGTGTGCCGCCGCGCCGTAATGGGAGGTCCGGATCGCAACGATCGGGTTCCAATCCAGTCGGTAGCTGGGGCCGACCCGGACCTCACGGATTTGGGGCCGATCGCTGAACCAGTCGTTGACCACCACCTGCACCCAGCGAGCCTCGACGGCGACCGGAAGCCGCTGGACGCTCCAAGGGTAGGAGCGGGAAGCGCTTCGAAACGTCAGCGCCCGCTGGTACTCCCCCTCGCGGGTTGGACTGACCAGCACCTCAAACTGCTTGGGGCCTCGCTCGTCCGGCTGCTCAAAACTCACCTGAACGCGATCAATTCGATACAAAAACCCTAAGTCGTAAGTCTCATAGATCGGTTCGGTCCGAAAGACCTGCGGAAAGTGGAGCGGCTCCCCTTCGACCTTTCGGGCGGTGGGAACCCACTCCACGAGGCGGGGCCCGGGCACCGGCTCCGGTCGAGGAAACAGCAAAAAGCCGATCAGTCCAAACCCCGCCAGCAGGATCAACAGCCGTGAGTTCATCGCTCCCTCACAGCAGGAACAGCTCTACGGTGATGCTCGTCGCGCGCAGATCGCCCCCAACCGGCTGCAAAAAGGTCTGAGCCGTGAAGTCCACCGTAGCGATCAGCCCGATCCCCTGACCGAAGGCCTTTCCTTGAAGCACCAGTCCTAAAAACCCCACGCGCCGGTTGTAACTATTCCTTCCGTCCAGAAAGTCGCGCCAGGTGAGATACTGCAGCCCAGCGCTCAACTGAAGCTCCTCAGCCACTTGATGGGTCATCGTCAGGATATATGCGTTCCGGAGCGTGTCTCGCGCTGCCGCCGGCGAAGCCGGAATCGCATAGCCCAATGCACGGTCGCTCCGAAAGGCCGGCGAAAGCGTTAGGTCGTCCCGAACCTTCCAGTCGTACCGCATCTGGTGAATCAACTGGGCGTCCACGTCCCGACGGCGGAGGTTAAAGAGGTTGTTCCGCTCCACCTTGAACTTGGTGGTGATCTGCAGGTTCTCCACCTGATCGTACTGAACGATCACGGTCAGAATGTTTCCGATGTAGTTGCTGAGGGTCAGGTCGTCCTCGATCAACCTTCCGCGGAGGACATACGGGTCCGGGATTGTGTCCCAGGAGCGGCGCACGGTATAGCGCATCCGAATGCGGCCAAACCCAGGAATTCGGCGCGGCTCGTAGCTAAGGATCCCGTAGTACCCTCGGCTGCTGCCGGAGGTGGTGAGCGCCTGCTTCTCGTAGTAGCCAGGGATCACCGAAAGGCCGTTCACCACCGGCACGTCCAGAATGAAGAAGGTATGCCAACCGCGCGTTCCCTGGTCGTAATCGAGCCGATAGTTTGGGTCTAGGTCGTCCTCGTCCGAGTCGGGCTGACCGTTGTTGTTAAAGTCCATGGACTCCCGTTCGGCGCCGCGAACGAACTCCGGAGGATCGGAGAAAAAAAGAAGAAAGTCGTCCTCATAGTCCTTAATGCCGTCTCGATCCCGATCGTCCCGGTCGCTGCCTGCAAAGGGAACGGAAGGCTCTCGAGCGTCCAAGTACGGGTCCTCGTTGTCGTTGTCGTCCACAAAGTTGACAGCGCCGTACTCCGTCCCGATCGAGGTGTACTCTCCACGCCAAAACAGCGGCCCAAACCGACGGTTGACGTCCAGGTACCAGGCGCTAGCCGTCCGCGTCTTCCGTGCAGCGTTGAAGATAGGATACTGCAACGTCTGGGAGTACCAAGAACGCTCCGCCTCGATCGAGAACCCGCCCAAAGTGGTCTGAAGGTCCACCCCAAAGGTGGTCTCATCGGTCAGCTCCCCGTAGAAGAACCGGACCGTCCGACGATTGGAGAGATCGGTGACGTTGCGCTCGGCAACGGCTTGAAGCGACCAGTTTTGGCCGTCCCGCGAGAGTTCAACCCGGTAGTCGTTTGCCACCTCCACCTCAAAGAGGACCTCGCCGATCTCCTGCGCCTGGAGGAGAGGAAACCGATAGAGCGCCTCCGCGTCGCCCTCCACGATCCGGGCCTCCTCCGTCGGCTCAAACCGACTGGTCGTCGGAAGTACCAGAACACCGGGCGGCTCCCGTCCCGCCGACAGGTCAAAACGAACCTCCCCGTCGACCAGTACCCGAATCCGGTAGATGCGAGCGCCGTTCCCCTCCTTGGGTGAATCGTCCCGAATCCGGAGCCAAAGCTCCGAAGGCGGTAGGCCGACCACCACCCCCCGAAACGGATTGGTCGTCCGCGCAAGGTCGTAGTTGGTGAAAAACCGGTTGACGTAGCTCACCCCGATCTGGGGCAACGGAAGAGAGACCTCCGGAAGCCGACCGAACCGAAAGACCTTGGCCCCTAAATTCGCTTCGGCCCGGAACCCCGCCATGAACCAGTCGCCGGTGCTGCGAATCGTCTGCCCCTCGATCGGACGCCCGTCCGGTGTAAAGGTGTTGTTGGTCATCCGGGCCAAAAAGGCGCGGATGGAACCTCGCCGCCGGGGAACGGCGATCTGCCACTGAATCGCATCGAACAGCTCCTTGTTCAGCGTGAAGGCCGAGAACTTCGTGTGAAAGTTCCCTACCGTCAGCCGGTGCTGAAGCGACTCCCGCTGAATCTCAAAGGAAAAGTAGTTGCGCCCCTGGGACTTCTCCCGGAACTTCTTCTCCCGACGGACCGAGGACTCACCGCCGAGAATCTCGTACGCCGCCGAGAAGTTGTAGATCTCTTCTCCCCGTCCCAGGAACAGCCGATTACCCAACGGATCGGTCAGCTGAGCCAGCGCTCCGGCGGCCAACACCCAGCACACCAGAAGAGAGGCGATCTGTCGCCAGAGTGCCGCCCGATGTTGGTAGCCGTCCATTCGGCCTCCTGCGATCAAAACCGGTACACCACTCCAAACCGATGGCTGCCCCAGGTCTCCTGAACGGTTCCAATCGGGAACCAGAAGGCATAGTCGAGCCGGGTTTCCGGGCTCAGGGCAATTCCAAATCCCAAGGTCAGGTTACTCCCCAACGCCAGGCCCTCCAACCGGAAGCCGGCCCGCGCGTAGAACCGATCCGGAACGACGGCTTGCTCGATGCCCAGGCGCACGTCCACCGTCTGTTGAGAGAGGCCCACATCCAAGCCCCAGCGCGTCCGCGTCCGTTCGCTGCCGATCCCGATCACCACCCGAACCGGCAACAACTCTTGATAGTCTGCCGAGGCGGCGACGTTCGGCGTCGTCAGGTGGTGGATCGCCACAGCGACCGGCACCTGTCCCTCCTCTGAGATCCCCAACAGATAGGCTAACCCCAGCGAAAGGTCCAGCCGGACGGGGCCGGTGAGGTCCTCCAGCACGTCTCCACTCGGCGCAACGATTGGAGCCAGGTCCCACTGAAGAAGCCGCAGGAGAAGCCCTAGGCTCAACCGACCGATCTGATCCTTCTCGCCGGTGGGGATCCGCCGACTTAGGCCTAAGGTCAAGACGTCTTCTCGGTAAAGGCCGGCGGCAAAGGTGCGCTTCCAGCCGACCCCGGCGGATTGGGGTTCCCCCAGCCCCAACAGATAGCCAGCGACAAACTGTCCAAGCTGGGAACCGTCGGAGAGGCCCGGGTACAACGCCGCATAGCTCATCGTCAGCAGATGTCGCTTCTCGATCAAAGCCTGGTCGGAAGCCGAGGGGCGCGTCAGCGCCGCCGGATTCGTCCAGAGACCATCAGCGTCGCCAGCGATAGCAACTCCCACCCCTCCCATTCCCAGCAGTCGAGCGCCTCCCCAGAGGTCTTCAAAGGCAGCATGGGCCGCCACAGCGATCAGCAGCACGGCCCAGGTGATCAGCCGGAGGACCGCCCGTCTTCTCTGCACCCTGCGCCCTTCTTCGATTCCCCGAACGCGCGGAGGCCCTAGCTTGCGCCCTGCCCCTTGCGTTCAGCATGACAAAGCGCGCCTGAGAATGCAACGCGAAGCCGGACCGCTCCGGTTGCAGCTCCCAGGCGCGCTGAGAGCGCGTGTGCAGGCTTGACTACTGAATCCGAACCCGTCGGAGCCGAAGGCTATTAGTCACCACCGAGACCGACGAGAAGGCCATCGCCGCCGCGGCTAGAATGGGGTGCAGCTCCCTGAGGATTTTTGGAAGAGCCTCGGCCCAGGCCAGCGCTCCCGCCGCAACGGGGATGAGAGCCGTGTTATAGGCAAAGGCCCAGAAGAGGTTCTGCTTGATGATCCGCATGGTGGCCTTGGAGAGCCGGATCGCTTGCGGAACGCCTCGGAGATCCCCCCGCATCAGGGCGACCTGGGCGGTCTCCAGCGCCACGTCGGTGCCGGTGCCGATGGCGATCCCCACGTCGGCCTGGGCTAGCGCTGGAGCGTCGTTAATCCCGTCGCCGACCATGGCAACGCGGTAGCCTTCCTCCTGGAGACGCTTGACCTCAGCGGCCTTCTGATCGGGCAGCACCTCAGCGAGCACTCGATCCACACCGACTTGATCGGCGATCGCACGGGCGGTCGCCTCGCGGTCGCCGGTGATCATCGCCACGTGAAGCCCCATCCGATGCATCTCGCGGATCGCCTCCGGCGACTCCTCCTTGATCGTGTCGGCGACAGCGATCAAGCCGAGCGGCTCCTTATTCACAGCGACCCACATGACCGTCTTTGCTTGGGCCTCAAGGGCTTGGGCCTCCTTGGCCATCCGCTCCACGGGGACGCCCTCGCGGCGCATCAGCGCCTCCTTGCCGATCAGAACCCGACGGCCTTCCACCTGAGCGATCAGCCCAAAGCCGGCAACGGCCTGGAACTCTTCCACCGGCGCAACGGCGATTCCCTCTTCTTCCGCCCGTCGGACTACAGCGAGCGCCAGCGGATGCTCGCTGGCGCGCTCCGCTGAGGCCGCCCAACGGAGCAGCTCCTCTTCGGAGCGCCCCGGCACAGGGACCAGGTCGGTCACCTCCGGCTTGCCCCGGGTGATCGTTCCCGTCTTGTCCAACACGATGGCGGTTACGTGGTGGAGTCGTTCGAGCGCCTCGCTGGACTTGAAGAGGATGCCGTTCTCGGCGCCCTTGCCCATCCCGACCATAATCGCCGTCGGGGTGGCCAGTCCTAGAGCGCAGGGGCAAGCGATCACCAGCACGGCGATCAATCGGAGGAAGGCCGGCGTGAAACCGGCTCCCACGGCAAACCACCAGAGGAAGAAGGTCACCACAGCGACGAGCATCACCGCCGGAACGAAGACGGCCGAGACCTGATCGGCCAGCCGCTGAATCGGGGCTTTGCTGGCCTGGGCCTCCTCAACCAAGCGGATGATCTGAGCGAGCGCCGTCTCCTTGCCGACCCGGGCGGCCTCTACCTGGAGCATGCCCTGCTGGTTCAGGGTGCCACCGGTTACCGGATCGCCGGGGGCCTTTTCGACCGGCAGACTTTCGCCGGTCAGCATCGACTCGTCTACGGCGGAGTGCCCCTCTCGAACCACCCCGTCGACGGGGATCGTCTCACCGGGCCGCACCAGCACCAGATCGCCGATCTGAACCTGATCCGCGGGGATGATCAGCTCCTTTCCGTCCCGAAGGACGCGAGCCGTCTTAGCGCGGAGCTGCATCAGCCGCTTGATGGCTGCGCTGGCCCGGCCCTTGGCTCTGGCCTCCAGCAGCTTCCCAAGCTTGATCAAGGTAATAATGACCGCTGCCGTCTCAAAGTAGACGTATTCACCCAGTGCCGTCGTACCGATCGCCAGGGCAAGGGTGACGGCAGCGCTGTAAAAGTAAGCCGCGGAGGTCCCGAGCACAATCAGTACGTCCATATTAGCCGCGCCGTTCCGGAGAGCCTTCAGCGCTCCACCGTAGTAATCCCAAGCGGTGTAAAACTGAACCGGTGTGGCCAGCGCCCACATCAGCAGGTTCGCCCAGACCGCGTGGGACCAGGCCCCCAGCAGGCCAAAGTCGCGGAGCATGCTGAAGGCCAGCAACGGGGCTGAGAGCACCACGCCGACCAGGAACCGTCGCTGCTGATCGCGGATCTCCGCCTCGCGCGCCGTCTTTTCGGCGTCCTGCTCCTCCTCTTGGTCCTGGGCCTCCACGACACCGTAACCGACGCGGCGAATCGCCGAGACGATCTCCTCGTGGCTTGTCCGCTTGGGATCGTAGACAACAACGGCTCGTTCGCTGGCGAAGCTCACCTCTGCCGAGAGGACGCCGTCCACCTTACGCGTCAGCACCCGCTGGATCGTGCTGGCGCAGTTGGCGCAGTGCATCCCGACGATAGGAAGTGTCTCCGTGACGGTCTCGGTGGCCTCGTTGGAAACTTCGTCCTCGGCAACCGACATGCGCATCCCTCCTCTGTCTCAAGCGCGCCGTCTCAGGCGGCGACTCGGTCCACCGGATACCCGATCTCCTCCATGGCCGCTTTGATCTTGTCCAAGGTGGCCGGAGCGTCGAACTCAACGACCACTTCCTTCTTCTTCGGGTCGCCCTGAACGAAGCGCACCCCTTCCAGATCGGTGAGTTCCACTCTGATGGCGTTGATGCATCCCTCGCAGGAGATTTCAGGCGAGTGAAGGGTTACCCGCGGCATCGCGAAGCTCCTTTCTCCGGAGAAGGTTCAGGATTTTTCATCCTTTTCGAGTTCCAGCCCTAGCCCATCGAGCAGAGCAGCATCCTGCCGCTCCGATTCCGGTGAGGGGCCGGAGCGGACCGTCGGGGAAGCCATCTCTTCCCGGAGCCAGGAAGGCGGCTCTTGTGCCTGGATCTCCAGCCGTCGAATTCGTCGTTCCAACCCCTGAACGCGCCAGCCAGAACGGAACAACAGCAGACCAACAACGGCCAGGAAGATCCAGATCGGTACCCCCCCCTCCCGTCCCACGGGTAGAAAGCCTAGGACACCTCCAACGGTCACTAGCAGCAGCCCCACAACGATCTGACTCACCGGATAGACTCTCCGCAACGATCTTTCAAGCGCTACGCCAACAGATCCCGTCGGCGGCGCTCGTATTCCTCACGATCAATCTCCCCACGCGCGTAACGTTTGCGCAGGATCTCCAGCGCGTCCTCCCCTGAATCAGAGGTGGAGGCGCGTTCCGATCGTCCCTGGGTCTGTTGTAGCACCCAGCGGACCAAGAAGACCACCCCGACGATGATCAAGACCCATCCAAGCAACATGAAAATGCCCATTGTGCCCCCTCCTCCGCACCACCAGCCATTCGCGATTCCGTCAGACATCCAGTTCATCATGGTTTCTCATCTCCCCGGATCTCCCCGGAGGGGGCGGGAGCCGGAAGGCTCCCGCCGAGTTCCTGTTGAGGCTAACGGTGATGCTCCTCGTGAGGAGAGCCGCTCATACCGGCGGAACCCTCAGCAGGCGGTTGGGCGGGCATCGGAGCACTCCCACTCCCCATTGTGCCGCTGGGGCCGCCCGTCATTCCCTGCATCATCGGCATACCACCCATCATGCCACCCTGACGGCCCATCATCATTCCACACATGGGGCACATGCCGCCCTGTCCACCCATCATCCCTTGCATCATGGGCATATTACCCATCATCCCGCCGGGGCCGCCCATCATTCCCTGCATCATGGGCATGTCACCCGCTGGCGGGCTCTGTCGGACCAGTTCCCGCTGGTCGTCATTGAGGAGGTTCCACGCGGCCTGAGCGGTGCGTAACCTCTCGATCCACGCCGAGGCGTGCACGTCCGCCAGATCGCGAATCCATCCCTCTACCTGTTCCAGGTTTGGCTCCTCTTGGCTCAGCCCTGTATGAATGCGGAGCATCAGACGCTGAGCTGTCGCGTGGCGGTCAATCTGAGACTCCCGGAACTGAACGTCCAGCTCCCGGAGAGCGGCCCGTTGCTCTTCGCTCAGGTTCAGGCGGTCCGCCTGAGCAAGCAAGGCACCTGGGCTAGGAAACCGACCACCAGCCCCGCTCATCATCGGCATATTGCCCATCATCCCTTGCATCATGGGCATCCCGCCCATCATTCCGCCAGGACCGCCCATCATCCCTTGCATCATGGGCATCCCGCCCATCATTCCGCCAGGACCGCCCATCATCCCTTGCATCATGGGCATCCCGCCCATCATTCCGCCGGGGCCGCCCATCATCCCTTGCATCATGGGCATCCCGCCCATCATTCCCGGCGCCATGGAAGAAGGCTGGGCGGGGGTCTCTTCCTCCTCAACGTCGTTGGTTTGGGCCTGCGAGAGGGCATAACCGATCGTCAGGGCGCTCAGCAGCGCCACACCGAGACTCATCAGCCAGCGATTCCGCAACATGGCGATCAACTCCTTTGCGTGTTGCAATCGATCAGAAGAGAATTCGAGAGGCTTTCCAGGTTGAGTTTTCTATTTTCGACAGGGTACAGGCTCAGCCTGAAAGGAAGTGTCTTAGGGGCTTTTTAAGCAGGTGGGGGAGAACGAGGACGAAGCTGGAAGGAGAACATAAGCTGAGGAACGATCTCCGAGCGCCCAGGGAGCGGCGCCAAGGCCATCGGCGCAGGGGGTTCCACCCGCGGCGGAGTCCCGCTCCCCAGCCAAGCAACCGCAACGCCACCATTCCCGAGGGGAGGAGCGGGGTTTGTCGTCTGGAGGTCGTAGCCATCCCGGCAGCCGATGTCCACTTGACAGGCGTCGGCGCAGCTGTCCAGCGGCGCAACCCGGCAGTAGGCGTGCTGGGAAAGCCCCACCGTCAGGCTGCCCACCAGCAGCATCAGCAAGCTTAATGAGAGCGTCCCAGGCCGCCGGACCATCGGCAATACCCTCAACTTTTCGAAGATAATGTTTCACTCGTTGGGAAGTATAGCGCTCCACGGCGGAGAGATGCAAGGGTACAATCTGAGCTCTCTTGAAACTTCCCGCCAAAGGCTGGACAATAGCCTCGCCGATCGCTTTGCGAGCACGGATTTGAGCAAAAAAGGAGAACGACGATGGCCTATCGGGTAGGAATTATCGGGTTTGCGCACATGCACGTTACCTGGCTGGTGGATCAGTTCAGCGCGCTGGAGGCGGTGGAGTGGGTGGCCTGCGCCGACACGGTGCCGTCGCGGCCCTCGCTTTCGGAGGCACCGATGACCCGCCGGGCGAATCTAAAGTACTCCGTCGAGAAGGCGGGCATTCCCAAGGTGTATCAGGACTATCGAGAGATGCTTGAGAAGGAGTCGTTCGACATCATCATCGCCTGTCCGGAGAACGCCCGCCACGGCGAGGTCACCGAAGCAGCGGCAGCGGCCGGCGCTCACGTGATCACCGAGAAGCCTCCAGCGGCTAGCTTTGACGAGCTGCTGCGAATGATCCGGGCCACGCGAGAGGCAGGCGTCGAGCTGATCGTCAACTGGCCGTCGACTTGGTCCCCCGCCTGGCGGCTGGCCAAACGCCTGGTGGACAACGGCCTGATCGGTCGCGTGTTCCAGTTCAAGTGGCGGGCCGGGTCGCGAGGGCCGCTGGCCGATCTAAGTTCGCAGGAAAAGGCCGCTGAGTGGTGGCACCACGCCGAGGACGGCGGCGGGGCGCTCCTGGATTACTGCTGCTATGGGGCGAACCTTTCCCGATGGGTTCTAGGCGAGCCCGCGCAGGCGGTCTTGGGGCTCCGGGGCAACTTTGCGAGCCATTTTGCCGATGCCGACGACAACGCCGCACTGCTGGTCCGCTATCCTTCGGCGATGGCCATCTTGGAGGCGACCTGGAGCTGCGTGAACCACGGCGTTTCGGCGTTAGCGGTGATCTACGGAACCGAGGGCACGATCGCCTTGGAACGGCGCGGCGGCGTACGGCTCTTTCAGGACGGAGGGGAAGGCGAGCTTCACGAACCGGAGCCCCTCCCGGAGGGCCGGCGCAACGTGGCTGAGGAGTTTATCCACCACCTAGAGACCGGCGAGCCGGTTCACGAGACGCTGCGTCCGGAGATCAACTTGGACGCGATGGCGATCCTAGACGCTGGGATCCGCTCCGCTCGCTCCGGGCACTTGGAGCCGGTTCGGTCTTGGATCTGGTAGCCCTGAGCGGACACGAGGACAAAGCCACGCATGGCCACCAGCCGGTATATCATCCTCGCTCTACTGCTGCTTTTGATCGTGACGCTGGGCCTGACGATCTCCCTCTCAATGAAGGTCGATCAGGCCGAGGCGGTGCAAATGGCCTATGCGGCGGAGCTGGGCGAACTGGAGCGAGAACGAAACCAGCTCCTGGAACAGATTCAGCACCTTCAGGAGCAGCTTCGGGAGAAAACAACCCAGGTGGAAGCCCTTCGGCTAGCGTTGGAGGAGACCCGGCGGCAACTAGCCCAGCTCCAGCGCACCGAGACGGCGCCGATTGAGGAGGAAAGGACGTCCTCAGGTCCGGGGAGCCAACAATAGGTCGTCCGGCGCTTGGCTCGAACCGGACAGGGGGGTACCCTCCTCGAGGAAGGCCCTTTTCCGGAGAGTCTTCAGGAACAGACCTGCACCAAACGAGAAAAAGCTTACGGGAGGAGAGAGCAATCGTGTCGGAGACGCCGACGGACGTCAAGGACATCACCATCATCGGCGGTGGTCCAGTTGGGCTGTTTGGAGCCTTTTACGCCGGCGTTCGCGAATGCAGCACCCGGATCATTGACAGCTTGCCGGAGTTGGGCGGGCAGCTCACCGCCCTCTATCCGGAGAAATACATCTACGACATGCCGGGATTCCCGAAGATTCGAGCCAAAGACCTAGTCGCCCGGATGGTGGATCAAGGACTGTGGAAGAACCCTCAGGTCTGTCTGAACGAGCAGGCGCAGGAGCTGCACTTTGACGAGGCCTCCGGGCTATATGCTCTTAAGACCTCCAAGGGGGTTCGGTGGTCCCGGACAGTGATCCTTTGCGCCGGAATCGGCTCCCTCCAGCCGACCCGTCTGGACCGGCCCGGTGTCGAAGAGCTGGTGGACAAGGGGGTCTACTACGTCGTGCGCAACCCGGAACAGTGGGCCGGAAAGCGGGTCGTGATTGTTGGTGGGGGCGATTCGGCGGTGGACTGGGCGCTCCATCTGGCCCCGATCGCCAAAAAGCTGACGCTGGTCCACCGCCGGGACGTCTTTCGCGCCCACGAGGGGAACGTTCGGGAGCTGATGAAGCAGCCGATCGAGATTCTCCTCTGGTGGGTGGTTGAGGAGGCTCACGGGACGGATCACCTCGAAGCGGTCACCATCCGGAATACCAAAACCGGCGAGCTGCGCACCCTGGAAGCCGACGCGTTGATCATTCAGATCGGCTTCAAGTCGGACCCGGGTCCGATCCGGTCCTGGGGGTTGGAGCTCCACGGCGGACAGGTGGTTGTGGATCGGCACATGGAGACGAACCGAAAGGGGGTCTTCGCCGCCGGGGACATCGCCTGGTACGATGGGAAGCTCAAGCTGATCGCTGTCGGCGTCGGCGAGGTGGCGATCGCCGTGAACTACGCCAAGGTCCACATTGACCCCAACTCCAAGGTCTTCCCCGGCCACAGTAGCGACATGGGGCTTCGATGAGCGTTCAGGAGACGGCTCAGACGGTCCGGGTCGAGATCGCTCGGCAGAAATATCGCCAACTGCTCGTCCTGATCGACCAGGATGTCGCGCGCGTCCGGGCTCATCCGGCGGTGCGTCCCTGCCCGGCGACCTGCAGGGACTGTTGCCAGTCGGGGGCACTGCTTCCGCTGGCCCCCCTGGAACTGGAGCCGATGCTAGACGCTCTGGAACGGTTCCCTGCCGCTCTCCAGCGTGCCGTTTTGGAACGGGCCGCCCAGGCCGCTTGGCGACTTGAAGCGGCCGGCATCGCCCCGGAGACGGCCGCCATCGACCCACTTGGGGAGGCCTCCGCCCTTCTGGACGATCGTCCGGAGGGTCGTTGCCCCTTTCTGATCGGCGGCGTCTGTTCAGTCTACCCAGACCGCCCCCCGATCTGTCGCGTCTGGGGGGCACCTCTCTGGAACGGACGCTCTGTGGACTGCTGTCCGAAAACCTGCCGAGAGAAGGCCTTCGCCGTCCGCGACGCGGTGGACTACCTGGACTACTGGCAAAAGGTGCGGCTGCTCAGCGAATCCTTCGGCAACGCAACCAAAGAGCCAATGGCCTTTTTGCTCCTTCGCCGCTGGAAGGAACGAGGGCACCCCCTTCCCTGGGAGGAGCCGACACCCTCCGGCTAATCGGCTAAAAACGGCCCTGCTTCAGCGCGGCCCAGGTAGTCGTCAGCTTACCCTGAGGGTCCACCGGAAGAGCTTCGTCGATCCAGAAAGAGTCCGTCTCGAACACCCCATGGGTCAGCGTCTCAAACCGACCAAGGTACTCCCCCGGTGGAACCTGCTTCCGTGGGTCCGTGGGAGGCATCACCTGGTCGTACCACTGGTAGTAGTCCCTTTGATCCCAAACCCACCGCTTCTCTCTTCCGGAGGGAAGAACTCCAAGCGCTAAGAGCACGATCAAGGGAAGCTCTCGAACGATCTCCTCGGAGCCGTCCGGACGGATCCGCCAAACGGTCGGGTAATAGCTGATCGAGCCCCAGGTCATATCCTTATCCGTCTCGTTCCGGAGGATGAAAGTCACGGGCTCGCCGACCCGGTACCGCTCCTTGTCGGTGAACAATCCGGTCTCCCCTTGCGCGAGGGTGGCCAGTAAAAGCCCGCCGATCAGGATTCCGAGCCCCTTTGTCCGCATGGTCGTCTCCCTTTCTGCGCGTTCCAGAGGAAAAAACGAAGAGCCGCCCGGTCGGGTTGATCTCTCAGGTCGCGACGACCGGGGACAAAGACGGCTATCATGAGCTCATGGAGGTTGCGGATGCGGGATTATCAGCGGATCGTCAAGCGGCTGGAAGCGCTGGATCGAACCACTTGGGAGCTTTTGACCCTGGCTCAGGCGTCCGGGTTTCCGATCTACGGTGTCCGGAGCGTGGCTTCGCGACGGCTGCCGAGCGTCTATCTTTCCGCAGGAACGCACGGCGACGAGCCTGCAGGGGTTGAGGCCGTCCTTCGATTTTTAGAGGCTCAGGGGGAGAGGTGGACCGAGTGTTTTTCCTTTTGGGTGCTTCCCTGCCTCAACCCGTGGGGATACGTCCACGATCGCCGGGAGAACGCGGACGGGGTGGATCTCAACTGGGCATACGACCGCGAAGAGCTACCGGAGATCCGCGCCGTGCACCACTGGGTTGCTGGCCGGCGCTTTGCACTGGCGGTGGACCTTCATGAGGACTGGGAGAGCCCCGGCTTCTATCTGTACGAGCTTCGCCGGAACGGCCCGCCGGTCGGGGAGGAGATCGTTCGGCGCGTCGGTACCGTCTGTCCGATCAATCTGGAGCCGACGATCGAAGGCGATCCGGCCCGGCTTGGGGTCATCCATCCCGATCCGAACGCGCCTCGCCGACAGGAGCGCGGGGCCGGAATTCCGATCGCCTTGTTCCGGGACCACACCGATCACCTCGTGACCACCGAGACGCCGACGGTTCGTCCTCTTCAAGAGCGGGTCGAAGCGCATCGAATCGCGTTGGAAACACTTCTAGAAGCCCATCAGGATGATTCCGCCGAAGCCGCGCCGATCAGCTCCTGAAGGCGCTCCTCCGGGCTGGGAAGGTGCCGAACAATCCGCTCATAAGGTCCGTGCATCAGGGGCGAAGAGAGGATAAAATCGGCCGTCGCTCGGTTGCAGGCGACGGGGATGTTCCAGACGACGGCGATTCGCAGGAGGGCCTTGACGTCCGGGTCGTGCGGCTGGGGGGAGAGCGGATCCCAGAAGAAGATCAGCAGGTCCATCGCGCCGGTAGCGATCTTCGCGCCGACCTGCTGGTCGCCGCCGAGCGGACCGCTGAGAAATCGCCGAACCCGAAGGTCCAGCTCCCGCTCGAGCAGGGCGCCTGTGGTGCCGGTCGCCCAGAGATGATGCTGCCGCAGCGTCTCCCGATTGTACCGCGCCCACTCCAACAGTTCCGACTTCATGTTGTCGTGGGCCACTAGGGCGATGTGCTTCATCGGGGACATGGGAATTCGCTGAGCCATCGGCGATGCTCCTTGGTAGGAAAAGAGCGTTGCACACACCAAGCCACGTCCTGATCAACCTAGCCGTTTTAGGCCATCGCAAACAATGGGCCCGCAACTGGGCGGTCGGCGTCGGCGGAGCGCTTCCCGATGCACCGATATTTCTGTTTTTTCTCGTCGAGCGGTTCGTTCGGGGCGCCTCCGGCCGTGAGCTGTGGGGAGCCCGGTACTTCGATCCTGCCTGGCAAGCGCTCTTTGACCTGTTCCACTCCTTTCCGATCTGGGGGGCTTTGGGCTGGGTCGCCTGGCGGCTCCGCTGGAGGCGGATCGCGTGGCTGGTCGTCGGCGTTCTATTCCACTCCTTTTTAGACTTACTGCTGCACCACGACGACGGACACCGGCATCTGTTTCCATTCTCCGACTGGCGGTTTCTCAGCCCGGTCTCCTATTGGGACCCAGCCCACTGGGGGTTGATCGGATCGGGGATCGAGTGGGCACTCGTGGTGGCGGCCGGTTGGCGGCTCTGGAGCTGGACGGATCGACGCTGGCTGCGCGGAATCTGTGCAGCCTGTGCGGGGCTGTTCAGCGTCTTTTACCTTGGCTACTGCGTCTTCACTCTCACCAGGCCGTGATCGGCGTCAATCCCTGTTTCTTGCGCGGTTGGGTTGAGAGCCGGTAGACCCGCGCGGCGTTTCCACCTAAGAACTGCGCCTTCTCCTCCTCGGAGAAGAACTCGCATCCCTCACGGACGAAGTCGAGCATCTGCCGATAGGTGAAGTCTAGGAGCGTCCGGGGAAGATCGCTGCCCCACATCAGCTTTTCGACGCCGACCTCCAAGGAGGCGATCCGGATCGCCTCCTGAGCGTCTTCGAACGGCGGTTCCTCGTATCGGAACAGCCAGCAGAGACCCCCCGACTCGATGAAGACGTTGGGCAGTTGGGCTAAACGGAGTTGAGAGAACCATCCAGGGCGGTTGGCCATGCCAAAGTGTCCTAACACAATGGGGAGCTCCGGAAAGGCCGTTGCGACGGTCTTCAGTTCGGCCACCTGAGTCGCTCCCTCGGCCAAGTCCGCTGCGAGCACACAATCGCCCGCCTCGGCGAGCGCCTCGTAGAGTCGCATCAGGTGCGGATCGTCCAGCCGAATCCGGGGGGTTGCCGCCGCCAGATGGGCCGCCGGAATCTTCACCCCTCGAAACCCCATCTCCCGAAGACGGCGCCACTCGTCTAGACAGCCTTCCGGCCGAAAGAAATTCGGAAGCGCGTGGGCGAAAAACCGATCGGGGGTACTGACGAAGCACCTCGGCGAGATACTCGTTCTGCGGGCCGTCCAGATACTCTTGGACGACCACGCCGACGTCCACACCGGCGTCGTCAAAGTAGGCCAAAGCCACTTCGGCGGGACAGCGGCAGTCGGCAAAAGAAGGAGGCATCATCCGAGCCCGACGGCGCCCGATCCGGACGGCCCCCAACGCCTCCGGGCGCACCCGATCCCTGCCAAGCCGCCCGTCAATCCGGTCCCAAAGGTGCATGTGGGCGTCCACAATCAGCATCGGCTTATCCCATCGGTTCAGGAATAACTCGGACCGTTGCGCTGAACGTTTCTTCCGGCTCCAGGACGATCAATCCCACGTCCAAGCCTCGTGCAGCCAGGTTCGGCGCATCGGTCGGACAGGTGTACGGCTCAAAGCAGATCGCCCGCCGGCCAGGCGGCGTGTAGACGACAATCTCCCGGAAGATCGATTCCGCCTCGACCACCGTCCGAAGGCCGATTCCCTCATCCTCGATCCGGCAGCGCCATCGCCCGTCCGGGTCCAACAACACCTGGGTAAAGACGTCGTCAAAGCGCAACCCAGCAAGCGGCCTTCCCCCCCGCAGATCGTACTTTCCCGAAACGGGGAGAACCTTCCCGGTCGGCAAGAAGTCCTCTAACTCCCAATAGGCCTCTGCAGGGACGACGATTCGGCAGTCCTCCGGTGCGGTCTCCGATCCGATCGGCGCGGAGAAGTAAGGATGGAGCCCGTAACCCATCGGCATCGGCGCCTCACCAACGTTAGTGGCAGAGAAGTCGAGCTGAAGCGCCCCCTCGTGCAGCGTGCAGCTCAGCAGCAACTCAAAGGGAAAGGGATACTGCCGGCCGATATCCTCATGATCCGTCGAGCGGAAGGAGAAGGAGGCCGTCGCCCCATCCGGCGTGCTCCGGTGGACCGCCACCTCCCAGGGCCGATAGTAAACCAGGCCGTGGATGTGATTCCCTCCGGCGGAGGTGTCCTCAAACTGGTAGGTGCGACCCTGCCAGCTCCAACGCCCCTGACGAATGCGATTGGGGAAGGGAAAGAGGACGGGGTTTCCGTGAGCCGTCGGACGCTGCCCAATCACCTCAACGCTGGGCGGCGGCTCTAAAATCGGATAACGCTCCCCGCGGTGGCGCACCGAGTAATCGAAGACGTTCGCGCCGACCTCCGGCAGAATCCGGACCGTCTGATCCCGAGCCTCGTCCCGAAGCACCAGCACCCGGTACCCGGATCGGTTCTCTTCAGCGATGGAATAATTCAGCGGCATTGGTAATGGCTCCTTTCCAGCGCCGCGTCTAGGGTAACAAATCTCAGCTAACGAAGAAAGGAGCCTCCGTGATGGTTCCAGTCCCTCGGCGCCGGGGGGTTCACAAGGGGTGAACCCCTTATCAGCTTCCAGCACCCGGGCGGAAGGGGATACTCTCCGCCATAGGAGCCTTTTGCCCGCCGGACGAAGATGCGTCGCCTGGCGAGATCGATGTCGTTAATGGAGAGATGAGTCACCTCCGAGACCCGGAGCCCCAACCGCTAAGCGAGAGAGAAAAGCACCTTGTCGCGCTTGCCCCGCCGTGTCTGGGAGGAATGGCGACGAGCAACCGCCGGAGCTCCTCCTGTGTCAGGTAGCGAACGGATCCTTCGCTCACGCGATCCTCCCCAAGGTGAGAAGTCCCAAGACTGGCGTCTCAAAGCACCAACCCCTCGAAGTTGAGCGATTATCCTCCTCTTGGCAAGATTTTCCAGGACTTGAGTCAAGCGGACAAGAAGGAGGCGTCGCCCCCGGAGAACGAACCGCCGGATCGGAGGCCCCTTAGCTTGCGTTCCGCTGGAGAATCGGACAGAGTACCCTCGACCCTTGGAAGAAAGGAACCCGTTCGGAGGGAAGCTGATGGCCCGTGCGCGCTGCGTTGAGGAAGATCTCCGATTCAAGTTCTACGACGGCGATCGGTTCGGAATCGCCTACAACAAAGGACACCTCCAGTATGGGGATTTCTACCTGTCCCGACCGAACTTTTATCCCGTCTACACTCCCAGCGGTCTTCCGGTAACGACCAGTTCCGCCTATCGCTTCAACCACCATCGTTCGATCTTTCTCGGGCATGGGAAGGTGGGAGGGTACAACTTCTTCCACGACAACAACCCAACGCGTCCCAACCTGGGGGAGGTCGCCTTAGAAGCGGCCGAGGTTCGCGTCGAAGGGGATGCGATCGTCTTGGACACGCAGAACGCCTGGATCACCAAGAAGGAGGGGCGACGGCTCTTGACCGAACGGCGGTGGATCCGTTGGCGCCCCGGCGATCGGGTGGACGTCCTTGAGGTCACCAGCGAGCTGGTCTCCGAGGTGGGGGAGATCACCTTTGAGCGGGACACGCACGCCTACTTCGGCGTTCGCGTTGCCGACACGATCGACGTTGAGGACGGGGGACGGGCGGTTAACTCCAAAGGGCAGCACAACGAAGAAGAGGCAATGGGTCAGTTTGCCGACTGGGTGGACTACAGCGGCAGGGTCGGCGGTCGGCCCTGTGGGGTCACGCTGATGCACCATCCGGAGAATCCACCGTCGCCCTACTTTGTTCGCAACTATGGGACAATGCTCTCCAACTTCACGCTGCACGGCCCGTACACGCTGCGCGCAGGAGAAACGCTCCGGCAACGGTTTTGCGTTCTGATCCACGACGGATGGGGTGAGGAGATCGACATCCCCTCTTACCATCGGGAGTTCGTTCAGTCCTGAAGGGGTTTCCCCATGGTCTATGTGGTCGGTCATCGAGGAGCGGCGGGCGTTCTGCCGGAGAACACGCTGTTAGGGTTTCGCTACGCGATCGAGCTGGGCTGCGACTACGTTGAGTGCGACGTGCACCGGACGCGGGATGGCCACCTGGTCGTCATCCACGACCCGACGGTAGACCGCACCACCAACGGGACGGGAGCCGTCGCCGAGCTGGACTTTGCGACGATTCGGGCGCTGGACGCCGGCCGCGGGGAGCGCGTGCCCACCTTGGAGGAGGTCCTTGAGACGATCCGGGGGCGCGTGCGGTTGCTCTGTGAGCTGAAAGGGGAGGGCGTCGAGGAGCTGACCGTGGAGACGGTGCGCCGACTGGGCATGGGGGATCAGGTAGTCCTGACCTCGTTCCACTTGGATCGGTTGGAGCGCGTCCGTCGGATTGCGCCGGAGCTTCGGATCGGGGCGATCTTCAGCGATCCTGGGGACGAGGACGTTCGGCGTGCCCATGAGCTGGGCGCGGTCGGGATCGGAGTTCACTACCGGAACTTGCGGCTGCGAACCGTCCAGCAGGCCCACGAGCTAGGAATGGAGGTGCGCGCCTGGAACCCGGACACCCTCCCCGAGATGCAGGCGATGATCGCCCTGGGGGTGGACGGGATCAGCACCAATCGGCCCGATCTGTTGATTCCCTACTTGCGCGGTGGACAGGGGCCCGCCGAAGCGACCTGAAGACGCCCGCTGGAGCCCCCGCTTCGCTAGAGGGGCAGCCGGACCGCTTCGCCACTTGCGGCGGAGCGCATCATCGCCTCGATGATCTCGATTCCCGCGCGGCCCACCTCGCCGGAGGTGGTCGGCTCTTCGAGCCCCTGGGAGCACCGAACCCAGTGATCGATCGAGGCAGCCTTTGCGGCTATTCCGAAGTACCCGGGGCTTCCAGGCCTCCGGCGCGTCTTCGGGAACCTGGGGTTCAAAGCGGCGCGGCTGGTCCTCGCCGTGGAGATGGTAGGTGAGACCGCCCCCCTCGAGCTTGGCAGAGCCCCCTCTCGCAGACGACGCCTTGGGCGCCAGTACCAGTTCGGGCGGCCCAGCTCTTCTGGATGACGCCGACGGCGCCGCTTTGGAAGTAGACCACCGCGGCGGCGTTGTTCTCAACGGCCTCCTCGACGGGCGGATAGGTACCCGCCCAGCGGGACGGTGTTCATCCCCGGCAAAGACGCGGTCCACCGGCCCGTAGAGCCAGTACCCACGCGTCAACGGTGTGAATCGCTTGCTCGATCATCATGCCGCCGGACTCCTCCTTTTTAAACAGCCAAGGATGAGTCGGCGGAAACCAGCCGATCTCGACACCGTAGACGAGAAACGGCCGGCCGAGCGTCCCGTCTTCGAGAAGCTCTTTCAGCTTTTGATAGGCCGGATTCCAGCGCTGCATGTAGGCGACCTGGAGGCGGACGTTGGCCTCGCGTGCGGCTTGGATCATCGCGTCAGCCTCGGCCACGTTCACGCACATCGGCTTTTCGACCAAGATATGCTTGCCCGCTCGGGCTGCTGCAACGCAGATCTCCCGATGGGGCCGGGGATGAACGCACACGTCCACGCCGTCCACGTCATCCCGCGCTAACAGCTCCCGATAATCGGTGTACGGATCGGCGCCGAAGCGCTCCGCCGCCTGACGAGCGTTCTCCTCGCGCACGTCCGCGACGGCAACGATTCGGGCCCGGTCGGTAACCTCATAATAAGGCGCGTGGAGCGATCGAAAGATCCCTCCACAGCCGATTACTCCCACGCGGAACTGAGAAGACATCAGAGGCACTCCTTTCCCAATCGAACCGACCTTCTCTCAGAGTGCGGTACCGCGCTCCGGCTCGCGGGGGAAGAGGAAGACCAGCAACAGCAACAGCAGGCTCTCCGCCGCAAAGAGAATCCCGTCCATCACCTCCCGACCAGAGGACGGCAGCCAGCAACGCCAACAACAACCAGGCGACCACGCCGAGCCACTGGAGCTGACGTCGAGCGCTGGCCACCAGCGCCCCGAAGCCAAATGGAGCGAGAAACGCCGCCGTCCGACTCAAAGGCTCTACGGTCGCTAGCCAGAAGGTCATCCAACGGAGCGCCGAAGGATCGCCGCCCGCCGCAGGCTCCGCCAGATCGCGCAGCCGCTCGATCGGCTGCGTCTGGACCAACGCCGCCACCAAGGCCAAGGGAAGCCAAACGCGTAGAAACGCCCGCGACATGCGTCCCCAGCCGCCTTCTGCCCGCTCAGAAAACTCCCACAGCGGAACGATCATCAACAGCAGAACGAACACCCGCGCGCCCCAGGTCTTGCCGAGCATCGGCTCGCTCTGGAGAAACCGAAACCATTCGCCGACCGAGCCGGGCGCCCCCGCGTACAGGATGATCTGCCAGACGCCCACCGCCAATCCCAACAGCCCAGCCAGTAGTCCAACGGCCCTCACGCCCTTCATCATCCTTCCTCCCGTTTCAACCTGAACGATCCGCCGCCGTTTATCATACCGAAATTCAGAGGGCGAGAACAGAGAAGCCAAGGAAAGCAAAGCGCCCCGATCCGAAACGGGGCGGGATTCTTGACAGAATCGTCACTCGTTTGCTAGCCTTATTCAACTTAATCGCTTAAATCCGTCCCGACGGGAAGAGGAGCAATGGCGAGCGGTCGAGAAGCGTCCACCGAGTTCATCGAGGGCCTTTTCGCTGGGGTCGGCCCGAACGTCGGCGTCGCCCTGGTGGACCCCCAAGGGCGCATACTCCGAACCAACGAGCGATGGGGTCAGATTCTTCAAGCGGTGGGGGACCCTTCTGCAACGGAACTGGAGGCAGCCTTTGGCCCGACCCACTGGAAGACGCTCCGGCCCGCCTTTCAACGCGCCGTCTCCGGTGAGGAGCCGACCGCCCGGGCCTTGATCGAAGAGTTCAACGATCCGCCGGTTCGGGTCCGGTTCCGGGCGCAGCGGCTCCCACGGGAAGGGCTCCTTTGGGTGCGGCTTTGGCTGTTTCCCGCCGAGTCGGGAATCCGCCCCCGCCGGATGGCCGCCCTTTTAGAGCTGAGCGAAGAAGGATTCCTCATCCTGGACGAGGAGTTGGTCATCATCGAGGCCACGCCGGCGGTAACTGCCATCACCGGTATTCCTCGGGAACAGCTGATCGGTCAGGACTACTTCCACTCGCCGTTGTTCGCCTCCCTGGAACCGGACGCTCAGCACGGAGTTCGGCGAGCCCTGGAGCGGATCCGCGCCGGTGAGCGGGATCGCGTAGAAGGCTGGATCCCCTATCGGCGGCCCGACGGAACGGAAGGGTTCCTCCGGGGAACCATCGCCAACCACCTAGATAACCCAGCCCTCGGTGGCATCGTGATGGTCTTCCGCGACACAACGCGCGAAGGGCTGACCTTCCGCGACCTCTGGAGGGCGATCGAGAGCGCCAACGGCGCTATTTGGCGCGGCACGATCCGCCGGATCAGCGAAGAGACGCTGGACTGGGACATCGACTTTCTCTCTTCCGAGGCAGCCCAACGGCTCTGGCCGCTGGAGGTCCCAGAGGGACAGAGCTACTTGGAGGCCTGGTACGACGCCCGGCTCGACGAGGACAAGCGTCGAACAGACGCCCTCGGAGCCCAGGCGGTCCTAGAGGGACGATCTCGCTACCAGCAGGAGTTCCGCATCACCGACAAGGACGGCCAAATCCACTGGATTCGGGAGGACGTTTTCGTTGCCCCCGACCCGTGAAGGGGAGTACCGCGCCGTTGGCGTTTGCGTGGACATCACCGACCTTAAAGAGCTGGAAGCGGAGCTGGAGCAGAGTCGCCAACGTCTGGAGGAGATCCTTGCGACGATTCGGGACTCCTTCTGGTCCCATCCGGTTGGAGACGGAGACGAGGAGATCTTCCTCACCGACGGCGTCGAGCGGCTCTTTGGAATCCCGAAAGAAGAAGCACAACGCTCCAGGACCGCCCTCTACCGGTTCATCCACCCTGAGGACGTGCACAACCTCCGGGAGAAGCTTTATCGACGCACGCCAGACGGAACCAACGAATACGAGTTCCGGATCGTCCGGACCGACGGAGAAGTTCGTTGGGTTCGGGCTCGGACCTATGCCCAGTGCGATGCCGAAGGCAACCTGACGCGGGTGGCCGGTCTCGCGTGGGACATCACCGAAGAACGCCGGACGCGACAGGCGCTCCAGCTCCAGATCGAACGCCAGAGGACCATCCTGGAGATCGCTCAGCTGGTACTCTCCAACGCTGACGCGGAAGTGTTGCTGGACCGGACTGCCGAGCTGCTCGGAAAGCTCACCGGCGCGGGCTACGTGGGCATCTGCGAGGAAAACGCCGCAACGGGTCAGGGCACCGTGCAGGCCGTTTATATCCATCCGGAGACGTATGAAAAAGGGGAGGCGGCTTGGTACCCGGGCACAGGTTCCCGAATGGGTGGCCCCCAGAGGGGCAGAGATACCCCCACCCCCGATCGGCGAAGAGGGGTACTTTGAGGACGAACAGAACCGAGGCGTCGCCCTCGCTGGCCAAGCTCGACGCTACGGCTGGCTGGTAATTTGCTATCGGGAGCCCTGCCCTCCCACCGTCGAGGAACGGGAGTTTCTCTCGACAGTGGGGGCGGTGCTGGGCCAGGGGATCGTTCTCCGTGAGACGCTCCGCCAGCTTCATGAAGCCCAAGAGAACCTGGAGCTGCGCGTTCAGGAGCGGACACGGGAGCTAGAACAGCTGAACCGGAGGCTGGCCGAGTCGAACGCCGATCTGCAAAACTTCGCCTACGCCGCCTCGCACGACCTGCAAACGCCGCTTCGAGCAATTCGCCAAAACATTCAGTTTCTAGAGCGCCGACTGGGAGACCGCTTGGAGCCGGAGCATCGGATCTTTTTGGAGGAGGCGATCGCCGGAAACCGACCGGATGGCCCGCTTGATCGATTCGTTGCTGGTTTTCTCCAGGATCGAAACGCGCGCCCGTCCCCACCAACTGGTGAACATGGGAACTCTCGTCCAGGAGGCGCTGGAAGACTTGAAGCCGCTTCTGGAAGAGGCGCAGGCACAGGTCCTCGTCCGAGCGGAGGAGATGCCCGCGCTGATCGGAGAGCCGTCCCAGCTCCGGAGCCTCTGGATCAACCTGATCAGCAACGCCGTTAAGTATCGGAAGCCGAACGAACCGCCCCGGGTTGAGATTGGCCACTGCGAAGAGGCGACCGAGTATATCTTCTTTGTGCGAGACAACGGCCAGGGGATCGCCCCGGAGTTTCAGGAGGAAATCTTCCGGCTCTTCCGACGGCTTCATCCTGAGTCGGAGGTCCCCGGAACGGGGATGGGGCTAGCCATCTGTCGACGCGTCGTCGAGCGCCACGAGGGCCGTATCTGGGTGGAGTCCTCGCCGGGAGAGGGCGCGACGTTCTACTTTGCTCTTCCCAAAAAGAGCGCCCCCTCCACCCTTGCGGAACCAATTCCCACGTTCCCCTAAGAGGACGAGCGCCGTCCGGGCCGGTCTGACGGGACTGTTGCAGTATTGATTCCAAATCGTTATAAATTCTATTGGATTTGTTGCACAACGGGTGTCCTTCGTTTGGAGCCCGAAGCAACGAGAGAAGGAGGGATCGAATGCGTCTCAAGGCGACAGCTTATGCGGTGGTCGTGGGTTTGGTGGTCCTGAGCGCCGGGACGCTGGCCAACGAGGTGATCCGGGGAGACATTCCCGGCGGCGTCTTCGGCGAAGTGTATCAGTGCGGCTTTCACCCGCAGAACACCGTCGTTCTGGACGGGAAGCTGGACGATCTGGCCTGGGTGCACGCGCCGTGGCACTACGTGGACAACCGGACCGGCACGGCGCCCGCCCCGGACCCAGATGACGCCTCTTATCAGTTCGCGGCGGTGGCCGACAACGACTGGTTGTACGTCGCCTTTCAGGTCTGGGACGACGAGATTCGGACCGGCGAGAACCTGGGTGGCGACGTATGGAAGGACGACTCGGTAGAGATCTACATCGACCCGAACAACGGAAAGACGGCCTCCTACGAGACCGGGAACGGCACTTGGGACTCTCAGATCACCATCGGGGCGATCAACATCGGTGGTGACCCGGAGGCACCCCAGCTGGCCGGAACGGGCGACGGGGCCGGGAGCGGAACACGCGCCGCCGTTGTCGAGTGGGAGAAGGGCTGGATCGTCGAAGCTGCCGTTCCCCTGGACCTGCCGGGACGGTGGGATATTCGACCGGCGGACGGCCTCAGGATCGGCTTCAACACGCACCTGAACGACGACGACGACGGCGGCGAGCGGGACCACAAGCTGATCTGGAGCGTGAAGGACGTAGCCGATCAGTCCTGGCAGAACACCAGCGTCTTCGGTGAGCTGGAGTTTGTCAGCGCCTTCCTAGCGGTGGATCCCAAAGGCAAGCTGCCCATCTACTGGGGAGCGATCAAGGTCGGTCGCATCGGAACCCAGGGAGATGAGACCCGATGAGCGACCGCCAGCACCTTCTGCTGTTGGTCCTTTCTCTTGGAGCCGGCTTTCTAACGGCCCTCCACGCCGTTGGCGGCGTCTTCCTGGACGAGTTCGAGGACGGCGTCGCCAACGGCTGGAATCCGATCCAGGGGACCTGGACGATCCAAGAGGGAAGGTACGTCCTTGAGCGAGGCGCGGAGCGGGGCGACTCGGCGGCGGTGGCGCTCTTGGCCAGCCCTTGGAAGATCGCCGACGGGACGATCTCCGTCGTGGTCGCCTACGACGAGTCCTCAGACGGCATCGAACGGCCGCTCATCCTCTTTCGGATGAAGGACGAGCTGAACGGCTACGCGATCCGCATCCGGGGCAACGAAAAGCACATCGACCTGGGACGGCTGGAGGGGGGAACCTTTGTGTACATCCGCGGGGACGCGGTGGACATCATGGAAGCCGACCGGCCGATGGAGATCACCGTCGAGGTGGAAGGGCAGTTCGCGTTCATCTATTACAACGGCGAGCTCCGAATGCGCCTGGGCGATCCGGATCGGAAGTTCGAAGACCCCGGCCTGATCGGTCTAGGGGGAATGGACATCGCCGCACCGGTCTATTTCGATAACTTTCGGGTGGAGGGAGAAGGCGTAACCCAGTTTGCACCGGACCTCCGACCGGTGAGCCCGCGGGGCAAGCTGGCCCTCCGATGGGCGGATCTCAAGGGCTTCTAGAAAGCAAAAGGTTTTCAAAACCGATCCTGTTTGGGCCGAGGGCGAACGGCGGAGCGGTTCTCGTTGACCTGTCCAAGCCGATGCCGTAAGATCGGGGCGTTGATCAATCTGAGCCGGAGAGGAGCCACCGATCATGGCCGAACGTTCGTCCCCCTCGGCCTGGGAGCCCGTGGACCGACGGACCCAATGCCTCAGACACACGGATACTGTCTTTGACCCCCCGATCCGGGAGTACTCTTCTCGTGAGGCCTGGGAGCAGCGTCGCGCGGAGCTGCGGCTGCACCTTCTCGTTTCCGCCGGGCTCTTCCCCCTTCCGGATCGGTGTCCGCTGCGCCCCCAAGTCACAGGTCGCTGGGAGGGGGAAGATTTTCTCATCGAGAATGTTTATTTTGAGTCGCTTCCTGGCTTTTACGTCACCGGCAACCTATATCGGCCCAAGCGCATTGAGGAGCCGGTCCCCGGCGTTGCCTGTCCGCACGGGCATGCGCGCCGCGGGCGTTTTGAGGACACTGAGAACTTCTCCGTCCCGGCCCGATGCGTCACGCTGGCTCGTCTGGGGTATGTTGTCTTTTCATACGACATGATCGGCTATAACGATAGCTTACAGCTCCCCCATGACTTTCGGGGCGAACGGGAGTCGCTCTGGGGGCTTTCGCTGTTGGGCTTGCAGCTGTGGAACAGCATTCGAGTGCTCGACTTTCTGGAGAGCCTGGAGGAGGTGGACTCCAAACGGCTGGGCTGTACAGGTGCCTCTGGCGGTGGCACCCAGACCTTTCTCCTGACGGCAGTAGACGATCGAGTACGGGTTTCGGCGCCGGTGGTGATGGTTTCCGCCCGCATGCAGGGCGGATGTCTCTGTGAGAACGCCCCCAACCTCCGGCTAGATACCAACAACGTTGAGATTGCGGCGATGGCGGCGCCCCGTCCGCAGCTGCTGGTCTCGGCAACCGGCGACTGGACCCACTCGACGCCGGAGCTGGAGTACCCGGCGATCCGCTCGATCTACCGGCTCTACGGCCTTGAAGATCGGATTGGGAACGTTCACGTGGACGCCCCCCACAACTACAATCGGGAGAGTCGGGAGGCGGTCTACCGTTGGTTCGAACGGTGGCTTGCCGGCCGTCCCGTCCAGGAGGGGGCCTACGAGCGTCCCTATCACCTACCCCGTGAGGAGGTGCGGCGGGTCTTCCCCTCCGGCAAGCTCCCGGCGACGGCAAAGACTCGCGCCCAGATCGTCCAGGAGGCTGTACATCGGGCGCAAACCCAGCTGGAGGCGCTCTACGCGGTCAACCGCCCCGAGCTGGAGCAGTCCCGGCCGGTGCTCTGGGGGCTCTACGCCCATACGCTGAACGCTGTGGTCCCCCCGACCGAGTCGGTCCGGCGCTATGAGCAGACCGAGGAGGACGGGAACGGTCAGAGGTTCTTTCTCCGTCGCGAGGGGGTCGGCGACTGGATTCCCTGCCGGGAGTATCTCCCTCAGGACGAGAAACGTCCGCAGGAGTGGATCGTGCTCCTCTCCTCCGAGGGCATGGGGCGGTTCGAACCAGAGGAGCGACTGACCGCTGCGCTCTTGGAAGCCGGATACGGAGTGCTGAGCTTCGACCCGTTTCAGATCGGGGAGGCGGCCAAGGTGCCCCGCGACCGTTCCGGAAAGCACTTTGAGACCTTCAACCCTTCCGACGCAGCCTGCCGGGTTCAGGACCTGTTGACCGTTCTCGCCTACCTTCGGTCTCGCAGTGAGCGAACGCACGTTTTGGGGACGGAGGAAGCGGGCCTTTGGGCGCTCTGGGCTCGGCCCTACTGGGAAGAGGAGGGCGTCTTTATCGCAGACCTAGCGGAGCTACCCCTTCACGAAGACGGCACCTACCTGGACCCGCTCCACTATTTGCCGGGAATCCGACGGGCTGGAGACGTGGTCACCGCAGGAGTTCTCAGCGCCCCGCGACCGTTGCGGCTCTACAACGTCGCTGCAGGGCTGGACCTGACGCCGGTCGAGGCTGCCTACCAGGCCTACGGAGCCACCGAACGCCTGAGCGTTCAATCCGGACCGGCAACGACCGCTCAGCTTCTTGCCTGGCTCCAGGACGGAAAGCAAAAGAGTTGACGCCCTCCCAGAGGAGGGAGGGCGTCGAAGATCTTCATCGCAGCGACGGTCTCCATCAGGCTATTGGGGGGTTTTGGCCCCCATCGAGCGCAGATGTCGCGACTCGGAGGGGACGTGCGCATCTGCGTCGGCGAGTGGATCAATCCCCCGAAGCATCATCCCTTGACCCCGCGAAAGGTGCGTCGCCACCGTCGGCCGATCCAACGGATCGCGCATCTGCACCAGCAGCGTGGTGCGCGGCTCGTTGCTGGTGTTGATGCCGGAGCCGTGAATCGTTAAGTAGGAGAAGAACAGCACATCGCCCGCCTTGGCCGGGAGCGGAACCGCCTCCTCGATGGGGTACTGGTCCACCGGCAGGTGGTGCCCTCCCTCGGGAATGTGAGGGAGCGGCCCCAGCTTGTGGCTTCCCGGCACCACACGCACACAGCCTTTCTCGATGGGAGCGTCGTCAAAGTGAACGATCGCTGCCATCATCGTGTGCTTCTCGTGGGGGAAGTATGGGTGATCCTGATGCATCGGGAAGGGCGCTCCCTTCTCCGGCGGCTTGATGAACAGCTTGGTGTGGTGCAGCTGGACGTTCGGCCCGATGAGGTCGGCCACTCGATCGGTCAGCCGCGGATCCACAATCAGCCGTGAGAAGGCAGCGCTGTGGAACTGCACGTTGTGGCAGTGGAGCAGCTCGGTCGGCAGGTTGGTGACCTCCTTGACGCTTCCCCATCCCCCAAACTTAGTTCCCTCCGGCCGGTACTTCATCAGGCGCATGATCAGCGCGTGAGCCTCGTCGCGCAGGTAGGCGGCCTCCTCCGGCGTGAAGACCCCCTCGACCAGCAAGTAGCCGTTCTCATGGTAGAACTCGATCTGTTCTGGGCTCAGGCTGTACTGTTTCTCCGGCGTAATCATGGGCCGTAACTCCCTTCCGTTTGGATTTCCCCTCGCTCAGGCGACGGGGTTACGTTGCCACACATACGGCGGCTCGAAAAGCCTTTTTTGTCGTTCGGTCAGCTTCTCCTCCAGCTCTGGCGGAATCGGGCGCACCCGACCCCAGGCCTCATGACCGGGCGCGTACTTCAAGAGGACCGCCCGGCGGTCGTGGGGGGCCTTCCAAGGAAGAGTCCCATGGGTGAGCGCCTCGGTGAAGATCAGCACGTCGCCCGCTTGGAGCGTTGGCTGATGAATCCAATCCAAGCAGGCCTCGTAGCTCCGCACGTCGCGGGGCAGAGGAAAGTTCGCCTTATGGCTACCAGGAATGCAGCAGAACCCCCCGTCCTCGGGACCCACGTCTACCAGCGTCCAGAGGGCAACGGTCAGACCGTTGTACATCTGCCCGTTGCGAAAGACGTAATACTGCGCAGGATCGTAAGGGGTGCCCCCGCCGTGAAGGTTCAATCCGACGTTCCCGCGAGTCATGACGATCCCGTAGGCGTGGTCCAACCGGAGCTTTGGACCCAGCAACTCGACCAGCACGTCCAGAACTCGCGGGTGATCGATCATCTTCCGAAAGCCCTCGTCCCAGAGGAAAAAGCCTCCAAACCGCTGGGAATGGATGTCGTCGGTGGGAACAGGCAAGTTTTGGGCGTCCACAACGGTGTTAAGCCGCTCGGCCTCCTGCCGATCGAGGACCCCTCGTAGGACAAGGTAGCCGTTCACGTCGAAGAAGTACCGTTCGTGCTCCGTCATCGGCGGTCTCCCTCACCGGTCAGCACCTTTGGGCGTAGAGAGATTGTAGGAAGGTGGATTGGCCAGCGCAATTCCAACATCAAGAGGGACTCCGACAACAGAGAGGAGAGCTCCCAAAGGCGCAGGCGTCTCCGGTCTAGGGCCTTGCGCCGCGTGGGAGCTGGAGTTACCCTAGCTTTCTAGCGGAACGGTTCACTATCTCAGGCTAAAGGATCGTAAGACGATAAGGAGCAAGGCCTTGAAGCCGATTGACTATGTTCGCGCAAGGACGCTGGACGAGGCCGTTCTTTTGCTCCGTCAGGGGGGAGAACGCGCCCGAGTCCTGGCGGGCGGCACCGATCTGATCGTTCAGGTTCGGGAGAATCGCCGCGACGTAGACCTGTTTGTGGACATCAAAAACATTCCGGAAACCAACCGGTTGGAATACGACCCCGAGCATGGGTTAACTTTGGGCGCCGCGGTGCCCTGCTATCGGATTTACGGAAATCCGGCGGTCGCAAAGGCCTACCCGGGGCTGATCGACGCCGTAGCGATGATCGGCAGCGTTCAGATTCAAGGGCGGGCAACGGTTGGAGGGAACCTCTGCAACGCCTCTCCGGCCGCCGACTCGATCCCACCGATGATCGTTTATCGAGGAGTCTGTCACATTTACGGCCCGCAGGGCTCCCGGGTGGTTCCGGTGGAGGAGTTCTGCACCGGACCGGGGCAGACGGTCTTAGGTCCCGGGGAGTTGCTGGTTTGGATCCACTTCCCGCCGCCGGAGCGACACGCTCAAGCGCACTACCTTCGGTTCACTCCTCGGAACGAGATGGACATCGCAGTGGCCGGCTCCGCGGCCTACGTGCGGCTGAACGGCGAGCGGATCGCTTCGGCCCGAGTGGCCCTCTCAGCGGTAGCCCCGACGCCGCTGTTTGTTCCGGAGGTAGGGGAGTATCTGGCCGGAAAGGAGATCACCGACGAGGTGATCCGTCAGGCCGGCGAGCTGGCCAAAGCCGCTGCTCGCCCAATCACCGACATGCGCGGCACCGCAGAACAGCGTAAGCATCTCTCGGCGGTGCTGACCCGACGGGCGCTCCGCGGCGCCATTCAGCGAGCTCAGGAGGCGTAAGCATGGCGACCAAACAGATCATTCGAATGACGGTCAACGGCGAAGACGTGGAGTTGTTGGTCGAAGCCCGCGAAAGTTTGCTAGAAGTACTTCGAGAGAAGCTTGAGCTCACCGGCGCCAAAGAGGGTTGCAACAACGGCAACTGTGGGGCCTGTTCGGTGATCTTTGACGGGCGGTTAGTCAACTCCTGCCTGGTGTTGGCGGTGGAGGCCGACGGAAAGACGATCACCACCGTCGAGGGGATTGCTCGGCCGGACCGGCTGCATCCGGCACAGCGGGCCTTCTTGGAAGAGGCGGCGCTGCAGTGCGGCGTCTGCACGCCGGGGTTCATCGTCGCCTCGAAGGCTCTGTTGGACCAGAACCCTAACCCGACCGAAGAGGAGATCCGTCGCTTCTTGGCGGGCAACCTCTGCCGCTGCACCGGCTATCACAAGATCGTGCTCGCCGTTCAAAAGGCCGCAGCGATGATGCAGGAAGGGGTTTAGCCATGGCGGAGGAAAAGAAGCAGTTTCGCGTAATCGGCACGCGTCCCATCCGGCACGACGGAACGGACAAGGTGACCGGCTACGCCCGCTACGGGGCCGATATTCACCTATCGGGAATGCTTTACGGAAAGGTGCTTCGGAGCCCCCACGCCCACGCGGTGATCAAGCGGATCGATACCTCGAAGGCCGAGGCGCTTCCGGGCGTCATGGCGGTGATCACGGGCCGGGACCTTCCCGAAGTGGCCGATCGGCTGGAGGAGCTGGGAGAACAGGTCACTAACATCCGAGACGAGAGCCACAACGTCTTAGCGACCGGCAAGGTGCTCTACCACGGACACGCCGTCGCTGCGGTGGCCGCCGTCAGCCCCCATGTCGCTGAAGAGGCGCTCAAACTGATCGAGGTGGAGTACGAAGTCCTGGAGCCGGTCCTCGACGTGCTGGAAGCGATGAAGCCGGACGCTCCGCTTCTGAACCCCAACCTCCGGACGCGAGGGATCGGGGAGGAGGACGGGAAGCCCAGCAACATCGCCCAGCATTTCCAGAACAAACACGGGGATGTCGAGAAGGGCTTCGCCGAGGCCGATTACGTCGTCGAGCGGGAGTTCCGAACGACGATGGTTCATCAGGGCTACATCGAGCCCCAAAACGCCACCGCCTACGTCCGTCCGGACGGTTCGGTCACCATCTGGTGCAGCACCCAGGGGGCGTTTGCAGTTCGAAGCCAGGTGGCCCAGCTCTGCAAGATTCCCGTCTCCAAGATCAAAGTCGTTCCGATGGAGATCGGGGGCGGCTTTGGAGGAAAGACGGTCGTCTATCTGGAGCCGTTGGCCGTCCTCCTCTCCAAGAAGACCGGTCGCCCGGTCAAAATGTGGATGAACCGCGCGGAGGTCCTTCAGGCGACCGGTCCCACCTCCGGATCGGTGATCCGGGTGAAGATGGGCTGCAAGAAGGACGGTACCCTGACCGCCGCCCAGGCGACTTTGATCTACGAGGCGGGGGCCTTCCCCGGCTCGCCGGTCGGCGCGGGGGCAGGGGTGATCTTTGCCCCTTATCGGTTGCCCAACGTCCAGATTGACGGCTACGACGTACTGGTCAATAAGCCCAAGACCGGCGCCTATCGGGCCCCCGGAGGGACGAACGCGGCTTTTGCCGCCGAATCGGTAGTGGACGAGCTGGCCCGGCTCTGTGGAATGGACCCATTGGAGTTCCGGCTGAAAAACGGCGTCAAGGAAGGCGACCGTCGAGCCGACGGACCCCGACTGCCGCGCGTTGGCTACCTAGAGACGGTCCGGGCGGCGATGGAGTCGGATCACTACAAGACACCCCTGGAGCCCTCCCCCGATCCAACCAAACGGCGCGGACGCGGCGTTGCTTCTGGATTTTGGTTCAACGGCGGCGGACCTTCCTCGGTGCTCGTCAAGGTTAACGAGGACGGCACGGTGGACCTGATCGAAGGCTCCACCGACATCGGCGGCACGCGGGCCTCCTGCGCGATGATCGTCGCGGAGGTGCTCGGGCTCCCCGCCGAGGACGTCCATCCGCACGTGGTGGACACCGACTCGATCGGTTACACGAGCGTCACCGGAGGCAGCAGCGTCACCCACAAGACCGGCTGGGCCTCCTATCTAGCCGCTCAAGAGGTGCGCGAGGAAGTGATCCGCCGCGCGGCCCTTCTTTGGAGTGTGGAGCCGGCGGAGGTGGAGTACCACGACGACGGAACGCTGACCTGTAAGAGCGACCCGAGCAAGAAGACCACCTTCAAAGAGATCGCCGCCCAGATGAACCGAACCGGCGGCCCGATCGAGGGCAAAGGGACGATCAACGCCGGAGGCGCCGGCCCCGGCTTTGGAACTCACATCGTGGACGTGGAGGTGGACATCGAAACCGGCAAGGTGGACATCCTCCGTTACACCGCCGTCCAGGACGTGGGGCGGGCGATCCATCCGGCCTACGTCGAGGGACAGATCGAAGGCGGCGTTGCCCAGGGTGCAGGATGGGCGCTGACAGAGGAATACTACTATGACGAGAAGGGGCACCTGCTCAACTCCAGCTTGCTGGACTACCGGATGCCGACGGCGCTGGATCTGCCCCTGATCGAGACGATCCTCGTCGAGGTGCCCAACCCGAACCACCCGTTGGGCGTTCGGGGGGTCGGGGAGACTCCCATCGTCCCGCCGGCGGGAGCGATCGCCAACGCGATCTACGACGCCGTAGGCATTCGTCTGACTCGGCTTCCGATGAAGCCGTCGTACGTCTTGGAGGAGCTGATCAAAGCCGGTTTGACCTCCTGAGTCACCGAGCTAAGGGGTAAGGAGTCTTCAGCAAGGGCGACGCCGTCTTGGGTCGCCCTTTGCTCTCTGGACCAACGGGAGGAGTTCGACGATGGCGATCGTGTTCATCCCCCCGATGATGCAGAAGTACACCGGCGGCGTCGAGTCGGTACAGATCGAGGGGAGAACCCTTCGGGAGATCGTCGAAGGGCTGGAGGCCCGGTTTCCGGGGACCAAGCGCTGGCTGGTCGAAGGGGATCGGTTGCGTCCCGGCGTGGCCGCCGCAATCAACGGCGAGCAGGCCCTAATGGGCCTCTTGGAGCCGGTCGGGGCCCGACGACGAAGTACACTTCATTCCGGCCCTCAGCGGCGGCCTTTAGCCGGAGGGCGATCCAGAGGAGCAAACGATGCGCGAGAACATCCCCTTACAAAAGCTCCGAAAAGGCCAGCCGACGGTGGGGAGCTGGCTGACGCTGGCCTCCCCCCTGGCCGCCGAGTTTCTCGCTCACGTCGGGTTCGACTGGCTGGTGGTGGACACCGAGCATAGCCCGATCGGTCTGGAGACCGTCTGTTGCTGCTTTCAAGCGATCGCAACCACGCCGACCACACCGATGGCCCGCGTTGCGGACAACGATCCGACGTTGATCAAGCAGATCCTCGACGTCGGCGCGATGGGGATCGTCGTTCCGATGATCATGAGCGCCGAGGAGGCTCAACGGGCGGTGGACGCGGCTAAGTACCCGCCGGTCGGGCACCGCTCCGTCTCGGGGGCGCGGTGCACCCTTTACGGGAGCGACTATCGGGAGCGGGCCAACGAGTCGCTCCTGGTGATCGCTCAGATCGAGCACATCGAGGCGGTGGAGCGGGCGGAGGCAATTCTCTCCGTCCCCGGCGTGGATGCCGGATTCATCGGCCCCAACGACCTGGCCTGGTCCATGGGGGCCGCTCCCGGGTCGCCGGAGCACGAGGCCGCCGTTCAGCGCGTCTTGGAGGCGGGAAAACGAACCGGAAAGCCGGTGGGAATTCACACTTACTCTGGCAGTGAGGCCCGACGGCGCATCCAAGAAGGGTTCCGCTTCTTGGCAATCGGCTCCGACGCGCGGTTCATGCAGACCTTCGCCCGACAGCAGCTTGAAGAGCTCTCTCCGGAGCCATGAGAAAGAAGCGCCGGCTGGACCTGCTCCTGGTCGAGCGGGGGTTGGTCGACTCCCGCGAGAGCGCCAAACGGCGAATCCTGGCCGGAGAGGTACGAGTTGACGGGAGGACGATCGCCAAACCCGGCACTCAGGTGCCGGACGACGCGACTGTAGAGCTAACCGGCAAACCGGAGCGATACGTCAGCCGGGGAGGATACAAGCTCGAACGAGCGCTGGAGGTCTTCCGGCTGGACGTGCGCGATCGGGTTGTGTTGGACGCAGGAGCCTCCACCGGCGGGTTCACCGACTGCTTGATCCAGCACGGAGCGCGCCTGGTCTACGCCGTGGACGTCGGATACGGCCAGTTAGCTTGGAAGCTGCGCCAGGACCCCCGTGTTCGTCCCATTGAGCGAACCAACATCCGCCACGTGACGCTGGGGATGTTCGATCCGCCGCCGGAGATGGCCACTGCTGATCTGGCCTTTATTGGGCTATCTCTGGTGATGCCGGTCTTCGCCCGGTTGCTCCCGGAGGGGGGTCTGTTCTTCCCTCTGATCAAGCCTCAGTTTGAGGCCGGGCGGGAGTTCGTCGAACGGGGTGGAGTGGTCACCCGTCCGGAGGTGCACCGCCAGGTGCTCCTGAAGGTCGCTCAGCGGGGCCTGGAGGTGGGCTTGGTTCCACTGGCCGCCACCTATTCGCCGCTCCGGGGGCCGGCAGGAAACCTTGAGTTCTTCCTCCTCTTCCGGAAGGAGGCGACAGAGGAAAAAGCGCTTGCCGAGCCGCTGCGCTCTCAGATCGAAGAGACCGTTCAGGAGGCCCATCGGACGCTGAAGCCCTGAACCATACAAGGAGGCTGCCATGCTGGACTTTTCTCAGTACATCCGCAACATTCCCGACTTCCCCGAACCGGGCGTTCAGTTCAAGGACATTACGCCGCTGCTTCAGGAGCCGGCGGCGTTCCGGGGCGTGGTCGACGCCTTCGCCGACCACTTCTCCGACCGGCCCTTTGAGGTGATCGCGGCGGTGGACGCGCGAGGGTTCATCTTCGGCGGAGCGCTCGCCTACCGACTCGGAAAGAGCCTCATCCCTATTCGTAAGCGGGGAAAACTACCCTACAAGACGGTCGAGGTGGAGTACGAACTGGAGTACGGCAGAGACGCCGTCGCCGTCCATGAGGACGCGCTCCGCGCGGGAAGACGGGTCCTCCTGGTGGACGACGTGATCGCCACCGGCGGAACGCTGGCCGCCTCGGCCAAGTTAATCGAAAAGCTGGGCGGAGAGGTCGTCGGGATCGCCGCTCTGATCGAACTGAACTACCTCCACGGGCGCGAGAAGCTCCAAGGCTATGAGATCTACTCGTTGATCCGATACGACCAGTAGGGCGCCGGCCACAAGATGGACGCTACCGTTCTTTCTACCGGCGACGAGCACAAAAAAGGCTGCCGGGGGACGGGCAGCCTCAGGATAAGGAGGTTAAGACTGTTCTCTTCAGGGAGGTAAGTCACGAGACGAGAAAAGTCTATTGATAGTATGGCGGAGCTCTTTTTCAGAGTGGTCAGCGATCCATAAAAAGAATGTTAAATCGCACACAAGCCTAGAGCGCCATTGTGCAGAGAGGACTCGCTTCGTTACACTTCCAGTGTGCGGCCAGGGTGGAGAAGAGCCATGGGGAGCTCAAAGGCGCTTGGACTGCTAGTGACGGTGCTGGCGTTCCTGGGGGGTTGTGGAGCAGCCTCCCGCGTGGACGCCTATAACGTCTACGCGATCCGAGCGGCCCAGTTGGAGCTGTGGAAGGAGGCGGCGCTGCGCTGGCAGCAAGCGCTTGAGCTGGCTCCCGAGGACCCCCGCTTTTGGAACAACTTGGCCGTAGCCTATGAAGCCCAAGGGCAGCTGGAGAAGGCTTTGGAGGCCTACCGGCGGGCCGTCGCCCTAGACCCGGATCGGCGCGAGTTTCGAAGGAACCTGATCCGTTGCGAGCGCCAGTTGGAGCGCAAGGCCGAAGTGCAAGAGCTGCCCCTTCCAGATGCGAACGCCGAGGAGTCGGAGTGAAGCGACGAGCCGCTCTGTTGCTGCCGGTTCTCCTGGTCGGATGGCTTCTGACCGGGTGCGCGGAGCCGGTTGCGGTGCCGATCCGGGTGGCCGTTCCTGGCGCTTTGGACCCCAACCGCTACCCACGCCTGGCGGTGCTCCCCTTCGTCTCGGCCGAAGAGGAGCTCGATCCTGAAGTTCGGCACGCGCTAACCCAAATGCTTCGCCTTCGCTTAGAACGGATGGAGGGGTTCATCGTTCTGGGCGAAGGGGTCACGAGGAGCCGACTCCGGGACGAGACGATCGGCTTGAAAGAGCTCGAGAGCCGTGAGGCGATCCAAAGCTGGGGATCGCTCCTTGAGGCCTCCGCTCTGATCGCGGGGATCGTTCACTACTACACGCTCCTTCAGCCCCAGCAACGCTACGTAGACCGCTACTCCTATGAGCTTCAACGTTACGTCCGCGAGGTGGAGACCGTCTTTTATCGCTCGTATTACTTGTCTCTGGAGCTGATCGTCTACGACGCGAAGACCGGAGAGGTGCTCTACCGGGACACGCTCACCAACCGGTACGACGAGCCTCAAAGCGCGCTGGGAGCCGTCTGGACCGAAGTGACCGGGACTGAAGAAGTGCTCTACGAACTAGCCCAGCAACCGATCCGGACCTTCGTCCGGAGACTGACCCCTCACTACGAGTACGAACAGCGGTTTTTAGCACGATGAGTTATCGAAGTCCTCTGCTGGTGTGGATAGGAACGATCGGATGCTTTGGCGGCCTGTTGTTGCCGGCCTGGGGGGAGTGGCTGGCCGTTGAGGGCCGATCGGTGCGGTTGATCGCCTCTGAAGCCTACCGGGAGCGAGCAGAGCAGGTCGTTCGCTGGGCGGATGAGGCGGTTGTCGAGTTTCAGGAGCGGTTTGGGGTCTCCTGGAGTGGCCGTCTGGAGTGGGTCTTTCTTCCGGAGTCAGGGGACGTTTCGGCCTCTTGGCCCCGCTGGCCTTGGGCGGCCTGGTTCCGAGCGACGCCTCAACTGTCAGCCCCTCTGGGGAGCGAGGAGGCGCTTCGCGTCCAGGTGCGGCGGAGCGTGGCGCGGCGGCTGCTGGAGGAGCTTCTTCGTCCGACCTGGCCGAGTCTCTGGAAGCCCTCTCAGCGCGTCCCCGACTGGTTCCTAGAAGGGGTTGTCGTCTACTTTGCCGGCCCCCTCCCCCACGAAGACGAGGTGCTGCTGCGAGGAGCGAGCTTGGACAACCGGCTGATCCCCCTGGATCAGCTGGCCGACCTTGAGCGTGCGAGCAACCCGTCCCTCGCCCGCGCAGAAGCGGCCAACGCAATCCAGTTCCTGGTCGATGAGCACTCTGAAGCCAAGTTGACCGAGCTCCTTCAAGCGACGATCTCCGACCCGCTCGCCTTTTCCCAATCGTTCCAACGGGTGCTGGGGATCTCCTTGAAGGACTGGCAGCGCCGATGGGGGCGGGCCATTCGACGCCGGTACTGGCCGCTGATCGAGAGCAAGAGCCCACCCGAGGAGCTGGCCAAGCCCCTGGAACTGGAGGGCGTTCAGGCGGTATATGGCCTTGCGTGGTCCCCCAGCGGAGAGGTGCTTGCCTGCCTGGTGCGGACGAACACGGCGGACGCGGTCTGGCTGATCGGCGCAAAGAACGGCGCTCGGCTCCAGGAGGTGGCCCGCCTCGATCGCGCCGCCGGAAGCTCCTTAGAGACGCGAGGCGCTCCCCTCTTCTGGACCGAAAACCCGGACCGGATTCTCTGGATCGAAGTGCGCGACGGACGGCCCTACTGGACGGTTGCCGATGTGATCACCGCTCGGAGAGTCGTTCGAGAGCCGCTGCCCTTCGAAGCGGCCTGGTCGCCAGTACGCCGGGGGGAGATCGCTGCCGTCATCGGGCGGCGGAACGGTCGCACCGACCTCTACGTCCGGAGAGGTCAAGAGCCCTGGACCCCGATCACCCAAGACGGGAACCCCAAACCGCTGCTGGTTGCCGGTCCGGACGCAAACGAGCTCCTCTTCCTCCAGGAGGAGAACGGCGCGTTGACGCTCTGGCGCTGGCGGGTTTGGACGGGTCAAATTGAGTCCGTTTCGGAGGTGGACGCGAAGGTTTATGCGGTGGTCCCATTGAGCGGAGGTCGGCTGCTCTTCACCGCCGATTGGGAGACGACACGCGACCTTTACCTTTTGGAAGAGGACAGCGTCGTCCGATTAGCCGGCTTTCTGGTGAGCGTCGAGACGATCGCCGTTTCACCAGACGAAAGGGAGCTCGCCTTTACCGTCGGACAGCCCGGAAAGCGGCACGTCGTTTTCCTCCTTTCGCTCCATCGGGCAAATCGCGAGCCGGTGGCGGTGCCCCAGCAAGAATACGGGCGGATGGCGGCCGCTCCAAAAGGGGAGGTCTCTACCAAAAGGGCGGATTGGAAACTCGACTTCCTCGGCGGAGGGCTGCGGCTTGAGACGCCGGAGGACGGAGAGTTACGGACGGAGCTGGCCGGCGAATGGCGAAGCTGGGGCCGAGGATTCAGCACGGAGCTCCGGCTGATCTGGGGACCGCGCTCCTCGCCAGGAGGGGCGGTGAGCGTGAAGGCTCCCTTGGGCCCTTGGACCATCGCCGGAACCGGTGGCTTACGTCTGGACTACCATCGTCCGTTGACGGCGGTTCGGAAGCGCACGTCCGGTTTCCTGAGGTTGGAACCCGTTACCGTTCCGTACGGGACGTTTCGCCTCGGGCGCGCGCTGGGGGCCGGCCGACGGCTCGACCTTGAGGTCCAAGCGGAGCAGATTCCCACGCCGTACCGTTTTGCTGTCGTGCCGTTTGAAGGGGAGGATCCCGCCCGTGAGTGGACGGTTGCGGGGCGGGTTCAGCTCCGGCAAGATAGAGTTGTCGTTTCGCCGGCGTACGGGCCGTTGGCCGGCTCCCGTTGGCTCTTGGAGGCGGGGCCTCACCTTCTCCCCTCGGAGGGATGGGGCTGGAGCGTTCGAGGGGAGTGGCGTCGATACCTGGCGTTGGGAACGCGCACGACGCTAGCGGTTCGAGCGGTCGGCGCAGGAAGCGGCGGGCCGGTCCCTCGTCGGTTCTGGTTGGGCGGGCATCGGATGCTTCGGGGCGTGCCGTTTGAAACGGAGAGCGGCACCCGGTTAGCGGTGCTTTCGGTGGAGCTTCGGCTGCCGCTGATTTCGGAGCTGATCCTCTCCTGGCCGGTGCGAGCTTCGATTCACTCGGTCCGGGGGGTGCTTTTCTCCGAATGGGCCGGCGTCTGGGACGCTGGAGAACAGTTCTTCCGGACGCGCCAGACGGACGCCGGGCGCGTTCTGGAGCGCCCGCTTTGGCGGATGGGATTTGGGCTTCGCTGGCAACCCTGGGGTGTGCCGCTGCGCTGGGACCTTTCGATCGGTTATGACCTGAACCGGACCACCTCCTGGACAGCTTTGCTCCGTTTGGGAGAGGACGACTGAGGAGAACGAGAGGGAGTTCCGATGAGCGATCGTTTTCATCGCACGGTGCGCTGGGCGGCGGTCCTCTTAGCGCTCTGGGTCCTCTATCGGCTCTGGACGGCAATCATGCCGGAGCTGTGGTGGTTTCAGGCGCTCTCGGAGGCCAGCGACCAGGCTTACACCCCTGTCTACACGAAGATTTTGCTGACCAAGCTGGCCATCGGACTATTGCTGATCGGGTTTCTCCTAGCGGTCAGTCTGCTGAACGTCTGGCTCATCCATCGTCTGGCACCGGCCTCGCTGCATCGGACCCTCCGAACGGCGATGACCTGGGACGCCGCCGAAGAGGACCTACGCCGATACGCAAAACGGGTGCTCTACGGCGGAGCGATTCTGTTCAGTCTGGCGCTGGGATACTCGGCAACGGCCCAGTGGGAGGTCATCCTCCGCTGGTGGAATGCGGAGGGGATCCAGTTCCAGGACGCCGTTGGCACGCCGATCAACGACCCGTTGTTTGGGAAGAACGTTGCCTTTTACATGTTTCACCTTCCGTTTTACCAGTTCCTAAACGGTTGGTTGTTGGCCGTCCTCCTGCCGATCACAATCGTGGGAACGATCGTTTACTTTCTCTACGGAGCAATTTACGACGCTCGAAACCGGTTGAACATCCCCCGTCCGGTAGCTGTTCACCTGGGAGTTCTTTATGGACTGACCTTCTTAGTGTTGGGCTGGCGCCATCGGCTGAGCATGTACGAGCTACTCTTCACCGATCACGAGAAGTTTTACGGCGCCGGCTACGTTGAGGTGCACGCAAAGCTTCCCGTCCTTTGGATTCTTGTGGTGCTGTGTGTGGTCGCCACGGTAGTCTTCTTCGTTGGGGTACTGCGTCGGCGGCTGGGTCCGGCCTTTCTGGTGGCGGCGCTGTATCTGCTGGTCCTGATCCTTGGAGGGACCTTCTATCCTCAGTTTGTCTCGCAGTTTCGGGTCAAGCCGAACGAGCAGAACCTGCAACGGGAGTATATCGCTCATAACATCCGGATGACTCGTGCCGCCTTCGGCCTGGACCGGATTACGGTTCGGCCTTACGACACGACAGGAAGCCGCCTCCGGTTGGAGCACGTCGCCCGGCCGGAGATCATGCACAACGTTCGTCTTTGGGACCCCCGGCCTCTGATGGAGGTCTATCAACAGGCGCAGGAGCTCCGTCCCCAGTACGACTTTGTGGATGTAGACGTAGACCGGTATGAGCTGGACGGGCTGATTCGGCAGGTGGCCATTGCCGCGCGGGAGGTGGACACCCAACAACTGACCCGAGGCGCCCAAACCTGGGTCAACCGCACCTTCAACTTTACCCACGGTTATGGAGTCGTGATCAGTCCGGTCAGCGAGGTCGAGGAGGGGAAGCCGATCTACTACGTTAAAGACATTCCACTGGTCTACACGCCGGAGTGGAAGCATCGGCTCAGCTCAGAGCCGGGACCGCGTATCTATTACGGCGAACGGACCAGCGGATACGTGATCGTCAACCCGAACAGTCCAACGCCGGTAGAGTTCGATTATCCGATCGAAGGGGCGGAGTTCGCCCGGTACACCTATCAGGGGAAGGGCGGCGTGCGCGTGGATTCGCTGCTGCGCCGTCTGACCTACGCGCTTCGCTTTGGGGAGTACAACATCCTCCTGACGCGGGAGATCCGTCCCGGCGGACGAATTCAGTACCATCGACAGGTACTGGAGCGCGTCGAGCGCGTAGCGCCGTTTTTGAAGTACGATCCGGACCCGTATCTCGTTGTGACCAACGGTCGGCTCTACTGGATGGTGGACGCTTACATGACCTCTTATCGGTACCCGTACTCCAAGCCGCTAGAGGACGCCTACCGGACGTTCATCCTCCAGACGCGGGGCAAAGGGGCGGCGACTCGGGTGTTGCCGCGCGGTGTCCCTTGGGGGAACTACGTCCGCAACTCGGTCAAAGTGGTGGTGGACGCCTACGACGGCTCCGTTCACTTCTACCGATTGGACCAGGACCCAACGCTGAAGCTGGACGATCCACTTTTGGAGTGCTACGCGCGGATCTTCCCAACGCTGTTTCGGCCCTTCACAGAGATGCCGGAGGAGCTCAAAAAGCACATCCGTTACCCCCGAACGCTCTTTTGGCTTCAGGCGATGCAGCTTCGGGCCTACCACATGACCGATCCGGACACGTTTTATCTGGAAGAGGACCTATGGGACCTGACCTTTGAGATTTACGAAGAGCAGCCCCAACCGGTCGAGCCGTACTACGTGACGATGACCCTTCCTGGGGAGGGGGACCGGCAACCGGAGTTTTTGTTGATCTACCCATTTGCTCCCCATGACAAGCTGGTGATGAGCGCTTGGATGGCGGCACGCTGCGACTACCGCCCCGACGGGGAGGGGCCCCAGTATGGGCAGATCATGATCTACCGCTTTCCAAAGGGGTCCCAGATGTTCGGGCCGGAACAATGGGAGTCGGAGTTTTTGGCGAACGAAGAGTTTTCCAACTGGAAGAAGGTTCAGAGCGCCGACGTGCTGCGAGGGAATCTGTTGCTGTTTCCGTTTGAGGAAGGGGTGTTAGCCGTAGAGCCGATCTATCTACGCTCGCCAGCGGCGCCGATTCCGATGCTCCGTCAGGTGATGGCCGGATATGTGACCTATACCACCGAGGTGGGCCGGATTCGATCGGAGATGGGACCGGACCTTCAGGGGGCGTTGCGGGAGTTGTTCCTTGGGGCGCCTGGAGCGGCGGCGCTGGCCGCCGGGGACGGCGCTCCGATCTCGAGGGAACAGCAGCAGTGGCAGGAGGCCACCCCACTGGGAGAGCAGGCCTACCATTGGTACCAACGGGCCCGGGACGCTCTGATCCAAGAAAACTGGATCGAATACGGCCAGGCGATGGATCAACTTGCGAAAATTTTGAAACAGATGAGCGCTCCAGAGGGTAGATAAAGGGAAAATCCGCTTCTGAAGCGGAATTGGAGCGATTTTCGCTTGACGAGAGCCTTCCCAAGCCTTATAATATGGCGCTGTTACGGGAACTTTCCCGTACGGGGACTTCCAGGAAGCTCATCGTGAGCTTTTCAGACGAAGGAGGTTAGGTCCATGACGAAACAGGACCTCGTGGACAAGGTGGCCTCGAGCACGGGCCTGTCCAAGAAGCAGACCGCCGCTGTGGTGGACAGCGTCATCGAGGCGATCAGCGACGCGCTCGCCAGCGGCGAGAAGGTCAGCCTGATCGGATTCGGCACCTTTGAGGTGCGTGAACGCTCGGCCCGAGAGGGCCGCAACCCGCAAACCGGCGCGAAGATTCAGATCCCGGCTCGGAAGGTTCCCGCCTTCCGGCCCGGCAAGGCGCTCCGGGATCGGGTTGGCTAATCGGGATTCGCACTCATCCCCTCTCGCGAGGCGAAGGCTCCCTCTTTGAGTCTTCGCCTTCTCTCTTTTTCCAAGCGGCTCCGGACCACCCTCAGGGACGAGAGGCGGGCAGATTGGTCCACACCCCTTCTTCGTAGTGCACCGCATAAACCGGCAGCGATTCGAAGTTGGCCACCCGCTGACTGACGATCGCCTGCACGTGGAGCGCTCCGTCCCGGACGACCATGGCATCAATCGCATCGGGAAGAAAAAAGAAGATCTTCTGGAGAGTGCCCAGCAGTCCCCCTTTTCTTCCGCCGATTCCCTCGACATCGACAAATCCCACCCCTGAGCGCCCGTAGATCAGCTTTCCTTCCACCAGATAGACGATCCGGAGGGAGTCGTCCGGATCCCAGGGACTTAAATACGGAGCGCTGCGGCCGGTTCCGATCTTGAGCGTGGCGTTGAGAATCTCCTTGGGAAAGCGATGCTCATAGGGATAGCGATAAACGGCCAGAAACCCAGACTGAACGTCAGAGGCGGGCTTTCGATCGGGAAGGGGCAGATAGGCGAAAAGTTCCAGTCCCTCAAGGGGCATGGCCAGACCTAGATTTAACCCCAGGCTCTCAACCGCATAGACGGCGTGGCGGCCGTCCAGGTAGATCAAAACGCCGGTCTGCGCGACAGTGCGCCCAACCAGCCCGATCGCTCGAATGATGGTGAGGCCGTCTTCAGCACAGGCCCGGAAGAACTCCACAACGTCCTCCCGGTGCATCTCCACCGCGGGTTGGCCGTTCCCGCCTAGGAGCTCGGCAACGTAGGGGTTCACCTGAAGCGGTCGTGTCTCCAGTGCCTTCCGTCGGAGCACGGTGACGATGTGCTCGCGAAAGTGAGGGTAAGGGGCCAGCTCCGGGTCCCGCTCCGCCTGGGCGATCAGGGCGTCCAGTCTGCCGTCCCCCAGCGGCCCGGGGATCCCCTCTTGCCCGAATCCGCCGCCAACAACCCCCCCAAGGAGCAAAAGAACGAAAATCCAGCCCCGCATCCGACCCTCCTTGATCCCGTCACCCCGCTTTAGAACTCCCGCTGGATCATAAACTCCGCCCAGAAGCGAAGTAACTCGCGATAGTAAGATTCCGGAAGCTGGTCCAGGTGCTCGAGGGCCTCCGAGACGAACTTCCGGGCCAGCCCGGCGGTGTACTCGATCCCTCCTAGCTCGCGCAGAAGTCGAACCGTCTCCTGAATCTCCTCACGGCTAGCCGCGGGGTTCCCCAACACGCTTTGGAGGAACCTCCGCTGGGCCTCTTGAGCCTGCCGATAGGCATGCAAGACGATGGTGGTCCGCTTGCCCTCCCGGATGTCCGAGCCGACCGGCTTGCCTAAGGCGGTCTCGTCCCCGACGATTCCGAGGATGTCGTCTTGAAGCTGGAAGGCCGTCCCACAGAGCCGGGTGAACTGAGAGATCGCTCGAACGTACGGGTGGGACTCGTCGAGAGTGTTCAGGCCGATCAGCGCGCCGGCTTTGCCGGCGTACTCGTAGAGGATGCCCGTCTTCTTGGTGAGCATCTCCAAGACGAGGTCTTCGTTCAGGGCTTCGATCTCCCAGCGAGAGAACTGCACGTCGCGCAGCTCCCCGTCCACCAGCAGACTGAGCACGCGCATGCCGGCATCGTAGATCAAGTGGAGCGCCAAGCGCGGGTCCACGCCGTAGTCGGCCAGGGTGGCCAGGATCGCCACCGACCAGCCCTGTTGCATGTCTCCGGCTAAGATAGCGATTGAGAGGCCGTAGTGGATCGCCTCCTCCGGCTCATAGCCCAGCTCCGAGATGGCCCGTTGACGGAACTCCTCGTGGACGGTCGGGCCCCCTCGCCGACGGTCGTCCCGATCGATGATGTCGTCGTGGATGAGCGTCCAGGTGTGAAAGATCTCCACCGCCGCCGCTGCTGGAACGGCCCGCTCCTCCTCGCCGCCGACCGCCCCACAGGAAAAGAGCAACACCGCCGGACGGAGCGACTTCCCGCCGCCCTTCATGTAGGAGTAGATCGCGTCGTGGATATGCTCCGGTTGAAATCGGGCGTGAAACTCCTCCCGATGCAAAAAGCTGTAGACCTTCTCCTTGCGCTCTTGCAGCGCGGCGAGAAACTCTTCTTGAGTCATGAGAGCTCTCTCATCCCGTCGTCTCTTCGCTAGCGTTCTCGTCGGAGAGGAACGCCTCTTCCTGAACCTCTCCGTCCTCCGTTACGGTGACCTGGCGGACGCGCAACTCCATGCTCTCCAAAAGCTGCGAGCAGTACCGTACCAACCGAATGCCTCGCTCGAACAGCTCCAGCGCCTCCTCAAGCCGAAGCTCCTCGCCCTCCAACCGCTCGACGATCTGCTCCAGCTCAGAAAGTGCCGTCTCGAAGTCCGGCTGTTCGGCGAGCGGCTCCTTCATGGGTCCTGCGCCCCTTCCGATCGTCCGGTGACGCACGCATGAAGCACTCCGCGGCGAAGCCGCACAGCGATCGGCTCCCCGATGGCCACCGCATCCGCCGAACGAACGACCCGTCCTTTCGCGTCTGTGCAAATACTATACCCTCGCGCAAGCGTTGCCAACGGGCTCAGGGCGTTCAACGTTCCGGAAAGCCGCTCCAGAGCGGAACGAGTCGTTCTCAAGCGCGATTGTATCGCGCGGTCGAGCCGTCCTTCCAGCTCGTCGAGGTACTGCATCCGCTGCTGGATCGCGTCCAACCGTCGGCGTGGCGACAGGGCCCGCTCCGCCTGAGAGAGCCGATCCCTCGCCCGGGAGAGCCGACGGAGCAGGGCCTCCTGGAGAGAGCGCTCCAGCCGCCGGAGTCGCTGGAGCAGCTCCGCCCGATCGGGCACGACCAGCGCCGCAGCGGCGGAAGGGGTCGGAGCCCGCACGTCGGCGGCAAAGTCGGCAAGTGTGTAGTCAATCTCGTGGCCCACTGCCGAGACAACCGGAATGCGCGAGGCGGCCACCGCCCGAACGACCTGTTCATCGTTAAAGGCCCAGAGATCCTCTGCCGATCCTCCGCCGCGGCCCAGGATCAACACGTCCACCTCGGCCAGCCGATTGGCGATCGAAAGCGCCCGAACGATGCTGGCTGGAGCCTCCTCCCCCTGAACCAGCGTCGGATACAACACCACCTCGGCCAGCGGATAGCGCCGACGAAGCACGTGAAGGATGTCCCGAATCGCAGCGCCGGTCGGGGAGGTGATCACCCCGATCCGGCGGGGAAAGGGCGGCAGCGGACGCTTCCGTTCCGCGTCGAACAACCCTTCGGCCTGGAGCCGTTCGCGGAGCCGCTCGAAGGCCAGCGAGAGGTCCCCTCGACCCACAGGCAGCAGCCGGAGAACCTTCATCTGATAGACCCCACCACGTGGGTAGATGGTAATCGTCCCAAATGCGCGGATCAGTTTGCCGTCCTGAAGCTCCAAGCCCCGATGGCCAAAGGTAACGTTGCGAAACATCACACAGGGAAGCTGAGAAAACTCGTCTTTCAACGTAAAGTACCAGTGACCGGTCTGGGAGATCCGAAAGTCGGAAACCTCCCCCTCCACCCACAGGGGCGGAATCGCCCCCTCCAGCAGCTCCTGCAGGGCGCTGGTGATCGCGGAGACGCTGTAGACCGGATCGTCTAGGCGATTCATCCGCTTGAGTCCGGAAGACGGAGACAGAGGCGCTCGATAGACAGCGCCCGCCCAGTCTCAGGGTCGGCTTGGACGGCTACAGCACAAAGCCGCACGTCCCCGGAAGCCACGTCCAGCTTAGCGGGCATCTGAGTGAGGAACCGGCGGAGCACCCCTTCTTTGTCCACGCCGATGACGCTGTCGTGGGGGCCAGTCATTCCTACGTCGGTGATATAGGCCGTCCCGTTAGGAAGGATCGTCTCGTCGGCGGTCTGAACGTGCGTATGCGTCCCGACGACCAACGTGGCTCGCCCGTCAAGGAACCATCCCATCGCCAACTTCTCGGAAGTGGCCTCAGCGTGGAAGTCCACCACGATGATCGGAGTCTGCTCACGCAGCCGCTCGACCGTCTCCTCGACGATCAAAAACGGATTGTCGTACGGCATGAAGATCTTTCCCCCGGCGTTCAGAAGACCCACAGAGAGTCCATTCCGGGCGGGGACCAGCGCCCAGCCGCGTCCCGGCGTCCCCGGAGGCAGGTTGAGCGGCCGAAGGACGTTTTCCACTTGAGCGATCTCTTCGACAAACTCCTTCTGATCCCAAACGTGGTTTCCCGTCGTCATGAAATCCACACCGTAGCCGGTCAGTTCTTTGGCCAACGCAGCGGTCAGACCGTTACCGCCGGCGGCGTTTTCGGCGTTGGCCAGCACCAGGTCAAAAGGGCCGTACCGCTCCTGAAGGAGAGGGAGCCCCTCCCGAACCGCCCGACGGCCGGGCCGACCGACGATGTCCCCGATAAACAGGATCTTCAACGACGCGTCTCCTTCTCCTCAACAAACTGATCAGTGAGCCGCCCGCTCCGCGCTCAGAGCGACGCGCCCGGCCCGACGGGCAGCCCGCTCCTCCGGCAGGTCGGAAAGTTCGTCCAACAAGTGGTCCAACGCCGCCGCTTGGGAAAACCGGACCGGTTCTCCCGCGAACTCCTCCCAGGAGCGGGGCAGCTCCAACCAACTATAACAGCGTCGGGAAACACGATCGGCGGGGACGGTCCATCGCTCCGTGCGGTACGCGTTCAGCAAAAAGACCAACAGCGGCTGACGCGGCTTCCAGCGAAGCCGGCTCCGGGCGAACGCCTCAGTCCAGAGACCCCAGGGAAGCAACCGCCGCAACGCCTCTTCGGACCAGAGCTCTACAGCGCGTCGGAGCTCCACAAAGCCTTCGATCGGCACCTTCTCCGGCGTATAAGGGCCAATCCCCAGCCGTTCGGCTTCCTGAGCCGAGCGCAGCGGCTCGGCGCGTTGAAGCAGTCGGGACCACCACGGCTCCCGAAGCTGGGGCGTCTCCTCTCGAGCCGCCTCCGCCTGATGCTCATAGGTGGGGAACAACCAGAACCGGGCCGCACGGATCAAAAAGCGGTTTCCGGGCTCGTGAATGCCGCCCTTACGGAGCAAAAACCCCACCTCTCCTCGGAGCACCGCCTCTACGGCAATTTGCCACTCTTTAAGCCCGAGGAAACCCTCTCGCTCCTGCTGTGGCTGAGCCATCGGCTTTGGGCCTCCTTCCTCAGTTGGCCTGGTCCGAGAGCGCTTCTAGGATCGCCTGGGTCATCGCCCGCGTCCCGACCGTCTGGCACCCCTCCTGCCGAATGTCCGGCGTTCGGAAGCCGGCCTCCAGGACCGCATCCACAGCGGCTTCGACCGCTTGAGCCTCTCGTTCCAGCCCGAAGGTGTGGCGGAGCATCAGGGCTACGGAAAGGATCGCCGCAATCGGGTTGGCCACTCCTTTTCCAGCAATATCCGGCGCCGTCCCGTGAACCGGTTCGTAAAGCCCAAACCGCTCGCTTCCGTAGCTAGCCGAAGGGAGCATCCCCAGCGAGCCGACCAAGACCGCCGCCTCGTCGGAAAGGATGTCCCCAAAGATGTTGGTCGTAACGATCACGTCGAACCGGGCCGGGTTCTGGACGATCACCATGGCCGCCGCGTCTACCAGCAGGTGATCCAACTCCACGTCGGGGAACTCCGCAGCGACCTCCCGGGCCACATCGTACCAGAGCCGGGAGCTCTCCAGCATGTTCATCTTATCAATCGAGGTCACCTTCTTTCGTCGTCTTTGGGCCAGCCGGAACGCCTCCCGAACGATTCGCCGGACCTCCTCTTCGGTGTAAGACATCGTGTCAAAACCGCGCCGCTGGCCCCTCTCCAAGACGATCCCTCGCGGTTGCCCATAGTAGACACCTCCGGTCAGCTCTCGGAGGATCAGAAAATCCAGCCCTTCTCCGATGATCCGCTCCTTGACAGGAAGGACCGGCGCCAGGCACCTTCGCGCCCGGATGGGCCGAAGGTTGACGAACAGATCAAACTCCTTGCGGAGCCGCGCTAAGGCCCGTTCTGGACGATCCTCGCCGGTCAGATGGTCCCATTTTGGACCGCCGGAGGCCCCAAAGAGCACCGCGTCGGAACGGCGGCACAGCTCCAGCGTCTCCTCCGGGAGTGGAGTCCCAAACCGGTCGTAGGCACAGCCGCCCAGAAAGCCGGTCTCCAGATGGAAGCGGTGCCCCCACCGTCTCGCCACGGCCTCCAGGACTTCAACCGCAGCCTCGATCACCTCCGGTCCAATTCCATCCCCCGGCAGGACAGCGATCCGTCCGTCCATGAGCTTCATCCCCCTTGTCTTAGGTACCGTTCGAGCACGACGGCGACGCCGTCTTCGGCGTTGGAGGGCGCTTGCGGGTAACCACGCGCCAGCAGCAACGGATGGCCGTTCGCCATTGCGTAGGCGTGTCCGGCAAACTCGAGCATCTCCACGTCGTTGAGATTGTCGCCCATCGCGAGGACCTCTGTCCGGTCAATTCCCCACGCTCGGCAGAGGAATTGTAACGGCCGCGCCTTGGAAACGTCGTGGTGAACAACTCCAAAGTGAACTCGACCGCCGGAGCGCTCTGGAATCAGCCGAACGGTCCCTCCCAGTTGCGTCCGGAGCCCCTCTTCCACTCGGGCGGCTTCTTCCTCCCGAACGCTCACCATCACCTCCAGGACGTTCGCCGTGGGAGGATCGTCCGCTTGGGAGAGCCAGCGGACCACCGCTCGGGTCATCTCCAGATAGCGGTGAGCAAACTCCCGAAGGGAGATCGGAACGCGCTCCGGCGGGTCGGCGTAGATCCAAGTTGGACCGGAGGGGTTGTGTTGATAAACCCAGGCTACCGCGCCGAGCGATCGGGCCGCCGCAACCGTCTGGGCGACCGATCTCTCCTCCATCGGCTGCACATCGAGAACCGCGCCGGAGACCTCCCGGAGGACCGCGCCGTTGTGCGCCCCGATCAGCGCCGGAACGGGCAACTGGCATCCGTACCGAACAGCGCTCTCAAAGCGCCTGCCGGTCACCAGGACGATCGTTCCCCCTGCCCGATGAAACCGAACCAACTGCTCCCGGACGCGCTCCCGGAGGCGCCCCGTAGGATCCAGGAGCGTCCCGTCGATGTCCAGGCCGAGCAGTCGCAGCGAGGGGGTCATGCGCCGCTGTGGAACCGTTCCACCAGTTCGCTGACCGCGTCAAACTGGGGCTTGAGCGCTGGATAAAGCGCCCGGTAAACCTGGTAGTAGGCGTCGTAGATGGCGACGCGCTCCGGATCGGGCCGGGTCTCGGAGCTATAATGAACCAGCGCGTCGGCGGCGGCTTCGCAGGACTCGAAGACCCCCGCGCCCACTCCCGCGAGGATGGCCGCCCCAAAGGCCGGCCCCTCCTCCTGAGAGATCGTCCGAACGGGGACGTTGTACACGTCCGCCTGAATCTGTCGCCAAAGAGAACTTCGGGCGCCGCCGCCGGTGGCGGTAATCGCGTGCACCTGAACGCCCAGCTCCCGAATGATCTCCAGACTGTCCCGCATGCCGTAGGTGATCCCTTCCATTGTCGCGCGGACGATCGCGTCCTTGTTGTGACGGAGCGTCAGGCCAAAGTAGACCGCTCGGGCGTTCGCATCGGCGTGAGGAGTCCGCTCCCCGGTGAGGTACGGCAAAAAGATCAGCCCTTCGCTTCCGACCGGCGCGCGCGCCGCTCGCTCGGTAAGCAGCTCGTAGGGATCCCTTCCCTGTCTCCTGGCTTCGGCGATCTCCGCCTCGCCGAGCACATCTCGGAACCACCGGAACGCCCCACCAGCAGAGAGCATTACCCCCATTGTGTACCACTTGTTCGGGACGGCATGGCAGAAGGTATGAGCCCTCAGGCCGGGGTCCACCAGGACCGAATCGGTATGGGCCAAGACGACGCCGGAGGTGCCCAAGCTAGCGCTGACACGTCCTTCGTAGACGATTCCGTTTCCAACAGCACTGCAGGCGTTGTCCGCTCCGCCGCCGACCACCGGTGTTCCGGCCTGCAGGCCGGTCGCTTTGGCCACTTGAGAGGTGATCCGGCCGCAGATGTCCACCGATTCGTAGACGGGGGGCATCCACTCCTTGGGGATCTCCAGCCGCTCCAGGACGACCGAGGACCAACGGCGCTCGCGCACGTTGAACAGCAGCGTCCCGGCGGCGTCGGAGACCTCCATGGCGATCTCGCCGGTTAGTCGATACCGGACGTAGTCTTTGGGAAGGAGCACCCACCGAGCCTTCTGGTAGACCTCCGGTTCATGCTGGCGGACCCAGAGGATCTTCGGGGCGGTGAACCCTTCCAGCGCCGGGTTGCAAGTCTCGGCGATCAGCGTCTTCCGGCCGACCTGTTCGGTGATCTGCCGACACTGTTCCGTCGTCCGGACGTCGTTCCAGAGGATCGCCGGTCGGAGAACGCGCTTCTCGGCATCCAGGAGAACCAGACCGTGCATCTGTCCGGAGAGACCGATCCCCTTCACCTCAGCCGGGTCAACGCCGGACTGGGTCAGGACCTGCCGGATCGTCTGGAAGGTGGCCTGCACCCAGTCCTCGGGATTCTGTTCGGACCACTTGGGCCGCGGCGTCGCAAGGGGGTACTCCACCAGAGCGCTAGCGATCTTCTGGCCCTTCTCGTCTACAAGCAAGGTCTTGGCGCCGGTTGTGCCGACATCCACTCCGATCAGGTACGCCATCGCCGCCTTTCCTCAGTGAGAACGAGCCGACTCTTTGGAGCTATCATGCCCGTTTTGGGGGGCGAAGACAACGACCCTTGTATTCAAGAGAGCGCAACCCACCTTCGGCAGAGGAAGGCGGGCGGAGCCTTCAAGCGCTCGCGGCGGTGGTGGGAATAGCGTGTGGAATCATCCTCCGGCGCCGATTCCTTCGGTGGCGAGCCGTCGCCGCGCCGCTCCCAGATGGACGAGACTTTCGGCCACCATCCAGACCTCAAGGACGGTGACGATCGCCCCGATGACGAACAGGTGCCACTGGCCTCTGGCAAAGAAGTCCACCAGGTTGGCCCCCAGCGCCCAGGCGGTCATCGTGAGCATAAAGACCATCGGCACCGCCGTATAGCGCATGGCCTTCTGCTGCTTTGCCAGCCAAACGGTCAGGACCAGCAGCGTCAGCGCGCCCAAGAGCTGGTTGGTCGCTCCAAAGAGCGGCCAAAGGGTCAGCCCGCCAGTGCCGCCCTTCTGGAGGGCCAAAATCGCCGCCGAGCCGACGGCCAGCAGCGTCGCTGCGTGGCGGTTCTGCAGCGAAGCGATCCCCAGATCGCTCCCGATCTCAGTGATGACGTACCGCTGAATCCGAGTTGCCGTGTCCAGCGTCGTGGCCGCGAAGGAGGCCACCATGACGCCCATGATCGCGACGGCGATGTTCCGAGGGATCCCCAGCGCCATGATCAGCTGGGCAGAGCCGTCCACAAAGGCGCCCAGCGTGGCCTTCAAGCCACCCGCAGAGGCCCAGGAGGAGTAGTGTTCCGCAAAGGCCGCCGCTCCTAACGGCAGACCGTTCGCCCCCGGCTTCAGGCCGATCGCTGCGCCGCAGGCGATGATCACCAGCGTGGCCAAGGCGCCCTCCAACAGCATCGCCCCGTAACCGACCAGGCGGGCGTCCTTCTCCGAGGCCAACTGCTTAGAAGTCGTCCCGGAGGAGACCATGCAGTGAAAGCCAGAGATCGCCCCGCAGGCGATCGTGATGAACAGGAAGGGGATGAAAGCCGGCGCCCCTTGAATCCCGACGCCGCCTGCTGTGATCAACGCGTGAACCCATCCGCCCCATCCCACCTCCGAGGGGCTGGGAACCTGGAAGTTGAAGCCCGGTGCGACCATCACCGGGTGGGCCACGAGAATCCCGATCACGAGCAACGCCATGACAATGTAGAGCTCATGGCCGTTAATGTAGTCACGCGGCTGCAACAGCCGATGGACCGGCAGGACTGAAGCGATGTACGCATAAAGGAACAGTAGAAGCGACCAAGCCACCACCGAGTTCATCCCCAACGGGAGGTTGTCCGGCAGCCGGATTGGAACGTAGGCCCCCAGGATTACGGTCGCGTACATCAGCACAACGGCGATCAGGCCGACCTTCCAGAGCGAGGCCCCTCGCTTGTAGATCATGTAGCCGGCCCACAGCGCAATTGGAATCTCCAGCCAGACGGCCAGCACCGACTCGGGATAGAGGGAGAAGATCGTCGCGATCACCAGCGCAAAAACGGCAAGGACGATGAACAGCGCTAGGAGAATGATATAGAGGAAAACCCGCTTGACCCGCCGGCTGACGACCTTTTCGGAAAGGTCGCCGATGGAAGAGCCCCGGTTGCGAACCGAGAGGATCAGCGCCCCTAAGTCGTGGACGGCGCCGATAAAGATCGAGCCAAAGACCACCCACAACAGCGCCGGAACCCATCCCCAAATGATCGCGATGGCCGGTCCGACGATGGGCCCTGTCCCAGCGATCGAAGTGAAGTGGTGCCCAAGGAGCACCTCCTTTTTGGTCGGAACGTAATCCACCCCGTCGTTCACCTCGACGGCGGGAGTTTTGCGGTTGGGGTCCACGCCAAACAGCTTATCGGCGAGGAATCGGCCGTAGGTGTGGTAGGCCACAATGAAACCGACAAAGGCCAGCAGCGCCACGAAGATCGAGCTCATCGCCAGCTCCTCCCCCTTCCCTTTTTGAAATGGACTTAACGTTAAATTCTATACTGCGAGGGCCGGCGGGAAAACAAGAACGCGCAGCGCCTGGGGCACCACCTCGACGCGACAGGGCGTCGTCGCGACCGGCTCGCCGTCGGCATAGATCGCCTCTGGAGGATCGCTCTCCAGGAGGAGAGCGCGAGCAGTTCCCGGATGCACCGCTGGATGATCCAGATGGGTTCCGCGGAGCGCGCGAGGGATCAGGAGCGCTGCCCGGCAGGGGGGGAGCCGTTCGACCCAGCAGTAGTTCAGCAGTCCGTCGTCCATTTGGGCCAAAGGCGCCATCTGGAACCGCCCGCCGTAACGGGGCACGTTCAGGGCAGGACACATCAGCGCCAGATCGTCGTGGATCGCCCTTCCGTCGGCGACGAGGCGAATGCGACGAGGAGGATCGGAGAGGAGGACCCGGATCGTTCCCAGGAGATAGGCCCACGAGGGGAGCGGCCCGCGAGAGGTTCGTCGCGCCCATTCGGCAACACGGCTGTCGAGGCCGCAGGTGGCCGCTGTGGCAAAATAGCGCCCGTTCACACGTCCTAGGTCAACCACCCGAACTGTTTGCCACTCCATCGCCTTGGAAAGCGCTCGGATCGCTCGATCCAAACGGGTGGGGAAGCCCAACGCCTGAGCCAGATCGTTTCCACGTCCGGCGGGCACCACTCCGAGCGCCGTCGGGCCGCCCACCAGCTCCGGCAAGGCACGGTGAACCGTTCCGTCCCCTCCGCAGAGAAGGAGCAGCTCCGTTCCCCCCTCTCGAAGGCTTCGGACCCGTTCTTGGAGCCGCTCGGCCCCCTCGACCACCTCCGCAGCGACGGCGTGCCCCAGCGCACGAAGTCGTTCGACGGCCACTTGGCCGACTCGACGGCCGCGCCCTCCGCCGCTGTGAGGGTTGATCAGGAGCGGTATCGGCACGCGCCCGCGCTCCTCATCCGCTGGACTAGCTCACTTGACAGAGGAAGATCGGGGGCCAGTGGTAGAGGGTGATCTGAGGATCGGCGCCGACGACCTCCTGCGCCTTTTCCAACGCCTCCGGCAGCGAATCGGCCGTGTCGTAGCCCATCCGCCGGCAGGCCTCCCGGGCCCGATCGTTCTCCGGCTTGAGGACGATCACCTTCCCCAAATGGTGCAGCGCATGGGTGCCCCAATACCACATGTACATCGCGTGTGCACCGTGGAAGGCGTAGCCCTCCCGGAACCTTCGGCGAAACTCCGGGTCCTCCGCATAGGCCCGTTCGTACTTCTGGAAGATCTCCTCCGGGTCGCGTGTCTGAGGGAGCACCTCCTCAAAAAAGCGAATGTAGGAGGGATGATGCTCCTCATGAAACTCGTAGCTCATCGGGTGGGCCAGAATCAGAACGCCCCCCTCCCGGACCAGCGGCTTCCCAAGATACATGTTGAACATATATCCCAGCATCAGGCAGTGCACCAAAAGCGGGTTCAAAATCGAATAGACGTTATAGGGGCCCAGGTAGGGCGTTCCGGCGATCAGAACGTCGGCCTGTCCCTCCACCGGTACCAGCTGCTGACGATAGATGTTTTTGAGGGTGATCGCGTGTACCGGGTCGGTTTTCCCCGCTTGGACGCTGGTCACCCCGTAGGGCGCTTTAATGCTGTGGAAGACCCTTCGAATCACCGGGCGAGGGAGGGTCTCTGTAGCCGCCTTGTTGATTCGAAACAGGAGCTTGTCCAGCGCGGACCAGTCCTCCTCTCGCTTGGTAAGGAAGGAAAAGGCGCTCGGAAAGGTCGCGGTGTTATAGGTGCTTTCGATGTGAAAGACGTTCAGCTTCTCGTTTACCAGGCGGCCCATCCGTTCCAGGGAAGCGTGGAGCGCCGAGCGACGCGGGTCCATCAGGGACCGAGCGTGAAGTAACGTCTGAGGATTGTGATGGTGGTAGAGACTTCGGTAAGAGGTGATGCCGGTGTTAAGCGACTTATGGCCGCCGTCCATCGCCGTCAGGCAGAGGTTCACGTAGATGACCAGGTCCGACTCGACGGCGCGCCGGTTGAGCTCGACGTGCTCCCCTGCCTCTGTCTTACCCAGGAGGACCAAGTTATCGGGGTCCTCGGCATCGTGATTGTAGAGCCGCCCCTGGGGATAGAACCGATCGAAGATGCGACGACCCAGAATTCCCCGCAGCTCCCGGGGGGTCATTCGGCGGTGGATTCCCAGAGCGGCGATCAGGTGGACATCCTCCACTCCGGCGCGGTCCAACTTCTCCAAGAGCAGCTCAATGGCCACCTGTCGGAAGTCGGGCCGGCGCATCGGCGGCAGCGTTAACGACAGGTCGTCAAAGACGATCGTCACCTTCATACCGGGACGCAGCTGAGCGGAGAGCGGCTCGGTCTCGATGGGGTTCTCGATCGCCTGCTCGACGGCGGCGCGCACGTCCGGAACGCCGGGAAGCGGCTCCGGCCCGTAGATCACCCGGCTCCCCTTAGGGAGCGACTCATAAAGCCATCCCTCACCGTAAAACATCAGATAACGCCGGCGCTCATCCTGGACGTACTGAACTAGATGGGAACGGTCTGGCACGTCGTACAGGGCCGCCTCTTCCGCCATCGTTTCATCTCCTTCCTCGCCAGCTCACAGGCCCGACTCGATCTGAAAGACGACCTTGATCGCCCGGGACTTCCCGACGCGGGCCGCCGTTTGGATCGCCTCGGAGTACCGCTCCAGAGGGAAGCGGTGGGTAACCAGCTCGGCCCACTGAGGATGCTTGCCGATCAGCTCCATCGCCAACGAAAAGGTGCGCCAGCGGGCCCCCTCGACGGTTTCCTCGCTGTAGGCGTAGGCGCCCACCAACTCAAGCTCCTTATGCCAGATGTGGGTCCAGTCCACGTTCCGGAGGATTGCCGGCATCCCGATCAGGATGACCGACCCACCACTTCGAGTCAACCGAACCGCGGCGTCAATGGAGCTGGAGGAGCCGACACAGTCGTAGACGCGATCCACTCCACCCAGCAGGACCGGTCCTCCCAGCTCCGGCTGTAGGAGGGTGGCCCCGGTCTCCTCGCAGACCGCCGCGTACAGTTGCTTCCCTACCGGCAGAAGCCCGTCGGCGCCCAGCCGCTGCGCCCAGCGCCCTTGATGAGGGTACTTCGCCAAAGCCAACAGCCGTCCTGGGAACCCCAACGCCCGAAGCGCGGCAATCGTCAACAGGCCGATCGTCCCGCAACCGAGGACAAGTACCGTCTCCTCCGGACGGGGAGGGCGCTGGAGCACTCCGTGAACACAACAGGCCAGCGGCTCGATCAGAACCGCCGCCTCGTCGCTGAGCTCCTCCGGAACGCGATGCAACTGAACGGGATGGGCCACAAACGACTCGCTCCAGCCGCCGCCGGTGTCCCGGCAGTAGCCCGTTTGCACCCCTGCGGAGATCGCCCCGCGGACGACGTTGGTACAGAGATGGCTTCGCCCCTCGGCGCACCGATCGCAGGCCGGTTCAAGGCCACGAACTCGACAGGAGAGCGCCGGTTCCAAGACGACCCGATCCCCCGCTTGGAGCCCGCACTCCTCGTGGACCTCCTCGACGACCCCGACCACCTCGTGCCCTAAGACAAACGGCGTGGAGACCAAGGGAGAGAAGTAGGGGCTTCCCTTGGCAAAGAGCGTGGCAAGGTCGGAGCCGCAGATACCGCTGAGTCGGGGGCGCACTCGGACCCATTCGGGCCCGGGCAGCCGGGGCTGAGGAACCTCGCGGAGACGGGCCAACCCTAACGGTCCGGTCGGAAGCCTGCGAAACCGTCGCCCCAAAAGCCGCACGAGCAGATACCGAGGAACGCTCTTTCGATACTGAACGGCCTTCATCGTCTCACCTCCTGGAGCCGCCTCCGAGCAATCTCCAGGAACTCCGAGCTCAGATCGATCCCGATGAAGTGGCGGCCGGTACGGCGACAGGCCACCGCCGTCGTCCCGGAGCCAACAAAGGGGTCCAACACCAGGTCCCCCGGACGGGTCAGCAGCCGAAGGAACTCCTCGACCACGCGGACCGGATAGACCGCCGGATGTCCCGTCCCAGGGAGCGTCTCGACGGGCGTTTCGATCACATCCCGCTTGATGGGCCGCCCGTGAATCCGGATGATCGTAAAGCCGTTGCGCTCTAGGTGGTACTGCCGTCCCCCGCTCTGTCCCCCGAAGGGCTCCGCATGGATCCCGCGGATCTTCATCCGGAACCCGGCGATCCGCCCGGAGCGCACCTCTTCGATCGCCTGCTGCAGAGCCTCTCGAGCGGCGGCCTTCTGTTCGGCGCTGAGATCGGAACGCTCGATCAGAGTGAAGTACCGCTGGCCAACTCGGCTCCCCGCCCGCTGCGACGAACCAGCCCCGCGCCCGGTCTGGAACTCGTCCAGATTATAGTAATACCGTTTGGTCTTGGCAAAATGAAAGAACGGCTCCGTCGCCGGAACCAACCGACGCCGGAACTGCCGCGGAGTCGGATTTCGCTTGACCCAGGTGATCACGTTCACCAAGAAGGCCAGCCCCTCCTCGAGGACTGCCTGTGCAAACCGATAGGGGATCAACAGAAGGCCCCCATCTTGGTATTTATCGCCGAGATTAAAAACAAGACTCCCGTCGTTCCGCACCACCCGGCAGCACTCGCGGAAGACGGCCAGCAGACGACTGAGATACTCCTGTACCGTCGGCTCGTTTCCGATCTCCTGCGGGCCGGCGGCGTAGTTCCGCTGTCGGTAGTAGGGAGGGGAAGTGATCACTAACTGAACCGAGCGGTCCGGAAGCTGGGGAAGAAGCTCCAACACATCACCGCAGAGGAGCTGATCCTTGGGAAGCGTCATTCCCCGTTCGCCTCCAAGATGGGCCAGCCTCGGACCTGAGCGATCTTCCGAAGCCGGCGAGACGGAGAGACCGCCACCGGATGTCCGACCAGCTCCAACATCGCCAGATCGGCGACGCTGTCGCCGTAGGCGTAGCTCCGGGAGAGATCGATCCCTTCTTGACGGGCGAGTTGCCAGACCGCCTGGGCCTTGGCCTCCCCGCTCAGCGGCGACCCCAGGAGTCGACCCGTAAAGCGCCCTCCGTGTTCCTCCAATCGAGCGGCCAAAACCGTCCCAATCTCCAGGCGCTCGGCTACCGCTTGGGCAACAAACTCCGGAGAACCGGTCACCAGAACGGTTCGGTGCCCCGCCGCTTGGTGCTCCTGAAGTCGTCGGACCGACGGACCAACGAGTCGAGGCGCCCAGAAGCTCCCCCAAGCCTCACGAACGGCCCTCCGCGCCGGCCCAACGCCCCTCCCCCGATATCGCCGATAAAAGGCCCGGTTCATCCGCCCGCGGTCCAGCCGGTCCAGCAGCCAGAAGTACGGCACCCACGGCAGAAAGGCCCCCGTCCACAGCGCCCGCCTCCAGGAGGGCATCCGGTAGGTGGCCACCAGAGCATAATGGTGCAAAATCGTAGAGCGGAACAGCGTCCCGTCCATGTCGAAAAAGGCGGCCACCAAAGCTGAAGCGATCATCGTCGAGAACTGGAAGCCGAAAGCGCCTCGACCGCCGCCTGAACGCGACGGGCAATCTCTCGGTAGAGCAGATAACGAGGCTCCCCGGCGGCGCGCGCCAGGTACTCCGAAACATCGATCGGCGGGCCAAACCGAACGGTGATCGGTCGGAATCGAGGCAGGGATCGTCCCTTGGGAAGCGCCTCAAAGGTGCCCTCAATATAGGCCGGAACGATCGGAACGCCAAGCTCCAACGCCAACAGACCTAAACCGGGCTTAAACGGCGCCATCCGACCGCTCAGGGAACGGGTGCCCTCTGGAAAGATGATCAGCGAGCGGCCCAAGCGAACGGCGTCCTCCGAAAGCTGAAGGCTCTGCAAAAAGTCGTCCTGACGGTCAAAGGGCAGCACGTTTAAAAAGGTGCTGACGAACCAGCCCTTCAGGTCGGAGTTAAAGAAGTAGTCCTTAGCTCCCACTACATGGACATCCCGCGCCCGCCGACCTAGCAGGGAGAGCAGCGCACCGCTGTCCAGATGGCTGGTGTGATTGGCGGCGATGATGAACGGCCCCTTCTCCGGGAGGTGCTCCATCCCCTCCCCCCGAAGCCTGAAGCCCAGCCGGTAGACCCATCGCAGCACCCCACGAAAGGCTGCCGCAGCAATCCGCTGGGCGCGTGTCTTCTGGAGATAGCGCCGAACGCACCGCTCGCGCTGCAAAGCTCGATAGGCGTTCTCCTGAGGAAGAAGACGCTCCTGAGGCTTGGCCCGGCTCTCCAAATAGGGGGCCAAGTAATCGAAGACGTCCTGAACGGTTTCAAACTTCAAGGCGATGTAGTCGGGCAGCACAAGGTTAAAGCGGGACTCCAGAAGTGCGATCAGCTCCACTTTCATCAGGGAGTCCAGTTGGAGATCGTGATCGAAGCTGGTCCGGGGACGGATGCGCTCCGGCTCCACCTGGACCAACCGAGCGATCTCCTCGATGAGCTCCTGTTGCCACCGAGTCGGCTGCCAGCCGGCAGCTCCCGGTTCCGGCGTGCTCGGCGAGAGAGGTTCTTCAACCATGCCGGCGCGCACTTGAGCGGCGACCGCTTCCCGATCCACCGAGCCGTCGGGCCGCTTAGGCAGCGGGCGGTCCTGGAAGTGCACGCGCTGGACTCGCTGATAAGAGGGGAGCTCCGAGCTCACTTGCTGCATCGCCGCTTGAACCCGCCTGATCGTCTCCTCCGTCGCCAAATCCAGGACGATCACGCCGTGCACCTCTTCCCGGCGGTGATCGTCGGCGACGCCCACCACGCACAGCTCTCGAACGCCAGGTAGGCCGGCGTAGAGCCGCTCGACCTCTTCCGGGTAGACGTTCTTCCCGGCGCTGGTAACAATGATATTCTTAATTCGACCGGTGATGTAGAGGTAGCCGTCCTGATCGAAGCGGCCTAGGTCGCCGGTGTGGAGCCACCCGTCCCGGAGGACACGACGGGTCGCCTCTGGGTTCTTGTAGTAGCCGAGCATGATGTTTGGCCCGCGGGCGATAATCTCCCCCACCCCGCTGGGATCGGGCCGGTCAATCTGCACCTCGACGCCTGGGATCGGCCGCCCCACGGAACCGCGGCGGGAGGCGCCCGGGGGGTTGACCGTCAGCACCGGCCCAGCCTCGGTCAGTCCGTACCCCTCGTGAATCGGCAGGCCGATCGCCCGGTAAGCATCGTACACCTCCGGGTCCAGAGCCGCCCCGCCGCTGACCAGCAGGCGAAGCGAAGCCCCCCACATCTCCCGAAGCAGCGGCTCAAATCGTCCATCCCCCTTCTCGGCCCGTCGACAGGCGAGCTCGTAGAACATTTGAAACAGCCGAGGCATCCCCAACAGGACGGTGGCCTTCGTCCGCGCCAGAAGCGAAGAGATCGTTCGCGGATTGAGCGATCCGCTGTAGGTGATCGTGGCTCCGGCGCTCATCGGACCTAGAAGCCCCGTCGTAAACTCAAAGACGTGGTTCAGCGGGAGCACCGAGAGCACCCGATCCTCGGGCGAGGGAGGGAGCACCTGCGAGACCGCATAGACGTTGGAGAGGAGGTTTCGATGGGTCAGCACTGCTGCGCGCGGCTCGACCAGCATCCCAGCGGTGAAGACGATGGAGGCAGGCCGATCCGGATCGGCACGGTCCAACAGAGGCGCCGGCGCCGCGTCGGGGGCGTCAGCGGCCCACCGCTCGATTCGAACAAGGGGGGGTCGCCCCTCTCGGGGGAGTGCCGCTTCGAGGGCCTCCGCCGTCCAGTTGGAGACAAAGATTCGGCGAGCCTCGGTGAACTCTGCCGCTGCGATTACCTCTTGAGGCCGCGTCTGCGGATCCATGGGAACAACGGTCAGACCAGCGGCCGAGGCGCTCAGGTAAGCGATCACCCACGCCGGCTGGCTCTCCGCCAGGAGGATGACGCGGTCCCCTGGCTCCAACCCTTCTTCCAAGAGCAGGGCGGCTAACCGTTGACTCGTCTGCAGGAGCTGTCGATAGGTCCACGACTCCCAGCGATCGCCCCGCCACATCTGCAGCGCCGGTCGCGCGGGGTGCTCCGCAGCGGTACGGGCCAGTAGCTGGGTGATCGTCCCAGGCTGCTCTTGCAGACAGCGGTCCTCCTGGAGCGGAGAGCGGCTCATGCCTCCTCGTCCTCCTCGGCGGCCAGAAGCTCCTCTTCGGCGATCCGGGGTCGAACGCGTCGGGGGTCCATCTTCAAGACGTTCCGCTTAAGCCCGGGGATGTGCACCTCCTGAATGTACCGCCCCCAATCGATCCGGCGCACGTCGAAGTTCCAGCGCGCTCGCTCCTCCGGCGTGAGCTTTTCGAAGAGCGCTCGGGTGCGCCGGGATTCAAAGTGATAAGAACGCGTGATGTACGGCCCATAGATGACGGTGTAATAATAGAGTCGCTCGGAGGCGCTCGCCAGGCTGGCGATTCGGGAGCGAAGCTCGCGCCATCGGCGCCCCGGCAGGCGCTCCACCAACGCCTGAGCGGCCCGAAGCGGTCGGAGCCGGGTCCACAAAAACCGGCGCTGAAACTGCTCCAGAGGCGGAAAGCTCCACGTGGGCAGGGGAACCGGACGACCGTTGCGATCCAGCATCGGGTCTCGCTGAAAGTGAGCCCGTGTGTGGTCGTACAGCTCCCGGAAGGTTACCGGATTCTCCTCGCCAGAGGCAACCTGATAGACCTGGAGCCCGCCGGTCCGACCCAGTTCTGCGAGGGCCACCAGCATCGCGTTGACAACAAAGTCCACCGGAATTAAATCGAGCTGGATCGAAGGAACGGCCGGAAACTCGGGCAACCGGCCCTTCCCATAGGCGATGATGATCGGGTCGGCCATGCGCAGGCCGTCGATCCAGCCAGCGTCTGGTTCTTCGAAGCTGCTTTCGATGATCGAGGGCCGGACAATGGCGACTGGAACGGCTCCACGGTTTTCGGCGAGAACCTGTTCCCCAAGCGCCTTGGTGTAGGTGTAGGTGTCGTTCCAGCCTCGCGACTTGGCGACGGCCATCCCCAGCTGAATCAGTTGTTCTCGGAGCCAACGTTCCCGGGCCGCCACGACCGCCTCACTTGGGGAGAGCGCCGGACGCATTCGGCGGAGCCGTCGGGCCTGAATGTGAATCTGCCGACGAACCGCCGGCTCTTCAGCGTGCGCCTCGATCTGTCGGCAGCGCTCCAGAAGCTGTTGAATCTCCGCCTCCACATCGTCCGGCAAAAGAGGGCCACGCCACCCCTCAGGCCGCTCCGACCGGCGCGGGATCAATCGCTCCGGCGCCGGGTCGGGGTTCGGGCCGTTGACGTAGGCCGTCGAGACGTGCAGCAGGTACCCCTCGCGACACTCCCGGGCGAACTGGATCAGCCGGCGAGGAGCCTCCGCGTTCAACTGCAGGGAGTAGTCCAACCGCTCGTCAAAAACGACGACGGCGGCGCTGTTGACAACCACGCTAACCGTCTCGGTAAGGCGGCGGTACTCCGCTGGGCTCAGGCCGAAGGCGGGCAGGCCGATATCCCCGTTCAAGACGCAGACCTTCTCCCGGACGCGGCGTTCAAAGTCGCCCTTCCACTCCTCTCGAAGGCGATCGAAGGCGCCCGCGGCGAGCACCTCGCGCTCAAAGCGCTCTTGAGCCGGCACCGGCCGACCGGTGCCCCCCTTTTGCGAGCGGATGAGCAGGTAGACCCTTCCCAGTTCCGGGACGGCTCGAAGAAGCTTCTCCAGGAGTGGCTTCCCTAAGAAGCCGGTCACCCCGGTGACCAGGATATTGCGACCGCGTAGAAACTGCTGTACTCGATCGGCCACCTGCCTCATTCCCCAGCCGAGTGCGGTTCGCCACAGATAAGGCTACAGCGGGTTGTCCCTCTCAAGGCGGCGCAAACCGCCCGATACCGTATCACCCCTTCGCCTCATTGTCAAGACAAGCGGCCTCCGGTAAGATACGAGAAAAGCCTTGGAACGATTCAGGGACGGGTCACGATGAAACGGCGTCGGAGCTCTTCCTCGCGGACGGCGGTCTCCCAAATCTCAACGCGAGAGTGGAAAGCGCTCTTAGAGATCAGCGAGCGGATCAACTCCTCTCTGGAGCTGAACGCCGTTCTTCACCAATCCTTGGAGATGCTTGCCGAGCTGGTTCGGGCCGACGCCAGCTCGATCTGGCTCCTCGATGAGAACCGACAGGAGCTTTATTGCGCCGCTGCTACCGGCGAAAAGGGCGCGGAGATCGTCGGCTTCCGCATGCCCTGGGACCAGGGGATCGTCGGCTGGACCGTCCAGCACGATCGCGTCTACGTGACGAACGAAGCCAGCCAAGACGAACACCACGCCTCTGAAATCGCCGAGACGGTCGGCTATGAGTGCCATACCCTTCTCTGCGTACCGATGCACTCCAGGGGGCGGGTGATCGGCGCCATCGAGGTGATTAACAAATGGGTAGACGAACCGTTCACCGACTACGACTCGGTTCAGCTTTCCTTGTTTGCCAACCTGGTCGGCCTGGCGATCGAAAACGCCCATGTGTTCACCCAGGTTCAAGAAGAGAACCGATACCTCCGGGAGGAGCTCGGCCACCAGCGAGTCACCTTGGAAAGGGTCGTCGCCCGGAGCCCCAAGATGCAGCAGGTGCTCCGGATCGTAGAACGGGTGGCCGCTAGCGATAGCACCGTCTTGATCCGTGGGGAGAGCGGAACCGGCAAGGAGGTGATCGCTCAACTCATCCACTCGTTGAGTCCGCGCTCTCAGGGGCCGTTCATCGCGATCAACTGCGCAAGCATCCCGGAGAGCCTCCTGGAGAGCGAACTGTTTGGCCACGAGCGCGGAGCCTTTACCGGCGCGACGGCCCGCCGAATCGGCCGCTTTGAGCTGGCGAAGGGGGGCACCCTCTTTTTGGACGAGATCGGCGACATGCCGCTGCCCCTTCAGGCCAAACTGTTGCGGGTGCTGCAGGAGCGGCGCTTTGAACGGCTGGGAGGAAACGAGCCGATCGAAGCGGACGTGCGCATCCTCGCAGCGACTCACCAAGACTTAGAGCAGTTAATCCAAGAAGGCCGATTCCGCGAAGACCTCTACTATCGACTAAACGTCATCGCGATCGAGCTTCCCCCGCTCCGCGAGCGACCGGAGGACGTGCTCCCTCTGGCTGAGCACTTCTTAGAAGAGAGCCGACGGCGATTGGGGCGAGGGCCCCGAGCGCTGCATCCGGAAACACAACGGCTCCTGCTGGCCCACCGCTGGCCGGGGAACATCCGCGAGCTGCAAAACGCCATCGAGCACGCCGTCGTGCTCTCAACGACGCCGGAGGTGCTCCCTAGCGATCTCCCGATCGCCTTTCAGAAGCTGGCGAGCGAATCGGCCGTGGACGTCGCAGGTGTGAACTCCAAGTCGGAGGAGATCCCGGACTCCCTTGAGGAGGCGCAGCGAATCTTCCGACGGGAGCACGTCCGTCGCATCCTCCAACGCCACGGCGGTAACCGCACCGAAGCCGCTAAAGCGCTGGGTATCCAACGAACCTACCTTTCCCGGCTGATTCGCGAGTTGGGGATCACCGATCTTTAGGGGTCCGTGTTCGTTGTCCCGACGGTGGGCCTTCCGCTTCTAAGCGCTTAATTCCCTCCCGAATGACGCGGTGGTAAGCGTCCTCGTAGGGTCTTAGGTCCTCCTCAGAGGACGGCTCTGCCTGCTGGATCGCTTCGAGGACACGTTGGGGGTTGGCCTCAGACCAGGAGAGGTTTTGAATCTTCGGGAAGAAGCCGACCGCCGACCCGCGGACGTCTACCGACAGGTTCACGACGCGAGTGCCAGGGATTCCAAACGCTGGAAGGCTCCCGTGCAGCCGCGCCGAAACGACCACGTCGGCAAAGGCGTACTCCCGAAGCAGGGTGTAGGCGTCCCCCTGAAACCAGAGGTCCTGATCGGGGACGATCCCTCGAAGCGCCCAGTACTCCGCCTCCTGGTGGCAGAGCACCTTGACGGGGAACCCCTCGGCGCGGAGGGCCCGGTACAACTCTCCCCAGCGTTGAGAAAACTCGGCCGTTCCCCTTTTCCTCCGGAAAGGGTTCCTGGAATGTCGAGTTCGCGCATACCTTGGGGCTGAGGGAACGAGCAGCACCCGCTCTCGGCGCTCGGCCGGCTCGATTCCCCACATCCGGGCCGCCCAAGTAGCCGAGCAGGGCAGACATTCGTGCGGGACCTCCAACGCCTCCAAGAGCCGATGGGCATACGGGTCGCGGACGGTGATCGCAAGGCTCGGCCCAACGCGCAGCCGAATCAGCTCCCGAGTCCGACGGCTGGAAAGGCAGTCGGCAACCCACTCCTCGACGCCGACCGGTCCGCGGGAGCCGGCTCCCCCGGCCATCGTGAAGACCCGCAACCCCCAGGGCAAGACGTACCGCCGCCAAAGCGCATCATCGTACCAGAATCGCCAGCGATCGAAATTGTTGTACTGGGGCATCCCCCCGTAGACCAAAAAAGGAGCATGCTGGATCAGCTCCCGATGCTCCCGGAACCCTTCTGGCCCGAATCGATCCACCAACACCCAGCGTTGAGGCCCCAGCACCCCTTCAAAGAGGCACTGAAGACCAACGCCGATGAATGTATCGCCCGGGTTGACCCCCACCCGACGCGTGGTAGTGAGCAAGGGAATCGGACCAACAATCTCCACTGGAGACGATCTCTCCTCTCGCAAACGACCAGGCCCCAGGAGAGGGTAGCCGGATCGTCCGGACCGGACAAAGCGCAAACGGTTCTCCAGAGAGGTTATACTTTTCCCAAGTGAGCTCTCCGAGGGAGCATTCCGTTTCCCAACGAAAAGGCAAAGCAATGAGCGAATGGGTGATCTACCACAATCCCCGATGCAGTAAGTCCCGGGCAGCTCTGAAGTATCTTCAAGAGCGAGGAGTTCAGCCCAGGGTGGTGGAGTATCTTAAGACGCCACCGGACGCGGCAACCCTCCGAGAGCTACTGCGTCGATTGGGCATCTCGGCGCGGGAGTTGCTCCGCACCAACGAGAAAGAGTACCGGGCGCTTGGGCTGGATCGTCCCGACCTCTCGGAAGAGGAGGTCATCGAGGCGATGGTTCAGCACCCGATTCTAATCCAACGTCCCATCGTCCTGAGGGGCGACCGAGCAGTCTTAGGCCGACCCACTGAAGCGATTCAGCGGCTCTTTGAGGACTGATCTCAATCGTCATCGTCGGCGGGGAGACCCACTTCTGCCGCAAGCTGGGAGGCGGGGCTCCGGGCGCGGAGGGAGTCCCCGATCCAGCCGAGCAGTCCCCCAAAGATTAACCCCAGCAGACCACCAACCGACGCCCAGAGCGGCTTGCGAGGGCTGACCGGTTCGAGGTCCGGCTGGGCGACGTCCAACCGGTTGAAGTCCACTCGCTCCTGATTTTCAGTCAGGCGGGCGACCTCCAGCTCCTGGGTGAGCGTCTGGTAGATCGTTTCGTACTTCGTCTTCTCTCGAAGCAGACGGAGGTATTCGGTTCCCAGGTCGGGGAGGGCGCGAAGCTTATAGTTTAACTCGGCCAACGTCTCGCCGTTCAGCAGCCGGTTGAGCGCCGCCTCGAGGGCTTCGATCTCCGCGTTCATCATCCGCACGCGAGGGCTCTGGGGCGAAAGGGAGGCCTGCAAGAGCGCGTCCCGGATGGCCCGTTTCCCCTCAATCTCCGAGCGGAGGCTTTCGGCCGTCTGGTCAGCAGATCGCCAACTTGGCTCTTGGGATCAAAGAGGGCGTGCTCCCGCTGGAAGGCGGCGAGCTGCTCCTCAGAGCGGCGTAGCTTCTCCTCGTAGTCCTGAATATAGTCCTCCAAAAAGAGTCGGTACCCGGTGGGCTTGGGAGAAGCTGTTCTCATCGAGATAAGCCTTCAGGCGGGCAACAAACCGGTTGGCGATCGCAGCGGCCATCTGGGGATCTTCAGGAAAGCGCGCTTCGACGACCAGTGTGCCCTCAAGCGTCTGGTCGAAGAACATTAACTCCTTGAACTCCTGAAACGTCTCGCTGAGCTTGCGATACCACTCCTCGCGGACAGTCTCCAGCTCGGCCGGGGTCGCCTCTCCTGTGGTGAGGCCCTCTAGGGCATTTAGGCGGCGCTGGAGCGCCTCGTCCGAGAGGGAAAGGATGCCCCGCTCCGGATTCTCCTCGTCCACGCCGACGACCAGCTCCGGATAGGCGTGTACCAGCTCCAAGGCGACCCGATCCAGGTCCTGAATCGAGTAGGTCGGCCGCTTCTGACGGGCCTTTTCCCATTCTCGCTGGGTCAGCGCCGAAGCGATGGCCAGCTCCTGGAAGACCTCCCGGTGGAGGCGATCGCTCTTGAGGACTGCCGTCAAGCGGTCCGCGTTGCTTGTGGTGCCCAAGGAACCCAAGCCCAACAAGCTCCCAGCGCCGCCGAGACTGCTGAGCAGCCCGCTGAGTCGCCCGACTCCTCCACCGGATAGAGCGAGGCTTGAGCGCGATAGACTTCCGTGGCGACAAACTTGGCCAGGAGAAACGCAACTACGACGCCAAGCACCAACCCGGCGCTCAGCATCGCCCACCAGCGACGAATTGGCGCAAACAGCTCCCCCAGGGTCAGTTCGGTGGGAGCCAGCTCGGTCGACTGCGGTTCCGCGGACTTAGGACGCTCCATAGACGAATCCATCGCACTCCAGTTTCCCGATGAATTTTAGCGCCGAAGCTGCTCTCTTCGTTCGGCTTGTATGGTACCCTTCCCTTCTCCCTCTGGAAAGACGAACGCCCTCAGCCCTTCTCTCAGGGATCGACCCTCCGGGGACTTCTCGGCCGCTCCCCAGCGCCATTCGATCTGAAGCTCGACGATCGTCTGGTCGAAGTTAAGGAATTCCAACGCCGTTCGCGACTCGTTCGTCCGGTTCCGGACCCAGCGAAGGCGAGGATGAACACTCCATCCGACCCCAAGCGGGAGCTCAGCGCTCGCCAACAACCGCCAAGAACGATCGCGGCGATGGCCCTCCGGAGTGATCGGGCGCCCACGAAACTGGACCGCTCCTCCCCCAATCTCCAAAAGGAGCGACCGACCCTCAGAGTCGGACCAGAAGACCCCTCCCCAAAGCTCCAAAAGCCAGAAGTCATAAAAGGCCGCGTTGGAGTCGTTCCAGCGGAGCTGAACCCCCAACGAAAGAAGAAGCGCCGGCGCCAGTTGGTAAAACCCGATCGCTTCCCCTCGCTGCCGCCAGTCCAACCGACGAAATCCCCGCGGTTGTTGGATCGCCAAAGCTAAGAGGCGGTCTCGGACCGGGTCGTAACTGCTCCCGCTGGCTGCCTCAGCCGAAGCTGCGCGGCCATTGGACCGTCAACAAAAAGATCGGCCTCGACGGAGAGCTCCTGACGCAACGAACCGATGAAGAGATAATCCCTCCGAGAGGAACGGGCGTCATCAAAGCGGAGCCGGCGAACTCGATAGCGCACCGCCCGACCCAGAGCCAACTCCATCCCGCTTTCCCAACCGTTGTAGACGGAGGCACGCCGCGACCGCCGCACTCCAAACAGTCGAAGTTCAAACGGCGGTCCCCACTCGGCGGAAAGCCGCCAGCTTAGCTCAACCGGCAGCGTCCCACCATTGAAGTTCCCGATCAACGGATCGCTCCCGCGGTAGCGCTCCAGAGAAGGCGCTAGCCCCACCCCCACCGTCCCCAACGGAGTCGGTCGAGCCCAGCGCCACCGTCCTCCAACCGCCCAAACCCATCCGCTCAACTGCGGGTCGGCCCGCTCGACCGCTGTCGTGTTCGGGTCCAGGCTTAACCCTAGCTCCAGGTGATTGTTGTAGCTCCCCCGGTTCCAAAGCAGAAGGGAAGGCTCCTGTTCCTGGGCGCAGAGACTCCCAAGCTCCAGAAGAAGAACGATCGCCAAGAAAGGACTAAAAGATCGTGCACACACCGTTGGCACAGGAGGAGCCGCTCCGTTCGGTAGGGTCCTGGCCGCCGGAAGAAAGAGCTGCGCCTTCCGTCCGATGGGCCGCGTACCGGCGCAGGAGCCCCTCTAGCGTACCGGTCCCCTCGGAGGGTGTCGAACGGGAAGGCGCCGCCGTGCGGGAAAGGCCCAGCCCAACCGCAGCTACCCCGCGCAGCTCTTGGGGACCGACGGTCGCTGTCGGACGATCCCAACGAATCTGGAGGCTCCCCTCCTCCGTCCAGCGAATCGACCCACAGCCCAGCAGACCAAACGCCAGCACCGCTCCAACCGCTAGGAGAGCTCGTCTCATTCCGACTCCTCCAAAAGGCTTCGAACCAGCCCTTCCAAAGTCTCCCGTTGCTGGGCCCCGACCAACGTGTGAGCGATTCGCCCTTGCCGATCCACGAGAAACGTCATCGGCAACTGGAACCGCACGCCGTACTCGGCTGCCACCTCCGCGGTCCCGATCAACAGCGGATAGCTCAGCGGACGCTCCAACGTCTCCAGATAGGCCGGAATGGCCTCGGCCGGCGCCTCGTCCACTGAGATCGCCAGCACCTCGAAGCCCTCGCCGCGGTACTCCTGACGGAGTGCCTCAAAGAGGGGCATCTCCTCGCGACAAGGGCCACACCAAGTCGCCCAGAAGTTCACCAACACCACCTGTCCCCGATAGTCGGAGAGCGAAAGGCTTCCCCCATCCCAGCGCTCTAACGTAAAGTCGGGCGCTGCCAACCGGGTGTCTTCGAGGGCGTCCTCCGGCATCGGCGATTGAGAGCGAGCCGGACCGCCCTCTTCCCCACAGGCCCAGAACAGCGCTCCCATTAACAGCACAACCGCTCCGATCCTACAGCGCAATGCCCACCCCCTTCAGGTCGAAGATGGCCTCCGGCCAAAACGAGAGTCGCTCTTCGGCTTTGCTAGTAATTACGGTACCGAGGAAGGGAAGAACAACCGGAAGGCTACTCCCCAAAGGAGACGCTCCAGAGAAGCTGGGCCGAGTCGGGCGCGAGGGCCAGGCGCACCGAATGCCCGGAATCGGCTAGGGAGCGAGCCAACCGCTTGGTCGTAATTCGGGCCTCGATGGCGCTAAAGAGATGGTGAAAGACGACGATCCCCAAGACGGTTCGGGCCGTCTTGAAGCGATCGTTGCTCTCGTTGCGGAGCTGTAAGGCTCGCTGCCGAAGCGTCGAAGGGGGAATCGCCTCCCCAAGTTCCGGATCCGCATCCTTAAAGGCTTCGCGGTCTTTCCAGTACCACTTGCCGACCCGTTCGACCGGGACGCCGCCCTGATCGTTGTAGACGTTGTGCCAGTTGTCGTAGAGCGTTGCGTGTTCGTAGTCCTCTTCGTTCCAGGTCTCAAAGGAGCCCACCCCATCGAAGTTGACGCCGGCGCGAACCTCCCGAAGATAGGCGTCGCGCTTTTCTTGGGCGTCCCGGCGGGTGAGGAGATATCCCGTCCAGAGCGCCCCCTCCGCCAGAAGGTAGAGATAGCCCCGTTTCTTCCCAGCGTAAAGCTGTCCAGCGCCGGGGACCGCCGCAGAGAGCAAAAAGGCCAGCTCCGGACTGGGTCCAGAGGAGGCCAAATAGGCACTATCCGAGGCGGGGAGTTCCTCCCGAACCGCCTGAAGATCGAACGGTTCCTGAGCCAAGACCTTCCAGGAGGCCACAAGAAGGAATGACCAAAGCGACCAACGAAGGGCCGTTGCGAGACTCGACGCCAAAGAGGCCTCCTTTTCTGCTGAAAGGCTACAAGACGAAGGAGAGCGCAAAGCTGTTGACCCGCGACTTGGTCGGTCCACCGGGGCCCCAGATGCCGTTAGCGTACTCAAAGACCAGCGGGACCCCAAACGGCGCCCCGTTGACGCTCAGCCCAAAGGTGATCCGGTCAAACAGTTCCAGCCCAGGCGGCTCGGCGATGTCGTCGTACTTCTTATACCCCGCTCGGATCGCCAGCAGGTCGTAGAGCCACAGCTCCGCCCCAACCGAGCGCTCCAGCCGATCCCACGAGAAGGCGTAGATGCCAACGCCTCGCTGCCGGATCAGCTCGTCTTCTAGCTCCTTCCGGGTCTTCCCGTAATAGGGAGACTCCTCGCCCAACTCAGCCGCCTCATCTAGGCGTTCCTCAATTGTCTGAACGAAGTCCGGGGCGTTTCGATCCTGACTCAGCTTATCAATCGCAGCAGCGACCTCCGCTCCAACCAACAGCCGCAGCTCGTTGGAGTCCCAGGGACGAACGATCAAGCTGCCGCGAAACTTTCGCGGCAGCGGATCGCTCTGGTACTCATCCTTGAACTGAATGCGGGTGCCGACGTTGAGGACGGAGAGGCCCAGCGAAAAGGGGATCCCCGCGCGACCGGCGTACTGAACTCCGGTGTCCAGGGCGTAGGAGGTGGCCGAGCTGCCCTGTTCAAATCCGACTCCCAGGTTCAAACGGATGATCTTGGCGGCCACCCCAAAGCGCAGATGGGAGCCTAGCCGATCGGCGTAGGCCAAGCTGAGCACCCAATCGGTGCCCAGATCCTCAACGGCCACCACTTCCGGGGAGTCGGTGGTGACCTCAATAGAACCCTTTCCGTTTAGTTGTAAAGAGGCGCCGAGGGTTCCCGCACTCCCCAGGGGCATTCCCCAGGCGAGCATCCAATAGAAGAGCCCCTCTCCGGCTTCGGCGAAGACCTTCTCAAAAGAGTTGTAGGCGCTGTGAATCTCCGGCCGAGAGAGCGTGGCGATCGCCGCCGGGTTCCAGAGCAGAGCGCTGACTTCCTGCTCATAGGCAGCGAACACCTCCCCCATGCCGGCCGCCCGAACGCTGCGATGGGGGAGCTCCAAGATGACCGCCCCCTGACGACCGGCCGACCAGCCGATCGTTGGAACCCCGATCGCCAGCGCCGCCCAGATCGCCCAGTGCCACACTCGCCGACTCATGTTCTTCACCTTTGCCGTTACGCTGGTAGACCCAAAAGCCAGTGAGCTCTTTGTGAGAACTCCCCAACTCCAACGCCTGGCCAAACCCTCCCGTTTACGGGGGGCCGGGAAACCCTTAGAGAACCCGGCTTTACTCTTCGGCGGCCTCCACGGACGGTTCGTCCTCGGAGATCGGCTCCGGCTCCGACCGATAGCCGCACTCCTCCCGACGGTAGCACTGATAGTACTGCCGAGTCTTGGTCCGATGGAGGGGTCAAAAACGGCGCGCCACACCGCGGGCAGGGAAGGTCCGGCACGGGAGGGTCCCAGATCACAAAGTCGCAGTCAGGGTACTCCGAGCACCCGTAGAAGGTGCGCCCTCGACGGCTGCGCCGTTCCATCAGCTCCCCGCGTTGACATTTGGGACACGAAACGCCGGTCCCCACCGGCTCGGGACGAGGCCGATCCCCTTCCAGAGGTCGGGTGTTCTTACACTCGGGGTACCCGCTACAACCCAAAAAGCGGCCGTATCGGCCCCACTTAACGACCATTGGTCGGCCGCACTGTTCGCAACGGATCTCGGTCTCCTCCTCAAGCCGCTTCCGCTCTTCGTACATTCGATCGGAGGCCTTCTCAAGCGCGGAGAACGGTTCGTAAAACTCTCGGAGCATCGCGACCCAGTTGCGCTTCCCCTCCTCGATCTCGTCCAACTCCGATTCCATCCGGGCGGTGAAACCCACATCAAGGATCTCCGGGAAGCTGCGGATCAACAGCTTGGTCACCAACTCGCCCACGTCGGTCGGCTGAAAGCGCCCGCCGACCTTGCGAACATAACCCCGATCCTGAATGGTGGAGATGATCGTTGCGTAGGTGCTAGGCCTGCCGATCCCCAGCTCTTCAAGCGCCTTGACCAGCGAGGCTTCGGTATATCGAGGAGGAGGCTCCGTGAAGTGCTGCCGCGGCGTGATCTCTAAGGGCCGGAGCGGTTCCCCCTGAGCCACCTCCGGCAACGGGGTCCCGGAGGAGTCGCCTTCTTCGCCGGACTCCTCTTCAGGGGCTTCAGTGTAAAGCCTCAAGTAACCGGGGAATTTCACGACAGATCCGCTAGCTCGGAACAGGTACTTCCCCGCGCGCACCTCAACCGTGGTGACATCAAAGAGGGCGTCGGCCATCTGACTGGCGACAAACCGCTCCCAGATGAGCCGATACAGCCGGGTACTGATCCTCAGTCAGGTAAGGGCGCACCGAGTCGGGCGTCCGGAGGACCGAGGTGGGGCGAATCGCCTCGTGAGCGTCCTGAGCCCCTTGCCTGGCTCGAAACCGACGCGGGCGCAGCGGACGATAGTCCGCACCGAAGGTCTGAGCGATATACCCGCGCACCTCTTGAAGGGCCTCCTCGGCCACCCGAACCGAGTCGGTACGCATATAGGTGATCAGCCCGACCGTCTCCTCGCCGACCTCGACGCCCTCATAGAGGCTCTGAGCGACCGACATCGTTCTTCGGGCGGTGAACCCCAGCTTTCGCGCGGCCTCTTGCTGGAGGGTGCTCGTGATGAACGGCGGGCGCGGCGACTGCCGCCGCTCCCGGCGAACGACCGACTCGACCCGGAACGGTTGAGCCTTGGCGTCCGCGGCGATCTCCCGAGCTCGCGCCTCGTCCACCCCAAAGCCGTAGGTGCCGTATTGAGGCTTCTCGTCGCCGATCCGATACAGCCGCGCCGAAAACTGCTCGCCGGACTCGGTCTCCAGTAGGGCGGTGATCGTCCAGTACTCCTCCGGCTGGAAGTTGCGGATCTCCTCCTCCCGCTCGCAGATCAAGCGAACCGCCACCGACTGAACCCGACCGGCGCTCAGGCCAGGGCGAACGCTCCGCCAGAGGATCGGGCTGATTCGGTAGCCGACCAACCGATCCAACACCCGCCGGGCCTGTTGAGCGTCCACCAAGTTCTGATCAATCTCGCGAGGATGCTCCAGCGCCCGCCGCACCGCCTCCGGGGTGATCTCGTTGAAGGTGATGCGTCGGATCGGCCTTTTCACCGTCCGAAGCTCGTCGGCCAGGTGCCAGCAGATTGCTTCTCCTTCGCGGTCCGGGTCGGCGGCGAGCAGAATCTCGGAGGCCCCCTTTGCTGCGCGCTTAAGCTCGGCGAGCACCCTCTTTTTACCGTCAATGACCACATACTCCGGTTGAAAGTCGTGCTCGACGTCCACCGCCTCCCGCGAAGGGGGCAGGTCCCGGATATGTCCCATCGAGGCCTTCACCAGGTAGCCCTGACCGAGGATCCGGTTGATCGTTTTCGCCTTGGCCGGGCTCTCAACGATTACCAGCCGGGCGTTGCTCGTCGCCCCGTTGCCCTTGGGGGGTTCCTGAGATCTCTTCGAAGGGGTGGTGTCCTTGCGTTTGGTTCCGGTCCGGTTTTTGGTAGCTCTGGGCATGAACCTTCCTCAGCAACTTGCGCTCACTTGCCGTCGGTTGTGGGCGGCTCTCCAGCGAGAAATCCAAGCAGCCAGATCAGCGCCGGCCGAAGCCGTTCGCGGGGAATCACCGCATCCAGCATCCCGTGCTTGAGGAGCGACTCCGCCGTTTGGAGCTCCGGCGGCATTCGCTCGCCGATCGCGGCGCGGGCGCGGGCTCCAGCAAAGCCGATCATCGCCCCCGGCTCCGCGAGGATCACATGGCCCAGCGAAACGAAACTGGCCGCCGTCCCCCCCATCGTCGGATGGGTGATCAGGCTGATGTAAAACAGCCCCGCTTCATGATGACGACGAACGGCCGCACTAGTCTTGGCCATCTGCATGAGCGCCACAGTCCCTTCGTACATCCGAGCACCCGCCCCGGAGCCGGAGACGATCAACACCGGCAGTCGCCCTTCGATCGCCCGCTCAAAGCAGCGAGTGATCTTCTCCCCAACGACCGAGCCCATGCTCCCCATGTTGAACCGCATGTCGGTGATCCCGATCACCAACCGATGGCCGCCCACTTGGGCATAGCCGGTCAACATCTCCGAGGGGAGCCCCGTCTCCTTCCGGTAGGCCTCTAAACGCTCCAGGTAGCGGGGAAAGTTCAAAAAATCCACCGAATAAAGGTCTGCGTCGAACTCCTCAAAGCTCCCCGGGTCCACCAGCAACTCCAGCCGCTCCTGAGCCGTCAGCGGATGGTGATAGCCACACTTCGGACAGACCTTCCACCGCTCCTCAAAAAGAGCCCTCGGAACGGCCTGGGAACATCCTTGACAGGAGACGGTCTCGGTCATTAGGGAGCACCTCCTTGTCTCCGGCGCCGAGAAAGTCTAGCGGGAGCGTCCCGGCCTTTTCAAGGGAACCTGAAGCCCAAGGAAAAAGCAACGGGGCGAGAGACAAGCGTCTCGCCCCGGTGACGTCACGAGGTCCAAGGCTATCCACGCCAGACTCACGGGCGCCTTTTGGACCGGACAGATCGGCCCAACCGCGCCGCAGAGCCTAGCCCTGCATCTGCTTACGTCGTTGCTCCCGCACCTGGTTCAACTTTCCGCCAAGGAGGATCGTCTCCACGTCGTCGGCCGACAGATCGTGGGTGCAGGCGAAGCTTCGGTCCTTGGTGACGTTGTGGACGGTCACCTGTCCAGACCGAAGCTGTTCGTGGAAGTTTTCGATCCGGAGCAGGTCCCCCTCCTCGATCGCGTCGTACTCGCTGGGGTCCGCAAAAACCAGCGGCGCGATGCCAAAGTTGATCAAGTTCTGCCGATGAATCCGCTCAAACGACTTAGCGATCTTCGCCTTGACTCCCAAGTACATCGGGCAGATCGCCGCGTGTTCACGCGAGGAGCCCTGTCCGTAGCTCTCGCCGCCGACGACGATCCCGTGTCCGCCTTGGTTCTTCCACTCCAGGGCCCGCTCTGCGAAGGTCGGCTTCCCGGCCTCGTTGAAGATGTAAAACACGTACTTCGCGTACTCGGGGATGTTCGAGCGGTACTTCAGGAACGGCCCGGCGGGCATGATGTGATCGGTGGTGATCTTATCGCCCACCTTAATCAGCACCTTGCCGTTGATCGTTTGGGGCATGGGGGTGTTCTCCGGCGGCGCCCCGATGGTCGGCCCACGGATGATCTCCACCTCCTCGGGGTTCTCGGCCGGCGGGATGATCATCGAGTCGTCAATCCAGAACTTGCGCGGCCACTCGAAGTGAGGATATTCGATCCCAAAGAGCCGGGGCAGATCGCGCGGGTCCGTGATCCGCCCGGTGAGGGCGCAAGCGGCGGCGGTCTCCGGACTGGCCAGATAGACGTAATCGTCCATTGTGCCGCTCCGGCCCTTGAAGTTCCGGTTAAAGGTACGGACACTGACCTTTCCGTCTCCGGGGGAGAGGCCTTGACCGATGCAGGGGCCGCAGGCCGACTCCAGAATCCGACACCCAGCCGCGATGAAGGTGGCCAGCGCGCCGTTGGCGGCGATCATCTCAAAGACCTGCCGAGAACCGGGAGTCACCCCCATCTGGACGTTCGGATGCACCCGGCGACCTTCCAGAATCCGAGCGACGATCATCAGGTCGCGCAAGGAGCTGTTCGTGCAGGAGCCGACCAGGACTTGATGGACCTCAATCCCCTCTACGTCCCGGACGCGCTTGATGTTGTCCGGGCTAGAAGGCGCCGCCGTCAGCGGCTCCAGCTCGTCTAGATTGATCTCGATGATCCGGTCGTACTGAGCGTCCGGGTCTGGCGCTAGGGGCTTCCAGACCTCTGCCCGGTCCTGAGCCTCCAGGTACTCCCGCGTGCGCTCGTCGGAGGGAAAGATCGAGGTGGTCACCCCTACCTCGGCGCCCATGTTGGTGATGGTCGCCCGCTCCGGAACGCTCAGCGTCTGAACGCCAGGACCGAAGTACTCCAAGATACAGCCGACGTTCCCTTTTGTCGTGAGGATCTCCAAGACCTTAAAGATGATGTCCTTGGCGGCGACCCAGGGCTGCAGCTTGCCAGTCAGTCGGATGCCGATCACCTTGGGGTAATCCATCACAAACGGGGCTCCGCCCATCGCCAAGGCGACATCCAGCCCTCCCACGCCGATCGCGAGCATCCCCATTCCGCCGCAGGTGGGCGTGTGGGAGTCGGAGCCCAGGAGCGTCCCGCCGGGACGGGCAAATCGCTCCAGGTGCACCTGGTGGCAGATGCCGTTTCCCGCCCGCGAGAAGTACACACCGGTCTTGGCCGCGATCGACTGCAGATAGAGATGGTCGTTGTGGTTCTCCGGGCCGAACTGGGCCATGTTGTGGTCTACATACTGGACCGAGATCTCCGTCTGGACCCGCTCTAGGCCCATCGCCTCAAATTCCAAGAAGGCCATCGTGCCGGTGGCGTCCTGAAGGAGCGTCTGATCAATCTTGATGGCGACCTTTTCGCCCGGCTCCATCTTCCCCCAGACCAGATGGTCGGCAATGATCTTCTGAACCAGGTTCATTCCCATAGAGGCCGTCTCCCCTCATCGTCACAACCAAAGCGGTAGGCGTTGAACTGCTTACTTCCATTATAGAGCACCGGTCCGGTGGGAGGCGTCCCAAACGGGCACAAAAAACTGGTTGCCGGGGAAGGACTCGAACCCTCACAACCAGGTCCAGAGCCTGGCGTCCTACCATTAGACGACCCGGCAACCGAGCTACCGGTAATTAGAATAACACCGAATCCGACCGCTGTCAACCGAAGTTTGGGCTTTTCGGGGGCACGACGCCCCCTGATCTGGGGGACCTTCTGGGGGACTTGACGCGTCGGCAGAAAGCGGATACAGTTAAGTGTTGCTTTTTGATCACGAGAGGGCGATCGGGCGCTGCGCTTCCCTCCTGGGCATGGGGGCTGGCCGCATATGCACAGCATGACCGGCTTTGGTCGGTGCGTGGTCTCTTCGGAGCTTGGGACGCTCGCTGTAGAGATCCGCTCGGTGAACCATCGTTACTGTCACGTCTCCCTTCGTTTGCCGCCGGAGTTTTCCGAGTTTGAGCCTTCAGCTGGAGCTTGGATCAAAGAACGGGTTTCGCGCGGGCAGATTCAGGTCACGGCCAGCTTCACGCCGGAGCCTTCCGCGTTTGTCCCAGAGGTGCGATTGAACCTCCCCTTAGCGCGGGCGCTGGTCCAGGAAGCGTTACGACTACAAGGGGCGCTTGGGTTGGAGCTACCCCTGACGATGCGCGACCTGCTCACTCAGCCTGGCGTCGTCATCACCGCACCTGTCGAGCTGGACGCCGAGGCGCGCTGGTGCTTGCTGGAGCAAGGCCTAACAGGGGCCTGGGAGGCGGTTCAGCGGATGCGACAGGCTGAAGGGGAGTCCCTCCGTCGAGAGCTGGCGGAGCGGTTGGAGACCGTCTGTCGACTGCGGGAGGAGATCCAGACTCACACCCCCGACCTGGTCGCCTTCTACAGAGAACGGCTGAGAAAACGGCTTGAAGAGCTCCTTCAAGGCATCGCCGAAGTGGACGAGGCTCGGATCGTCCAGGAGGCTGGAATCCTGGCCGACCGAGCGGACATCTCCGAAGAGCTGGCCCGGCTGGCCAGCCACTGCGATCAGTTCCGAGAGGCGCTCTCCGCTCAGGAGGCCACCGGGCGGCGGATGGACTTTCTCCTCCAGGAGATGTTCCGCGAGGCAAACACGATCGCGGCTAAGGCCGCCGATCCGGAGATCGTCTCCCGCTGCGTTGCCCTCAAGGCCGAGATCGAGCGAATGCGGGAGCAGGTCCAAAACGTCGAGTAGGGGAGGAGAAGGCCCGACGCGATGTGGCAGGGTCGTCGCTCGCTGATCCTGGTGCTCTCCGGCCCCTCCGGCGTGGGGAAGACGGAAACGGCCCGCCGCCTGCTTCAACGACGCAAGGGGCAGTTGACCCGCTCCGTCTCGGCGACCACCCGACCCCCTCGACCCGGGGAGGTGGAGGGCGTGGATTACTACTTCCTGGAGCGGGAGACGTTTGAGCGATGGATCCAGGAGGGACGACTTCTCGAATGGGCCGAGTACGGCGGATACCTGTACGGGACACCCCGTGAAGAGGTCGAACGCGCGCGCGCCCAGGGATTAGACCTGCTTTTAACGATCGAGGTCCAGGGAGGGGCTCAGATTCGCGCCCGCTTTCCGGAGGCGGTTTTAATCTTCTTGCTCCCTCCAGACTGGAGGACGTTGGAGGCGCGGCTTCGACGCCGGCGAGCGGAGCCGCCAGAAATCCTCCAACAGCGCCTGGACCGCGCCCGTGAGGAGGTCCGCGCCGCCGCAATGTACGACTACTGCGTCGTTAACGAGGAGGGAAACCTAGAACTCACCGTTGCGACGGTCGAGGCGATCCTGGTCGCCGAGCGATGGCGTCTAACAGTCAGAGAGGCAAACGACTTTCGAGCCGGAAAGGTGCTCTCTTAAGTGTTCGTAGAAGCATCGGTTCCAGGAAGGAGGCCGTGTGAATGAGCGAAAAGGAAAAAGAGTCCGCAGCCGTGACCCCGGTCCGAAAGAGCCTTCCAACCGGTCGGTCCCGCGTGGGTTGGTACGAGCCGGAGATCTATATTGAGGACGTGTTGGAACACGTTCCCAACAAGTACCTAGCCGTCAACCTCGCTGCTCAGCGGGCCCGCCAGCTGAACGAGCTCGAGCTTCCGGTTGGGGAGGCGGCAAAGGTGGCCAAGAAACCGACCACTCAGGCGCTTTTGGAGCTGATCGAAGGGCATCTGACCTTCGAGCGGCCAGCCACCCGCCCATTGCCGTTTCAGGCGCTCCCGGATGAAGAAGCGGTGGACGAGGAGGTGGACGAACTGCTCAGTGAGGAGGCCGAAGAGGTCGCCGTGGAGGACGAAGAAGAGGACCTCTTTGAGGACACCTACGAGGACGAAGAGCTCGACATCGATTGACAGGAACCGGCCCATGGAGCTGGAGGGGAGAACCGTCCTACTTGGTGTTAGCGGCAGCATCGCCGCCTACAAGGCGGTGGAGCTGGCCAGCCGCCTGCGAAAGGCGGGGGCGTCGGTCCACGTCGTGATGACCCAGAACGCGACTCGATTCGTCTCGCCCCTGACCTTTGAAACGATTTCACGGAACCCGGTGCACGTGGACCCGTTCGCCCCCGCGCAGTGGGAGCCGGAGCACACTGCGTTGGCCGATCGCGCCGACCTGTTTGTGGTCGCCCCGGCGACGGCCAACATCCTTGCGAAGTTCGCCCACGGCATCGCCGACGATCTGCTCTCCACGCTCTATCTGGCCGCCCGATGCCCGATCCTCGTGGCTCCCGCGATGAACGTGTACATGTACCGGAACCCGGCCGTTCAGGAGAACCTCGAGCGGCTCCGAGCTCGCGGAGTAAAGATCGCCGAACCGGAGGAAGGAATGCTGGCCTGCGGTTACGAAGGCCAAGGACGGCTCCAAGAGGTGGAACGACTGGTCGAGACGATCGTCCAGCTCGCCCGAGGTCTGGAGGCCCCACGCGATTGGGAAGGGGTTTCGGTGCTGGTCACCGCCGGCCCTACGCGGGAGCCGATCGATCCGGTGCGGTTTTTGAGCAACCGCTCTTCGGGCAAGATGGGCTATGCGATCGCTGAGGAGGCTGCCTTGCGCGGGGCGCAGGTGGTACTCGTTTCCGGCCCAACTCAGCTCCCTTCCCCGCCAAACGTGCGCCGGATCCAGGTGGAGAGCGCGGAGGAGATGGCCCGTGCTGTCGAGCAGACGGCCGGGTCGGCTCAGGTGATCTTTCTAGCCGCCGCTGTCGCCGACTTCACGCCCGTGGAGGTCTCGCCCCACAAGCTCAAAAAGGGAACGGCGGAAACTTGGACGCTGACTCTACGCAAGACGCCCGACATCGCCGCGTCTCTTGGTCAACGGAAGGGGGACCGGGTCCTGATCGGGTTCGCGGCGGAAACCGACGACCCGATCGCCAACGCCCGCCGGAAGCTGACCGAAAAGCGGTTGGATTTGATCGTCCTGAATCGCGTCAACGAACCTGGAGCCGGCTTTGAAGTGGACACCAACCGCGTCACTCTGATCTTTCCAGACGGAACCGTTGAAGAATGGCCCTTGCTGGACAAACGAGAGGTCGCGCGGCGCCTGCTGAGCATCGTGCGGGACCGGCTACTGGTCTCCAGCTCGCCCGTGGCCGGTTGAACGCGGCTTTTCTGCTGGCGGCGGCTCTCCTGACGCTCTTGCTGGGGTGCCAAGACCGACCGACGGCGTCGCCTCAAAGGGGATCGGCGACCCCTTCGTCCCGGCCAAGAGCAGCCGACGCCAAGGCGAACGCTCCAGACAGCCAAACGGTTCCGGCCTCGCTTCCGGCGGAACGACCGGCCAGTGAAGCCGATTGGCCGATGTACCTTCACGACCTGGTTTTCAGCGGTGTCAACCCTCAGGTCGAGCTTCAGCCCCCGCTTTATCTGGAGTGGAGCTTTCAGACACGTGGCAGCCTTTCAGCGAGCCCGATCGTCGTCGGCGAGACGGTCTATCTCGCTTCGACCGATCAGCACCTTTATGCCCTTCCGGCCGAGTCGTGGGGGGAGCGATGGCGGTTTGCGGCCCAGGCCCCACTGGACCTAACACCGGTGTACGCCAACGGAATCCTGGTCTGCGTGGACCGCCGGGCCAACCTTTACGGCCTGAACGCGGAGACAGGGGAGCCGATTTGGAAGACGCAACTCCCCGGCTGGACAAGCGCCCCCCCGGTCTTTGCGGGGGGATTCATCTGGGTGGGCGTCCACCCCGACCGGATCGTTGGCCTGGACCCCCGAACGGGCCACAAGATGACCGAAGCCAGCCGTCAAACGACGCTAGGGGGCGTCCTTTACGTCTCGCGGCGGGGCTCGTTGGCCCCTGCCCAGCCGGCGACCGCGCCGGTGCCTCCTGGCGACGGGCTGCCCTACGCTGAGGCCTCTCCCGTCCGCGCTGGAGGGTATACCTACGTGGCCTATACGGACGGATCGGTCCGAGCCTTTGACGGTTCAGGGGCGCCTGTTTGGAGCGAACGGCTTCCCGCGCCGATCCGAGCCGCCCCGGCGATCGCTAAGGGCCGGCTATACCTGGCCGCAACGGACGGGGCGCTGTACGTTTTCAAGTCGGGCGCTCCTCCGCCGGCGCCTTCAGAACTGGACCGCCCCCGAGCGACGGTCGTTCCCTGGGAGGCCTCCCTTCGCCCAGAGCCGGGATCAGAGGAGCGGATCGCCCTTCTCAACCAGCAGACCCAGGTGCCCGTTATGGAAGAAAAGGACGGTTGGGCCCGCGTTCGACTCCCCGACGGCCGGGAGGGTTGGCTAGCGCCGGGAGACTGGGCCGTACTTCAGGAGCCGGAGGAGGGATGGCCCTTCCGGGTAGACCGCAGGCTCGTAGAGGCCGTTCAGACGCTGCAGCTTCCGCGAGGGGCGGAGTACCCCCGCTGGGCGCCGGACGGCAGACAGGTCGCCTTCTACCGCCGGCTGCAGCTTGGAGGCCGCTACTGGTCTGCCCAGGAGCTCTGGACGCTAGACACCCGCAACGGCGAGGGGAAACGCCTGGCCCAAGGAAGCTTCTACAACCCGTGGCTCTCCTGGTCGCTGGACGGGGTCTGGTTAGGGCTGGAGGTCTTGGAGGACTCCGAGTTCACCGTTCAACTGATCAGCGTGGCCACTTCAGAACGCCTCCTGATCAGCCTGGGAATGTCCCCCAGTTGGTCCCCAACGGCCCATCATCTGGCGTACTACCGCGCCACCGAGGAGGGAGAAGAGCTGTGGCGGATCAACAGCAACGGAACGGAGCCGTTTCGAATTGCCAAGTTGCCGCTGCTTGGGTACCTCGGCGGCGAGTATCGCCCCCACCTGCCGGCGGCCTGGCACCCGCGCGCTCAGTATTTGGCCGTCGGAGCCGACGCTCGGTTCTACCCCGACCACGCGGCTCGACTGCTGATCGTTCCGGTCGCGCCGGAGGCCACACCCAAGCCGACGCAGACCCCCGCCGAACGGTTCCACTGGCTGGAGTGGTCCCCCGACGGGACCAAAGTCGGGGCGATCCTCTCTGGGCACGTGGGCGGCAGTGTCTCCGATCCGCTGGACCGCCGCGTCTATATTTATTGGCTGGACCAATCGCAGCCGCCCCGGAGCCTGCCGCGGGCCGTCGCCGCCGCCTGGGTGGATGCCGAACGACTCGCCTACCTCGACCGCTCCCCCAACGACCCGGAGGTCTTTCGGCTCTGGGTCTGGAACGTCCTCCACGACCGGCGGCGGCTGGCCGCTCTCGTCACCGCCCCGGTGTCCGGGATTCAGTGGCTTCAGGATCGCCGACTGCTCTCCATCTGGACGACCACCCCTTACTATCGGGAAGGACGGCTCCAGGCCGCCGAGACGACCGGCTGGCTCTTTCGGCTTTCCCCGGACGGGGAACCCTTCTAGAATACAGATACCCGTCTCCAAAAGGCCCGATGGGGAAAGGAACGGAAACTTATGAGTATCGTCAGCGACGAAGAGCGTTTCGCGGCTACGATCCTCCTGATTGACGATGAGCGCGACATCACCGAAGTGCTCGCAATGATGCTCCGCACCGGCGGCTACAAGAACGTCCATATCGTCAACGACCCCCGCCGGGCGGTGGAGACCTTCCGCACGATCCGTCCCGACCTGGTGATCACCGACCTAGCGATGCCCGGAATGGACGGTTTCGACGTGGTTCAGGCGCTCCGTGCGGAGGCCACCACCTACGTTCCAATTATTATGATGACCGCCTACGCCGACCGGGATAACCGGTTGAACGCCTTACGATTGGGGGTCCAGGACTTCATCTCAAAACCGTTCGAACCGGCGGAGCTCTACGCTCGCATCCGGAACCTCTTGGACGTCCGTTTGCTCTACCGACGCCTAGAAGAGACCAACCGGCTTCTGGAAGAACGGGTTCGGGAACGCACCCAAGAGCTGGAGCTGCTCAACGAACAACTCCGCCGCTCCAACGAGGAGCTTTCCACCTTCGCCTATGTCGCCGCGCACGACCTCAAAGAGCCGGTGCGGATGGTGGTCCTTAACGCCCAGTTGCTCATTCGAAGCCTGGAGGGACGCCTGGGCGAGCGCGAACGCCGAATCGCTGAGTTCATCATCGAGGGGGGCCGACGCATCAACGACCTGATCGATCGGCTGCTGGAGTACTCGCGGGTGGACACGCGAGGCAATCCCTTTGAGACGGTGGACCTGAACGAGGTGCTCAGCGACGTGCTCCAAGACCTGGCCCTTCTGTTGGAAGAGCACCAGGTCGAGGTGACCGCCGACCCGCTGCCGGTCGTCTGGGGCGATCGGGTGCAGCTTCGACAGGTGCTCCAGAACCTGATCACCAACGCGGTGAAGTTCCGGGACCCGGACCGACGCCCTCGCGTTCACCTCTCGGCCCGCGAGGAGAAGGACGAATTTGTCATCACCGTTCAGGACAACGGGATCGGCATCGAGCCGGAGTACCAGGAGCGGATTTTCTTAATCTTCCAGCGTCTCCACGATCGGGAGAAGTACCCGGGTCTTGGGGCTGGACTGGCCATCTGCAAGCGGATCGTTGAGCGTCATCGCGGGCGAATCTGGGTCGAGTCGGAACCGGGAAAGGGCTCGACGTTTTACATCGCGCTGCCGAAGGAGCCTGTTCTTCCGGGACCGTCAAAGCAGGAGGAGTGAACGTGAAGGAGGGAGAGGAAACCATGCCGGTCACGCGCGTTTTGCTCGTCGAGGACAACCCCTCGGATGTGTTTATCGTTCAGGAGGCGCTCAAAGAGGTCACCGTTCCGACTCAGCTTTTTGTCGCCAAAGACGGTGTTGAGGCCTGGGAGATGCTCCAGCACAAAGGAGAGCACGCCAAAACGCCCCTGCCGGACCTGATCCTGCTGGACCTGAACCTGCCCCGCATGGGTGGGTTGGAGCTCCTCAAGCGGCTGAAAGAGGACCCCGCGCCTTCGACGAATCCCCCGTGATTGTCCTCACCTCCTCCCGGCGGGATGAGGACCTGATCGCCGCCTACGATCTGCACACCAACGGCTATCTGGAAAAGCCGTTGGACATGGACCAGTACGTCCAGATGCTGGACGCGGTGATCTCCCTCTGGGCGCGAACAATGCGCGTGCCCGCCCTGGAGGAATGAGCGGATCGGTGTCTACCCTCTGTTGGGAGCCCGTCCGTCCTCCGGACTCGGATTGTCCGGGGAGACGAGGTTCGATCGCGTCTCCTCCTGTTGCGGGAGGCGCTTGAGGAGGCGGCCGAAGGGACCGCCCTGGTCGGCGGCGCTCTCCGTGACGCCGTCCTGGGACGGAATCCCTCCGATCTGGATTGGACTCTGCCACCTGAAGCGCTTCCCCGCTTGGAACGCTGGATTTCCCGCGTCGGCGGGACGCCGATCCCCCTTCACGAGCCGATTCCAACGGTCCGGGTAGCCTTCCCTGGCGGGGAGTGCTGGGACTTCACCGCCTGGCGTCGTTCCTCCCTGGAGGAGGACCTTCAAGCCCGCGACTTCACCGTTAACGCCCTTGCCGTTCCGCTCTGGAGCCTGCTGGGGGAGCGGCCCTGGCAGTGGGTGGACCCGTGCGGTGGTCGGCTCGATCTAGAATCGAAGCGGCTGGCGTGGGCCTCCCCGGAGAGCCCGAGGGAGGATCCGCTCCGACTGCTTCGGGCCTTTCGGCTGGTAGGACAGTTGGGTCTGTTCCCCCACCGAGGCGGTGCGAAGGGAGACCGCTCAACTGGCGCCCCGGATTCTGGAGGTCGCGCCGGAACGGATTCGCGAGGAGTTCTTCCGGTTGCTCGAAGGGCGATGGAGCTACCGCGCCCTTCGGGGCGCTGAGGGCTGCGGGCTGATCGCCGTTCTCTTCCCGGAGCTGGCGGCCACCCAAGGCGTTCCGCAGAACGAGTACCACCACCTGGACGTATGGGCGCACACGCTTTGTGCCCTGGATCGATTCGAACGGGAACCGATCCCGCCGGCTTTGGAGCCGTATCGCGCCCAGATTTTGACCTATCTGGAAGCCCGCTCCTCGCACGGGGTCTCTCATCGCGCGCTGATCAAGTTTGCGATCCTCTTCCATGACGTGGCCAAACTGGCGACCCGCTCCGTCGAGCCGGACGGACGGGTTCGGTTCTTAGGCCACGAGAAGCTAGGCGCGGAGACCGTTGAGACGGTGGCCGGGCGCCTGCGCCTGGGTAAGAAGGCCACCGAGGCTGTGGTCACCCTGGTGCGGGAGCACCTTCGGACGATGCAGTTGGACGAGGGGGCCAGTCTCCGGGCGTTGAACCGGTTCCTGCGAGACACCGGCGATCACTGGCTCGGAGAGCTGCTTCTGATCTGGGCCGACCTTCAGGCGTCGCGGGGGGCCCGCCCGAACTCCAGAACAGATTGCCCGAACCGCTCGGACGCTTCGGCGGATCGCCGACTATTACTTTCATGCGGTCCTGCCCGTCCGCGAACGTCCCCGCCTTCTGACCGGTCACGACCTGATGGAGCGGTTCGGAGTGCCGGAAGGGCCGCAGATCGGACGGATTCTTCGCGCCCTGGAAGAGGCCCAGATCGCCGGAGAGGTCCGCTCCCGTCAGGAGGCGCTTCGATGGGTCGCCGACCGGTTGGATCAACTGCGTTCCGAAGCGCCTTCGCCGCCGGACACGGAGTCCTGATCCGCCTCTGGAAGGAAGACGAGTGCGTCCTTTACGGTGCTCAAAACCGCCGTCGCGTCGTCAAAGTCGTGCGTCTTGGTGTACCGGTTAGGAACGGCGATCAC
>BPJZ01000005.1 GCA_026004875.1 Candidatus Poribacteria bacterium | reverse complement strand
AGCGGTCGGGGATCGACGACGCCTTCGGATGCTCTACCTGCTCACCTACGCGGACATCCGCGCGGTCAACCCGGACCTGTGGACCAACTGGACCGCGACGCTGTTGCACAAGCTCTTCACTCGAACGGAGCACTACTTCTCCGGCGAGTTCCGCATGGATGCCGCTGAGGTGGATCGGCTCTGCGAACGGGTGATCGCCCTCCTGGGCGAGGAGTGGCGCCCGGCAGTGCGAGAGCATGTCCAGCGGATGGGCTCTGAACGGATGGCTTTCTACTCCCCAGAGGAGATCGCCGCCCAGGTGCGGACGGTTGCGGAGCTTTCGCCCGAACGACCCTGTGCCCTGACCGTCTTCTACCAATCGGAGGACTACAGCTCGATCGTCTTTGCTGCCTACGATCGGCCGGGGCTTTTTGCGATGATCGCAGGCGTGCTGAGCGCCTCCGACGTGAACATCCTCAGCGCCGATCTGAACACTCGGACCGATGGGATCGCCGTGGACACCCTTCACGTCACCGACGCGAACACCGGTAAGGGAATCGAGCCGGAGCGAGCGTTCCAACTCCAGGCGCTCCTAGAGAAGGCGCGCCGGGACGAGGGAAACCGTTCTGGAGCTGCTCCGCAAGCGCGCCCAGCAGAGACGCCGCCGACAGCATCGTATCTTTCAGATGGAGCCGACAGTACGGCTTAATAACGAAGACTCACGGGATTACACCATTCTCGACGTCCGGGCCCCCGATCGGTTGGGGCTGCTCTACACCATCGCCAAAACGCTCACCGAGGAGGGGCTGAACATCTCGCTGGCGAAGATCTCGACGGAAGCCTATCGGGCCGTGGATGTGTTCTACGTCTCCGACGAAAGGGGCCAGAAAATCCGCGACCCGCAACGGCTGGAGCAGATCCGCTCCCGGCTGCTGGAGGCGCTCAACGGCGAAAAGTAGCCCTGCAATTGCTGCCGCAATGAGAACAGGAGCACGGCATGATCGAGTTCTGGGTGATCCTCTTTGGGGCAATTACGGTCTGGGTTCTGATCGGGAAAGTGGGCGACTACTACAAATATAAGACGCGAGCCGAAACCGACCGGAAGGTAGTGGACGCCCTGGACGACCTGCGACAAGAGGTGGCGGGCCTCAAGGAAATGATGGCCGACGTGCTCCTTGAGCTGGACGACTACCGCCGGATGCTGGACCAAAAACAGGGAGCGCTTCCCTCGTCCTCCCCAAAGGTGGACTCCCATTCAGGCGATCGGGAGTCGGTCGAACACGTCCGTCGGAAATGAATCTGCTGGTGCGCTGCTTCCTGGTCTTCGCTCTTCTGGTCGGGTCGTCGGGCGCTCTGTTGGCGCGGGGGGAGGCCGCGGTTCTCGCCGTTGAGACGACTCCAGCGGGGCCTCATTCGATCGGTGATCGGGTGACGGTGGTGCTCCGTCTGCGGACGGATGCGGATGCGGGAGCGCCGGAGCTGTTCCCTCCGCCGGCGTCCGAGTCGGTCGAGTGGGGACGTCCCACCGTCCAAGCCGGTCCCCAGGCTGGGGAGTGGATCGTTCGGATTCCGGTTCAGCTTTTCGCCGTGGGAAGACTTTCGGAGGCTTTGCCACCGCTCCGAGTTGGGACAGAGACCCTGGAGTTGCCGCCGTTGAGCTTTGAGGTGAAGTCGGTGCGGAGTGGGCCGGGGGCGAGTCTGCTCCGGGACCCCAAGCCTCCCGTGGTGCTTGATCGGCGTCTTTGGTGGCCATTTCTGCTGGCGCTCGGAGCGCTTCTGGCCGGAGCGGCCGGTTGGCTGTTGCGTTTCCATCGACGGCGGCCACAACCAGCTCCGGTCTTGCATCCCCCTTCTCCGGAGGAGTGGATCGCTCAGGCGCTCGCCCCGTTTGCGGAGCGGCGACCGCAGGATCGGGAGGAGCTTCGGCGATACCTTGAGGCCGTCGCCAACTGTGTCCGCGAGTATCTCCACCAGCGCACCGGTGTTCCGGCTCCCCGTTTGACGACGAGCGAGACGCTCCTTCGGCTGCGCCCCCGGCTTCCGGAGGGGATTGCCACAGAGCTAGCTGCGATTCTCTCTGGAGCCGACGCCGCCAAGTTCGCCAAGCAGACGCCGGAGACCTTTCAGCCGCGCCAATACGTCGCGCGCGTTCTGGAGATCTCGCGTCAGATCGGCCAGCGCTGGGGCGATGCCGACCAGAAGGCACGGCGCCCGGCGGCCGATCAATGGGCTTGAAGTTCTCGGAAAGGGGAAGAGGATGCTTCCATTCGCGACGCTGCTGGGCTGGATTGGAAGGGCGATCTCCGCCGCTGATGGATATCGCATCGAGTCGATCCACCTTCGGGACCCGTACGTCCTTCCCGATCCGGTCTCTAAGACCTACTACCTCTACGGCACCGGCTGGCCGGTCCAGGACGAGGAGGGGCCGGGATTTGTCGCCTACAGAAGCTCGGACCTCCGTCGCTGGGAGGGACCGTTTGTCGTCTTCAAGCGCACGCCGGAGTTCTGGGCCGATCGAGAGTACTGGGCGCCGGAGGTGCACTTCTATCGGGGGCGGTACTATCTGTTCGGTTCTTTCAAGGCGGAGTTGGCGATGCGCGGGACCCAGATTCTGGTTGCCGACTCCCCTTTAGGGCCGTTCGCTCCGCTCTGGAAGCGCCCGGTCACTCCTCGCGAGTGGGAGTGCTTGGACGGAACGCTCTACCTAGACCCGGAGGGCCGGCCCTGGATCGTCTTCTGTCATGAGTGGGTGCAGATGTACGATGGGGAAATGTGCGCCCTGCCGCTGACGCCGGACCTTCAGCTTCCCGCTGGGGTTCCGCGCTATCTGTTCACCGCTTCGCAGGCCCCCTGGGTGCGTCCGTTTTATCACGAGGGGAAGCAGGGCTACGTCACCGACGGCCCCTTTCTCTACACCGGTTCGGACGGAACTCTCTGGATGATCTGGTCCAGCTTTAGCGAAGGCGGTTATACGGTCGGAGTGGCCCGGTCTCCCAGTGGGGATATTCTTGGGCCCTGGGAGCAGCTGCCGGAGCCGCTCTTTTCGGATCATGGCGGCCACGCGATGATCTTCACTGCCTTTGACGGAACGGAATATCTGATCCTGCACCAGCCCAACAGCGGTGGGCCGCCCGTTCCGACGGTCTTCGAGTTCCACGAAGGGGCGGGGCGGTTGGAGCTCCGACGGCCGGAGCGGCTTTTGAACCCTTAGCGAGCGGTTTTGGCCTGGGCTTCTGGAGCCGTCGGCAGCGGAGGGAGCGACCAGAGATAGGCCCAGAGGGCCCGCACCTCCTCGTCGCTGAGGTGGGCGAAGTTCTGCCAGGGCATCCACGGATCGAGCAGCTGGCCGTCGGGTCTCCGTCCGGTGCGGAGCGCTCGGCGGAAGTCCTCTTCGCTCCAGCTTCCCAGCCCTTCGGTCAGGTGAGGGGTCAAGTTTGGCGCCGGCGGAGCATCCGGCGGTGCGTAGGGGATTCGAGCGCCGTTCCATCGCTCCCCGTGGCAGGTGTTGCAGCCGCCGATCTTGGCCAGATAACGGCCGTAGGCCGCCGGACTGCTCCGAGGCGGTGTCAGCGGTGGTTCCAGTTCTAAGTTCACTTGTTCTGCGTCGCTCAGTCGGAATCGTCCCCGCACGTAGTCCCATCGGGCTAGTAGGCTGAGGGAGAACTCCGGCAACTCCCGTCGGACAGGCGGAATCGCCTTCAGGTAGGTGATCAGCGCGGCCAGGTCCGAGTCAGCCAGCCCGATGTAATCGGCAACGGGCATCCAGCGAAGCGGGCGGCCCTGAGGGTCGCGACCGTACCGGATGGCCCGAACCCAATCGGCGTCGGTATAGGCAGCGCCGACCCCACCGGGGCCGGTCGTCAGGTTGGGGGCTACAAAGCGCCCGTAGCGGGAGTCTTCGAGGGCCACCTTTCCGCCCAAGTCTTCGCCGTGACAGCTGGTGCAGCGAAGGAGTCCGGCGGCCAATCGCCGACCCCGTTCAAACAGCTCCGGGTCCATCGGAATTGCAGGGGGGCGCGGTTGGAGGGAGACCGCCGCGTTCAGTCGTCGCTCGCTGAGCAGTACCACCGCCAACAGGAGAAGCAGAAGGAGGAGCATTCCTCCGCCAAAGATCAACAACGGCCAGCGGAGCCATCCGGGAAGTTCGCTCACGCCGAAAGCTCCACCCCAGCGGCCCGCATCGCCAGCGCTGCCGCCCCCACCAGACCGGCGCGGTTGCCCAACTTCGCTCGAACGACCTGAACCGCACGGGCAGGGACCTCCAGCGCCCGCAACCGGATCTCTCGGCGAATCGGTTCGTAGAGCAGCTCGTCAGCGGCCTTGGAGATGCCACCGCCGATGACGATCATCTCTGGGTTCAGGAAGTTTACCAGCGAGGCCAAGAGGATGCCGAGGGTACCGGCCTGTCTCAAGGTAGACCTCCCGCGCGACGGCGTCCCCTTGGTGGGCCGCCTGTTCGATTCGAAGTGGCGTCAGCTCCTCCAGCTCTCCTTCTAGGAGGGAAGGCCGCCCCTCGACCAGAACCTTCCGCCGGGTGCGGTCGAGGATTCCGGCCGTTCCAACCAGCGCCTCCAGACAGCCGTAGTTTCCGCAGCCACAGCGCGGCCCGTTCGGGTCGACCGTCATATGGCCGATCTCACCGGCGGAGTTGGACGGACCTCGGTACACCTCGCCGTTGAAGACGATCCCCCCACCGACGCCAGTTCCCAACGTCAGACCGATCATATATCGAACCGGCTGCCCGGCTCCAAAGGTGTACTCGCCGAAGGCCATCGCGTTCACGTCGTTTTCCAAAACGATCGGGCGATCGCGGAGCTCTGGACTTAACGCGTCCCGAACGTGTTCGGCGAGCGGGACGTTTCGCCATTGCTTTCCGTCTTCGGTGTACAGGTTCGGGGAGAAGTCAATGACGCCGCTCTCGGCGAGAATCACTCCCGGCGAGCCGATGCCGACGCCGACCACGGCTTCGCGAACGGGGGCCGCCTGAAAGATGCGGGCGGCGACTTCGGCGATCTGGCGCCCTACGCCGTGCCCTCCCGATCGGGCGTCGGTGGTGATCTCCATCTCGTGGCTGATCTCTCCTCGTTCGGAGACCAGGCCCGCCTTGATGTTAGTTCCGCCCAGGTCCACACCGATAGCGTATCGCATCGCACCGCTCCTTGGGGTACGCTAAGCTCTGTTGACGCCATGAATACCGGATTCTGAACAAGGAGGCAACAGCCGTGAAGCGACAAGGGCGCGAAGTGCTGTACTTTGAGATCGGCGCGGACAACCCTCCTACACTCCGCGTCCGTTCCGGGGAGACCTTTCTCGTCGAGACGCAGTTGAACCGGGGACCGTGGCTGAACGACCATCCAGAGGGGGAACGACTTCGGCGAACGCTGATCGGCGGAAACCCCTCTAGCGGCTGTATTTACGTGGAAGGGGCACGTCCTGGCGATGTGGTGTACGTCCATATCGGCGCGATTCGGCTGGACCCGATCGGGTTTACGCGCTACAGCGGAAACACCGGCGCCATGCCAGGGTGGCTTGGCCCCTCGGGCGTTGGCGAGGCGGAGCGGATCGTCCGAATCGAGGGCGATCGCATCCACTGGGGCAACGGACGCACGCTGCCGGTGCGCCCAATGATCGGGTACGTCGGAACCGCCCCGGAGCGCGAGCGGTACCACAACGGCTGGGGCGGCTACTGGGGCGGCAACCTGGACGTTCAAGAGGTGACCACCGGCGCAACGGTCGTCCTGCCGGTGATGGTCGAAGGGGCACTGGTGCATATCGGCGATATGCACGCGATTCAGGGCGATGGAGAGATCTGCGGCGCCGGAGGCATCGAGGCCAGCGGTACCGTCGAGATCACCATCGAAGTACGCCCCCGTCCTAAAAGTTACATCGGGCCGCGCATCCTCACCCCGACCCACATCGCCACCGTAGCGATGGCCCGCCCCGCTGAGGACGCCTTTCGGCAGGCCCTTGCGGCGATGATCCTCTGGCTGGAGGACGAATACGGCTTCTCCAAAAAGGAGGCCTACCTCTGGCTGGGACAGGTCTTAGAGGCCCGGTGCACCCAGTTCGTCAACCCGACTTTCACCTACATCGCCAAGGTGCACCGGAGCTTCCTTCCGCCGCCCCAAGGGGGTTGATCCTTATTTCCGATAGACGGTAACCTCCATCGCGTCCCGACGCACCCAGGGTAGGTTGACGGTGAACCAATAGGTTTCGCTAGGGTAGTGCTTCCGGACGTAATCCAGATAGTCCTGCATCGCCTCCGCGCCGATTCCGACGTTGTCCGCAACGATCACGGCCTCCTCGACCAGTCGGGGCTCCAAAGCGCGGAAGCAAGGGTAGTAGTTCCCATAGCCGTTATCCAGGTGGACGAAGTCCACCGGCTCCTGGATCCGTGAGACCAGCTCGCAAGCGTCACCGCTCCACAGCTCCACGTAAGAGAGCAGACCGGCCCGTTCCAGGTGCCCGCGTGCCTCCTCGGAGCGCTTGGGGTCGATCTCGATCGTTATCAGTCGGCCCCGCCCCAGGTCCCGAAGCGTCCGAGCGATCCAAAGAGCGGAGTAGCCGATGGCCGTTCCGCACTCAACGACGAGGCGGGGACGGGATTTGCGCACTAACTCGGCGAGGAATCGGGCCTTCTCCCGTCCCAGCATGGGAATGCGCCGATCCCGACACTCTTGTTCGACCTCCTGAATCACGGCAAGAACTGGATCCATCGAGAGGCTCCTTCCTGACGAGACCCGTACCCTTCTTATCCAAACAGACCGCTCTATTCTGGCACCCCGGCACGTAGCAGCGCCTCTCGGAGCCAGAGGTAGTTGTTCCTATACTCCCCAACGGCGTCGGCCCGCAAGGCGGAGAAGTGGTTTTTGAGAATGGCAACGATCAAAAATGCGGCGAGAGGATGATTCCGATGTGTAGCGTACAGCCGGGCGTCTAGTTTAGGGGGCAGCTTGACCTTACCGGCCTCCAGTTGAGCGATGAGCTGTTCGATCTCTTCCAGCCAGGCGCGTGGGAAGGTCACCCGCACCTCCGGGCCGGCGGAGAACGCTGGGTCCAGGGCGCGCAGGTGTCCCGTTCCGATGATCCATCGGGCTTTCCAGCCGTCGGTTTGGGCTTCAGGACCGGCGGGAAGGCAGAACTGATAGTCCCCAATTCGCTGCGCGACCCAGAAGTTTCGATGGCTCCCCAGTACGGCCCCAACGACTCGTTCCACCTCCGGTGGACTGCCGTCGTCGTTGGCGACGGCGATGCTTCCCTCTTGGTAGGCAAGCGTCAGCCAGGGGGAAGGCCTGCCCTGAAAGACGGTCACCACCGGACGTTCCAGCGCAGCAGCAAAATGCTGGGTGAAGGTGTCGTTCCCCAAGACCACCTGGGCCCCTCGGAGGACGTAGGCGAGCTGGTCAAAGTCGGTTGCGCCAGCAAGACAGAGGACCGGCACGCCCCGTTGAGTGAGCGCTTGGGCCGTTCGCAGGGCCTCCACCCGTTCCGTCCGGGAGCCGACCAGCACCGGAATCCATCCGGTGGCCCGAGCGATCTGCTCCGCTGCCTCCTGATACCGTTCCGGGGGCCAGCGCTTGTCCTCCTCGTAGGCCCCCAGTTGGACGACAAAGTAGGGATGTCCAGCTCGCGCCGCGTCGAACCGCCGCTGAAACGCCGGACAGGGACGAGGCCGGTACTCCGTCCGCGCGCCCCGACGGCTCGCTCGACCGATGTTCAAAAACGCATCGGTCCAATGCACCACCGCATAGCGGACTTCTGCCCCCATCGCTAGATAGTACTGGGACCAAAGGTCGTCCACGCGCTGAAAGCCCTCCGCATCCAGATAGGGCCCGGCCCGATCTTGGGTACGAATGCGGCCGGCTAGCAATAAGCCGGAGGTGCTGTACTGCAAGTTCACCACCCGGTCGGCCTCCGGCGGCAGCGCCTCGAAGACGCGCGGGAACAGTCGCTGGGCCTCCTCGAGGGGGCCGGAGCGGTCCTCCCAGCTTGAGGACCTCGCGTAGCGCGTGATGAAGCGGTCGGGGATCAGGATCAGCCGATCCACGTAGGGTTGACCGCGGAGCAGCGGTGCAAACCGTTCCCCCACGATCCAGGTCAGATGGGTGGGGGCCTCCTCCTTCCAGGCGCGCGCCAGAGCGGTGGCCATGAGCAGGTCGCCCAGCCGATAAAGCCGAATGAGGACAAACCGGCGCATGGGGTCTCACGGCTCCCAGCTTCGAAACGGGGCGAGCACGGCCTCCCGCGCCCGACGGTTGGCTTCCTCTGCGAACCGGGCGGCGTTCTCTCGTCCGCCGGTGTAGAACCGACTCCCCAGGACAAACAGGATCGCAGCGTCCACCCACCGTCGGTGGACGATCGCCCGGACCGTCAGGCCGATCCAGGCGGCGTTCAGAAGGAACGAGCCGAGCCCATTTCCGATGCGCCCTGCGTAGGCCTGACCGGCTCCGGGAACGAGGGTGGAGAGCCACCGGGCCCGCTCAGGGGAACGATACGGCAGGACGGCCAGCCGGGCAAGCGCCCCGCTCAAGGCGACCGTCGTCCGGAACTCTGGCCGAAGGGGAAACATCCGGTGGTACAGGGCTAGCTCCCGCTGAGCCTGCTTCCACTGCTCTTGGCGAATCTCGACCCAAACGAGGCCCAGTTGAGCAGCGGCGGCTAGCTCCTCGTCGGGAAGGCTCCGGAGTCGCCGCCACTCCTCTGCGGCGGCCGCGATCGCCCCTAGCCGGTAGTGTGCCTGGGCTTCGCGGAACTGAGCCCGTTCCCGAAGCGGACTGGCCTCCAGCGCGGGATGGCGAAGGTACTCCAGCGCCCGGGCCGGAGCGTCCAGGTTCAATGCCGATTCAGCAGCGCGATAGGCCGCGACGTCAGCGCCGGGATCGGTCGGCGTCCGTTCGCGCAGGTAGGCTGAGAACAGTTGCTCGGCTAGGGCGTACTGTCCGGCCTGGAATGCCGTTTCGGCTTCTTGTAACGAGATGGGCGACTGGGCCCATCCCGTTCCGGCAAGGAACAGGATTCCTACGACCCATTCGCGCCAGTTCACCGCTCAAGACCCCAATCCCGCGCTCCGCCGTATAGGTTCCCGGCGTAGAAGAACAATGCAACGCTCCCCATTGCGACCGCTAGAGCCGGCCGGTCATGGCGAGCGTAATAGAAGGCCCCCAGACCCCAGAAGAGGACCGTTTGAAACGCCGAAAGACCGTCCGCAGGGTGGCCCGCCGTTGCTTGGCCAAGGCCAGGAACAAGCGCGAGGATCCCTCCCTTCCAGGACCGTTCCGGACGCCATCGCCTCGGTACTAGACCGGGAAGTGGGTCGAACTTGCGACCTTCAACGGTCGGATACTCGTGAAAGTTCCCTCGGTGGCAGCGCAGGACCCGATCGGCAGAGAGAAGCAGGCCTTCAAGACCGTACTGGGAGAGCGCCTCCAGCGCATACTGGGTGCAGGTCGGGACGAAGGTGCACCGCTCTCCGTCCTGTGGAGAGATCACCCGCTGATGGATCCAAAGGGGAAGCAGCCAAAACGGGGCCCGGCGGGATGAAGGTTCCGCCGACGGCTCCGGCCGCCGCAGAACGGCGCTCGAAGGTCCTAGAAGGGGAGCGTCCAGGATTTCGGCCCGCAGAGAGCCCTCCTCTTTGGCCCATCCGGTCGGAATCGCCGATGCGCTCAGCAGGAGGATCAACATCTTCCAGCAGCGGGCGCGGCTCATCGGTTGGGAATCCGACGGTCGAAGCCGGCGGGCATCGTAAAGACCCGACCTCCAGTTGCGCGAAAGGCGCCGACCAAGCGGTCGGTAATCGGGTCGGGCCTCCCGATGGAACGGCCGGGGAGGATCGCCCAGACCCGCCAGTAAGGCGCTTCGGCCAGCAGAGAGGCGATCGTCTCTGCCGATCCGTCTCGGGCGGAAGGGGGCTCATCGGAGACCACCACAAAGGCCTTGGGCGTCCCTTTTCGCCCGGGGGGCGTCGAGAGTACCGCCTGCAGCGCGTCGATCAAGTATTCATCGCCTGCGGCGGCAAAGGCCAGCTCCTGCTGAACCCGTTCCACGGTCGACAACGCCGGGGAGACGACGTGCGTCTCCCCCGGCGGAACACCGTTCCCCGTGAGTTCTGGGGAGGTGGCTACCCGGACGACGTAGTAGGTGGGTACGACGTTGGCCATCTGGCAGACCGAGTCCAGGAGACTGACGCCGTACATCACGGCCCGCAGCCGTCCGAGCATCGAACGGCTCACGTCCACCACGAGCACGACATCCACCTCGCGGCTCTCTCCGCCGGCGTTCGGCTGGACCCAGCGGATCAGGTCCCCAGCAAGCTGGCGAAAGATCGGCTCCAGAACCTGAGGACGCATAGAAACGTAGTCCGGCTCTGCGCCGCGGTGGCTTGCCCCAGAGGGGATCGGCTGGAACAGTCCGCCGGTGCGGATCGCCAGCTCCCGTTGAAAGGCCTCCCCTGCGCCCAGGACCTGGATATGCAGCCGGTTTTCGATCGCCTCGCTGAGGATGCGCGCCTTGAGCTCTTCAGCGGCTCTGGGCTCCTTCCAGCGGGTAGAGACCGGCTCGTCGGTCACCAAGACCAGATGCCGATCTGCATCCGCGCGGAATCGGCGCAAGCTGAGCGCCTGGACGAGGGCGTCCAGCGCCCGTTCGTTGCCCAGCACCCCCATGGCGCGCATCTGTTGCCGCAGCGTCTCCGGATCGGACGACCAGCCGGTCATCTCGATCCGGTTTCCCGTTTCTAGCTCTCGGAACTGGACGACGCTCAGTCGGAAGTCAATTCCCTCCTGCGTCAGAGCGTCGGTCAGCGAATAGAGGTTGTCGGCAACGGCGGCGATGTTGTCGTGCATGCTGCCGCTGGCATCGATGACGAACAGGACGTCGGCCCGACCGGAGGGGGAGCCTTGAGCAATGCTCTCGCCGATTCTGGCCAGCGCATCCGCAAACGGATCGCCGATCCGGCCCTCACCGACGCCACGCCCTGCGGTGCCGGTCCCGCGGGCATTGCCGCCCGGGACACCAACCGCCGCAACGCCCGTGGACTCCAAGAGCCGGGCTCCGCGCAGTTCTCCGCCTGGAATCTGACGCGGACCCAGTTGTCCAGCGCCGGGTGTAGGCCGAGCGGCGGTCCTGGAAGCCGTCGCAACGGGCCGCTCGCTGGGCGAGCGGTGTTCCGCAGCCGTTGTCAACAGTGCTAGCTCCGGCTCGATCGGGGCCTCCTCCTCGACGACGACCTCGACGACGGGCCGCTGAGCAAACTGGATCGTCTCAGGACGTGGGACGGCGACCGATTTCCAGTCCGGAGAGGGTTGGCTTCCGGCGGCGCTCCGCACGAAACGGGGCAACGGCTTGACCGGCGTCTTGGGCTCCTCGATCGGTGGAATCAACGCTACCTCAAACGCTGGGGTCTGCTGCGTCTGGCGCTCGACTCGGGTGGCCAACGTCACCGTGATTGCCAGCGCGAGGGCTAGGTGAACGATCAGCGAGACCAGCAGCGCCGATCGGGAGCTTTTTTGCCTGCGCTTTTTGCGGGTGCCCACCCAGCGGGGGGGGCGGCAGCCCGCGCCTTCTGGCCATGATCCCCTCTCGCTTCTCAGGGCCGAGCCTCCTTGTCAGGGAGGCACTTTCCGGCACCCAGAGAAACGAGGCAAAGACTGTGCCCGTTGACTAGGCGCCGGCCTCAGCCTTCGCTCCAGCGGCGCGCTCCTCCAGCGTCTCGACCACGCCGGCGCCCACCGCATCGCCCCAGACGTTGACCGTTGTCCGGAAGCGATCTAGCAGCCAGTCGACCGTCAGGATCAGCGTGATCCCCTCGATCGGCAGCCCAACGGCTCGAAGGACGATCACCATCGTCACCAGACCGGCTTCGGGGATCCCCGCCGCGCCGATCGCGGCCAGGGTCGCCGTTAGAAAGATTACCAGTTGCTGAATCGGCCCCAGCTCAATGCCGTAGACCTGCGCGATGAACATCGCTGCCACCGCTTCATAAAGGGCCGTCCCGTCCATGTTGATGGTGGCCCCCAGCGGCAGCACAAAGCTGGCCGTCCGGTTGGAGATGCCGTTTTCCTCCTCGACGCCTTCCATGGTCAGCGGCAGCGTGGCCGAACTCGAGGCGGTCGAGAACGCGTTCAAAAGCGCGGCGGCCACTCCGCGGACGTACTGGACCGGGTTTCGGCGGCCCACCAACCAGAGGATCAACGGCAAGGTGACGATTCCATGAATAGCAAGGCCTAAAACGACCGTAAAGCTGTACTTCCCAACGGCGATCAGCTCCGGCAGGAATCCAGCGAATCCGCCCGCGTTTCCGATTCGGCCTGCGACCAGCCCAAAGATGCCGATCGGAGCGACCGTCATCACCCAATGGACCAGACGCATGATCGCGTCGTTGAGGGAGCGGAACAGGTCCACCGCGATCGCTCCGCGCTCCCCAAGCGTTGAGAGCACTGCTCCAAACAGCAGCGCGAAGACGATTAGCGGCAGGACGTTCATCTCCACCATCGCCTCAAAAACGTTGCTGGGAATCAGACCAAGGACCACCTCGCGGAGCGTCTCCCCGATCGTCTGCCGCTCCTTGCCGCGCACCCCGCTCCGCCACCGGCACATCGATGGCGAGACCTCTTCCCTCCGGGCGGACTTGGGGTTCCGCAGAGACAAGCTCTCCGTTGACTCGTCGAAACGGTAGCCGCTGGCCGTCCTCAGAGACGATGTAGATCACCTCCTCTGCGCCGCGGCGCTCCCAAAAGCGCACCGTCGCCGAAGAGGAGTCGATCGCTGTAATCACTCCTTGAACGTTCTGGTCGGTGAGGATCAGGACGTACTTTCCGACGTAATTCTCCGGACGGGTGCGGCTCCACGTGCCCTCCGGGACGATCACCCGCCGGAAATCGTTCGGATCCAGCCGGTAGGCCACATCGGGGTGCTCCTCGCCGTGGCCCAGCCCGGCTCCCGGCCGGATGAGGTTCACGAGGATCAGCCCTAACAGCACAGAGAGGCCGGTGGTGAGCATGTAGTAGAGGATTGTTCGCCCGCCGATGGGGCCTAAGCGGCGCACGTCGCCTAGGCTGGTGATCCCCACAATCATCGAGAACAACACCAACGGAACGACGATCATCTTTAAGGCGTTCAGAAAGAGCTCGCCCAGAAAGTAGGTTTTCGTTCCCCAACTGGGAAGGAAGCCGCCCACCAGAACGCCGACGACGATCGCTCCGATAATCCAGTACAGGAGCCGGTTTGAACTCCGACGCGCTTCGGGTTCCGGTTGCCGATGTGCCATGACTCCTCCCTAGTGGTTGGTTTCCAGGTGGATCGGATCAAGCCTGTTATTCATCGCGCGGTGGGATGAACACCGGTTCGCCGTGCTCCCCCACCCAAGTTCGGATGTGAGGGTACTTCGCTTGGAGGTAATCCACAAACGGCTGTGGGTCCGTCGAGTTGGCCGCAAACATTTCGTAGTGGGTGGGAATCGCGTAGCGGGGGCCTACCTCTCCGGCAACGTCCACCGCCTCTTGAAAGGTGAAGTTGCCTAGGATGTTTCGCCGGAACCGGTCGGCATCCCGGCCGTTGATCGGGAGAAACATCACGTCCAGCGACCAGCGCTTGAGGGTGGTGGTGAGCCCGTCGTACCAGATCGTATCGCCGGCGTGGTAGAAGGCCACGCCCCCCGTTTCGACGACATAGCCGAGGTAGGGGTATCCCAGCTCCGGATCGCGATCGAAGAACTCGTGTTTCGCCTTGATCGCGGTGATAGTTACCCTTTCGTCCTCGTAGCGGTCCTCCGCGTCCAGGCTGACGAGGTGCTTTTCGTCCACGCCGAGGTTGAGCATCCGCTGCCGTGCCGTTCTCGGCGCGAGGAAGATCGCCTCCGGCGACGCCTGGGCGATGCCGGGGATGGCACCGGGATCAATGTGGTCGAGGTGATCGTGGGTGCAGAGCACAAAATCGGCGTTGGTCACCTCTTGGGGGTCCAGCAGCGGTGGAACGGTGCGCGCCTGGTGGGGAGAGAGATACGGATCGATGTAAAAGACCAGCCCACCGGCCTTAACGATGAAGCTGTGTTGTCCGAGCCACCAGAAGACCAGTCCTCCTGGCGGTGGGGAGGCTTTAGCGACCGACTCGATCAGTTGAGCATGCTGACGCATCGGATCCCTCTCCTCCAAGCGGTGGGTTCAGTTCAGGCGGCTGAGAATACGACGCAGGGCCAGCCTCGCAGGCAGGAAGTCCGGCGCCACTCGAACGGCGGTCTCGAACATGCGCTGGGCCTTCTTCCAGTCCATCTGGAGTTCGTAAACGCGGCCCAAGTTCAGATAGGGGAACTGAAGGCCGCGGTACCGTTTGGCTCGAAGCGCTTTGTGAAACCAGGGGATCGCCTCCTGAAACCGGCCCATCGCGGTGAGATAGGTTCCGATGTCGTTGTAGGGATTCCCAAACTCCGGGTCCAGTCGAATGGCCCGCTTGCAGTCCTGGATGGCTGTAGCAAGGTGGCCCTGGGAAGCATGGAGCCAACCCAAAAAGGTGTACGCCTCCGGCGTGGGCGCGATCCGGAGCGAGCGGAGGTAAAGCGCTTCGGCTCGCTTGGTCTCTCCGGTCAGTTGATAAGCGACGCCAAAGAAGGCCGTGCGCAAAGCCAACCGCCGAAGCGCCTCCCGGCGTCGAGGTGGTTCCGGCGCTCGGCGACCCGTGAACCGCCCCCAGCGATACCGGTAGGGGTCCTGAGGACCAACCCGATGCCACCGCATCTTCGGTTCCTCCTCTCAAGGATCAGGACTGCTTTGGGGAACGATCCCCGCGTCTTGCGGTCCGTGCCTGAAGGAGCACCACCTCCCGAGCGAGGCGGATCAGGTGCTCCACTTCTCGCCGGTCGGGCCGGTGACGCGGCAGTTCCGCCAGTTCGCAGGTGGTGAGAATCTCCGCAACGTAGTCGAAAAGGGCGTCCTCGGTCGAGCGGGGAAGCGCCGCCAACAGCTCGGAGGTGCGCATCCCAAAGGCACGAACGCCGAAGGTCTCAAAGAGGTAACGACGGATGAAGTCCTCCAGCCGCCGATAGGCCGTGCGCGGCTCTTTGGGATCCCACTCCTGTTGAATCGCTTCTAAGCGCTTGAGAGCGTCCAGGTCGCGCGGATCCAGGACCGGTTGCTCCATCGCTTCCTCCTCGTTCCGCTCGCTTGGGGCTCTCTCCCGAACGGCTCGTTGTCGGCGCCCGGAACGTACGGACCTTCTCTCCTCCGGCTCTTGAGACGATGCCGAAGAGCGGGGGATATCCGCCCGACGCTCTGCCTCCATCTCTGGTACCGGATGGGGAAAGGTCATCTCCCGGGTCTGTTCGTTAAAGCGACGGGCTCGGCGCACCGCCCGGCGCAACCCGCGCGTCGCTCGAGTCTGAGACCAACGCCAGGCCAGCCAGCCAAGGGCTGCCAACACGACCACCGCAATCCCCGGGCCAAGAAAGTCCCCCACACCGGGCCGGTGGTCGGGAGCGACCTGGGCCGACCAGAGCGTGGGCGCCTCCACCTCCGCCACTTGGAGCCGGACCCCCGCTCCAGCGGCAAGACCCACCGATGCCCAAGTCGTCTCCCAGTGGTTCATAGTCCGTACGCCTTCAGCTTGCGGAACAGCGTTCGCCGACCGATTCCTAGAATGCGCGCGGCCTCCGTCCGATTCCCTCCGGTCAACTGAAGCGTTGCTCGGATCGCTTCCCGTTCGATCTCCTTCCAGCTCATTCCCGCGTAGACGGGAATCGGGATTGTGCCCTCGTTGCTGGGTGCTCCCGTCGGCTTTGGCGGCGGAGTCTCTGGTAACCGCCCGCGTTAGCCAGACGGGAAGGTCTTCGACGTCGAGCACCTCCGACTGGGCCACTACGACCATCGCCTCGACCGCGTTGCGGAGCTCGCGCACGTTCCCGTACCAAGGATAACGCTCCATCAGCCTCAATGCACGGGAGGTGATCCCTCGGACGTTCTTTTTGTTCGCCGCGCTGAACTCTTCAATGAAAGCCTGGACCAGCAGGGGGATGTCCTCGACTCGTTCGCGCAGCGGGGGCAGCTCGACGGTGGCTACTCGAAGCCGGTGGTACAGATCGGCGCGAAAGCGTCCCGCGCGGACCTCGGCCTCCAGGTCTCGGTTGGTTGCTGCCACAATCCGCACATCCACTCGGATCGGCCGCTCGCCGCCGACCCGTTCGAATTGACGGGTCTCCAGCACCCGCAGCAGCTTGGCCTGCGCCTGAAGGGAGAGCTCCCCGACCTCGTCCAGCAGGAGCGTGCCGCCGTCGGCCAGCTCAAAGCGGCCCCGCCGTCGGGTCTGGGCGCCGGTGAAGGCCCCCGCCTCGTGTCCAAACAGCTCCGATTCGATCAGCGTCTCCGGGACACTGGCGCAGTTAAACGGGACGAACGGCCCTCGCCGCCGGGGGCTGTGAAAATGAAGCGCCCGGGCGGCCACCTCCTTGCCCGTTCCGCTCTCGCCACAGATCAGAACGGTCGTGTTTGGCGCGGCGGCCAGTTGGAGAATGCGTTCGGCGACGGCCTGCATCTTAGGCGAGGCGGGCAGTAAAGCCGAGCATCTCCGCCGGGTGCTGCAACTGGGTCCGCAACGAGTCCCGCTCCCGGACGATCTCCTGTTGCCGGAGGATGCGGCGGACGATCGCCCGCAGCCGTTCAGTGTTCACCGGTCGAGTGAGTGTGTCGTTCGCTCCGTCCAACATCAGCCGTACGGCGGAGTCGGCTTCCAGAGCGTCCGAATCGACCATCAGGATCACCGCTGTGTGCTCGTAGAGGTCCTGGGCCAGCCGAAGCAGCTTCCCGCCGTCCACATGGGGCGAGCGGAGCGGGGCGATCAGGATGTCCACCTGGGTGGACATCAAGCAGTTGATCGCTTCGGTCTCGTTCTGAACTCGAAGCACCCGTCCCGCCTCCTCGGCGAGCGCGGCGGAGAGCCGTTCCCGCTGCCGTGGGTCTTCGTCCACAATTAAAACGGTCGCTCCGTCAAAGGCGCTCATCCCCTCTGGACCTCCGCTGACGACGGGTTGGCTGGGAGATATAAGGGCTCCCCGTCATCAGAAACCGAAGCGGAGAGCGCACGCCCACGCGAATGCCGATCCGCGTTGTGATCGTTACCGAAAAGTCTCGCTTGGGAGCTCGGTAGAGAGTCAACGGCGGTTCCCACACCGGGTGTCCGTACAGCGAGCCGTCGATCCCCAGCGCCTGGGTCAGCCGTCCCGGACCGGAGGTGAGCCGCTTGAGCCGACCGGTGTCCCCGCCCGAGCCGGCACGACGGCGGCGCATCGCCTCAACTCCCCACAGCGGTTCCAGGGCGCGAATCAACACCCCGGAGCCGACCCCTTCCGGCCCGGTCACTACGTTGTAGAGCCAGTGACATCCGTAATTAAAGTATACATAGCTTCGCCCCGGCGGTCCGAACATCACCCGATTTCGGTCGGTGGGACCTCGATAGGCGTGGCAGGCTGGATCGTCGGGAAGATACGCCTCCACTTCGACGATCCGTCCGCCGACAGGGCCTTCGGGAGTCCAGTGGATCAGCGCCGCGCCAAGCAGGTCGTAGGCGACCTCTGGCGCAGAGCGTCGGAAGAACTCCTCTCGAAGGATCGGTCCCCATCCCTTCGGCGGGATGGGAACGCTGCCGTTTTCCATCACACCGTGACCCATTGGGAGCAGTAAGCGCACATTGGGCGACCGTCCACCGGCTCTTCGATCTGAGGCGGAACGTTGTTCGGCTCCTGCTGGGTGACACAGACAGGGTTCTGGCAGACGTGCTCCTCCAGGTGCCGAACCGTTCGGACCTTTCCTCGTAAGGGAGGTTGATCCACTCGGTTCAGGAGGATCGCCATCAGGGCCATCCGTACCGGGACGCCGTTGGCCGACTGTTCAAAGTAGATCGCGCGAGGGTCGGCGTCTAGCTCCCGAGCGATCTCCTCGACGCGTGGCAACGGGTGCATCACCAGACAGTCGGGTCGGGCGTGTTTCATCATTTCTGGATCGAGGCGGTAGGCGGCCAGGATGCGCCGCACTTCTGAGACGTCCAGGTCCTGGGGGAGCCGTTCCTTCTGGAGCCGGTTCATGTAGATCACGTCCAGTTCTGGGAGGGCCTCCTTTGGCTCGCGAACCGTCTCAAACCGCGCCCGGTACTCTGCCTGGAGCCGCCAGCAGACCTCCTCGGGCATCTCTAGTCCCTCCGGTGCGATGAAGATCATCCGCGCGCCGTAGGCGGCCAGTCCGTACGCCAACGAGTGGGCCGCCCGGCCGTAACGAAGGTCGCCGACGATCCCAACCGTCAGCTCCTCGATCCGACGGCCTCGCTTCCGAAGCGTGTACAAATCGGTCAGCGTCTGGGTTGGGTGCTGGTGGCTGTCGTCTCCGGCGTTGACGATCGGAACGGAGGAATGGTGCGCAGCGAGCGCCGCCGCACCGGCCCAGCGGTGCCGAATGACGATTAGATCGGCGTAATTGCAGACCATGTGAATCGTGTCGGCAAGCGTCTCTTCCTTGACAAACGAGGTGGCCTGCGGATCGGCAAAGCCAAGCACCTCCCCGCCCAGGCGGAGCATTGCGCTTTCAAACGAGAGTCGCGTCCGTGTACTCGGCTCGTAGAAGATCGTTGCTAAAATCCGACCCTTGCACAGGTCGGAGCCCATCATCCGAAGGACCTCCATGTCCTCCGCGAGTCGGAAGATCCGCTCCATCTCCTCGCGGTTCAGATCGTCAATTCGAACCAGGTCGCGCATACGCTTTTTATTCCTGTGCTGTTCAGCAGGTGATCAAGTGGTGTCCGTCTTCTGGCCATGGGGGGCGTCCCTTCCCGCTTGGAGTGCCGGTTCTGGCCCTCCGAGGACGGGGCACGTTCTTTGATGCGTCATGGCCTCAAAGATTCTAACCCATCGAGGAGGTATGCGTAATGCGCGAGCGTTGGACCATCGGGATTCTTCTGGCGGTTGTTCTGGTTCTGGGATGTGGCGAGGACTCCGAGGAGACCGAGACCGATTTTGATGGTGTCAACGAGGGCGGGGAGAGCCATTAGGTTCAGCGACCCGAGGCTTCAGACCAGGGTCAACAGCCGAGGATCGAACTTTCGGACGATGTCCTCTACGTCGAGGCAGAAGCGTACGATCCGGTCCTGAGCGCGCCTGAAGTGGGACCGGTTAAATGGGAGGTGCGAGAAGACCCAGAGGCGTTCGGCGGGAAGTACGTCACGGTTGTGGGGGCTAACCTCAGAACGCCTCGCCGAAGTTGACGTAGAACCCCCGTTCGTCCGAGCCGATGGCGTAGTCGAGTCGCAGGTGCGAAGAGGCCTCCGCGTCCAGAAGCGCCCGGACTCCCACGCCAAACGACCAGCGCGCCTTCCGGAGCGAGAGCCGGTTCCAGTCTGGAGCTACGTCGCCCACGCCGACGAAGAACGTCCCACCCAACGGCCCCCAGAGTCGATACCGGCGAAGCTCCGCCTGAACGAGATAAAGCCGACGGTCCCGAAACCGACCGGCCCAGTATCCCCGGAGCCGTTCGGAGCCGCCCAGCTTTGGCAGGGCGTGGAACGGCACCTTACCCGTCGCGGCTTCTACCTCCGCCTGGAGGGCGACCGTTCCCCGTTGACCGACCTGGAGATAGCGGCGGAGCCGAACCCGCCATCGGGCATGTGCGTAATCGGAGCCGAGTAGTGCCGGGAACGGGAGCCACTCCGCCCGATACCATCCTCCGGATATGGGAGAAGTTGGATGGTCCCGCGTATCCCGTTCTAGGAAGAGCCCGATCCCCACAAGCGTCCCCCGCTCGGTGCCAAGGACTGCTCCGCTGGCAAGCTTCCCCGCTGGGTCGGTCTCGATTAGCCGGTGAGCGCTCAGCTCCCAGAGGGGTCCCGCGCGGAACCCCTTTCCCAAAGAGCGGCCCACCCAGCCTTGAAAGTAGAACCGCTCCGGCGTGTACTTCTCGTAGTCCTCCGCTTGGGTTGTCCGACCTAGGCCATAGAATCGGTCCGGGAACCGCTCAAACCCGGCCCCAACTTGGACGTAAAGCTGTCGGGTCGGTAGCGGCGCATCCCAGTAGATCGAGCTGAGGAACTGCTTCCGAAGCGTGTAAAAGCTGACCACATAGACCGACTGCGGCGGACGCTGAGCCGTCCAGGAGGACTGGTACATCCCCGAGAGACCTAGCATCCAGCTGGTTTCCGGCGAGTATCCCAAGACAGGGACCAGCAACAACACCGGATCGCGAGGCTTCTCTTGAGCCCAGAGCGGGAGCGCCCCCAGCGCCAGAACGGTCGTCCAGATGGCGGTTTTCGTTCCGATTCTATCCGTCCACCTGGACAGTTCCGACGATCTTATCCACAGAGGCAATCTGGTGCTCCTGAAAGTAGGCCTCCAGGCCGGAGACGATCTCCATCGAGACGGAGGGGTTGACAAAGTTGGCCGTGCCGACGGCGATGGCCGTTGCGCCGGCGAGGATAAACTCCAGGGCGTCCTCGGTGCAGGTGATGCCGCCCATGCCGATGATCGGAAGCGAAACCGTCCGGGCCACCTCCCAGACCATTCGGATGGCAATCGGTCGAATGGCCGGGCCGGAGAGCCCGCCGACGCCGCGTGAGAGTTTCGCCCTCCGGGTGCGCACGTCGATGGCCATCCCCAGAAGGGTGTTGATCAGTGAGAGTCCGTCGGCGCCGTGCTCTTCACAAACCCGTGCAAGCGTCACAATGTCGGTCACGTTTGGCGACAGTTTGACGATCAGCGGCAGTCGGGTTGCTCGACGGCAGGCGGCGACCAGCTCTCCCAACAGCTGGGGGTCCACGCCAAACTGCATTCCTCCGCAGTCCACGTTCGGGCAGGAGACGTTTAACTCCAATCCGTGTACGCCCTCGGCTTCGCTGAGCCGTTCGCACAGCTGAACGTAGTCGGAGACCGTGTAGCCGGAGAGGTTGACCAGGACCGAGGTATCAAACTGCCGCAGATAGGGGAGCTTCTCGGTGAGGAAAGCCTCCAGGCCGACGTTTTGAAGTCCGATGGTGTTCAGCATGCCGGCGGGCGTTTCGGCGATGCGCGGCGGCGGGTTGCCCGCTCGCGGCTCCAGGGTGATGCTCTTAACGGCAACGCCGCCAAGACGGTTCAAGTCCACAAACTCGGCGTACTCAGAGCCGTAGCCGAAGGTCCCCGAGGCCACCATGACCGGGTTCTTCATTTGAAAGCCGCCGATGTTAACCCGCATGTCCGGCTGAAAGGCGTTCATATTCGGAATCCCCAACACACCTGAGCTGCCTCGAAGACGGGGCCTTCGGTGCAGACCCGCTCGTAGCGGGAGGTCCCCTCCCGTCGGATCGGGACGACGCATCCCAAACAGACCCCAAGCGCGCATCCCATTCGGTTCTCCAGCGCGACGTAGGTCGGCAAGCGGTGAGCTGCTCCGACCTTAGCGAGCGCCTCCATCATCGGTGTTGGTCCGCAACCGTAAAGGACGGCTCGTTCCGGAGGGTTCCGCTCCAGTCGCTGAGCGACCAGCTCGGTCACCAGGCCGGCGAAGCCTTCGCTCCCGTCCTCGGTGGCCAGCCAGACCAACGCCCCAGACTCTGCCGCTTCGTCCCGACAGAGGAGGTAGTCCCGGCTCCGCGCGCCGATGAAGACCTCGACCTCAAACTCCTGCTCCCGAAGGCGCTGGATCAGCAGGAAGAGGGACGCCATCCCGACCCCGCCGCCGACGATCAACGCGCGGGTCCCCGGCTCCGGCAGCGCAAATCCCCGGCCCAACGGCCCAAGCAGGTGAACTCTTTCCCCTGGCTCTCGCTCGGCCAAGAGCCCGCTCCCCTTCCCGACCACCTGGAAGAGGATCTCCACCTCGCCGGGCCGGATCCGGTAGATCGTATAGGGACGTCGGAGCAACGGGTCGCGAAGCTCCGGAAGCCACAGATGCAGAAACTGACCCGGCTGCACCCTCGCCGGATCCCAGTCACACTCCAGCCGCATCCAGACGTGACGCGGAGCTAAGAACCGTTTTTCGAGGATGCGGGAACGAACGTCGTGACGGTTCACCGGCCTCTCCGCTCTTCGGCGATCCGTTCCGTTTCAGCGGCGATCATCGCCGGTATCGCCTGGCGCCAGCGGGGCACGGCTAGGGCCATGAGCCGATAGAGCGCTTGGGCGGAGGAGGGCTCCGCTCCCTCTGAGAGCACCGCGAGCGCCTCGACCGGGCGATGGGGCACCGGCGGAAGATCGCCCCACCGCTCCGCCGGAACCGCGTGGGCTAACGCCCCCCATCGGCGCAGGTCGGCGAGCAGGCTCGGCCATCGGCCGGTACGAACCCACTCGATTGGCGTGGTCTGTAGGTCGGTGGCAAGCCGGTCCAAAAGGTCGCCGATCTCGCTCAGCACGTCCCGGAGGTCCACAAGACGGCGATGCGGCTCCAAGGCCCGAAGCGCATCCGCTAAGGGCTCCCGCAGGTCCACCGCTTCCTGGCGTACATGCTCCCCCACGTACCGCCCTAGGGCCTCTTCAAGAACCAGGTGAACCGGCCTCTCGGCGATGCGGGACAGCTCCTCTTGAAGGCGCTCCGCTTCGCTGATGGGACATCCGCGGACGAGGAGGTCCAGGTCGCTTTTCTCCGTCTCTTCGCCCCGGACAAAGGAGCCGAAGACGGCAATCCTTTCGATGCTGTATCGCGTTGCCAGTTCGGGCAAGATGGCCCGAAGAGGGTCGAGGGATCGGACTAGCTCCACGTGTACTCGAGCGGCCACCACAAGCCCCCTTTTCCTGAAGGCTTACGCGAGCAGACCCTTGAGGTGCTCCACCACCGAGGTGGAGAGGCCGTGCAAACTGTAACCCCCTTCCAGCGCGGAGACAATGCGCCCTCCGCAGCACTCCTCCGCTAACTCTCGGACGTAAGCCGTCAGTCGCCCAAAGGCCTCCGCTGTCAGATAGATGCTGGCCAGCGGGTCCGACTCGTGCGCATCAAAACCAGCAGAGATCAGGATCAGATCGGGCCGAAACCGCCGCGCCGCCGGAAGCAGTTTCTCCTCAAACGCACGATAGTAGTCCTCGTCGGTGCTTCCCGGCGGCACTGGGACGTTCAGCGTAGTCCCCTCTCCGGCTCCGGCGCCTCGCTCCGACTCCATTCCTGTTCCCGGGTACAGTGGGTGCTGGTGGATCGAAAAGTAGAAGACGCTCGGGTCGGTGTAGAAGGTGTCCTGGGTGCCGTTGCCGTGATGAACGTCCCAATCCACGATCAACACCCGTTCGATGCCGTGCGCCCGCTGAGCGTACCGAGCGCCGATCGCCACGTTGTTGAAGAGGCAGAACCCCATCCCACGATCCGGGGTCGCGTGGTGCCCCGGCGGACGAACACAGGCAAAGGCGTTGTCCACCTTCCCGCTCAGCACCGCGTCAATCCCGCTCAAGACCGCCCCGGCGGCCAGCAGCGCGATCTCAAAGGACTGGGGCGAGATGACCGTGTCGTAGTCCAGGTGTCCGCCTCCTCCCTGAGCGATCGCGCGGACGCGCTCGATGTACCGCTCCTGATGGACAGCGGCGATCTCCTCGAGTGTGGCGTTGCGTGGCTCAACGGGCGTCAGCTGAGAACGAAGGCCACTGCTGTCCAACGCCTCCTGGATTGCGAGTAGGCGCGCGGGACGCTCCGGGTGTCCAAACCCCGTCTCGTGCTTTAAGTACTCGTCCCGATAGAGAAAAGCGGTGGTCGAAGCCATCGGCTCGGGTCCTAACGTTTCAGAGGTCTTCCCGGGAGCTCCAGCTCCCGCGCGAGCTGTTCAGCGGACCATCCCTCCCGGCGCCGGCGGAGGCCAAGATACAACAGGGCAACCAGATACCATCGGATCGGGTCAAGCAGCGCGGCCAACGCCGTGGGAACTCCAGCCCAGGCCCAAGCCGCTTCCGCCGAAAGCGGCTCCGGAGCCGGAATCACCAGCACTCTGCTCTCGGCGTCGTAGTACGCTTCCTCGGGAACCGGCGTCAGGCGCCCGTCCGCTTCTGTGATCAGTCGGGTCTCCGGATCGTATTCCTCCGCCTCCGTCAGGGGACGGACGTACTTCCCCTCGACGGTCACCTGAAACCCGCGCGGCGGGTGGGGAACGATCCGCTGAGCCATCGTCAGCCCTATAAAGAATAACGCGAAGCTCAAAACGACCGGAAGAGCCGTTGCGCTGAACTCGCCCAGAGAAAGGTAACGACTCCGGCGCAACGCGGCCCTTCCCCCCTCCCCTTCAACGACGACGACCAGAGGCGCGAACATCCACCAAACATAGATCGGCAGCGCAATCAGCCCCAGCGGAAACCCTCCGGCCAAAACGCCTAGCGGAATCCAGAGGTAAAGCGCTACGCCAACCAGCCGGTACCATCGAACCGACGGGGTGGGGACCCTTCGGCCTAGCCAGGAGCGCGCAATTCGTCCAAAGGCCCAAACGGTCGTGAACGGCGTCGCCAGCAAGAGCAACAACAACGTCCAAGAGACGGCCAGCGAGACGCGCTCCGGTGGAGAGAAAAACCGGACCCATCCAGCCGCTTCCACCGCCCGGACGGCCCAGTAACTAATCCCTCCACCGCCTAGAAGCAGGCCGACGGCTACCAACAACGAGGGGAGCAGAACCCGCCCGTACCAGAGCGCAGCCAACTGCAGCCAGCCACCAAAGGAGTACCGCTGCCAGGGATTGGAAAAGAGAGCGGTCGCCTCTTTTGGCTTCACTGAATCCCTACCAGCTGCTGCAGGTACAGGTCCAGCTCCCGGTCTTGGGGCTCCAAGCGCAACGCTTGCCGAAGGATTTTGATCGCATCCTCCCGACGTCCTATCTCCACATAGAGCGCTCCCAAGTTCCGATAGGCCGGGGCGTACTCCGGCCGTAGGTCGATCGCCCGCCAGAAGTGGATCTCCGCCTGCTTGAAAGCTCGCGCCGTCTCGCCGGCGTAGACAACCAGCTCGTAATGGTCCCCCACCCGCCGGGACGAGTAGATCAGATCGTTCCGCGTTTTGGCGTACTCCTCGAACGGCTTGAGCAGGTAGGCCGGAATGTCCCAGACGAACTTTTTGGGGGTGATCGTGTTTGGGTCCGCTGGAACCTGATCGAACCAGCTCTCCATGTACTCCAGCGTCTCCCGAACGCGCACCTCTAGGTCTGGGGAACTGCTGTAAAAGCGCAGGTCCTCCGCGACCGGTTCACCCATCAGCGCTCGGCCCTTTTCGTAATAAGTCGCCCCCAGGTCGTTGTGAATCTCTGCGTTGTCTGGACGCACTTGAAGCGCCGATTGATAGGCGGCGATTGCAGCATCGAAGTTCCGGGTGTGCCGCGCCTGAAAACGAAGGAGCTCCGCCCGACTCTTTGCCTCATAGAAAGCCATCGAGGTGCTGCTAGGCGCCGTCGCGATCGGTTGCGTGTGGGGTCGTACCGCGACCCACCACCAGACAACGATCACCGCCGCCAACAACGCACCTCCAAGGTAAACAAACCGCATCGAGTTCCTCCCCCGCGCTCTTAATGAAAAGATGCCCCGCTCCTTATGATTGTCTCCTCTGGAGCGAAGCGGGTCAATTGGGCCTGCGGAGCACAGCAAGCCCCGCGAGGGCTTTCACCTAACCTGCTGGCTGTACGGTGAAGGTGGCGCGACGCTCTTCGCTCTCGCGATAGCCGATCCGGATCGCCTTGGCCCGCACCGTCGTCGTCCCGACGGGAAGACGGATCGGCTCGGTGTAGAGCCGCCACCGGGGGGACTCCCCTGGATCGGTTGTCCAGGCGATTGAGGCCCCTTGGGTGGCACAGTGCAACTGGAGCAGCGTCGGGTCGGTGTAACGACCACCCTCCGGTGCCGCGTCGGTTCCCGGCTGTTCCGGTGCAATCGGCACAAAGACCACCGGGGCGGTCGTCGGCTGCTGGGAGCTCCCGTTCCAGAAGAGGGAGACCATCTGGGCCTCGGGGACCTCTCCCCATCGATCGAATCTTTGTCTCCAGGCCTCCAATGCCGACCGCATCCGCTCTAAAACCTCCCGATAGGCCGGATTGTTCGCCAGGTTGTTTAGCTCCCAGGGATCGTTTTCGCAGTCGTACAGCTCTTCGACCGGTCGTGGGTAGCGGAACAGTTCCAGCGCAGGGCCTTCCAACCGGCCTTCAGCGTGCAGCCGCCAAAGCTCTTGCATGGCCGGATGCCGGTTCCGATAGGGAATCCAGAGAAAACGGGGCAGCTCCGGACGGTAGTTGCGGATGTACTTGAAGCGCCTATCCCGAACAGCGCGCACCATATCGTAGGTCTCGTCGTAGCGGTCTCGCGTCGCGTAGACATACTGGCGTGGCTGGGCCTGGGGGCCTAAGAAAGGCTGCCCCTGCATGTGGGCCGGGATGTCCAATCCGCAGAGGGACAGGACGGTCGGCGGCAGGTCGATCAGGCTCACCAGCCGGTCGTCGGTGGAGCCGGGGGCCAAGGCTCCGTTCCGGTGGGCCTCCGGCCAGCGGACGATCAGCGGAATTCGGATCCCCGTGTCGTACAGCCAGCGCTTGGCGCGGGGGAGCCCTTCGCCATGATCGCTCCAGAGAAAGACGATCGTGTTTTCGGCCAGTCCGTCCTCTTCCAGTTGTTCTAGGAGCTCGCCGACGAACCGGTCGGCGCGGGCCAGGTTGTCGTAGTGTCGGGCGATCGTCTCGCGGACTCGCGGGGTGTCCGGCAGATAGGGCGGGACGCTAACCGTTGTCGGATCGGTCTCCAAGGGACGATCCTCGCGGGGCCACATCCCGCTTTCATGGGTGAACGTCTCGTTGAAGACGGCAAAGAACGGTTGAGACGGGTCTGGGCGGTTTCGCCAGTGAGCCTCGCGGCTGTTCTCGTCCCAACCGGTGACCGGGGGGGAGAACTGGTAGTCCGTCTTGACGTTGTTGGTGCAGTAGTAACCGGCGGCGCGCAGGTACTCCGGAAGTATTTTCGCCTCCGGCGGCAGCACCACCTCATAGGGGGTTGGAAGCTCCGGAGTGTGGGGGTTTCGATGGGTGGTTCGCATGTGATGGGCGCCGGAGTAGGTCGGGTAGAGCCCGACGATGATCGCATGGCGACTTGGGGCGCACACCGGTGCTACGCAGAAGGCGTTTGGAAAGCGCACCCCTTCGGCGGCGAGCCGGTCGATGTTTGGCGTGCGGGCGACCGGATCGCCGGTGCATCCAAACCGGGGGCTGACGTCTTCGAGGCTGATCCAGAGGATGTTCGGGCGGGACGCGGCCATCTCTACTCCTCCCCTCTCTGGGCGACGCGTACATCGAGTTGGAGCTGCTGCTCTTTCAGGATACGTCGGATACCTCGCCGCTGCGGGGCGGCCATCGGAAGCTCCTCAAGGCGATCCAGGGCGACCCACTGGAGCCTGTCGCCGGCAGGGGGGGTTTCCGGCTCGCCGATGGTCGTCGCGCAGGCGACGAAGGTAAGCGTAATTCGGTGACGAGTGACCGTATGACGCAAGGTGAGCAGGCGGCTTTGAGCCTGAGCTTTCAGGCCGCAGAGCTCGCGAAGTGCCCGCTCGGCAGCCCGTTCTGGCGACTCCCCCGGCTTGATCCGGACTCGGGGAAGCTCCCAGAGTCCGGACCACCATCGCGCCGACTCCGGTCGGCGGATCAGGAGAACCTGCCCGTTGCGCGTTGTCCAGGCGGCGGCTTCATCCAGGTGAAGCGTCTCCGGCGATGGGGAGGGACGGGGGTAGTGGGCAACGGCGCCTTGACGTTGGGCTTCGCAAAGCTCGGCGACCGGACACTGTTGGCACTGAGGGGCTTCCGGCGTACAGACCAGGGCGCCTAGTTCCATTAGACCGACGTTGTGCAGATCGGGGCGCTCCTCTGGAACAAGTGCTTCAGCGATCTGCCAGAGCCGCCGTTGGACGGCGCCGGACTTCGGATCGCCCTCGACGCAGAAGAGCCGGCACAATACCCGGGCAACGTTCCCGTCCACCAAGGGCACCGGTCGACCAAAAGCGATGCTGGCCACGGCGCCCGCGGTGTACCGTCCCACGCCGGGGAGTTGCAGGAGCGCTTGAGGATCGGCCGGTACCTGTCCGTTGTGCTCGGCAACGATCGTTCGAGCTGCCCGGTGCAGGTTCCGGGCGCGGGAGTAGTACCCAAGTCCTTGCCAAAGCTGCAACACCTCCTCTTGGGTGGCCTCCGCGAGCGCCTGGACCGTCGGAAACCGGGCAAGAAACCGTTCGTAGTAGGGAATCACCGTCGCAACCTGGGTCTGCTGGAGCATCACTTCCGAGACGAGGATGCGGTACGGGTCGCGGGTTTCCCGCCAGGGCAGGGGCCGCTGGACGCTCAAAAACCACTCGCGCAGCCGTCGCTGGAAGGTCGTTCTTTGCTCCTGCGTCCAGGGAATTCGGTCGTCCGGGGTGGTCTGCTTATTCATCGCTCAGGTCTCGGACGCATCGGAAGCCGACGTCGAGCGCTCGCGTCTTGGGCGGTAGAAACCCTCGATAGGCACAGCGGAGCATCGCGGCGAAGTTCCCCCAACCCCCGCCCCGCACCACTCGGCGCGTCCCCGACGGAGGGCCTTGGGGGTTCCGGGGGACCCCCCGGAGCTGCTCCTCGACGGGTCGGGTCGGGTCGTAGGGCGGAAACTGCCGGTAGTAGTCGCTCTGATACCAGTCGGCGCACCATTCCCAGACGTTTCCGGCCATATCGTACAGGCCCAAGGAGTTTGGGGGGTACCGCTTGACCGGCGTGGTTTGTTGGTGCAGGTGGGCGAAGTTGGCCAGCTCCTCGGTCGGCTCCTCGTCTCCCCAGGGGTAGCGAGCGTTCCAGAGGGCTCCTCGAGCGGCCCGTTCCCACTCCGCTTCAGTCGGGAGCCGCTTCCCGGCCCAGCGCGCATAGGCGCAAGCGTCGAACCAGCTCACCCCAACGACCGGTTGATCGGGGGCGTCGAACCCTCGCCGTCCCCAGTAGGGAGGAAGCGGCGCTCCGGTCTCTCGGCAGAATCGGGCGTAGTCTGCGTTGGTGACCGGTGTCTCGTCCATCTCAAAAGCGTCTAGGAGAACCAGATGCTGTGGAAGCTCGTTCTCGAAGACTACCCCTTCCTCTGTTTCCTTGGAGCCGATCAGCGCTGCTCCAGCAGGCACGCGTACGCTCCTCATTGTGCGGTCCACCCGCCATCTACCAGGATTGCCGCGCCGGTGATGTAGCTGGAGGCATCCGAGGCCAGAAACACCGCGACCGAGGCCAGCTCTTCGAGCTGTCCCCAGCGCCCCATCGGAATCCGCGAGACGAAGGCCTGATACGCCTCTGGGTTGTTCTTTAACGGTCGGTTCATCGGTGTATCAAAGGGGCCGGGGCAGATGGCGTTGACGGTGATCCCGTCTTTGGCGAACTCCAGGGCCCAGGTACGGGTCATGTTCAACAAGCCTCCCTTGCTCGCCGTGTACGGCGATCGGGCCGGAAACCCCACCACCCCAAAGATCGAGGACATGTTGATGATTCGACCGTACTTTCGGGCGACCATATGGGGCAACACCGCCTTTGCGTAGAGAAAGCAGCCGGTCAGGTTCACGTCGAGCACCCGTTGCCAGTCCTCAACGGACAGCTCCAGCGTGGCGTCTCGGACGTTGGTTCCTGCGTTATTGATCAGGATGTCGATCTGGCCGAATCTTTCTAGCGTGGCGGCGACGGTCGCCTGAACGTCGGCCTCGTTGGTCACGTCCCCTTGGAGGGGAAGGACCTCTCGGCCTGTGGCCTGAGCGATCCGCTCCGCGGTGGCCCGGCACTCGTCCAGATGGCGGCTGGTGATAGCGACGTTAGCGCCCGCTTCGGCGAGTCCTTGGGCCATACACTCGCCCAGTCCTTTGCTTCCGCCGGTGATTAAGGCCACCCGTCCGTCCAGACGGAATCGATCGAGTACGCTCATCGTTGAAAGGCTCCTCTGATTCATGCGACGTTGTTTTGGAGGTCTCCGCCCTACTGGGCGGTCCATCCGCCGTCCACAAAGATCGCCGCGCCGGTGATGTAGCTGGCGGCCTCTGAAGCCAAAAAGACGGCAACGGCCCCCAACTCCTCCGGATTTCCTAGCCGACCCATCGGCACGCGGCTGAGAAACTCCGAAAGCGCCTGAGGGTTGTTTTTGACGCCGGAGAACATCGGCGTATCGAAGGGGCCGGGGCAGATGGCGTTGACGGTGATCCCGTCTTTGGCGAACTCCAACGCCCAGGTGCGGGTCATGTTCAACAGGCCCCCTTTGCTCGCCGTGTACGGCGAGCGCCCTGGAAATCCGACGGCGCCAAAGGTGGAGCTGATGTTAATAATTCGGCCGTAGCGACGTTGCACCATTCCGGGGAGCACCGCCTGAGCGCAGTAAAACGGGCCTGAGAGGTTCACGTCCAGGAGGTGCTGCCACTCCTCCAGGGGAAGTTCAACGGTCGTCTTGCGAGAGACGGCGCCGGCGTTGTTGATCAAGATGTCGATCCGTCCGAAGGCCTCCTCAATCGAGTGGACGACCTGCTGAACCGCCTCACGATCGGCCACGTCCAACCGATAGGCGAGCACCGTTCGACCGGTCGCCCGGTGGATCCGGTCGGCCGTAGCGCGGCATTCTTCTGGATGGCGACTGGCGATCGCCACATCGGCCCCTGCTTCGGCCAGCGCTTGGGCCATGGCCGCGCCCAAGCCCTTACTTCCACCGGTGACAAACGCCTTTCTGCCGTCCAGTCGAAAACGATCCAAGACGGACATTCGTCCTCCTTCTCCCGTTCGTTGAGTCTTGATCCCTTCCTTGCGGGCTTTCGATTGTATCGAGTTCCAAAAGAGGGAACAATCCACACGCGGGCGCATCGTGGGAGGGAGAACCGTGGATTGGACAGAGCGATCGGTAACGGAGCTTGCGATGGCGATCCGTTCGAGGGCCGTCTCTGCTGCGGAGGTCCTGGAGGCCCATCTCTCCCGGATCGCCGAGTACAATCCTCGCTTAAACGCGATCGTCACGTTGGATGCCGACGGGGCCCGGAGGCGGGCGGAGCTCGCCGACCGAGCGCTGGAGCGGGGAGACCTCTGGGGGCCGCTTCACGGTGTGCCGGTAACAGTCAAGGATACGTTTTGTACCGCTGGAATGCGGACAACGGCGGGGTTTCCGGCCTTGGTCGATTACGTTCCTCAAGAAGACGCGACGGTCGTTCGGCGATTTCGAGAGGCCGGCGCTATAGTTCTGGGCAAGACGAACGTTCCTTCGTTGGCTTTTGATTGGCAGTCGAGCAACCCGCTCTTTGGCCGGACGAACAACCCTTGGGACTTGGGTCGAACCGCTGGGGGTTCCTCCGGGGGAGCGGCAGCTGCGGTTGCTGGACGGCTCATCCCGTTAGACATCGGGAGCGACCTGGGCGGTTCGATCCGAGTTCCGGCCCATTTCTGTGGCGTCTTTGGACTCAAGCCGACCGATCGGCGGGTCTCCCGCGTCGGGCACATTCCGGAGCTTCCCGGGCGGCCTTTGGCCGTCCGCTGGATGAGTCAGGCCGGCCCGATCGCTCGGACAGTAGAGGACCTGGAGCTTGCCTTGCGGTGTATCGCCGGGCCCGACCGTCGGCTTTGGGACCTTCCGCCGGTTTCCTTAGGGGGAGTGGAGAGCCGTCCGTTGGCCTCCTATCGGATCGCCTGGACCGATCGCCATCCGGACGTGCTCCCCTCCGAGACAATCCAAGCGACGGTCACCGGCTGGGCCGATCGGCTAGCACGGCTGGGCTGTTCGGTACGTCGGCTCTCCCCAGAGGAGTGCCGTTTCCTTCATGATGCGTGGATCGCGTGGGCCCAGCTGCTGGTCGTTCAGCTTTCTGGTGCCCTCTTGGAGGAGGAATGGGAGCGGTTCCTTCAGGAGAAGGGCTTTTGTCCCGACGCGGACGATCCCGTCCGACGGGCCTCGGCCCAGGTTGATCCCTCTTATCGGTCGCTTGCGCTCCTGCTGCAGGAGCGGGATCGCTGGATCGGTGCGATCGAGGGCCTGTTTGAAGAATTCGATCTGATGCTTCTTCCCGCCGCCGCGACGATCGCTTTCCCGCACTGCCCCTACGGAACGGCGATCCGGATAGAGGGTCGGGAGGTGCCTTACTTCTCGGCGGTGAGCGCCTTCGCCGCTCCGTTCAATTTCACCGGCCATCCAGCGCTGGTCTTTCCGGCGAGCCTCTCCCCGGAAGGGCTGCCGATCGGCCTCCAGCTGGTCGGGCCGCTGTGGGAGGAGGGACGGTTGCTCGGGTTCGCTCAGCGGCTGGCTGAGCAGGAGGGGGTCGGCTCTCCGCGACCGCCTCACTTCGAAGGCCGCAAGGGGGATCCGTCGGACCTCGCGATCCGGTACCCTGCATCGAGGAACCAGTCGCGATAACGGGAGGTTAGCTCTTGAACCTCCTGGGCTGAGAGTTTTTCTTTCCAGACGCCCGGTCTACCTCGATGGGAGGAGATGTGATCCCAGTGGATGAGGGAGACCGGATCGCCGACGGCTATTCCGAGCGACTCTTCGATGAGCTTTTTAATCGCCCGCGTCGAAATTGGGGTTGAGAAGTGCTCTCGAGCCTTGCGGAGGATCTCTCGCCTCACCTGGAGCATAACCCTGAGGGCGGATTGGAGGGAGCAGGCCTCCGCCACCTCCTGGACGACGGATTCGTCCGCGTCAAGCCCAAGATACACTGCGGTCTCTCTGACGGCCTGGGGCAGGTCCTCGATCACCTCCTCGTAGCGTTGCCAAAGGACTTTGCCACGCCCTTGGAGCGGCTTCAGATGCCAGTAGAGCGCCACCTCCTCGTCGAGCGTTGCGAGGATCTCCTCCCACGGCGCCTCGAACTTCTCTCGATAGGAGACCGCGACGTCCCGGAGGTCGCGATAAATATACAAGACGAAGATCAGTCCCTTCTCCGCCAGCTTAAGAACGGCCGGTCTGGTGCGATGGGTTTTGATCAAAAATCGAGTAGGGCTGCGGGCAGCATCGGCCAGGCGCTGGTAGGTCTCTTCGCCTATCTCCAGGGCCCCAAGAAGCTGGAGCTCGAGGTTTAGGCTCGTGTGGAGACAACGAACGATGTTGTACTGGAGGGTAGAGCCAGAACGAATCATCCCATTACAGACGATGACCATTTTCTTCCCTCTTTAACCGTGATTCTGGGATGGATGGATCCCGGGCTCTTCCTGTCGGCTCTCACGGCGCGCTCTGAGTTGGCGAAGGAGCCGTCCCAGATCGCCGCAACGGTTGACACCTCTTTGCTGAGGGCCTATACTCAACCTCGACTCTTTCGTGATATCTATCGTAGGCGGTGAGGCGGTAAAACGCCAGCGGTTCGTAGTAGCCCTTGTGCAAGGATGCGAGTCCAAGGGCTTTGTCCTCCTGGGGCAAACGCAACTGAACGCTTGCAGAATCGGAGAGACGAGCGATGAAAGAGGAGAAGTCGGACGTTCGACCGGAGAGCCTGTCCGGCGAAGAGTCGCCGGGGGATCGCTTTGAGATCAGCCGACGTGGCTTTTTAAAGGGCTTAGGCGGGACGGCGGTGGCCGCTGCGGTCTTCCCGAAGGCTGCCGTCTCTCAAGAGGGGACCCTGCGTGGCGTCTCGGTGGGTTCGGTGACCCTTCGGGTAAACGGTCAGACCCACGTGATCCCGCGGGTCGAGGCCCGCACCACGCTGTTGGACGTGCTCCGAAATCGGTTAGACCTGACGGGGGCCAAGCCGATCTGTGAGCGCGCCTCCTGTGGTGGCTGTACTGTCTTGCTAGACGGAAAAGCAGTCTATTCCTGCTCGATTTTGGCAATGGACGCCGAGGGACGGGAGATCACCACCGTCGAGGGTCTGGCCTCCAACGGGCGGCTCCATCCGGTCCAGGAGGCGTTTGTCGAGCACGACGCCCTCCAGTGCGGCTTCTGCACGCCGGGGTTTGTGGTCGCGGCGGTGGCTTTTCTCCAGGAGAACCCCAATCCGACGCTCGAAGAGGTGAAACAGGGCGTCTCGGGGAACTTGTGCCGCTGCGGGACCTATACACGAATCTTTGAAGCCGTTCTTGCTGCAGCCGAGAAGATGCGGAAAGGAGCGTAACGATGGCGGTCATTCCCTGGAAGCCCCCGGCCCAGATGGACTACATCACCAAGGACAACCCCCGTCTGGACGGGCCGGCCAAGGTTACCGGTCGAGCGAAGTACGCTTACGACGCCATCGCCTCCAAGTGCCTGGTCGGACGGATGATCACCTGTCCCTACCCCAACGCAAAGGCGGTGCGAATTGACACCTCGGAGGCGGAGAAGCTCCCGGGCGTCAAGGCGATCCTGGTGGAGGAGGGAAAGGTCTGTCGACTGGCTGGAGAGTTTGTTGGCGCGGTGGCGGCGGTCTCCGCCGATATCGCTGACGACGCCGTCCGGCTGATTCGGATCGAGTGGGAGCGGTACCCCTTTGTGACTCGCGAGGAGGACGCCGTTCAGCCGAACGCTCCCCAGGTGCATGCCGGAAACGAACGACCCAACGTTCGAGTCAACGATCCCGACGGGGAAGGCGACGTGGAGGCGGCCTTTCAACAGGCCGACGCGATCTACGAGGGCACTTTGTCCACCCAAGTGCAAACCCACACCTGTCTGGAGCCGCACGGTACCACCGCCGTCTGGGACGAGAACCTGGAGCACCTGACCGTTTGGGCCTCGACGCAGGCGGTTTTCGGTGTGCGGAACGACCTGGCGGAGTTCTTCGGACTGGAGCCGCATCAGGTTGAAGTGATCACCGAGTATATGGGCGGGGGCTTTGGAAGCAAGCTGGGCGGCGGATATATCGAGCGGATGGCCGCTCGGCTGGCCCGCGAGGCACGCCAGCCGGTGAAGCTCCTCCTGACGCGGGAGCAGGAACAGACTAACTCCGGCAACCGCCCTTCGGCGCGGGCCAGGGTACGCGCTGGAGCCACCAAGGACGGGAAGCTGATCGCCTTTGAGGCGGAGACCTCCGGAACCGGCGGGTTTGCTGGGGGATCCGGGTTCCCCCTGCCCTACATCTACAGCGTTCCCAACTGGCGGCGACAGCACACCGACGTGTACATCAACGCTGGGAACGCACGGGCGATGCGAGCGCCGGGCCATCCTCAAGGTTCGTTCATTATGGAGGCCGTTATGGACGAGCTGGCCTACCGGTTGGGGATGGACCCGATCGAGTTCCGGATCCAAAACGATCCGAACGAGACCCGTCGGCGGCAGTTCCGTGAGTTGGCCAAGCGGCTCGATTGGGATCGCCTCTGGAAGCCCGGTCCGGACGAGGGGTTCCCGCTCAAGCGGGGCATGGGCGTTGGCGCAGCGGTCTGGGGCGGCGGCGGACACGGCTCCAACGCCGAGGTGGAGATCCATCCGGACGGCTCGGTCGTGGTGCGCTGCGGAACCCAGGACATTGGCACTGGCACCCGAACGGTGGTCGGCGTCGTCGCCGCAGAGCAGACCGGACTCTCCCCAGAGGCTATCACGGTCCAGATCGGCCACTCGACCTATCCTCAATCGGGGTCGAGCGGCGGGTCTACCACCTGCGCAGGCGTTGCGCCTGCGGTTAAGGTGGCTACCGACAACGCCCTCTGGGAGCTGTTCCTCAAAGTGGCTCCGGTCCTGGAGGCCAGCCCCGAGGAGCTTGAGGCCGCCGACGGCACCGTTCGCGTGAAGGGCGATCCCTCGCGGGCGCTCTCCTGGAAGGAGGCCTGCGCCGTCCTGGGACAGGAGAGCGTCGTCGGCCGTGGACGAAACGATCGTTCCCTCTCCTCTAGTGGAACGGCGGGCGTCTGTGGCGTGGACCTCGAAGTGGATGTGGAGACGGGACGGATTCACCTCCGGCGGATCGTCTCGATCCAGGAGTGCGGCTTGGTGGTGAATAAGCTGACCACCGAAAGCCAGATGATCGGCGGCGTGATTCAAGGCATCTCCTATGCCCTCTTTGAGGACCGGATCATGGACCGGATGTTGGGCCACCAGATTAACCCGAACCTGGAGTTCTACAAGCTGGCCGGTCCGGCAGACATGCCGGAAATCGTCCCGATCGTCTGGATGGAGCCGGAGTCGCTCGCGCGAGGGGTGATCGGCATGGGAGAGCCGCCTGTGATCCCGGTTGCGGCGGCGATCGGGAACGCCGTCCGCAACGCCATCGGCGTTCGGGTGAACTCGCTGCCCATCACTCCGCGAAAGGTTCTTGCCGCTCTGGGAACGGAGGTCTGAGCCATGCGACCGATCGAGTATTTCAAGCCCACAAGCTTACAAGAGGCGATCCAGGCGCTCCAAGACGAAGGGGCCTACGCACTGGCCGGAGGGATGGACCTGATCCCCAGCCTCCAGGAGAACATCCTTCCCGCCAAGCGGGTCGTCAACCTCAAGGCGATCGGTGAGGAGCTGCTCCGCGGAATTGGCCCAACGCCTAACGGTCTGCAGATCGGAGCGCTGACGACGCTGGTCGAGATCGCCAAGAACGAAACGGTGCGCAGCCGGTACACCGCCCTGGCGGAGGCCGCCGAAACGGTCGGTTCCCCTCAGATTCGGAACGTCGGCACGCTGGGAGGCAACCTGTGCCAGCGCCCCCGGTGCTGGTACTTCCGAAACGAGCACTATCACTGTCTCAAAAAGGGCGGTGCTCGCTGCTTTGCCGGCGACGAGCTGGGAGACAACCAATATCATGCCATCCTGGGTGGGGGACCGTGTCATATCGTCCATCCGTCGAACACGGCGACGGCTCTTCGGGCGCTGAACGCCACCGTGCACGTGGTCGGCCCTCAGGGGAGGCGAGAGATTCCCATCGATCAGTTCTTCGTGCTGCCCCGTCGGAACATTATGGCCGAAAACGTGTTGGAGCCGGGGGAGCTGGTGACTCATGTGACGCTTCCAGAGCCGCCGCGCGGCTTCCGGAGCACCTTTGTCGAGACGGGCGAGCGCGAGGCGTTCGACTGGGCGATCTCCGGCGCTGCTGTGGCGCTGGTGATGAACGGCGCCGAGGTGGCGGAGGCGCGGGTCGTCCTGCACGCGGTCGCCCCGATCCCTTGGCGCGCCCGAGCTGCCGAAGAGGCGCTCAAAGGGCAGCGGTTGACGCCAGAGACCATCCAGCGCGCCGCCGAAGCGGCTTTGGAGGGCGCTCAGCCCCTTTCACAGAACGCCTATAAGATTCCTCTGACTCAGGCGATGGTCCGGCGAGCGCTCCAACGGCTTGTGTGAGGGAGAACGCACGATGACCACCCAACGGCCCCGCGTGGTGACCGTCTGTAAGTATCTGCGAACCAAAGCGGCCTATATCGGCGACGAAGGGTGCCGCGACGCCCTCGCGATTCGATCGGACACGGCCCTCTACTGGTGCAACCGCACCGGAGAGCCGCTCGGCCCGGACGCCGACCTAACCGGGCCGGAGGAGTGCACCCCCGCTCGAAGCTGCTTTGTGGGCATCCCCCTGGTGCTCTCTGGCAAGCGGCAACCCTCTTCCGATCGAAGTGGGAGATCGACTCAGGAGACCGCTTAGGCCGCTTGAAGGTTGTGACCCATGCACCGCTGAAGTGAAAACCCACCCAGGGAACCCCTTCAGACGAAAGGGGTTCCCTGTGCTTTTTCTTCGGACTGCTATTGGCTAGAACGGCGAGATGCTCATGACGGATCCCGGACAACGGCTCGCGAAGAGACGTCGGCGCCTGGCGGCCCTGCTCTTGGCGCCCACCGGAGCGCTGTTGATCGGTCTGTTCCTCTTCCCTTTGGTCTGGTCTTTGGGACTGAGCTTCTATCGCTACTCGGCACTGAGACCGCGCCCTCCGCGCTTTGTTGGGCTGGAGAACTACGCCGCTCTGCTTCGAGAGCCGGAGATCTGGCAGCGGTTTGTGACCACTGGAACCTTTGTGGTTGCCGCGGTGCTCCTTCAGTTTCTTGTCGGGGTGGCGTTGGCCTTTCTTCTCTATCGGGAGTTTCGCGGGCGCAAAGTGATCATCTCCCTGCTTCTGGTGCCAATGATGATGGCCCCCGTTGCGGCGGGAGCCTTCTTCCGATTTATCTACGACCCGACCTTTGGGGTGTTTTAACTACTTCACGCGTACCCTCTTGGGGGTTCAAATCGCCTGGCTCGAGAGGGCCCCTCCCGGCGATGGCCGCCGTCGTCCTGACCGACACCTGGATGTGGTCCCCCTTTGTGATGCTGATCGTGCTCTCCGGTCTGTTGGGCCGTTCCCAAACACCTCCTGGAGATGGCTCAGATCGATCGTGCTGGATGGTGGCTCACCTTTCGGAACATCATCCTTCCGCACGTCAAGCCGTTAATGATGTTGGCATTGCTGCTGCGAACGATGGAGGCCTTTAAGCTTTTCGATACGATCTGGATCATGACGCAAGGCGGCCCCCGGAACGGCAACGGAGACCCTTTCGATCGCCCTGTACCGGACGGGGTTTCAGTATTTCCGCACCGGCCGCGCTTCGGCGCTGGCCTATCTGATGTTGATCGTGGTGATCGTCCTGAGCAACTTTTTACCTTCGGCTGGCGATGCGCACCGTCGCCGCAGGAGCGGGCCAACCACGGGAGGAGTCCGGAGGATGAGCGGAGCGACCTGGCGTCGAGCGGTTCGGCTTTGCCTGATCGCCTTGGCGACGCTGGTTTACGTGTTCCCCGGTGCTCTGGGTAGTGCTGACGGCGTTCAAGTCACGGGTGGACATCTTCTCAGTGGGAGCCGCAGTTTGTCTCATTCCGACCGACGCTGGAGAACTTCGCCCAGGTCTTTCGGCAAACCGGTGGGACCGCCGAATCGGTGCTTTTCGCTCGCTACTTTCTCAACAGTCTGGTGCTGGCCTTTGGAAGCGTGGCGTTGGCCCTGGTGCTTGGGACGATGGGCGCCTATGCCGTTTCGCGCTATCCGTTTCGACAGGCCGACTTTGTGATGTTCTCAATCCTCTCCACCCGGATGCTCCCGCCGGTGGCCGCTGTGATCCCGATCTACCTTCTTTTTCGACGATTGGGGTTGATGGATTCCTACTTAGGGATGCTCCCTGCTCTACACGGCCTTCAACCTTCCGTTTGTCATCTGGATGATGAAGAGCTTCTTCGACGAGATTCCTCGAGAGATCGAGGAGGCGGCCCAGGTGGACGGCTCTCCGCCGCTTCGGGCCTTCTGGAAGGTGGCTCTGCCCCAGGTCCGGTCGGGAATTGCGGCGACGGTGGTCATCTCGTTGCTGTTCACCTGGAACGAATTTCTCTTTGCGCTGATGCTGACCGGCCAGCGGACCCGTACGGTGCCGGTGGCGCTTGCGCGGACGCTTCAAGGGGAGCGCGGCGTCGACTGGGGCGTCCTGGCCGCGATCGAGACCCTGTACATCCTTCCGGTGTTGCTGGTGGCGTTGCTGCTGCAGCAGTATCTTCTTCGAGGGCTGACCTTCGGGACGGTCCGACGGTAGGGCAGAGGGAGCCGCGATGACGAGCATCACTCACGCCGCGATGGGGCTTGGGATCGGTGCGCTCTTCCCCAAAGCACCAATCGGCTGGGCCGTTGCTTTTTCGTTACTTCCCGACCTGGACCATCTGTTGTTTGTGCGAAGCCTTCGGCTGCGCGTGGGAGGGATGCGACATGCGCGGACGTTTCTCCACGAGCTGCTGGGGGGCGTTCTTTATCTTGGGCTGGGAGGGGCGCTTGAGCTTTGGCGGCCGCCGCTGGGGGCGCTGTTGATCACCTGTGTTAGCGCTCATCTGCTCTGTGATTTTCTCAATGGTTACAGCCGTCCCTTTGTGGGTATCCGTTCGGCGCCGTCGGTGGACCTGGGCGTGCGGCTTTGGGTTCGGGTTGTCCAGGAGGTGGTCGTCGGAGGAGTGTTCCTTTGGATCTTCTTCACGAAGTTCGTACTTGGCGGAAGCAACTGACCGACCGGGTGCTTGGTCCGTGGGTCCCCGCGCTTTCCGCCGACGATCTGACCCGGCTAGGGACATGGGCCTGTTTTCTCGGCGCGATCGCTTGGCTGGCTGGGCACCGATGGATGGGCGTCCTCGGGTTGGCGTTCAGCCTGCTGTTTGATCTACTGGACGGGGTCCAGGCGCGACGGGAGGGCCAGGTTAAACCCCATCTGGACTGGGCCGCCGATCGCTGGGCGGAGCTGACGTGGGTCGGACCGCTCCTCCTCTCCGAGCCGGCGCTTTGGAGTTGGGGCTATCTGGCTCTTGCGGCGGCGAACGTCTTCCTCCCCCGCTGGGGCGTTTCGATGCTCCCCCTACGGCATCTTCTGATCCTCTACGCGGTCTTTGTCTACGGATAGGGGGCACAACGTGAAAATCGAACGGATAGATACCTACTTGGTCAGCGGTGGCTCCCGGAACTATGTCTTCTTGAAGGTGCGTACCGATGTGGGAATCGAAGGGGTCGGCGAGGCGTACTCCTGCGGCCCGGACTTCGCCACCGTCGAGGTGATCCACGACTTTGAAACCTGGTTGGTTGGGGAGGACCCCCGAAACATCGAGTATCTCTGGCAAAAGATGGTGCAATTTTCGCGGTTTCCCGGAGGCTCGGTGGTCAACGCGGCGATCAGCGGGATCGAAATCGCTCTCTGGGACATCCTCGCTAAGGAGCTGGGCGTGCCCGTTTGGCGGCTGCTGGGCGGAAGGTGCCGGGATCGAGTGCGCGTCTATCGGCACGTTCGCTCCGACGTGGAGGATGCCCTGAAGACGATGGAAACGGAGGGAATTACAGCCTTCAAGACGTTTCCGTTTCCGCCAGAGGCGGACCGGATGCCGTGGAGCCGACAACTTCGGGAGGCGGAGGCCCATCTTGGCCGCCTGCGCGAGGCGTTCGGGTCGGATGTGGACATCGGTGTGGACCTTCACGCCAAGGTGTTCGAGCCAGCCCGGGCGCTCCAGATCGCCGAGGCGATCCGGCCCCATGATCCCTTCTTCTTGGAGGAGCCGATCAAGCCGGAGAACATCGACGCAATGGCCTATGTCCGCTCCCGGTCGCCGGTGCCGATCGCCACAGGGGAGCAACTCTACACGAAGTACCAGTTCCGGGAGCTGCTGGTCAGAGGCGCTGCAGACATCGTCCAGCCAGACGTGTGTGTCTGTGGCGGGCTGGGTGAGATGAAGCGAATCGCGGCGATGGCCGAAGCGTTTTACGTCCCCGTTGCGCCCCATAACCCGCTCGGGCCGGTGGCGACGGCGGTCAACGTCCACTTTGCCGTCTCGACGCAGAACTTTTTGATCTTGGAACACCTTCCCGATCGAGGCGCACGGGCCGAATGGGTCGTTGAGCCGATGCCGGTGGTGGACGGAGCGATTCCTATCCCCGCTGGGCCCGGTTACGGGATCGAGCTGAACGAGGCGGCTTTTGAGCGCTATCCGGCGCGGCGTTGGCATCGGGGATTCTCCTATCGAGCCGATGGTTCGGTCGCCTACATCTGATGAGGGAGGGCGGAGCGTGTCCGTCTGGCAGTGGACGGAGCGGGCGACCCGTTGGATAGCTGGGCCGGCGTTTCCGGTCGTTCCTGGAAATCGGCTCCAAGCGTTAGTGGCCAGCTATGAGCCTCTCTCGCTTCGGGAGCGGTGGTGGTTGACGACCCGCGCCCTGGGAACGGCCTATCTGATGGAGCTTGCAGACCGGCTTCTGCCGGAGCAGGGAACGATTCTCGACCTGGGATGCGGGCCGGGGCTGTTGATCCGGTGGCTGGCGCAGCGACCGGGTCGGTTCTTAATCGGCGTAGAGCTCTCGTCGGTTCGGGTTCAGTTAGCAAAGCGCGGCGCCCTCCCGTCGAACGCGTGCTTTTTCTCTGCCGATCTTCGGGAGTACCGGTACGCAGGCCCGCCGCTCGTCGGCGTTCTGCTGATCGACGTCCTGCTCTACCTTGAGCCGGGGGAGATCGTCCTTCTGTTGCGCCGCCTGCGCGCTGCGGCGGCCCCTGAGGCGGTCTTGTTCGTTAAAGATTCGTTGGACCGCCCTCGCTGGAAGGCCCACTGGATGCGAGCGGAGGAGAGGGTCAAGCGCTGCTTTCGGTTTTACGGTGTTCCGGTTGTTCCTCGGACGCTTCTTTCCGCCGAGCGCTGGGCGGAGCTGTTCCGGCGTTCTGGCTGGCGGCTTCGATGGTTTCGATCGATCGGGCGGTGGAGTCCCTACCCCGGGTGGATCGGCTGGGCCGATACCGGCCAAAATGGCAGAGATGCCAACATAGACTGTCCATAGTGGCACGTGTGAGGGAGGAGTATCCCCTTTCGCGCTTGGTCTGGGTGGGCACTGTTATTGCTTCTTCCCTTGTGAATCGGTGAAGGCGACGGGTGCGACTTGAGACGGCAGCGAGGAAACCGCCATGCGACCGGAACGACAAACCGTCTGGAGCCCAGAACGGCTGATGGTCGCCCGACCGATCCTCCTTGTCGACGACGACAAGGAGACGGTCGAGGTGCTCCAGCAGGTCCTGGAGCGGGACGGCTTCCGGTGCTTGGCGGCCCACACGGCTGCTGAGGCTTATGAGCTGTTCCGAACGCACGAGGTTGCCGCTGCGTTGATTGATTTTGAGCTGCCGGACATGACCGGCGTCGAGCTGATCCAGGCGCTCAAGCGGGAGCGACCGGAGGTCCCGCTTCTGTTGATGACGGGCAACCCGTCTCAGCAGGTCCTCATCGAGGCCTGCGAGGCCGGGGCGTACACCTATCTGCGAAAGCCGCTGAACCTGCAGAAGGTGCGTGAGCTGCTCGCCCGAGCGGTCGAGCGGGGAGGCTCCGGTTCGGCCGTCGGCTGGACAGAGATCTCTCAGGAGCGCAGCCGTTCGGTGTTGGTCCGTTGGCGCCGATGGATCGTTTGGCGGCGATAGACAGGCGCCCGGCGCCGCTGACTCTCGAAGACGAAAGGGGACCTAGGAGCTATGGCAGAGAAGGTCATCGGAATCGACTTGGGAACGACCAACTCGGTGGTCGCCGTGGTTCAAAACGGCGAGCCGGAGGTGATCCCGAACGAGGAGGGCTCGCGGATTACTCCCTCCGTTGTGGCGTTCACCAAGGACGGCGAACGGCTCGTCGGAGCTCCGGCCAAGCGCCAAGCGATCACCAATCCCAAGAACACGATCTTTTCGATCAAGCGGTTTATGGGCCGCTCCTGGAATGAGGTCCAGGACGAGGTCAAGCGTGTGCCCTATGAGGTGCGGCCGGCAGGAAACCGCGTCGAAGTGGTGGTCCAAGGGAAGGCCTACTCGCCGCCGGAGATCTCGGCGATGATCCTCCAGAAGCTCAAAAAGGCGGCGGAGAACTTCCTAGGCCATGAGGTCAAAAAGGCGGTCATCACCGTCCCGGCGTACTTTAACGATTCCCAACGCCAGGCGACCAAGGACGCCGGCCGGATCGCTGGGCTGGAGGTCCTGCGGATCATCAATGAGCCGACCGCTGCGGCGCTGGCCTACGGCTTGGACAAGAAAAAGGACGAGCGGATCGCCGTCTTCGACCTGGGCGGTGGGACGTTCGACATCTCGATCCTGGAGATCGGCGACGGGGTCTTTGAGGTCAAGGCCACCAACGGCGACACCCACCTGGGCGGAGACGACTTCGACCAGGAGATCATCAACTGGATGGCCGAGGAGTTCAAAAAGGAACACGGGATCGATCTCCGGAACGACCCGATGGCCCTCCAACGGCTGAAAGAGGCGGCGGAGAAGGCCAAAATCGAGCTCTCCAGCACGATGAGCACGGAGATCAACCTTCCGTTCATCACCGCCGACGCGTCCGGGCCCAAGCATCTGCAGATGACCCTGACGCGGGCCAAGCTGGAGCAGCTGACCGCTCACCTGGTGAGCGGACGCTGGAGCCGTGCCGTCGGGCGCTCAAGGACGCCGGTCTCTCGCCCAGCGACATTGACGAAGTGATCTTGGTCGGGGGCATGACCCGGATGCCCAAGATTCAGCAGGTGGTCAAGGACTTCTTCGGCAAGGAGCCCCACAAAGGGATCAACCCCGACGAGGTGGTCGCCATCGGCGCTGCGATCCAGGGGGCCGTCCTGGCGGGCGACGAGGAGATGAGGGACGTGCTCCTGCTGGACGTGACGCCGCTGTCGCTGGGTATCGAGACGCTGGGCGGCATCGTGGACAAGGTGATCGAGCGGAACACGACGATCCCAGTCCGTCGGACGAAGATTTACACGACCGCCGAGGACAACCAGACGGCGGTGGACATTCACGTCGTCCAGGGCGAGCGGGAGCTGGCTGCCTACAACAAGACGATCGGCCGGTTCCGGCTGGAAGGGATTCCTCCAGCTCCGCGTGGCGTGCCGCAGATCGAGGTGACCTTCGACATTGACGCCGACGGCATCCTGCACGTCTCGGCCAAGGACCTAGCGACCGGCAAGGAGCAGAAGGTGACGATCACAGCCTCTTCGGGCCTGACGGAGCAGGAGATTCAGCAGATGATCAAAGACGCCGAGGCCCACGCTGAGGAGGACCGCCGTCGGCGAGAGGAGATCGAGACGCGGAACAACGCCGAGAACCTGGCCTATCAGACCGAGCGGAACCTCAAGGAGCTAGGAAACAAGCTCTCCGATCAGACGCGTCAGAAGGTCGAGGCGGCCCTCAAGCGGCTCCAAGAAGCGATCGAGGGCGGCTCGACGGACGCGATCAAAAGCGCTATGGAGGCGCTCAATCAGGAGTGGTACGCCGCTTCGGCGGAGCTCTATAAGCAGGCCGGAGCAGGCGCGGCGGAAACCGCCGGAAAAGAGGCCGCAGGAACGACCTCTGGCTCTGAAGAGGTGATCGACGCCGACTTTGAGGTCGTGGACGAAGAGGACGAGAAGAAGGGCTAACCTTTCAGGGAAAGCCCTCCCGAAACACTGAAAGCCAAGCCGCTGGACGTCGGAGAGGCGTCCAGCGGCTTTATTGTGTCTCCTTAGATCGATTTTTCAATTTACTCCTTTTCTCCCCTGTCCTCACTATCTTCGTACCCGTTGACCTTCGACGTCAGCTTTCGGCGCTTACTCTCTGTGGGGAGCTGGGAGATGAGGAGGACTCGTCTGGATGCCCATCGTATGTTTAGGACATCGCTTCTGCTCCTGACGCTCTGGGGAGGAGGGGAAGCCGTTGCCGACCCTGTCTTAAGGACGTTTGGGGCTTACGGTCTGCCGACCGGATGGTACGGAGAGACGGTCGAGACGGAGTTTGGCTCCCTAGTCCGTTCCGGGCCGGGGTACGGGATCAACGTCCTAGTCGCTGCTCAGCCGAGAGAGCGGCTTCAGGTCGGTGCGCTGGCCTCCTACCACCGGTTTCTGACCGAAAACCCGTTCGATTACAGGGACTACGACTCACTGATTAACTTTTTGATCACGATCGAGGGGACGGTGAAGAGCGACGATCGGTTCCTCTACCTGGGGCCGTTTGTTGGAGTGAACGTAATCCCCGGTTTGTCCTCCGGTTTATGGCTGTGGGGCTCCCTAGGAGCTGCCCAGTTTCGGGAGGAGACGGAGATCGAGATGACGGCCACCGGCACCGGCGTGACTTCCCTTTTGGGATATCGGTTCCCGACAACGGTTAGCTTTGACGATCGTGAGCGGAGCGCCTTTGCTAGTGACTGGCGGCTCGCCTTCCGGGGCGGGGTCACGCTGGACCTGTGGATCACTTCGGGGATCTCCCTCCACCCGACGGTGGCCTATTTTGTCTTCCCCAAGGGGGAGGATCTCAAAGAACGGCTCACCTTCTGGGAGACCTCCCTTGGGCTGGGGTTTCGATTCGTTCCGGCGCGCTGATCGGTCCCCTTCACCACTCTTGGGTGAACGCTTCTAGGCGCCCGAGGATTCGATAAGCCGTCTCGGCGATGCTGTACTCCTTGTTGACGTGGGTAGGAGAGGCCGCTTGGCGCATCTGGTCCAGCGGACGACGGAGAATCAATCGCCGGGGCGCCACGGCCGCCGCCAGGTCGCCCAGGTCGTATTCGAGAAGCACGTTGGGAAGAAAGATATTCACGTGGTAGGCGTACCGTTCGTTCAGGACAAGCGCTTTATAGGCGTAGAGCATCTCTTCCAGGACCACCTCGGCGATGCGCTCGTCGAGAACGGCGGCGTGAAGCGCCAGCAAGGCCCCGCCGCCAACGCCGTGAACGGCGATCTGGTCCTCTGCCACATCGGTTCGGGTGCGAAGGTAGTCCACTGCGCGCACTACATCTCGGACGCGCAGCCCCAGCAACGGCAGGCCGATCATAAAGCTGGTATAGGTTAGGTCGGTCTCAACGCCGTACCGGGAATAGTAGTCGCCTCGATATTGGAGCCGCGATTTGGTCTCGCCGATTCCGCGCGGGTCGATCGCTAGAACGCGGCGACCTTCGTTCAACCACCGGCGAATCGCCTCCAGATCGGCGGTCTTTCCTCCCTCGTGGACGAAGATCACTGCCGGGGCCGGGTGCGCGTTCTGCCCGACGGCCTCCCAAAAGAGCGCAGGGACTTCGATCCCCTCCTCGGAGCGAAAAACCAGCTTCTCGACGCGATAACCGTCCTCAAGGATCGTGTCTAGGTGTCGAACACGGAGCGCCGTCTGCGGATGCTCCCAGGCAAGCACCCGGGCGACCTTCTCTCGGATCGCCTTTCGGTAAGCAACGAGGTCCTGTTCCGTCTCCAGCAGGGGCCGCTGCGGCAAGCGTTCTCGCGCCGCTTCCGAGAGCAGATGAAAGACCGTGCGCCCGCCCAGTGAGGTGAGCACCTGACCGGTTTCGGTACAAAGAAGCCGTTCGTCCGACTCGACCTCAAAGGACGGTTCGGTGTAATCCGGCGTCGGCTGTTGGAGCCATCGGTTCATCCATCGGATCATTCCCTCGCGGAGGAACTGCGAGAAGCCGTGGCCGTGAGGTCCCTCGATCAGCTCGATCGCCTCTGGGGCGCCGAGCGCCTCGTACAGGCGGCGGAGTCGAAGAAAGGTTCTTCGCGTTCCCGCGATCGGGAAGAAGTCCTCAATGGCCGCGCCGATCTGGACCGGTCGGGGCGCCATTACCGCGAGCATATCCGGATGGTCCACCCCCTCGGCCACCTGCGGAACAAGGTCCTGCTCCGGATCGGCGGTCACCCGCGAGGCCAGCCGGTACTCCAGATCGGTGATGTAGCAGTTGGGAGCGATCACCCGGATGCGCGGATCCACGACACCCAAGTAGGTGGTGAGCGTTCCGCCGCCGGAGTTGCCCATCACGCCGACTCTTTCTGGATCTACGTCCTCGCGGGAAAGCAGGTAGTCCAGGCTCCGGATGCCGTCCCAGATGCGAATCTGGGCCAGGTTGATCCCAATCAGGTAGCCCTGATTCCCAAAGTGACAGTGCTCCGCCGTCCCGTATCCGATCGGGGAGCGACCGGTCTCCTTTTCGACCACCTGCAGCCGCTCGCCCTGAGAGATCGGGTCATAAATCAGCACCACGTAGCCCATTTTGGCGGCGGCGATGCAGGCCCGCTGATAGGTTTCGTACGCCTTCCCGTTGTCGGAGTGGCCACAAGGGGAGAGGATCGCCGGATAAGGTGGCGTTCCCGTTTTGGGCACGTAGACGTTCGCGGTAACGTAGAACTCCGGTCGGCTCTCGTAGATGACCTTTTCGATCCGGTAGTCCTCATACTCCAACACGCCGACGGTGCGCGGGTTCAGCGGAGTCCTCTCCTGAGGCAGCCCTCCGATCATTCGCAGGAACTTCTCTCGGACCGACTGCTGATAGGCCTTCCACTCCTCCGGCGAGTGCGACGCCTTCCAGAAGCGATCCTGACGGGCGAAGTGCTCCTGAGCCCGACGCATCAGATAGCGGTGGAGCATCTCCGGATCGTAGTCGAGAAGGTGAGGCGTAACCGCTAAGCGGTCGTCGGGACTGACGGCCTGAAAGAGCAACGCGAGAACCGGGGCGAGCATCGTGCGTCTCCTTCTCTGAAAGCTGAAAGCAAGGGCGTTCGTTTGGGCCCCGAGGGCGTTCAGGCGCCCGCAATGCGCGGCATGGGGAGCGGCTCTTTGCCCATCTCCGCGTGGAGGAACTTCAACAGCAGCTCCGCTTTGAGCGACTGATACTCCGGGTCGTCCCACCGATTGTGAAGCTCTCCGGGGTCCCCCTGCAGGTCGAACAGCTCCCCGTAGGGTTGATTGTAATAGACCGTCAGCTTATAGCGCGAGTTGACGTAGGTCTTCAGGTGAATCGTCGTCGGTTCGTGCCGGTTCTCGACGATCACGTGATCCCGGGCTTCAGCGGCCTCTCCCAGCCACACCCGACTTTGGTCCACGCCGGTCATTGTCCTAGGGATGGAGATGCCGCACAGGCTCAAAAAGGTCGGCGGCAAGTCCACCAACGACTGGAGGGCCTGTGACCGCCGGCCAGCGGGAACCCTCCCCGGCCAGCGCACAATGAACGGGACCCGAATCAGATCCTCATAGTGGAACGGTCCCTTGGCCACCAACCCATGATGGCCGTAAAAGTGGCCGTGATCCGAAGTGAAGACGACAACGGTGTTCTCCGCCAGCCCTAAAGCCTCCAGGCGATCGAGGATTTGGCCGATATACTTGTCCATCAGGCTGATCATCCCGTAGTAGACCGCGATATCTTTGGCCAACCGCTCCCGATCGTGAAGGTGAGAGCGCATCCCATGCAGGGCTTGGCCGCTCTCCCGATAGGCGGAAAAGTCCGGTTTCTCCTCCTGGGTCATTCGGAAGTGGGGTGGGTTCTTATCGTGCTCCCCGGGAACGACGCTGGGAACGGTGACCTTTGCCGGATCGTACATCGTATCCCACGGCTCAGGGGCAAGATACTTGGGATGGGGATCAAAGAAGCTGGCCCAGAGGAAGAACGGCCGCCCTTCCTTGGCGTACTGTTCCATCAGTGCGTTGGTGCGCTCTGCGATCCAAGCGTCGTAGTGGTACTCCTCGGGAATCAGCCACTTCCAGCGCTGATCGGGGTTGTTCCCCGTTGGGGGACGAAAGTAATCGCGCCAATGGTGGCAGCCTTTCTCCTCCATCCAGAGGGCATAGTGCTGTCCGACGTGGGCTTCGTCGGTGTGGTTGCGCGCTAGCTCGACGTGCTCGAACCCGTAAAAGGGGCCGTGAAAGTCCCGCCAGAAGTCCAGGTCTTGAAGGATCGGATAGGCCTCCAGTGAAGGGAATTCCTCGGTGCCGCGGAGGGGCTGAAAATGGGCCTTGCCCACCAGAGCCGTTCGGTATCCTGCTTTTTGGAAGTCCTCTCCGACGGTGTGCCGATCCTCCAACAGCTTGGTTCCCAGGGAGTACGCTCCGTGCTGGCTGGGATAGGTGCCGGTGATCATCGAAGCACGGGTGGGGGTACAGGTCGGGTTGGGGCAATAGGCCCGCTCAAAGAGCGTCCCCTCGGCGGCGAGCCGGTCTAAATTCGGCGTCTGGATCTCCGGATTGAGGCATCCCAGCGTGTTCCAGTGCTGTTGGTCGCTGGTGATCAGAAGGACGTTCGGGCGTTCGGGCATCGATCAGGGCTCCTTACGGAGTGAAGACGAGCCAGACCAGTCCGCTGAGCGTTCCCAGCTCGCCGATAGTGGCGACGCCGATCCGCTCGTCCTGGTCGTAATAGTACAGGTCCTCGGGTCTCTGGCGTAGGTCCAAGACGATCGTACGCTCCTGGGGGCCGACGGTAGCAACGGGAAACCAGGGACGTTCGTTCTCCCCCAGGTTGGAGATTCGTCGGAAGATCCGATAACCGACGATTCGATCGTAGGGGTGGGTTTCGCGGGTCCTCTCTGGTGGGTCCCAGGCGACTCGAACGCGACCCGCCTCCGGAAGCGGCTCTGCGTGTACGGAGGCCGGGGGCGGCGGAGAGTCCAAGGAGGGGAAGGTCGTCCGCAGGGTCTGCACGAATCGGTCACGCTGGCCGCGGTGCCAGGCCACCACAAAGTCGGTCAGCTCTAGCCAGAAATACGCCCAGCGCTCCTCCTTCCGGACCTCGACGAGCAACAACGCTCGGTCGCCGACTACGTCCATGTTGCCAAACGGGTTGGGCCGCCGGTGGTAGCCGTTGAGAGTGCGCACCTCCTGGACCGGCCGGTTCGGAAGAAGGAAACGTCCCGCCGCGTCCGTCTTTCCGACGACGACCGGTTGGGGGGAGACCGGGTGAGAGAAGTTCCCGTCCTCGACGACCGGGTAGACCGTGGCGCCGTCAATCTCCATCGGGGGCCGTTCCGTGTCGATCTGGACGCCGCGCTGATAGATCCGCACCTGGGCCTCTGGAACCGGTCGGTCGTTGATGTCCAGGATTAACAGCTCGTTGCGCTCCGGGACAGCAAAGTAGAAGTCCCCGTAATGGCCGCGCGGGAGGTTCCAGAGTCCGATCGAGATAGGCGGCGTGTACCTCGCTCCACAGATGGGGCCCGTGCCAGTGCATCATCGTGAACGGTCGGGTGAAGAAGTGAGTGATCGGCTTGCCATTATCCGGCCAACGATGGGTTTCGTCTCCGGCATAGTCCAACCGATAGAGATCCACTAGCCCAAGCTGGTGTCCCAGTTCGTGCGGAAGGGACCACTCGGTTTGATTGCGCCACTCTTTGGTCGGCGGTTGCCACTGGCCCTTTCGATCGCCGTCGTCGATCCAGAGCCACCGGCCCTGATCGTAGCGAATGCCGTCCTCAGCGAAGCCGCCGCTCAGGAGTGGCTCGACCGCTTCCGTCACAACGATGCGGTCCAACCGCACCCGGGCGCGAACGCCCTCCGGCGTGGACGGGTACCGACTCGCCTCAAACAAGGCGTTCATGATCTCTAAATGCCACCGGTAGAAGTCCTCAAACGAAAAGGTTCCGTAGGCGGTCCGATTCTGGTGCCACAGCTCCAGACGCTTGGGATGGGTGACGTACACCAATCCCCAGCCCCAAAGCGGATCCTTCGCCACGTTGTTCAGAGTGGCGATCTCCGGCTCATCGCTCTCCACACGAAAGGCGATCCAGTGTTCGCCCGCTTTCCACTCCCATTGGAGCGTGAAGGTGGTCTCCTCCATCTCTTCGAGAGTTCCCGGGAAGGTCCCTTCCGAGAGCGTCTGACCGTCCAGCTCCCAGGCGTACCGGAACGGCCCTGCAGGAGCGAACCCAACGTTCTTGACGTGGGCGGTGAGGGTGATCCGTTCGCCGGGGTCGTATTGCAGCTTCAGATCCTGGACGATCCGTTCTGGCTCCAAAAAGGCCCGCTCCTCGGGCAACTCCACCAGCGCCGGCGCGCCGCCGATTCGGGGACGGCCGAAACGGTCGTAATGCACTCGTCCGTGCAGCCCAGACAACTTAGGATTCAGCTCAATAAAGGTGACCGTCAGGTCCGGCAGCGGAGGGTGAGCGTCCCAGTCCTCTCCACGCTGAATCTCGACACTCCGAACTCGGCTTCGGGGCAAAATGTGATCTGGCGCGTGTCCGACCTGTTCTAGGCGCTCCCAGACCAAGTAACGTAATCCGTCATCACGGAGGTACACGCCTTCCCAGACGGTGCCGTCTTGAAGCTCGACTCGATCGGCATGGGCCGCTGAAGCGATCAGTAATATCGCAGTCCAGAGTCCAATCCGCCCCTTTCTTGCTTGCATCGGTTCGATCTCCCGGTCTGTTCTCTCTAAGCCCACGGCCACACTACCATAAAGCAGGCAGTGGGGGAAGTCTGGAGGCCTCAACGGGGCTTTGGGGCTTTGTTCTCTGGGGAGAAGGCGTCCCGCTCCGAGCGCTGTTGCAGTCGGTGGGTCGGTGTGCTATCGTGCCGACAAAACGGGCACACGTCGAAAAGGGTGAGATACCGGAAGCGGTCTTTTTAAATCGTTCGGGAAGAGCACGCGGAGGGGATCCATGACCCAACCGAAAATGGCGATGATCGGAATGGCGGTAATGGGGAGCAACTTTGCCCAAAACTTCGCCGAGAAGGGCTATCCGATTGCCCTGTTCAACCGGACCGACGCCCGCACTCGGGAGCGCTACGAAGCCATCCCCGACGAGGTGGAGTACAAAAAGCGGCTCTTTCCCGTCTACGGAGAGATTCGGAACCTGGTGGACCTGGTCGGTCGGGACGGCATCTATTTCATTATGGTCAAGGCCGGGGCCACCCAGGCGGTGCTGGATCAGCTGGTGCCCCTTCTCGGGTCGGATGCGGTCGTTGTCAACTGCGCCAACGAGCACTGGCGCGAGACGGAGCGGATGTGCCGCGAGCTGGAGGGCAAGGTCCATTTTTACGGGATGGGCGTCTCCGGCGGCGAGGAGGGGGCTCGTCACGGCCCCTCGATGATGCCCGGCGGCGGCTCGCTGGAGGTTTATAACGCGCGCCTGAAGGAACCTCTCGAGGCGGTGGCTGCCAAAGCTCCTCAGGACGGTGCCCCTTGCGTTGCCTACATCGGGCGTGGGGGGGCTGGCCACTTCGTCAAGATGGTTCACAACGGCATCGAATACGGCGACATGGAGCTGATCGCTGAGACGTACGACCTGATGCGCAAGGCGTTGGGGATGAGCGCACCGGAGATCGGCGACGTCTTCGCTCGCTGGAACGAAGGGGACCTACAGTCCTACCTGGTCGAGATCACCGCCGACATCCTTCACCATAAGGACCCCTCCGCCGACGGATATCTGGTGGACCATATCCTCGACCGCGCTCAGATGAAGGGGACCGGCACCTGGACGGTAATCAGCTCGCTGGAACTGGAATCGGGGGTCTATCCGGTTCCGACGATCTACGCCGCTGTGGAGACGCGGGCGATTTCGTCCTTCCGCGACCTTCGGTTGCGAATGGCTCGGGAACTGTCCCTTCCTCCACGGCCCTACACCGGCGACCGGGAGGCGCTGATCCAGGACCTGGAACGGGCCCTGCTGGTGGCCAAGATCGCCTCGTACACGCAAGGGATCGGGTTGATGCAGGCCGCCGACCGGGAGCACGACTTTGGCGGTCTGAACATCGCCGAGATCGCCCGTATCTGGCGGGCCGGGTGTATCATCCGGGCGCGGTTCTTGGGCGAGATTACGGAGGCTTACCGCTCCGACCCGGAGCTTCCCTCGTTGATCGTTGCTCCGCGGTTTCGAGAGTGGGTCCAGGAAGGGTTCACGGCGTTGACGCGAGTTTGTACGGTGGCTGCGGAGTGTCGCGTTCCGGCGATGGCCTTCAACGCCTCGCGCGATTTCATCCTTCAGTTGGCCAGTGAGCAACTGCCCACCAACCTGACCCAAGGACAGCGGGACTACTTTGGCGCTCATACCTATGAGCGTATCGATCGCCCGGGCCGGTTTCACACCGATTGGCCGCGCCCGGGTCGTCCGGAGCTGCCCGCAGAGGAGTGAGCCGCGCTAAGGGAGGAGTTCGACGCCGATGCGTCCTGTGGAGAATCACTACGTTACCCGTTTTGAAGCGTTTCGTCCTTCTTCCTACCGCGTTGGGGGGAAGAAAGTCGGGTTTGGAATCGATCTGGACGGTTGCATCGATATGGGCATGGAGAAGCACTGTCTGGCTTTTGGTGTGGCGACCTGCATTCACTATGGGATGCAGCCGATCCAGAACGTTGCCTTAAAGGCGTGGATGTACGCGAACTTCTATTCGCTCTCGCGGGGGATTACTCGTTTCAAGGCGTTGTACCTTTGGGCCGACATCGTTCGGGAGACGCGCGCGGCGCGCTCGTTGGGCTTGACGGTTCCTCAGTTCAAATATCTGCGTCGTTGGACGGAGATTACTTCGGCCTTCTCGCCGGAGGCGCTTCGGTCCTATCTGGATCGAGGCGATTTAAGCGCCGTTCTGGACGCTGGAGACGATCCGGAGGATGCTCGCGCTGAACTAGAGGACGTCCTCGCCTGGTCCGATGCGGTGAACGCCCGCGTTCCGGAGGCCACCGCTCACATGACCGCCTTTCCGAACGCGGTTCGGTTTATCCAGGACGCTTATCAGCAGGGGGTGGACATCGCCATCGTCTCCGGCACGCCGGAGGATCACGTCAAGCACCAGGTGGAGGCCTACGGCATCAGCGGCTGCCTGGAGGCGCTCTGGGCCCAGCAAGCCGGGAAAAAGCACCACGCTCTGGTGACGATGATGGTCGGAGCGGTCAGCGATCGGGAGATTCAGGAGGCGATCGAACAGGAGCGCCCCCTTTTGGAGTCTCGGCCGGCCCAATACGACGTCCTGGTTATGGTCGGCGACGCGCCGCAGGACAATCGGGAGCGCATCCGGGCGAACCTGGCCCTCAGCGGTCGGGAGGACGAACCGATCCGGATGTTCCTGATCCCTGTTGAGGAAGAGAACGACGCTTGGGGTGAGCTTCACAAGAACTTGGGGGCGATCCTGGACGGAAGCTGGTCCCGCGAGGACGAAACGCGCCGAATCGCTGCGGGACTCCGCAAGCTGGATGTCGAATGGGTGGAGACGCCGGTCTACTACTTCAAGCAGAAGGCATCCTCGTAGCTGTAACGTAGAGGGGCGAACATGGCTCAAGTCGTGCGCTATTCGGAGATCAAGCGGGAAGGGTGTAAGTACGACATCGTCTCGCTGGGGGAGGTGATGCTTCGATTCGATCCCCGCGACGTGCCCACGGCCCGGATGCGGGACAACATCCGAGTCTCTCAGGGCGGTGGAGAGACCAACGTCGCCTGCGGAGCGGCCTATACCTTCGGACTGCGGGCCGCCGTCCTGACGGCGTTGGTGGACGACCCGATCGGGGAGAACATCCGCAATCAGCTCCGCGAGCTGGGGGTGGACACCTCCAAGATCATCTGGTGGAACACCAAAAACGACGGTTCCAAATACTCGACCGACGCGAAGGGAACTCTTCACAACGGCGTTAATTTTACCTATGTGGGCAGCGGAGTGATCCCGTCGGATACGACCTATTATCGAGCCCACACGCCGGCGACCCGCCTGGAGCCGGGAGATTTTGATTTTGACTACCTGTTCGGCGTGGAGGGGGTTCGGGTCTTCAACACGGGCGGCATCTTTACGCTGATCGGGCCGCGCACGGCGGACCTGGCAATTGAGGCGGCCCAGAAGGCCGCTGAACACGGGACGTTCGTCTCCGCCGACCTGAACTATCGCTCTAAAGTAGAGCCGAACAAGGAGCGGGCCCGCGCGATCAACCGGCGGCTGGCCCCTTACCTGGGAATGCTGGTAGGCAACGACTCGGACCTTGCCGACGCGCTGGGCTATGAGACCCACGTGGAGGAGGGCGCCCCGTTCGATGAGTGGCTGGGCGCCTACAAGGAGACCGTTCGGCAGGTAGCCAAGGACTATCCCAACCTGAGCCTGATCGGGACGCAGTGGCGCGGCGCGCACAACGCCGACCTGATCAGTTGGGGGGCGGTTCTCTATGACGTGCTGAACGACGAGTGGCACGTTGCGCCGGTGCGGGAGAACGTTCCGATTCGGGATCGGACGGGGGGCGGCGATTCGTTCGCCTCCGGCGTCCTGGCAGCGCTCCTGAAGGGCAAGGACCTGGAGACCGCGGTGAACTGGGGCGCGGCGCACGGGATTCTCGTTCAGGAGACGCCGGGCGATGTGACGATGGTCAACCAGGCCGCCGTTGAGCGGGAGGTCCGCCGTGTTCTGGCCGGCGGCGGCGTGAAGGCCATTCGGTAGCTGGGAGCGAAGCGATGTCCTCCTATCGTCCCGATCGAGGGCGAACCCTGGAGAGCCTCCGGAGGGCTGGGATCACCGTGGTCATCGGTGCGGATCACGTGCGCACCGCTGGAGACCTGATCGCTACCGTGGAGGCGATCGCCCAATTTGGTTACGTTCCCGAGATCACCTTTCGGATCTCTGCTGAGTTGCTTCGAGAGGCGATGGGGGAGCTTCGACGGCGGGACCTTTGCCTGGGCATCGGGTCGGTGACCACGCCGGGCGAACTGGAAGAGGCGATCGCGTTGGGAGCCGACCTGATCGTTGGGCCGGCGCGATTTACGACGGCGGCGGAGGTCCGGATGGCGATCGCCCGGGCACAAGCGCGGGGAGTGGTAGTGGCCCCGGCGGCCTTTACGCCGACCGAGTTCTCCGAGCTGCTGGCGCTCAACGCCGACGTGATCAAACTGTTCCCGGCGCGAGTCTTGGGGCCGGAGGGCGTCGCCGACCTGCTGGCCCCCTTCGTCCGTCCGGAGACCGAGGGGCTGTTGATCATGCCCACCGGAGGGATCGGGCCGGAGAACGCTCCGGAGTACGTTCAAGCTGTCCGTCGGCGAAAGATGGTTCCGGTGCTAGGGATGTCAGCGCCGCTGAACCTGGTTCGAGAGAAGCAAGCGCCAGGAGATCGCTCGGTGATCGAAGAGTCGCTCAGCCGGTTCCGGGAGGCCTACCGGCAGGCGATGGAACAGGCCGGCGCAGTGTAGCCAGCTCTGCGGCGGAGAAGAGCCGTTCTAACGCTTCTCGAACGCCGCCCACGCCGATCAGCCGTAGGGCTCCGCCGCGGAGTTGTCGTTGGGCCTCCTCACGCTGCCGGCGAGGGATGAGCGCCTGTCGGAAGCCAAGCGACTCGGCCTCTCGAAGGCGGGCTTCTAGTCGCGAAACGGCCCGCACCTCGCCGCCCAGCCCGACTTCACCGATCAGCACCGTTTGGGGGTCCACCGGTCCGCCTAGACGACTAGAGGCGATTGCGGCGATCACTCCCAGGTCTCCAGCCCGTTCGGAGACCTGAAGCCCGCCGGTCACGTTGACGAACACGTCCGCGTTGGCCAATGAGATGCCGCCCCGCTGCTCCAGGACGGCGATCAGCAACGCCAGCCGGTTCCGGTCAATGCCGGTGGCGATCCGCATCGGCGTTCCGTAGTGGGTGGCCGCGACGAGGGCCTGGACCTCCAAGAGCAGCACGCGCGAGCCTTCCAGCGTGGCGATAACTGCCGAACCGGGCACCTCCGCCTCTCGCTGTTCCAGAAAGAGCCGAGAGGGGTTCTCCTCTGGAATCAGCCCACGGTCGGTGATGGCAAACATGCCGATCTCGTTGGTCGAACCAAACCGGTTCTTCGTCGCCCGAACGATTCGATAGGCGTAGGTCGCGTCCCCCTCAAAGTACAGGACGGTGTCCACCATGTGCTCTAAGACCTTTGGACCGGCTAGGGCTCCCTCTTTGGTGATATGGCCGATCAGGAAGACCGGAGTTCGGCTTGATTTGGCGTATCGGATCAGCTGTCCGGCGCACTCTCGAATCTGTCCGACGCTTCCTGCGCTCGACTCCAGGGCGTCACTGGTCAGCGTCTGGATCGAATCCACGATGAGCAGGTGGGGTTTCAGCTCTGTGGCGGCGGCTAGGACGGCCTCCACTTGGGTTTCTCCCAGCCAGTAGATCTGTTCGCCGTCCACCTGCAGGCGCTCGGCTCGCTGACGGATCTGTTCGAGGGACTCCTCTCCGCTGACGTACAGGACGGCTCGACCGCGCCGCGAGAGGGCGTCGGCCACTTGGAGGAGCAGGGTGGACTTACCGATTCCCGGCTCTCCGCCCAGGAGGAGCACCGATCCTCGGACGATGCCGCCGCCGACGGCACGATCGAACTCGCCGATTCCGGTTTTCAGGCGCTCCTCGCCGGGTCCATTGGCGGATTTGGCGCGAAGGGCAACCGGTCGTGCCGTTTGGATCGATCGAGAGCGTGCGCCCTCGGGACGTTCCGGCGCCGGGATCACCTCTTCGAGACTGTCCCAAGAGCCACACTCCGGGCATCGGCCCATCCAGCGCGGCTGTCGGGCGCCGCACTCACGACAAAGGTAATAGGAGCGGGCTTTCACGGAATATCCCCGGCTCGAACGCCGATTAAAAAGGCCCGGTTTTCCTGAAGCAGGTCTCGGGCGCCAAAGACCACCGCAAACGGACGCATCGGCCGCACGACGATCTCCGCGTCCAGGCGAGGAGTGCGCCAGCGCTCCCCGCTCCGCCAAGAGCGAGCTACATCCACCAGGTCCCCCCGAACCGTCACCGCTGAGAGGGGTCTCCACTCGGCCCCAACGGCTGCTTGGGACTCGACAAAGCCGATCCGGCCCCAAATTGGCCCAACCCGCTGGGCAAAGATCAGCGACCAGAGCGTTCGATCGCCCCGCACCCGAACCCCGCCGAAAACCCACCGGTTAGCGTCCCGGCGGTAGATCATTCCGATCTCCTGTTGGGCCCCCTCCCGCAAGGTGTCGTAGGACAGCGTTGCTCCAAAGTCCAACGGGTCCACCTCCGGCGTTGTCCAGTCGTTGGCCCGATCGGCGAGTGTTCGGATCCCCTGTGCCGCCGACTGGGCCTCCGTCAGGGTCTCCTCCAACCGGACGGCCAGTCGGTCTTCGTAGAGAAGGCGTCCCAGGGTGCTGTTGCCTTCCTGGGCGGCTTTTAGGAGCCGGTCCCCGTTCTGGAGTAGGGTTGTCGCGGCGTCGGCGGCCTGATCGAACCGGTCTAGCGAGCCGACGATTCGCCGCTCGGCGGTCTCGGTGGTCTTCTGAAGCGCAGCGGCGGCTCCGGCGGTGTCCCGGTGAAGTCCAGCCACCTCCTGGTAGACGCCGTCGATCGAGGTCTCCAGCGTCTCCAAGGCGGTGATCAGTTCGGCCCGGACCGCCTGAACGTCCTGCTGGGAGCTGTCGAGCCAGCGCTGAACCGTGGCGCTGAGCGTCTGAATCTCCGCGTCGGCGCGGTCCAGTTTCTCCTGGACCTGTTGGAGCGTTTGGCGGGTCTCCTCGCTCAGCTGGGGGAGCTGCCCCTGAACCGTTGCCACCAGCGCACGGGCCTCCTGGCTGGCGGCGCGCAGCTCCGCAACGGCCTGACTGAACTGCTGGCCGCTGGTGGTCAGAAACTCGCGAATCGAGGCGGTCGTCGTCTGAAGGTCCGACTCCGTCCGGTCTAGCGTTCCTCGGAGGGAGCTGGCGAGCTGGACCACTTCGTCCAGGCCTTCTTCAACCTTCCCCAGCAGGTCCCAGGGGTCGGGGGCCTCCTCCCCGTAGATCGGACGATCCCAGGCCGTGAACGGCGGGGCGTCCTGGGGCCCGTTGATCAGCTCGACGTACGCCTCTCCGACAAAGCCGAGCGTGCCCAGACGGGCGGTTAAGCCCTCCCGGAGGGGCACCGGCGAGTCCACCCGAGCGGTCACAACGGCGTAGCCTGAAGGGTCCAGCCGGATGTCGATCACCTTCCCGACAGCGATGCCGTTCAGGTGGACCCAAGCGCCCTTTTTCAAGGCGTTCAATCGGGGAAAGTAAAGGGTCATCTCCTTGCCCGGCACGCCGATCACCATGTCGGAGGGCCATCGTCAGAAGGATGACCAGCAACACCGCGGCCGCCAGTACTTCAGCACGCCTACTTTGAGCTCGGCTTCCCAACGCACCGGACGCGCTCCTAGGGGGTGAGGTTGGTCTCCGTCCGACTCGCTTTGTCGGACGGCTCCTTTTTTCGCAGCATCGCGAGCGAAGCGAGCGGTTCGGCGAAGAACTCCCGGGCCAGAGGATGCTCGCGAGCGAACCACTTCTTCAGGGGTTCCCTGGACTGCGATCCGCGCCCTCCTGGAGCATGGCGATCCAGTCGCCGACGTAGAGGGCGCTCTCGATGTCATGGGTGACGACGATCGAGGTCTTTCCAAGCGTCTTGTCCAGCTCACGGATCAGCCGGTTGATCCCGCGGGCCGTGATCGGGGTCCAGGCCGGTAGTCGGTTCGTCGTAGAGGATCAGATCGGGCCGCATCACGATCGCCCGCGCCAATCCGACCCGCTTTCGCATTCCTCCGCTCAGCTCCGCCGGTTTCATCTTCTGAGTTCCGGGAAGGCGAAACCATCTCTAAGGCCTCGGCAACGGCGGCCTGAATCTCTTTTTGGGACATCTCCGGACGGTGCTGACGGAGCATAAAGGCAACGTTCTCCTCGACGGTCAGCGAGTCGAAGAGCGCCGCGCTTTGGAAGAGGACTCCCATCCGCTGGCGGAGCCGGATCAACTCCCGGCGGGAGAGGGTCGGAACGTTCTGACCAAAGACCCAGACGTTGCCCGACTCGGGAAGCATCAGCCCAATGATGTGCTTTGAGCAGGACGCTCTTGCCACAGCCGCTCGGGCCCATGATCACCGTGGTGGAGCCCCGGAGCACGTCCAAGAGTCAGGCCCTGGAGAACCGGGCTGCCCTCCCAGGTGCTTCCAAACCCCTTCGATGCGAACGGCCCACCTCCTCTGGAGGAGGGACGAAGGACTGTTCCCTTCGCAGTCGCCGATGGCGAAACACGATCAGAACCCCAGGACTTCGCGGTTCACAAACTCGATCAAGAAGTCGGCCACCAAAATGGCGACCAGGGAGATCACTGCACAGCTGGTCGTCGCCCGCCCGACGCCCTCTGCGCCGGAGGCCGGGGGGCACCGAAAAGCCCATGTAGCAGCCGACCGTCGCGATGATCATCCCAAAGACCGTTCCCTTGAACAGGGAGGTGATCACGTCCTCGACGGTGAACCCTTGGGCCGAGGTGGCCATCGCCCAATAAAATTCCCCGTTCATTCCCGATTGGCCGCCCGGCATCGCCAGGAAGTTGACGGCCATGATGTACCCACCAACGATCGCCAACAGGTTGGCGAAGATCGCCAGCGTCGGCGTCATCAGGGCGCAGGCGAGAAATCGCGGGACGACCAGGGTACTGTACCGGACTGGCTCCCATCGCCTCGATCGCGTCGATCTGCTCGGTCACCTTCATGGTGCCTAGCTCGGCGGCGATCGAGGCGCCGATCCGTCCCGAGAGCACAAATCCGGTCAACACGACGCCCAGCTCCTTGATCGCCGAAGTGCTCACGAACGAGCCGAGCAGCCCTTCGCTACCCAGAAGCTTTAACTGATGGTACCCCTGCAAGGCCAGCACCATCCCGACGAAGGTGCCGGTTACAGTGACCACCGGCAGCGACTGGACCCCGACCTTAGCGAACTGCTCCATGATGTTGTGCAGAAAAATGGGCCGGGCGAAGATCATCCGGATGGTCGCCAGCAGGAGGATCGTCCCCCGAGCCGATGTGATAGACCACCTCGATCAGGCGCCTTCCCAAGCGGGCAAGGAAGAAGGCAAACGGGGAAACGTCGCTGCTGCGTCGGTTGAAGAGAAGGGATCGCCATTGCTGCCCTATGAGTACGGATAACCTGGGGCCTGCTGGTCCAGAGGAGCGAACAGGAGCGTCTTTTGATCAAACCGGAGGATCACCGTGCCCAGCTCACCGTTTCGATGTTTCCGGACGATCACCTCCGTCTCTCCCGGCCTGGAATGGGCTGGATCATAGTACTCTTCCCGAAAGAGGAACATCACCACGTCGGCGTCCTGTTCAATAGCGCCGGGACTCGCGAAGGTCGGCCAGTTGAGGCCGCTTATCGTTTCGGGCCTCGACGGCTCGGTTGAGCTGGGAGAGGGCGATCACCGGCACGTTTAGCTCCCGCGCGAGCTCCTTGAGCGAGCGCGAGTACTCGGAGATCTCCTGTTCTCGACTCTGAGCGGTTCGAGAGGCGCCTTGAAATCAGTTGGAGATAGTCCACGATGACCAGGGCCAGGTCCGGGTGATGGAGCTTGAGCCGGCGGCACTCGGAGCGGATCTCCCACATGGTGATTGCCGGGGGCGTCGCTGATGAAAAGGGGGTGCCTCCGCGATCTTGTCGACGGTTTCGGAGATTCGACGCCAGGCGTCGGTTGCTCACGTCTCCCCGTCGAATTTTAGAGAGCGGAATGCCCGATTCGCGGGCCAGAATGCGCAACGCAATCTGGTCTTGGCTCATCTCCAAGGAGAAAAGGGCCACTGGCAACTTCTGATGGATGGCAACGTGAGCGGCGATGTTGTGGGCAAAGGCGCTTTTCCCCATCGAGGGGCGGGCGGCAACGATGATCAGATCGGAGCGATTGAGGCCGGCAAGCAGCTCGTCCAGTGGCGGAAGGCCGGTCGAGATCCCTGGAAGGAGGTGATCCCGCCTGTAGAGGTTAGTGGCTTGGTCCATCGTTGCTGTGAGAGCCGTTTTTAAAGGGGACTAGGCCCCGCTCCCGTTCGGAACGGTTGATGCGGAGGATCAGCGCCTGTGCGTGGTCCACGACCTCTTCAAGGCTCAGCCCCTCTTCTCTCGCCCGACCGATGATCGCGCGCCCCAGCATCGATCAGCTCCCGCCGGATGGCCATCTCTTTGACGATCCGTGCGTAATACTCCGCGTGAGCCGAGGTGGGGACCGAATCTTGCAGCTCGTGGAGGGCGGTCAGTCCGCCGGCCTTTTCCAGATTCCCGGAGCGCTTGAGTTCTCGGTAGACGCTGTATAGATCGATCGGGTCGTTCTGGTGGTTCACGCGGAGGGCCGCTTCGTAGAATGAGCTGATGGGCCGGGCGGAAAAAGACGGTCGCTTGCTCGCCCAGAATGGGAACGACTCGGTGGAGCGCCTCAGGATCGATCAAGAGCGATCCTAAGACATGCCGTTCCGCTTCGAGATCGTACGGGCTGATCTCGACGGGCATCGTCTCTTACCCCCCGCTACCGGTCTCTCGCGGCCCCGAGCCCGACGGCGCCTCAGGCCGACGATTCCGGCTCTGCGGGCGCCTGGACGTACTCCGGCTGGTTGGGGATCACCTCGACTCGGACCTTGGCGATTACCTCCGGGTGGAGCCGGATGGGGATCTCAAAGACGCCGAGTTGCCGGATGTTCTCCTCCATCTGGATTCGTCGCCGGTCCACGGTGATGCCTTTGGTCGCCAACACGTCGGCGATGTCGTTGGCGGTCACCGATCCAAAGAGCCGTCCGCTTTCGCCTGCGTTGGCGGCGATCACGATCGCGGTGGCCTCGATCAGCTTAGCCAGCTCCTGGGCGTCGGCCAGCCGTTGCGCCTCGCGCAGGCGGAGGGCCCGCATTTTGGCCTCAAAGCGCTTTTTGTTCGATTCGGTCGCCGGAACGGCATAGTGGCGCGGGATCAAGTAGTTCCGGGCGAACCCGGCCTTGACCCGCACAATATCCCCCGCGCGCCCGACATTCTCCACAGTCTCCAGCAGGATCACTTCCACGTGAGCACCCATCGGCAGAACCCTCACTGCGCTAGAACGGGATGTCGTCCTCTTCCGTTTCGATCGGCTCCGGCTCGCGAACGGCGGCAGGGCGTCTACGACCGGCGCCAAAGGCTGCCGGTTCTTCGGCTTGGCCCTCTTCGGGTCGGTCGCCCCAGTCGAGAAACTGGACGCCCAAGGCGCGCACCGAGTGAGCCGAGCGCCGCTCGCCCGTTTCGGTCTCCCACTCCCGATACATGAGGCGCCCCTCAACGAAGATCAGGCGGCCTTTAGAGAGATACTGCTCGCACAGCTCCGCCAGCCGGCCCCAGGCCTCCACGTCGATGTAGCAGACCTCGTCCCGCTGCTCGCCGGAGCGTGTGGTGTAGGTGCGGCTGACGGCCAATCGCATGTTGGCCACCCCGTCGCCGCTTTCTAGGTAGCGGATCTCCGGGTCGCGTGTAAGCCGACCCATCAGGAACACACGGTTAAAACTGGCTGCCATCGGCCTCCTCCTCCCGGAGCCCTTGGGTGGGGATCATTCCTCCTCTTCGAGGTCGTCCTCGTCCTCCTCCTCCCGATCGGCCTGTGCCCCTCGGGTTGGCCGCCGAGCGCTGCTGCGAGACCGCTCCTCGGCGATCGGGGTGTCGATCAACGTTGCGTGTGGATCAAACTCACCTTCCACCCGAACGGTCAGATACCGGATGATGTCCTCGGTGATCCGGTACTGCTGCTCCAGCTCCCGAACGAACTCCGGGCTTCCGTGAAAGACGATAAAGGCGTAGACGCCTTCCTGGAACCGACGGATCGGGTAGGCCAGGCGTCGCCGCCGCCCACAGCTCTACCTTGAGGACCTTGTTCCCGTTCGACTCGATATACTCGCGAATCCGCTCCACCTGCGACTCGATCTCCGAGTCGCTCAGGTTGGGGCGGAGCACAAAGGTCGTCTCGTACGTCCGCGTCGGGATATAGTGTCGCAAGGTTCTCCTCCCTTTGGACTCAACGGCTCTTGGGACGATCGTCCCGCCTGCAACCGACCCTCGTGAACTGATGGGGACAGAGCGGGGAGGAACTGTCGTGACGACTTAAAACCCAAGAGCAGGGCAAAGGAGATGATACCGCAGCCGTACGTCGGCTTTCAACTTTTCCCACGCGGTGACGGACTAGTTGGCCTCCTTTCGCTCCAGGAGCTCGATCTCGTATCCGTCCGGATCGGTGATGAAGGCCATCTTGCGCGTCTTGAGGGCTTCGCGCCAGTTTGTCCGGCCAGATTTCGATCCCCTTGGACTCCAGCTCCTCGCATTTGGCGATCAGGTCCGGATAACCGATCGCAAAGTGCATCAGGTCCTCCGGAACGTTCAGCTTGTAGTCGCGGCGAATAGGCGAACTCGATCAGGTGCTCCTGGTCTCCCATCTGCAGGAAGGCCAGTTGATTGCCCGCCGGAGAGCGATCGTTCCGACCAACCAGCTTAAAGCCGAGCAGTTCGGTGTAAAACCGAATGCTTCGCTCTAAGTCCCCAACCCGAATCCGAGTGTGCAACAGTTACCGGCATCGGTTCGTCTCCTTCAAAGCGATCTCTAGGGCCGCTTCCTGTGAGCCCTCTCAACGAAAAAGCATACCTCCCCCCAGGGGCGAACGCAACGATCGGGCGGGACCGTTTCTCTGGGGAATCGTTCTCTGGAACAGAAAGGCGGGCCTAAAGGCCCGCCTGAGGAGGGTGTTCCCATCGCCGGCCAGGAGCGGCTATTCTGCCCGGAGAGGGCTGGGGTGGGATTTAGCCATCTCTGCCGGTCCGCTCTCCAGGAAGGCGGAGAGCACTTTTCCGTACTCCTGGGCCAGCTTCGCGGCGTCTTCGGTCGTCCCGGCGAACGACGATCCGGACGCCGTCGGTTCGATTCTCAACGGTTAATTCGATCTGATCGCGATGGAGGTAGAGGTCCGCAAAGAGCGGGTCCCAGATGCGATAGGGCATGCCAGCGTCCCCAGCGCTGTTTGAGCCGCTGGAAGTGGGCTTGAAGCCCTGCGGCGACGGTCGGCTCGTCGCTCGTGACGATCAGCTCGACGCCGTCGGATCGCTCGGTAAGCTGCTGCTCCAGCTGCTCAGGATTCAGCCACCAGCCTCGCGGAGCGATTCCTCGGCCGACGCCGGGACCCCATCCGAAGGGGCAGTTGGCGAAGCCCGCGCGCACCCGGTCCGCCCGAGAACCCACGGGCGCCTCGTCCCATCCGTCCGCCGCGGCCAAAGAACCCAGGACCGCCCATCATCGGTGAAGCCCCGTAGCCGGGGAATCCGCCTCGTCCCATTCGCGGTCCTCGGGGTCCACCCATCCAAGGGGTTGGAGCGGGAGCCTGGGCGACTGCGCTCGATCCTGCGGTGTCCGACACTGGAGCCTGGCTTGTAGTCTGGGCCCACAGGACACCCGCTCCGAGAACCAATCCGCTAACAACTGCCAATCTCACCGCTTGCTTCCACAGATTCCGCTTCATGGTTGGTGCCTCCTTTTGTTCCTGTGAGGATTGAGGTTGTTGTTAAGCCGATGCGTTCCGGACCCGCTCTCGAAGGGGCGGTCCCTCGGGGCGACGGGTCCGTTGGTGGTGGAGCTCCGGACGCGTTTCGTTGAGGAACCGACGCTTTAGGCGTTCCACCGCTTCCGGAGTCGTTCCGCGCAACCGCACTTCGATACCCTGGTCCACGGCAACCACCTCGGCGGTAACCTCAGGATCGTTCGGCCCTCGATCGGCGAAGCTCTCTGCGCGATCGTGGAGCCGTTCCACCGCTGCTGCGTCCGAGGAGGTGAGCCGGATCAGAACGCCGTCTTCCAGCTCTTCGACCTCTCGCTGGACGACGTGCTGCGGTCGGGGCGTCCAGCGAGGAGTGCCCAACGTTCGAGCGTGTCGCTGGATCGCTTGAACCGCCTCTTCGTCCCGACCCACGTGTTCGATTCGGATTCCCCCCTCAATCGGGGTGACCGTTGTCTCGATCCGGCCTTGGAGCGTTTCGCTCCGGTTTCGGTGACCCCTCCGGGCGCCGATCGAATCGCCAAGTCGGGCCCCCATCAGCTCAGCCATGCTCTGCAGCTGGGCGGCCACCTCTGGGTCTTCTGAAGTGATCTCCACAACGGCTCCCGTCTCGGTCAAGGTGACCGTTTGGGTGAGGGAGCCGAAGTTCACGCCGGAGACCGGAGCGTTCTGGCTGGGCAGAAAGCCCAGCGCAGGCGCCAAGGCCACCGTCTCCGATTCGTCCGGCGTGCTGCCGACCGCGTCGTCGGAGCAGCCTCCGAGCGCTATCAGAAGGCCCAGCACGCCGATTGCACCGATCGTTTTCCACCGCGGCCACGTTTGTTCTTGCATGGGATCATCCTTTCTCTGGTCGTCCCCAACTTCTGATTCTGTTCTTGTGTCGACGGTCCATCCGCCGCGGGGAAGGATAAGGCAACCTTCGTGCCCATCCGGTGGAGGCCGATTGGACGGGGCAAGACACGTTCCCAAGCGGTCAGTTCGACGATTTTGTCGAGGAGAGGATCGACGAATCGGTCGAGTCGGAGCGGAGGGGAGGGATGCCGTACTTTTTCATCTTGTAGCGTAGGTTGCGTTCGGTGATCCCCAACTTCTCGGCGGCCCTGGTTTGGACACCTCCGGCCTCCAGGAGTGCCTGGAGGATCATCTCCCGCTCTAACGACTCGACGGCGTCGGGGAGGGTATCTCCAGACGGGGCGGCGCGAGTCCGGCGGCGCGGTTGGGCGATGGCGGGGGGAAGGTCCAACGGACGGATGAGGTTTCCCTGGGAGAGGATCACCGCCCGCTCGATTGCGTTTTCCAGCTCTCGGACGTTGCCGGGGTAGTCGTAGCTGAGGAGCAGGGCGCGAGCCTCCTCGCTCAGATCGGGAAGTGGCCGGTCGGGAGGGGTATACCGCCGGAGGAATAGGTCGATCAACAGAGGGATGTCCTCCCGTCGTTCCCGGAGAGGGGGCACCTCGACGGAGACGACGTTTAGGCGATAGTAAAGGTCCTCCCGAAAGCTCCCTTCAGCGACGGCGGTCTCCAGGTCGCGATTGGTGGCTGCGACGATGCGGACGTCTACAGGTCGCGGCTCGCCGGAGGCTCCGAGCCGTTCGATCACCCGGTCTTGAAGAACGCGGAGCAACTTGACTTGTGTGGCGAGGGGGACCTCGCCGATCTCGTCCAGGAAGAGGGTTCCGCCGTGAGCTAACTCGAAGCGGCCCGGCCGAGAGCGCTCCGCGCCGGTAAAGGCCCCCTTCTCATAGCCGAACAGCTCCGCCTCGATCAGTGATTCGGGGAGGGCAGCACAGCTGACCACCACAAACGGTCCTGTCCGACGGGAGGAGTGACGATGGACCCACTCCGCCAGTCGGCTTTTGCCGGTGCCGGATTCGCCCAGAAGCAGGACCGTTGCGTCCGTGGCGGCGGCGCGACGGAGCAGCTCCATCACTCGTTGCATTGCGGGGCTAGCGGCGATCAGCCCCTCCTCCACGACCGGTTGGGCTCCTCCGCCCGCGAGCTCCTGCTGGATCTTCCAGACCTTGACGCGCAACTCGTCCAGATCGATTGGTTTCGGAATGTAATCCCACGCGCCGGCCTTCACCGCCTCCACCGATTGGGCATAGGAGGCGAAAGCGGTGATCAGCAGGACGGCGGTCTCTGGCCGGAGCGTTCGCAGCCGTTTGAGAAGGGTGATCCCGTCTATCCCGGGCATGCGGACGTCGGAGATGACCAGATGCGGCGAGGCCTCTTGGGCCACTTGGAGGGCTTCCTCTCCGTCGGCGGCCTCCAGGGCGCGGTACCCCAGGCGACGCAGGAACCCGGTCAGCGTTCGCCGCTGAGCCGGGTCGTCGTCCACGACTAGAATGCGAAAGGCTCCTGCGCTCTCGCCGTCCATCGGCGGCCTCGCCTCGTTCAGCCGGGGCTTCCTGTTGCGGTAGGCTTACAAGTTGTTGGCTGCGCGGATCTCCTCCGGCGTGAAGGCTTCATCCCACCACTCGACGATGCGCCATTCCTCCTGGCCGGTTTCCGGGTTCACTCGCTTCTCGAAGATAAATCGGTTGTCGCCCTCGGCAAAGGCGCCCGTGTAGCCGCCTTCGAGAGTCCCTTCGGTGACGAACAGCTGAATTCGATAGTGGTTGCGCACCTCATAGCGGGTGCGCTCCTCGTTTAGCGGTTTGATCTCCGGCGGCTCAGAAAGCTCGATCTCGATGTCCTGGAACCGTTCGAAGATGCGAAGCGCCGACTCACGCTCGAGGGTGATGTCGTCAAAGATTACGTCGTCGGTGGTGTCCAAGTCGGTGCCCATATCCGATCGGTACAGGAACCCTTCAGCCCAATAGGCGGACATGTACAGGTCGATGTCTTCGGTCATATAGCCCTTTTGCCACCGATCGCGGAGCACGGCGGTAATCTCCCGAAGGACCGGGTCTTGCTCCTCGGGCTTTTCTACGTCGCCACAGCTCCAGAGTCCCAGGCCGATCAGCGTTGCCAGCAAGGCAACGGCTCCACGCCGAAATCGTCCCATCGCGTCGCGTCCTCCCAAACGAGTCGTTCAGAACCTCCGGTGGTACAGGACGGCCGAGCCGTCCGGAAGCAGGTGAACGTTCAGTTGTTCCATTGCCTCGCGGTTCTGGCGAACGCTCTCCGCTTCCAGGGTCGCATTTCGAATTGCTGCGTCCACGTAAGCGTCCACCATGCCGTACATCCAGATGCCCAACGCTGTCAGAAGCAACCCCCGACTCAGCTTGAACCGCGAGTTCACCTCTCTGTAGAGCGACTCCGCCTCGTCGGAGGTCAGCCCAAACCGTTCAACGGCGGGCAGATACTCCTCGTTGTACATGGTACGGTATTCGCTGTGAAAAAAGACCCCCCCACCGACACAGGCGACGGTCGCCACCAGAAAGAAGGTCCCTTGAATCGGTTGGCCGATGCTCCATTGTCCTAGTCCAGGCACCAACGCCGAACGGATCAACGCGCCCGTCGGCGAGATCGGCCTTTGCATTGTCTCTTCGACGAGGGACCCTCGAACGGAGGGAGGGGGACTCTTGTGCTGGTGCCGCCAGCGTTGCGCCCAAAAACAACAGCAGGACCGCCGCTCGGATCGCCCTGATAATCGTTCTCTTCTCCCGTGCCCTTGAGATTTTCACTTCTGGTCGGTTATAGCCTAGCGAGTCTGAGGACAGCAGGTCAAGAAGAGGGGGACTCTTCGGGCGTTTTCGGCCTGTGGAGCAGCAGGAGGGTCTCGCCTTTACGCAGGCTCGCAAGACAAACCAGCGCGCCCGGCAGGACTCGAACCTGCGACCTAGGGATTAGAAGTCCCTTGCTCTATCCGCTGAGCTACGGGCGCACCGAATCAAAACCTCTGACCTCGCCATTGAAAGGGTAGAGAGCCGTTTCCTCTTTCGTCAAGCGGTGCGGGCGTCGCCAACTGTCGGTCTCGGTCGAATTGGCGCATTGCCGCTCACCTTTGTCATTTCTAGGACTCTCTTCAAACGTAACCTCCTCTTCGCCCCGGTGTAACCCCTTCCTTTTGTGAATTCTCGGTTCCGACAGCAGTTGTCGGACCGCAGGCGGTGGATGAAGGAGATCCAGGGCATGTCGGTTGCGACCCCTCTGTTTGCGGACGGGGCCGAAGTTGGACCCCGTCTAGAGCCAGACGATCTCTGCGCGCTGAGCGCTTCTCTTCCCGAACCCGACGAAACCCTCCAACTCGGCGCTGCGGAGCTAGCGTTATATCAGGCGAAGGAGCTGTACAACCCCTCCTGGCGGAGCGAAGAGCTACGGCTCTTGGTTCGCGAGGCGCGCCGCTCTTTTGATCGGTACGGTGGAGTTCCCCTCTTTGACGCGTACGACCCGAAGTCTGCTGTGTACCTGGCACGCGCGCGGTACCATGTCCTGACACCGGAACGAGTCCCGATTCGAGCGGAGGAGTGGCTGAGCTTCCGGTACGTGCCTGGTGATGGGACCCCCGCCGGCAATCCGGATTTGGACAACTGCCTGTGTAAGGACCGTCCCCTGGTGGAGGCTCTTCGGAGTTACCTAACTGGGAAGGACTCTGAGCTGGGGCGGGTGGTTTCGATCTCGCGGATGTGTGCGATCTCGCCTTATACACTTCGTGACGATCGACGAGGATTACCCGCGCGATGGCTTACTGGACGCGGTTTGCGCTACGGTGCCGGTCTGTTGGTGCTGATCAACAGTGCTGCCTTGGATCACCATCTTGGCCGCTGGGACTACCAGACGGGCCTTTGCCATCCGGAGCTGTTGCGAAGCTCTTTTACCCTTCACACTGAGGATGGCCACCTCTATCCCCGATACACCCCGGCTTATCAAGTGTTGGGGCTGAGCTCTCCGCGAGAAGTCCGTCTTGATCGGTCCCATGAAGCCTATCGTTACCCAGGCTACTTTCTCGATCGGCGTCAACTGATGCGCGCGCTTCGGCACCTCCTGCGGGAGAAGATGCTCTCAGAGAGGACTCTTCAGCACTACTTAGGAGAGGTCCGATCCCAGGGGTCGGGGGAGGGTTCAGGAGAATGGTACCGGAACCTGGGTCGCCTTCTCACAGTTCAGGGTCCGTTGGTTGGTTCCCCGATCACCGGGGAAGCGCTTCGGGCTTATTTGGACCGTTCTGTGGACGATGGGCCGACGCTGTATCTCTTTGAGGTCTCCAGTTGGAAGGATGAACTGGAAAAGACCTTAGAGGTACTCGTTCGGCGGGCTTATCGCCGCTCCTACCCTGGAAAGCCGCTTCTCCTGGAAGCTGCCCGGGCTCACCAAACCAAGCAGGTGGCCTACGAGCCGGACGGGACCGCTTGGGTGACCGACTCGGAGGGGCGCAAACATCGGGTTCCTCCCGATCGTCAATACGACGTGACCCAAGCGACAATGTTCGGGCTCAACGAGCGGTTGACCATTTCGGCCTCACCGACGCTCCAGGGCGGTGAGACGCTTCGTGAGCGGTTCAACCGCGAGTGGGAACGCTACACCGAGGCGTTCCAGCAGATGGAGGAAGGACGGCTCGATTACGGGGTCTATGCGTTCTATCCGGATCGGGGCGAACTGGTCCGCTACTGTCCTCCTTATTGGCATCGGGTTGTTAGCGTCGCCAGCAACTCGAAGTTGATCGCCGATCCGGAGGGGAAGCTCCGATGGGAGGAGATTCAACGCATCTTCGCCCAGACGACCGTCGCGATCGCCGGCGGAAGCGTCGGGAACAACATCCTCCACGGCGTCGTGGCCGAGATGCGTCCTCGCCACGTCAAAATTGCCGACAAGAGCGTCTTCAAGATGGAGAACATCAATCGGGTTCGACTGACCTACAAGGACCTCGTCGAGAGCAACGCCGCTCGGTTGACGCCACTGGACCCGTTGCTTCGGAACAAGGCGGTCGCCGCAGCGGTTCAGCTTTACGCTGCAGACCCCTATCTGACGGTTCACGTTTACGACGAGGGGATTACGGAGGCTAACGTTGCCCGTTTCTTGGAAGGGGACGACGAGGAGCCCCCGGCGGACATCGTCGTAGACGAGATGGACGACCTACGGATGAAGCTCCGGCTTCGGGAGGAGGCGCGGGCGCGCCGCATTCCGTTGGTGATGTTCTCAGACATCGGCTCGGCGGTGCAGGTGGACATCCTGCGCTACGATCTGGACCCGACCCTGTCGCTCGCTTACGGCGTCGAGGACGAAACCCTCTACCGGGCCCTGGCCGAGCTCGAGGAGAACCCGACAGACCGGCGGCGGCTGCTCGCCTTTGCGACCACCTTCCTGGGGCCGGACTTCCTCCAGGGCGAGTTAAAGGCGATCCTGGAGGGGCACAGCGAAGTTCCCACGGCTACGCTGGTCCCTCAACTGGGTTCCACGGCGGCGATGGCCGGAGCTATTGCGGCAGAGACGATCGCTCGTCTCTCCCTAGGCGAGGAGTACCCGCCGCGTTTGATCTTCAACAAGCACACTTTTGAGGCAAAGGTCTACCGCTGAGGCGGTTCCCAAAGGAGGACCCGATCCAGAGGCTGTCGGGGACTATGGGGCCGCTGAGCGTGCTGAGGATCGCGCACCCGACCGGCACGGAAGGTGCCTAACAGTGGCCCTTCCAGGCCAAACGCCCGGAACATGTGCCGAATCAGCGGCACCTCGGCGATCCCGGCGTGCACAGCGGCTTGGAACCCTGCGCTCTCGACGAGTAACAGCGCGTAGGCGAGCGTCCGTCCCGCGTCGAGCCACTCGGCAACTCCCTCGCGGGGCGCCGTCAGAAGCCCTAAAAACGGCGAGGATTCGATTCCCCGCTTCCCGGCCATCGAGAACTTGAGGCCGTCTTCTGGATAGAGCGATCCCGCGCGGAGCCCCTCATGAATTCGCTTTGCTTCTTGGTCGTTCAACCCAAACCCGGCTCCGGGCATCCCTAGAGGGGACTCTATGTCGTTGGGAAGCATCCACTCGGCTAGCTCGCTTCGGAACGCCGGGGAGTTGATCACGTAGGAGTCGGCTTGCCCCTGAAGCTCGGCGAGCATCCGCCGAGCCACTGCTGAGGTGACCGGATGGACTCTCGCTACGGAGCCGCGCGGACCTGCGAGTATCTTTTCGACAAGCGTTTCAGGGAGCGGATGGGTCGGATCGAACTCCGCGCGGGTTACCCGTCGCGAGAAGATTGCCCGCACCAACCCTTCTTCAGGGATCTCCTCGCTAGGCGTATCCTCCAAAAGGCGAACCGTCGCCACCTCGACGTATCGGGAGGCGTCGGCCTCCTCCCTCGGGCGGACGGCGCTGCGGTCCACCGACGCCAAGGTTACAACGGGTGTCAGCCCGTAATATTGGCTACCGATCAACAAGTGTTCGAGCGCACAACCGATGCTAATAGTCGCCTGGCGCCCCTCCCGATCCGAAGCGGGGAGAACGTACGTTCGATCGAGATACAGCGTAATCGTCCGCTCGGAGGGGCGGATCCAAAATCGCCACGGCTGAGTGTTATGCGTGCTGGGGGCCAGGTGGGCGAGTAGACAAAGGTAGCGAGCCTGTTGTTCAAAGGGCCAGCTTGAGAACTTCTCACGCGAGGCTAGAGGGGTTTCCCAGAGCTCTAAGAACTTCGCTCCCTTGCCCGGGGCCGACTCTGCGGCGCTCATGATCCCTCCTCAACGGTGATCTCAGTGTCATCCGATGAGCCGTTCTCCTGAGGCTCCCGGTAGCAGGAGATCCGCCGCGCTGAGTGGTTTTCTCGGTCGGGAATGGTAAAGAAAAACGCGGCTCCCTTCCCCAGCTCCGACTCGACCCAGATGCGGCCTCCGTGGCGATGGACGATCCGCTTACAGATGGCCAGGCCGATTCCGGCCCCAGGAGAGTCGTCCTCCGGTTGGAGTCGCCGAAACATCTCAAAGATGCGCTCCTGATCGCGCGGTGCAATCCCAATCCCTTGGTCTCGGACGCAGAACTCCCACTCCCCTTCCCGTCGAGTGGCCGAGATGGTGACCTGTGGTGGTCGCTCGCCGTGGAACTTCAACGCGTTGGCAATGAGGTTCTGAAAAAGCTGTGCGAGCTGAGTCGGATCGGCCACCACTCTCGGCATCGGCTGGATGGTGATCTGGGCTTGTGTCTCCTCGATCTGGGGCCCTAGCGTTTGAAGGACCTCTTCTAGCAGCGGCCCGACCTCCACCGGGACGAAGTTTCCTCCGCGGGTGTCTACGCGGGCCAATTGGAGGAGACTTTCAATCATCCGCTGCATCCGCCGCGCGCCGTCCAGGAGGTAGGCGAGAAACTCCTGACCTTTGGCGTCGAGGACCTCTCGATATCGGCGCTCCAAAAGCTCCCCGTAGCCCAGAACCGACCGCAGCGGCGCCTGAAGGTCGTGCGAGGCGACATAGGCAAAACGCTCTAGCTCAACATTAGAGGTCGCCAGCCGGTCGTTCAAAGCGCGGAGCTCCGCCGTTACCTCCTCGAGCTGCTGACGGTGCTCCATCTCTCGACGAAGGCTCCGAAGCAGGAGCACTCCTGCGATAATTGCGACGGATAAGGTAACTCCGTTTAAGATCAAGGCAGGCCAAGAAGGCGATGTGAGTATGTTTGAGAAAAGGATTACCCATAGGATTCCTACTAATAGGTCAACTGTTGCAATTTTAATACTAAAAATATTATATCTTATGATTGAATAGGTCATAGCGGATATGAGGATGAGAAAACTAAGAGGCCCAAACGGAACGAATCGGGAGGTGCTGAACGTGAGGATTGCGAGATTGGTAATCCCTAGGACGCTGAGAAAGGTCGCAGTGACTCCAAAGAGCAACGTTCTGTATCGGCGACGCTCGATACCGACTGCACTTCGGTACTTTTTCAACAGAACGAGAATGGTGGCCCACACCGTTCCCAGCGAGTTGGCGACCCACACGAGCATCCCCGGACCAGGACGCGGGAGGGGTTCCACGCCGCGGTAGTGAATCTCTGAAAAAACCGCCGGAGTTAACGAAAGCCCAAAAGTAAGCGCGGCTATCGCTCCAATCGGAAGAAACTGGCGGGGTCGGAGCTTCCATTGTTCCTCAGGGAACGTTAGAGCGAACACCAGGAGAGTAGGACCAATGAGAGAGGTCTCCGCCATGACCAGGCGAATCCAGAAGAGCTGATCGGTTCCGCTGGGGGGATAAAGCGAAAGATAGTTCAGGACGGTGTAGGTGGCGACCAATCCTGCCAAGATGGAGAACAAGCGGTTGGTCCAGCTACGAAAGTGGTGTTGGAGGACCAGAACCCCCAGCGCAGCCGTGCCGATCGTTACGGCAATGTTCAGTGTTAACTCGATGGACTCCCACCACGAGCCTACGAGCATGGATTTCCCCTATCCGCTGAGCGCGTGAGGAGCGAATGCCCCTGATGCCCTATAGAATACGCGCCGTGTAGTACGCGATTTCACCAAAAGGTTCCCCTTTATCAGCGAACCCGATGGGTTTGGAGGAGAAGGGCGACCGCTGTTTGGACGGTTCGCCAAGAGGATGGAACCTGTTTGGTTGAAGGAGCGGATGGACATGGCCTCTACCACGGCGGCCTACTCGATCCCGAGGGCCTGGATCTCCAGCGGGGTTGTCAAGCAGTTTCTGATTGTGGACGACAACCCGGCCGACGCTCGGCTTCTCTGCGAGGCGCTGGCCGAGTTTGGCGTCGAGGATCGGGTCTTTCTAGCCTCGAACGCTTCAGAAGCCCTCGCCACTCTCGAAGCGGGGCGTTTCTGGCCGTACCTGGTCCTGGTCGGGATCAACATCAACAACGACTCCGGCTTTTCCGTTTTGGAACGACTCCGCAAGACGGAGCGTTTCCACGACGTTCCCATCATTGCCGTCGTGGACTCTCAGGACCCGGCGGTTATCCACCGCGCCTATGAGAATCAGGCGAACGCCTGTATCTCCAAACCCACCACCTACAGCGAGTGGGTGCTGTTGGCCGAGAGCATCGTTAACTTCTGGTCGCGCGTGCTCTCGCCTCGGAGCCCGAAGCTTTAAGAGGAAAAATCCCTCTCCTTGCCCGTCTGAACCGAAACGTCAAGGGCCGTCGTAGGGGAATAGTACGAGCGGCAGGGGAAATCTCGCAAGCCCTGATATTAATTGTAAATCGGACGTTTCAAGGACGGGCAACTTCTGTGTCCGAGTGGCGGCCCTCTCCGTTGACAAATCTGCGCGGGGCGAATCTGCGCGGAGCCAACCTCGCAAACGCCGACCTCCGGGGCGCCGACCTGGAGGGCGCCGATCTGCGCGGGGCTAACTTGCGCGCGGTGAACTTCTCCCGTGCCAAATTGCGAAACGCCGACCTCCGAGGTGCCGACCTGGAAGGTGCCGTCCTGACCGGTGCCGACCTGACCGGTGCGCAGTTGTCTAGCTTCTGCTGGGAAGAACAACAGGAACCCCAGACCGTTCAGACGGCGGCGGTCTCACCGCGGGAACAGACCGCCGGCGCCTCTCAGGCCCAAGCCGATCCGTTCTCCCCTCCCTTCCGGGAGGAGCCTTCACCCGCCGTGGAGCGACTCGTGCGCCCTGCCACCTCCCCGACTGCCCCTCGGCGGAAGAACGTCTTTCGAAAGGAGCCCGGAGACTTCTGGTATATCCGTTATGGGGACGTTGAGGCGCGAGTCCGCGACCGGAAGGGGTTCGCCTACCTGCACTATCTGATGCAGCACGAGGGGAGTTGGGTTCCTGGCCTATCTCTTCTGGCGCTGACCGATCCGGAGGCCGCCGAGCAGGAGAAGCGACGGATCCTTGAGATCCGACAAAAACTCCTCGACGAACGGGCCGATCTTCACGACTCCTTGCAGTTCCTCCGTAAGGCCCAGTCCTCCGACGACCAAGACGAGGAGTTTGAAGAGGCACTCTCCTTCTACACCGACGAGCTGGTCGCCGTTCACCAACAGATTCGAGGGCTCCATAAGAACCTGTACGCGCGAATTACGAACAACATCCAGCGTACCCTTGCCGCCTTGGAGGAGGACCTCCCCGAGCTTGCCCGTCATCTGAGAGACCACATCGCTTACCGAGGCGGCGAATGGCTCTACCTCTCGGCCAACAACGGCGAAGAGAAGATCGAGTGGGAGCTGTTCTAATCCCTGTCGTTCTGCGGGGAGCTCACTCCCACGTGTAATCTTGCCATCCCTCAGACTGAACTCGGAGCGCCGAGGCGATCATCGTTGGGAGGTCGCCTTGAGGCCGGTAGTTTATCCAGCTCTTTGCTTTTCGGATGTCGTGATCGTAGCGCCAACGGACGGGCAGGCGGATCTCCAACGGCTCCTGTCCGGTGGCTTCAGCGATCCGTCGGGCCGCCTCCGGAAAGGTGAACGGAGCCGGTGCCCCAAGGTTAAACGACTCTCCTACGGCCCCGGGCTCCTCCAGGGCACAGATCAACCCATGAGCGATGTCGCGTGCGTCGTTGGGCTGGTAGTACCAGGGGCGCCCCTCCAAGTCCCGAACGCTGCACGGTTGATCTTCGCTTTCGGCTTGAGCCTCCACCTGATGCCAAAGCTCCGTTCCGTCGGGCATGTAGAGCTCGCTCCCTCGGTTCCGCTGACCGGTCCGGAGGATACCGCAGACCCGTCGTACGCTGAACTGATGCAGAATCGCCGTCCCGGAGAGGATGTGGCTAGGGCGGACGATCACCGTCCGCAACCCCGTTGTGTACGCGACCGATTCGGTGAAGTGCTCCCCGAGAATCTTCGAGATGTTGTAATCTCCCAGCGGACGCTTGGGGTGGAGCTCGTCCACCGGATGATAGGCACAGGCGATCACCTCCCCGTTGTTGGGGAAGACGCCGGAAGAGCTGACGTAAACGTACCGCTCCAGTCGGTCGGCGTACTTGCCACAGACGTTAGCGAGGACCCGATTCACCTGCGTGTTGTTCTCAAACTGCGCTCCGCTGACGAAGTTCGCCGTGTGGATCACCGCGTCCACACCGGCGACGGCCTTTTCCACCAACGTTTCGTCCCGAAGATCGCCCTCCATCCGTTCGATTTCCAGGCCTTCGATTCGAGAGGCCGCCGGATCGTCGGGGAGCACGATCGCCCGCACCTCGTGGTTTCGATCCAGCAGTTGGCGGACCAGACGGGAACCTACTTGGCCGGTGGCGCCGGCAACCAGAACTTTCATGGGAACCTCCCTCCTCTCTTAGTTCGCAAGTTGCGAGGTTACACCTTGCCCGAAATGTCGTCAATTCGAAGGTGAGAGGCCCTCGGGAGGGATTCAGTCGGGGCATCGGTTGTATTTTTCCAGACTACAGGGTAACATTAGGGCATTCTTACCGAGATTGTCCGATCTGCTCTCGTCTGGCGTTTTGGCGGCCCCCGCCTGAGGCGGCTTCTTTGTCCTGAGGTTTCCAGGTAGGAACCCGAAAGGAGAAGAGATGACTCCCCATCAGTGGACAGCACACGCGGAGCGCCGCGCTCGCGCCCGTGGAATCCGACCGGAGGATGTGCAACTGGTGATCCAGACTGGCCGCCGGGAGTACTGTCGGGGAGCGTTGCTCTGCGTGATCGGGCGCCGCGAGGTGGCTCGGGGGGCGCTCCGCCGTCTTCTTGGGGTACACGTCGTACTTTGCCCAAAGTGTGGCGAGGTGCTCACCGTCTATCGCAACCGGAGTCTCAACCTCCGGGAGTGGTCGCGGACCGTTCGCTCGCGGGACGGTTCGACTCGGCAGTTGAACGGCCTTCGTCTCTGGTCTCACCATCGCCGCACCTGTTCGGCGGTTGTCTCGGCCGCGCGGACAGACTCGGCGTAGGATCGCTTTGGCCCCAAGCGCTGAGAAGACTCACCGTTGACGGAGTCGCTCCAAGGGCGATACAATCGCTTCAAGTGAGAGTCGTACCGTCGAGAAGACAAGGATCTGAGGAGAACTCGTTCATGCGAGCGTTACGACGCCGTCGTCGGCTGAGTCGAGAGCAGCAGGAGGCCTTGGAGCGTCAGATTGATTACAAGAACCTGACTTTTATTCGGCAGTACATCACCGAGCGGGGGAAGATCCGCCCCCGGCGGACGACCTATCTGAGCGCACGGGGCCAGCGGAAGCTGAACCGGGCGATCAAGCGAGCGCGCATCTTAGCGCTCCTGCCGTTTGAAGTGAAGTAGGCAGGTCGCTTTCTTCGTTTTTTAGCGCTCCAGAATCAGTGATCCAGAAAAGGGGGAAGAGCGTGTCCGATTCGAAGCGGTTGACGCGGCGGAGATTCCTTGAAGAGGGTCTCGCTGTAGCGGGGGGCGTGGTGCTTTTGAGCAACGGTTTGGGCTGTGCGACGACAACGGTCGCCTCTTCAAGCGCTTCTGAATCGGATGCGGCTTCAGCGGCCTCCGGGGGGAGGGAGTACCGAGCCCCTTTGAGCGATTTCCCCGAGCTTGGGCAGGTGGGGGGCGTTCGACGCGTCCAAGAAGGAGCGTTCGATTTCTTCTTGGTGCGTACCGGCGAGGCGGAGGTCCTGGCCTTGGAGAACAGCTGTACCCATCGGCAGTGCAAAACCAACTTTGAGGCGAGCAGTCAGCAGTTTGCTTGTCCCTGCCACGGCTCGAAGTTCGATTTAGAGGGTACCCCCGCTCTCAGGGCCGGCGACGGAGCCGCTTCGACGATATCCAGCGCGTCTGGAAAACGGCGTTGTGATCGTCCTGCTTTCGGTATAGCCGGACGCCTCTTGGGCTGTTCAGAAAGGATCGGCCAGAATGGTCATCGCCGTGCTGGAAAGCTTTATCGAGCGCATCCGGAACACGGTCAACATCGAGCGGGCTTATAAAGACCTGGACCATGCGCTCTCACAGCTGCGACAGTACAACGACGATCCCGAGTCGGTGGACAAGGAGACCCTGGACGCCGAAGTCCAAGACGCTTTGCGCCAAGCCCACCATCTGCTTTCCTTTGAAGGGCAAAAGAACTGGTCCGGCCTGTTCCGCGAGTTGCACGAGTACCTAGCCAAAATTCACATGGAATTGTACGAATACGACGAGGCGGAAAAACACGCCCGTGCCGTCTTGGAGTACGACCGACACGAGGGCGAGTATCTCCTCAAACAGATCGAAGCTCACAAGCAGGGCGAGCGGCTAGAGGACTTCGATCCCTCGATGGTGGACGAGGCCGAAGAATAACCGCACCGACCCCAGCGCGATCCCGCCGCTTGGCCCTAGAAGGCCGGTGAGCCGATGGGATGGCTCAATCCCAACGCAGGATGGTTTCTGCTGTTCATTCCCTTCCTGCTGGCGCTTCATCTGCTCCGGCGCCAATCCCTCCGTTGGACGGTACCGAGCCTTCGACTGTGGGAACAGGTGCCCCAAGAGGTGCGTAGCACGTGGGCGCGCCGCCATGCTTGGCCGCCGGTGCTCTTTTGGCTCCAACTAGGAGCGCTCCTGCTGGGAATTGGAGGGTTGGCCCAGCCTTATCGACTCACAGCGGATCGGGAGGCGACCCATCTGGTGCTGATCCTCGACGGTTCGGCAAGCATGCAATGCCGGGACGTCCTTCCCTCCCGTTGGGAGGCGGCGCGTCGCGCGGCAGAAGCCTATCTTGAAGAATATGACCGTTCCGTACGGGTTGCCCTCCTTTGGGCCGGTCCGCGGCCGGAGTTGATCCTTCCTTTCACGACGGATCGAAACCGAGTTCGCGAGGCGCTGAGCCATCGGACCCCTTCCGACGCTCGGGCCGATCTTGTCGAGGCCCTTGAACGGGCGCGCTCCTCAGCCGTCGGTGCCGTCTTGCGGATCGGACTTTTTACCGACCAGCCTCCTCCTTCGCTCCCAGAGAATACGGACCTGTTTCTCTTTCGAGGGCGTCCGGAGAACGTAGGGATCACCTCGCTTCTCCTGGATCGAGGAACGGCTAGCGGAAGCGAGGTGGTGGCCTCCGTGCGGCTTCACAGTGATTTCCCTCGACCGGTTGAGGGCAGGGTGCGCCTTTTGGTGGAGGGCGTGCCGGTTGCCGAAGTCCCTTTCCGCCTGGAGGCAGATTCCGAGGCGACGCTTCAACTGGGGGCCCCTGGAGTGAACGGGGTCGATACGGCCTTTACTGCTGAGCTGGTCGGCATCGAGGACGACTTCCCCCCGGACGACGTGTTCGAAGCCGTGCTTCCGGCCCAGCGTCGGCTTCGGCTCCAAGTGGTCAGCCCTCCAAACCGATTCCTTGATGCGTTCCTCCAGACCGTCCCGAACGTGGAAGCGATCTGGACGACGCCGGAGCGCTATGTTCCCCGTCAGGACGTCGATGCCGTTCTGATTCGGGGGACAGCCTTAGACCCCTTGCCCCCACAACCGTTTGTTCTCTTCGATCCGACTGGGCCGATCCCCTTTGCCCGGGAGGAGCCGACAGCGGCACCGTCGGGCCCCTTGGCGCTCCAGAGCAACGAGACCGATCCGCTCCTCCTGGGAGCCGAGTGGGGGGCACTCCGCATTCGTGGAGGACGCGTTCTCCAGTGGAACGTGCCGGTGCGCCGGATCCTCTGGAGCACAGGACGCGATCTGATCGTCTCTGGAGAGCGGATGGGAGCCCCTTGGTTCCTCTTTGCCTTCGATCCTTTCGATCCGGCGGTCAGCAACTTTCCGCTTCATCCTTCGGGTGTGGTGATTCTCGCAAACTTGGTCGAGGAGTTGCGGGCGGCACTTCGAACGGTGCCGCTGGAGAGTCGGGCAGGGGAGCCGATTCCCCTTCGGGCCCAGGGTCCGGTCCGGATTCTCCTCCCGGGGGGAAACGAAGTGCGGGCTTCGGGCGTCTTTACTGCAACAGAACGCCGGGGTATCTACCGAGTGCTGGACGCCGCTGGTCGTGTTCGGGAACAGGTAGCCGTTCGTCCGGCAGAGGGACCTTCTCCCGGTGAAGGGACGGCTCCGACGGTGTCCCCTTCCCAAGCGCAAAGCCCGGGGCGCCGACTGATGGGGGACTGGTTTCTGGTCGCTATGATGGGGCTCCTTTTGCTTGAATGGGGGGTTTACCATCGTCGCCTGTGAGACTCGAGGGAAGGACGGGGACCGTTGGCCCAACCGATCTGGACGACGCGTCCGGTAGATTTGAACACGGTGGCGGAGCTGGCCTATCGGCTGAAGGTCTCCCCGTTATTGGCCCATCTTCTGTTGCAACGCGGTGTCCGCACGCCGGAAGAAGCGATCCGGTTTCTCTATCCTCGCTTTGAGCATCTGCACGATCCCATGCGCCTACCGGGGATGAAGCAGGCCGTCCAACGGCTCGCCCGGGCGATTGATCGGGGCGAGCGGGTCACCATCTACGGCGACTATGACGTGGACGGAACGACCGCAACGGCCCTGCTGATCGAAATCCTGAGCGACCTGGGCGCCGAGGTGGATTTTTACATCCCCGAACGGGAGTCGGAAGGGTACGGGGTCAACGCGGAGGCGATTCGGAAGATTCGGGAGCGTGGCACAGCGCTTCTCCTGACGGTAGACTGTGGAATTACCGCCCGGGAGCCGTTGGCCGAAGCGGCTCGGCTGGGAATTGACGTGATCGTCACGGACCATCACGCGATTGACCCGGAACGAATTCCCGATTCGGAGCGGATCGTTGCGCTGATAGATCCGAAGCTTCCTGGAAGCGAGTATCCCTTTTCCGGCCTGGCAGGGGTCGGTTTGGCCTTTAAGATCGCTCAGGCGTTGTTGGGGGCCGTCTCACCGGAGGAGGACGAGCGCTTGCTCCGCGTCCTGGATCTCGTGGCGCTGGGCACGGTGGCCGATATGGCCGAGATTCGGGATGAGAACCGAGTGCTCGCCAAGCTAGGAATGGAGGTGCTCAGCCGGCGAGAGCGCCTTGGAGTGCGCGCTCTGGCCGAGGTGGCCCGCTTGCGCGAAGACCTGGAGCTGAGCAGCACCCATATCGGCTTTGTCCTGGGGCCAAGGATTAACGCCGCAGGGCGGCTGAGCACCTCCGAGAAGGTGGTTCGGCTGCTGACGACCTCCTCGGAGGAGGAGGCGCGGGAGATCGCCGAGCTCCTGGACGCGGAAAACCGTCAGCGTCGAGAGATCGAGCAGGAGATCACCCGCGAGGCGATCGAACAGATCGAGCGTCGGTTTCGGCCGGATCAAGACGCAGCGATCGTCGTCGCCAAGCGGGGATGGCATCCGGGCGTGGTCGGGATCGTCGCTTCGCGGTTGGTGGAGCGCTACTGGCGACCTGTGGTGGTGATCGCCCTGGACGAGGCGGGGGGTCGCGGCTCCGGCCGAAGCATTCCGGAGTTCCACATGCAGGAGGCCCTGTTGGCCTGTGGAAAATGGCTGGAGCAGTTTGGTGGGCACGCTGCCGCTGGCGGGCTGAGCATCCGCCAGGAGAACCTGGAGAGCTTCCGACGGGCCTTTCTCCGAGTGGCCAAACGGCGGCTCCGCCCGGAGGACCTTTATCCCAAACTCTACCTGGATGCGATCGTTCCTCTCGACGAGCTGAGCGTGGAGGCGCTGGAAGAGCTTAGTCTTCTAGAGCCGTTTGGAGAGGGGAACCCCTCTCCGACGATCGGCGTGCGCAATCTCCGCCTCCTCGAAGGTCCCCGGCTCATGGGTGCCGCGAACGAACATCTGAGCGCCTGGCTCACCGACGGCCGGATTCAGGTCCGGGCCGTTCACTGGCAGGGCGCGGAGCACCTCACCGTGCTTCAGCTGCCGGAGGCGGAGATCGGCGTAGCGGGCCGCCCCCGAATTAACGAGTACAACGACCGCCGGAGCGTGGAAATCGTTGTCTCCCACTGGGAGATCACTCCCGTTCCCCATCGGGATCAAGGTATCTTCCCAGGCCGGGTTTATCCGACCTGGGTTAAGATTTCAGATAGACGAAGCGATTCGGACAAGCGTCGCTATCTGGTCCGGATCGCAGAGCGGGGCGAGCCGGCGCTGTTTTACGTCCGCGATGGTCGAGCGCTGGAACAGGCGATGGCCATCTTCCAAGAGGCCGGCCTGATCGGTCGAGTGGTCGAGTTATCGCCGGAAGCCGCCCAGGAGGAGCGCGAGGAGCGAACCATGCAGTTCCTGGAGGGCGCATGGAGCGGCCTGCTGGCCGTGGAACCGGTCTCCACTCAGGAGGCGCCGGAGCTGTGGAGTCAGGTCCGTCACGTCGTCATTTGCCACCCGCCGCGCGACGAGGCGACCTTCCTCCAGATGGCAGAGCCGACGCTCCTGGGCTGGGGTGAGGGGCCACCGGACGAGTCGGAGGTGCGGTACGTCCATCTGCTGTTTAACGCACGCGACCTAGAGGTGGACACCCGCCTTCGGGAGCGATGGTGGCCGGATCGGGAGCAGCTCCGGGCGATCTATCAGGCGCTGGCGGCTTCTCCGGAGGGACTCACCTGGCCTCAGTGGAAGGAAGCGGCCGCGGAGGTCGTCGAAGAGGAGGGACTTCAGCTGGCCCGGCGCGTTTTCGAGGAGCTGGGGCTGATCCGTTCGCTTGGCGGCCGTCCGGAGCGGATCCAAGCGGTGCGGACGGAAGAGCGCCGAGAGCTGGACGACTCGCCAACCTATCGGGAGGCGCAGACAAAACGGCTGGCCTGGAAGTTGCACCAGACCCGCTGGGCAAAGTGGCCCGCCCGCGAGTTCTTTGAGCGATTGCTGCAGTACCGTCGGGAGCTGTTGGCCACCCCTCCCGTTGGAGACGAACCATGAGCGTTGAGGAACTGCTCCAAGAGATTCGGCAGGTTCGGCCCAGCCTGAGCGAAGAGGAACGCCAGCTGATCACCGAGGCGTACCACTTTGCCCAGAAGTGCCACGAAGGCCGGCGCCGGGAGTCGCAGTGCCCGTTTTTTGTGCATCCCTACGAAGTGGCTCGTCGACTGGTCCAGATGGGCGCGGACGTTCCCACCATCTGCGCCGGGCTGCTCCACGATGTGGAGGAGGATGAGGGGATCCCTAACGAAGAGATCGCTCGCCGCTTTGGCGAGGTAATCGCCAAGCTGGTCGAGGGGGTCACCAAGTTGGAGAAGACCCGCTTCGATCGGTTTGAAGAGCGAGAAGCCGAAAACTACCGGAAGATGGTAGTCGCGATCGCCCGCGATCCGCGCGTGATCGTCGTCAAGCTGGCCGATCGACTCCACAACATGGAGACCATCCAGTTCCTGGAGCCGGCCAAGCAGCGCCGAATTGCCAAAGAGACGCTGGAGATCTACGCCCCTCTGGCCCATCGCTTGGGGATGCACTCGATCCGCGTCAAGCTGGAAGACTTGGCCTTCAAGGCGCTTTACCCGGAGATCTACAAGGACATCGCCGCTCGAGTGGCCGCCAAACGGGCCGAGCGCGAGGCCTATACCAAAGAGGTGACCGAGGAGATTCGCCGGGTGCTCCAGCAGCACGGTATGAAGGACTTCACCGTCTACGGCCGTCCGAAGCACCTTTATAGCATCTGGCAGAAGATGACCGTGCGCGGGGTACCCTTTGAACAGATCTACGACCTGATCGGTTTTCGGGTCTTGGTGCCGACGGTCAACGATTGCTATCTGGCGCTCGGGTACATCCATTCGCGCTGGGTGCCGGTTCCCAACCGTTTTAAGGATTACATCGCCCTGCCTCGGAGCAACGGATATCAGTCGTTGCACACGACGGTCATTGATCGAGGGCGACCCATTGAGGTCCAGATCCGCACCTACGAGATGGACGAGATCGCCGAGCGAGGGTTGGCCGCCCACTGGTTTTACAAGGAGGCCGGCTCCCGACCCCTCCGCGATCGAGATGCGGCTCAGGTCTACGAGGCGGTTCGGACAATGCTCCTCCAGCTCCAAGAGCGCCAAAGCCCCGGCGAGTACCTTCGCAATATCCGAGATGAGCTGTTCGAAGAGGAGATCTTCGTGGTGACCCCCAAGGGCGACCTCAAACGGCTGCCCAAAGGGGCGACGGCCCTGGACTTCGCTTTTTACATTCACACGGAGATCGGTCTTCACGCGACCGGCGCTCGGGTCAACGAACGACTAGTGCCGCTGAAGACGGAGCTCCAAGACGGCGATCTGGTTGAAATCCTGACCAGTCCTCACGCTGAGCCCAGCCGTGACTGGCTCCGGTTCGTGAAAACCTCTCGAGCGCGGACGGCGATCAACCGATGGTTCCGAGACAAGGACTTCGACCAGCACGTTCAGGAGGGCGAGCGGAGGGTCGCTGAAGAGCTCAACGAGCACGGCCTGCGCGCTGAGAGTGTTCTCACCCCGGAGGCCTGGAAGCGCATCCTCGAACGGCTCCAGTACGACGCCAAGGAGAAGCTTCTTGCCGATGTAGGCAGCGGAAAGCTCTCCGCCCATCGGATCTATCAACTGGTCGCTCCCGCACGGGAGCCGGAGCCCCACCGGCTCCGACCCGTCCGGATGATCGGTTTCCGGATCGAAGGAAGTGATACTGTCGCTCGGATCGCTAAGTGCTGCTCCCCTCTCCCTGGCGACGATGTGGTCGGATATATCACCCGCGGACGGGGGATCACCGTCCATATGCGAGACTGCCCCCGGATCGCCTGCGACCTGGATCGCGTCGTTGAGATCGAGTGGATCACCCATCCGGCCAGCCGGTATCCCGCCGAGATCATCGTTGAATGCGACAACCGAACCGGTCTGCTCGCCGACGTGACCAGCACGATCGCCCGTTTTGAGGTGAACATCGAAGACATGAACGCCCGAACCCCTGACTCGACGATGGCCTACCAGTGGTTCAAATTGGACGTGGCCAACGTTGAACAGCTCAATCAGGTGATGCAGGCCATCGGTCGCATCCGAAACGTTCGGCGCGTCCGTCGCTACATCCGCCATCGAAAAGCGCGCGAGTCCGAACCGGCCGACTAGATCGAGCGTTTCCTCCTCTCCGATGGTGTCCGCTCCTGATCGGCTCCCCTTGACAGGTGAGAGTTTTGAAGCGATAATAATTAGGAGTCCTAACTAATTGGGGTGGCATCATGAGTTCGGAAAGCCGGGAGGTGGCCGATCGGCTGCTGACGGCGCTGGCTAAAATTGGCCTAGCAATTCGGAGCGAGGCCTGGAAGGAGCGGGAGCGGTACGGCCTGACGCCGACTCAGCAGCAGTTGTTGGTCTTCTTGAACGCGCGAGGGCCACTGCGGGTCTCGGAGGTGGCCTCGTTGTTAGGCGTCACGGCGCCGACGGTCAGCGACGCGGTGGGGGTGCTGGTCGCCAAGGGGCTGGTCGAGCGGAGCCGGGATCCGGACGACCGGCGCATCGTTCGTCTTTATCTCACCCAGGAGGGGAGGGCCCAGGCCTTAGCGCTCGCCGAGTGGCCGGACGCCTTTCTAGAGGCGATCGAAGTCCTTTCTGAACCGGAGCGGGGGACGCTTTTGCGGGCTCTTTCCAAGGTGATCCGCCTTCTCCAAGAGCGGGGGAAGATTCATCCGGCGCGCATGTGTCTGACCTGTCAGTACTTCCGGCCTCATGTCTATCAGGACCCAAAGCGACCTCATCATTGTGCGTTTGTAGACGCTCCGTTTGGAGATGCGGAGCTTCGGATCGAGTGCCCGGACCATCTTCAGGCCGAAGGGCCGTTGGTTGAGGAGAACTGGAGGGGCTTCCTGAGCCCCTCAGTGAGCGGATCGAAGGGCCCCGTTCAGGGCGCCAGAGGTTGAATCTCAACAAGAGGGAGGAAGTCGGATGTCGGCTCATTCGATTCCCGGTTACACCTACGGTACCGATGCCGTTCCGCCCGCGCCGATCGCGCTGGGGGAGTTTCAGCAGATGGCGCAGGTGGCGCTGTTTGGGGAGGAAGACGTTCGTTATCTGCGAATGGCCCACGAGGTGCTGAAGGACCAGGTCGAGGAGATCCTCGATGTCTGGTACGGCTTTGTTGGGTCCGTCCCGCATCTGCTCTACTACTTCACTCGAACGTCGGACGGGCAGCCGGACGAGACTTACCTGAGTCGAGTTCGCCAGCGCTTTGGTCGGTGGATTCTGGACACCACCCGTGCCGAGTACGATCAGGCGTGGCTGGACTATCAGTTTGAGATTGGGCGCCGGCACCACCGCGAAAAGAAGAACCAAACCGACGGGGTCGACGCGCCGGAGATCGTTCCGTTTCGGTACATGATTCCCTTGATCTATCCGATCGTGGCGACAATTCGGCCGTTCTTGGCCAAAGGAGGTCACGACTCCGAGACCGTCGAGAAGATGCATCAGGCGTGGACGAAGTCGGTGATCCTCCAGCTGACGCTCTGGTCGTACCCCTACGTCCGAGAAGGGGACTTCTGAGCGATCGTCGGCACGATCGGTTGGCGTTCTTTTTGGCCCGAACGATCCAGCCGGATCGTTCGGGCCGCTTCGTTTTAGGGTACCATCCCCCTGAGGGGGAGCAAATGGGAGTGATCCTCGCGCTAGATGTGGGAGAAAAGCGGATCGGAGTAGCGGCCAGCGATCCGTTGGAGTTGCTGGCCAGTCCGGTAACGACTCTTCGACGCTCCGACGACCGCTCGGCGATTGCCGCGATCGCCAAGCTGGTCCGGGATCGAGGAGCGGAGCGGGTAGTCGTCGGAGTTCCTAAGACGCTCCGCAACGAAGAAGGGGTGATCGCCCAGCGGGTGCTGCGCTTTGTCGAGCGGCTCCGGCGGGAGCTTTCGGTGCCGGTGGAGACTTGGGACGAGCGGCTCACGACCGTTCAGGCGGAGCGGATCCTTCGCCGCCCCGAGGCCCCCGGACGACGGCGGGGCCGCTCGAAGAAGCGCCACCGTTACATTAAGGAGCACGTGGACCAGGTGGCCGCCGTGCTCCTTTTGGAATCCTATTTGAGCGCTCGCGGTCGTCGGGGGGATTAACCCGGCTCTTCGCCCTTGACGATCGGCGCGCCGACCAGGTTCCCCCATTCGGTCCAGGAACCGTCGTAGTTTTGAACCTTGTCGAAGCCCAACAGGTACTTCAGGACGAACCAGGTGTGTGAGGAACGCTCACCGATTCGGCAGTAAGCGATCGTCTCCTTTTCGGGGTCCAGCTTGCCGTAGATCTCCCAGAGCTCCTCGGGCGATTTAAAGGTGCCGTCCTCGTTGACCGCCATGGACCAGGGAACGTTGATCGCCCCGGGGATGTGTCCACCGCGTTGGGCCGTCTCGGGGAGTCCGGGAGGCGCCAAAATCTCGCCCGTGTACTCCGGTACGGACCGCACGTCCACCAGATTGGCGTTTCGCTCCCGGATGGCGTTGAGGACCTCCCAGCTGTAAGCGCGGATGTTTTCGTCGCCCAGGTGAGCCTTGTAATTGGTACGGGGGTAGGAGGGGACCTCCTTGGTTAGGGGTCGTCCCTCAGCGATCCACTTCTTTCGACCGCCGTTCATCAGCCGCACCTGGCTCTCCGGATGGCCCCAATAGAGGACCTGCCAGAGGGCATAGGTGGCGAACCAGTTGTTGTTGTCGCCGTAAAAGACGATCGTCGTGTCGTTGGAGATCCCCGATTCGCTCATCAGCTGTTCGAAGGCCTCTCGGCTGAGGATGTCCCGCCGGACCTGGTCGCACAGCTGGGTCTGCCAGTTCCAGCCGATGGCGCCGGGGATGTGTCCTTCCTCATAGGCGGAGGTGTCAACGTCCACCTCGACGATGCGAATCCCAGGGTCGTTGAGATGCTCCGCCACCCACTCGGTGGAGACGAGCATCTCCGGATGTGCGTACTCGGCCATCTGTTGACCTCCCTTAGTTTGAGATCACCTCACCACGGGGTTTCCCGTCGTTCTCACTATATCCCCCAGCCGGAATCAGGTCAAACCGACCTGGAGGGGAGGAGCTCCCCTGCGAACGTTCTGTCAGTTGATCGATCGGACGCCTCTGCGGCATTTTGGTTCCCCTTGTCTTCCAAGGGATGGGCGATTACGATGGCCCAGTGACGGAAAAGAGGCTGCATTGTAGCGAAGGAGTCCCCCCATCATGTCCCAGGCGCGCGAGCGATACTCCCAGGACGGCTACTGGATTCATCCCGATCCGATCTTCCCTGAGGAGCTGATCCGTCGGGCGGTCGCCGGCATGGACGCCCTCCGGCGCGGGGAGTATGAGACCGGCGTTCCACCGGAGCCGTCCCCCTGGAATCCAGGCGACGATCCGGGCCGGCTGTGCAAGATCGAGCAGCCTCAGAAGGCCAATCGGGCGATCCGAGAGCTGATCGCCTATCCGGAGCTGGGGCGGCTGGCCGCCGAGGTCACCGGAGCACGATGGGTTCAGGTTTGGTGGGTACAGCTGCTCTTGAAACCCCCGACCGACGACCCCAGCGCGAAGACCAAAGTTGGCTGGCACCAGGACCGTCAGTACTGGGGCATCTGGGAGGAGGGCAGCGAACTGTTCACCGCCTGGGTGGCGCTGAGCGATGTGGGCCCGGAGAGCGGACCGATGCGCTTTGTGCGAGGCTCCCACCGGTGGGGGCTTCTCGGCATGGGCGACTTCTTCGGCCAGGACCTGGACGCTCAGAAAAGAGCTCTTCTGGAACGCGGGCTCCCGTGGGAGGAGGTGGTCGCTCTCCTTCCCCCCGGAGGGGTCAGCTTTCATCACTGCCTGACCTATCACGCCAGCACGCCGAACCTTTCGACGGCTCCCCGGCGCAGCTTTGCGATTCACATGCGCACCGAGCGCTCTCGACCGGTCGGAGACCGGCGCGAGGGCTTGGCCCGTTTTATAGATGACGAGTGGGTTTGTCCGGTGGTCTACACCTCTTGAAGGGACGGAGGTTGAAGGGGCGAAAGTCGGGCCTTAGACCGAGCGGTTCCCCATCAGCGCCTCGATTTCCTCGATCTCTTTGGGAATGCCGGGGGTCAGCACCTCGCCGCCCGTCTCGGTGACTAGCACGTCGTCTTCAATCCGAACGCCGATCCCCCAGAACGCTTCCGGCACCCCTTCCGTGCCCGAAGAGATGTACCATCCGGGCTCGATAGTGAGGACCATTCCCGGTTCGAGCGGATAGGGCTTTCCGTCCACTTCGGTAGGGCCAACGTCGTGCACGTCCAGGCCAAGGTAGTGGCCGATGCCGTGCATGAAGCACTTTTTGTGGGCTTCCTGCTCAAACAGCTTCTCCGGCGGTTCGTCGGGGCTGAGCCACCCAAACCGCTGCATCGCTTGAATAAACTCAACGGCTGCGATCCGGTGCAGCTCCCGGATGGAGACCCCCGGACGCACAGCGGCCAGGACCGTCTTCTGGACGCTTAGAACCGTTTCGTAGACCCTCCGCTGGGGCTCGGTGAACCGGCCGTTGATCGGATAGGTGCGGGTCACGTCTGCTGCGTAACAACCGTAGGAAGCCGCCGCGTCAATGAGGAGCAGCTCGCCGTCGCGCAGCGGTTGCGAGTTCTCAACGTAGTGAAGGATCGTTGCGTTCTCTCCGCCGCCTACGATCGTCGTGTAGGCCGGACCGTCGCCGCCACGCTTCCGGAACCCGGCGTTCAGGATCGCTTCGATCTGGTATTCATACGCGCCGGGACGGATGGCTGCGATCGCCTCCAGGTAGGCCTCGCGGGTGATCGTTGCTGCGTGCCGGATCATGGCGATCTCCTCCGGTTGCTTCCGAACCCGCATCAGGGCCAGGAGATAGCCGAGGTCCCGCAGCTCGTAGGCTCCGTGGCCGACCCGGCGGTTGGAGACCGCTGCCTGCCGATAGGCCCGATAGAGCCGCCGCCCGCTCTCCGACTCGAAGTCGGGGAGCAGATAGGCCCGTGAGGTCCCCTCAAACAGCCGGGGAAGCTCGTGGTCCAATTCCTCTAACGAGAAGGCGCGGTCGGCTCCGTAGCGCTCTTGGGCCCCCTCAGTTCCGGCTCGGAGGCCGTCCCAGCGCTCTCGATCCGGGTCGCGCGGCGGCACAAACAAGACGTACTCCCGCGACGACTCCACCCGCCGAAAGACCGCCACCGCGGACGGCTCCGGAAAGCCGGTCAGGTAGTAGAAGGCCCTGTCCTGCCGGAACCGCGCGTAGTTCCCCGACGGCGGGGCTGCTGCCACCACGGCGATGGAGCCCTCCCCGATCGCTTCAAAGAGCGTCTCCCTTCGCTTGGCGAAGAACTCTGGACCAAGAACCGGTCCGCTCTTCTCCTCAACGCGGTTCATCGCTCAATCCCTCTCTTCGTGTTGGGTCCCTGACGACGCCGGAACGGCTCGGCCTGGGCGATCAGCTCTCGCACTCGCTCCGGGTCCACCGCGGCGGCGGTGCGGCCTCCTCGCTTGAGCGCGGTCCCGACGATCACGCCGTCGGCTACCGTGAGCGTTTCGGCGATCGTCTGGGCAACTACACCGCTGCCGACTAGGATTGGAACCTCGCCTCGGAGGTGGTCTCGGACTTGGCGCACCTCGTCAAGGGGGGCTGGCCTTCCCGTGGCGGTGCCGGTGAAGATGAGTGCGTCGGCCAACCCTCGGAAGGCGGTCTCCTCCGCCGCCTCGAGGAGGCGGACCCCTGCCCCCAGCGGAGAGGCGTGCTTCACCAGCACGTCGGCAAAGATCGCAACGGGAGTCCCTAATCGCGCCCGTTCGCGGAGCGTCTCCGCCGCCCGACCGCTGAGAACCCCTTGGTCGGTGACCATCGCACCAACGTGGACGTTGACCCGGATGAACTGCGCCCCCGTCGCCGCAGCGATCGAAAGCGCGGCTAAGGCGTCGTTCCGGAGAACGTTGATCCCAATCGGGATCGTCGGTCCGATCCGTTCCCGAACGGCTAGGACCACTCGCGTCATCGCCGCAATCGTGATGGGGGGCACAGAATCCCCGTAAAAGGGGACGTCCCCGAAGTTCTCCACGATCAGTCCGTCTATTCCCTTAGCGACCATCGCCTGAGCGTCCCGGACCGCCGCGCTTAAAAGCCCCGTCCAGTCGCCGTCCCAGCGCGGGCTGCCCGGAAGCGGCTTGAGGTGCACCACGCCGATAATCGGCTTGACTTCTCCCGAGAACGGCCAGTAATTCATGCCGTAGATGCTAGACTAACCGATGGGTCCGGTCAATCGAGCGGCTTTGAAGGCTCAAGGCCAAAAAGGATCGGAACCATGCGAAGCCCACCGCTCACAGGACGACTCCAGGGAGGATAAGTCTCCCTCCTCCAGTTCGACCTTTTGGTGTTGACAGGCCGTCGCCACAGCGGTATATTTAGTCTAGGCTAATTTAGCTTGGGCTAAAAATCACCGCGGGACGGACAGGTCGGTCCGCAACGAGGGTCGGAAGAAAGGGCACAAGGATGAACGGGACGTGGTTAGAGCATTTCTTCACGGGAACCTTCGGCTCCCATCCCGTTTGGTTGGGGCTGATAGGGGGATTGGTGATCGCGACGTTGAACATGCTGGGGGCGTTGGCCATTCTGGTCTGGAGAAACCCCTCGGAGCGGTTTCTTGACGGCTCGCTTGGCTTTGCTGCCGGGGTGATGATGACGGCCAGCTTCACCAGTCTGATCCTTCCGGGGATCGAGTACGGGGGAATCTGGCCGGTGATCATCGGGATGGTGTTGGGGATCATCCTGCTTGATCAAGGGGACTACTGGCTTCCTCATCTTCACCTGCGGGGGATTGGCCGTGAGGGAATCCTCAATAGCCGGCTTCGGGCGGTTTGGCTGTTCATCATTGCGATCACGCTCCACAACATGCCGGAGGGTCTGGCTGTTGGGGTTGGGTTTGGCTCTGGAGACATGGGGAACGCGTTGGCGCTGATGCTGGCGATCGGGATTCAGAATATCCCGGAGGGGCTGGCCGTCTCCGTTTCGGCGCTAAACGCGGGGATGGGTAAGTCGTTTTACGCGGCCTTTACCGGGATTCGGGCCGGCTTGGTTGAGATTCCTCTGGCGCTTTTTGGGGCCTGGGCGGTTACTGTCGCGGCGCCGATCCTTCCCTATGCGATGGGTTTTGCCGCTGGAGCGATGCTCTACGTCATCGGGGACGAGATCATCCCAGAGACGCACCGGAAGGGTAACGAGCGGCTCGCGACGCTTGGAATGATGATCGGTGCAATTGTGATGCTCTACCTCGACGTGACGCTTGGCTAGGAGCCTTGGGACTCCAAGAAAGCCCGGTAGGACTCGCGAAGGAATCGCATCGCGGGTCCTACCTCCTCAGCGAAGTTGTGCCAGTTGCATTCGATCGAAATTCGTCGGTCGTATCCAGCGTCCTGGAGCGCTGCGTAAAAGCTCGGGTAATCGTAGCTTCCGCTGCCTGGATAGAGCCGACCGGTATCGGCGACGTGAACGTGAAACAGTCGCTCGCCGGCTTGAGCGATGTGCTCGAACGGTTCGCCCTCCTCGTCGAGGTGATAGAAGTCGGCTAGGACTCCCACGTGGGGATGGGCCACCCGTTCGACGAGGGCTAGCGCTTCAGCGATCGTGTTGAGGATGTTCGACTCGCGTCGGTTCAGGGGTTCCACGGCGATCTGAAGACCGAACCGCTGAGCGTGCTCGCCGGCCATCTGGAGGAACTCGATCAGTTCTGCTTCGGCCTTCTGGCGAGGGTACCCCTCCGGGACGCTTCGAGCGCCGCCGCTACCAAAGACCACCACTTCGCCGCCCAGGCTAGCCATCCGCTCGGCCGAGACGGCAACGTACTGTTGGATCGCTTTCCAATCGCGGTTGGGGCCGACCAGCTTCAGGCGCGGAGGAATGTAGCTGTTGAAGCATTCGGCCCGCAGGCCGGAGGCCTCCACCGCCCGCCGGAAGCCCTCAAAGGCCGACTCGGGCAACTCCGGAGCGGTCATCCCGACGCCGAACTCTGCAAATTCGCACCCGGCGGCGATCAGCGCCTCCAACGCGCGGGGCACCTGAGCTACCGACTGCTCGTACCGCTCCCCAGCGCTCAACTGGCCAGCGCCGGAGGTCGGGGGAACAAACGAGGCCAACGGCACCGTGCTTCCAAATCGCATCGTCCTTCTCGTCCTTCCTGGTGTACTCGCGCGGAGGGCCTCAGGGTCGCAGGCCGCTCATTGGAATCCGTGGGGCGACCTCCTGATGCGCCTGTCCGCGCAGCTCCTCAAGGTAGGCTCGGACCCTCTCCGCGTCCAGCCGGAAGCGCAGCACGTCCCGAAAGAAGGGTAGCAAGTCCCGACCGGCCGCCGCGCTCATCAGCGCGACGATCTCCTCATCGGTATAGGAGTGGAGCCCTCGCCGGGCGATCTCCTGTCGAAGTAAGCGGAAGAAGTCGGGGAAGAATTGATCCCCGTTCTGCTCTCGCAGCGCCGAGACGATCGAATAGGCGTAGGAGTAGGTCGCAATGTCTCGGAAGGGGAGCGAGGAGCCCGCCTGGCGCCAAGTCTGGATCAGGTTATAGCCCTCCGGGTCCTGTCCGATAGGCGTCAGGTCCTTGTTCGTCTTGGCCCAGCCGGCACCTCCGATCAACTCCGCCTCGACGAGGACGGCCAGCCCTTCGTCCAGCCAGGGGGGCAGCCCGTACGGTCCCGCGAACGCGTGAAACATCTCATGGGCCCGAACCCCCGGAGAGGAGAAGGCCTGAATCCCAAAGTACAGCGTCGTGCTGACGGCAACGCCGCCGTTCAGACGCTGGAAGTGGGTCTGGGCGTAGGCGTCGTGCTCGCTCGCTCGGCCCTCAGAACCGACTCGAACTCGAGGGGCTACGACCACCCGAATCGGCCCCAGCGGTTCTACGCCGAGCACTTGGGTCAAAAACTCATACTGCGATTCGAAGTACAGGAGCGCTCCGCGGCCGCGCGACTCGCGTCCGTCGAGCGTCTCGAAGTCGCGAACGGTGACGATCTCATCTTCAAACTGCAAGAGGAAGTGCGGGCTCCGAAAGCTCATCGCTTCTGGCCCCACCTCGATGGAGACCCGTGGAACGGTGTAGGTCTGTTTAATGGCGCGCCGCGAGCGGACTCGTGCCGTTCCGGCCGTCGGGGGGAGACAACCGGAGGCCAACAGCACCAAGACGACCCCCAGCGCGGCCCAGCGAAGGGCAGCTTGTGAGCGCGGTTCACTTGGCCGGATCGTCCAGCTCCTCGACGATCGGCTCCTCCTGAATCGCCGCTTCCAGCTCATCGGCATGGATCGTTTCGTCTTCCTCCACTGCGGTCGGCTTCGGGCCGGTGGCGGCCTCGGCTCGATCGGTGTAGAGCGAAGCGGTCACCAGCTCTCGGACCTTCTGCTCGATCTCTTCGGCCACCTCGGGGTGGTCACGGAGGAACTGCTTTGCGTTCTCGCGCCCTTGACCCAGTCGAATCTCGCCGTAGGAGAACCAGGCGCCCGACTTCTCGACGATCCCATAATCGGTGGCCACGTCGAGGATGCTCCCTTCCCGGGAGATGCCCTGAGAGAACTCCATGTCAAATTCGGCCTGGGTATAAGGCGGAGCCACCTTGTTCTTGGTGATCCGAACCCGGGTGCGGTAGCCGATCACCTCGTTTCCGACCTTGACCGGCTCGCCTCGACGGACCTCCATCCGCACGGAGGCGGCGAACTTCAAGGCCCGTCCGCCGGGGGTGGTCTCCGGGTTTCCGAAGACGACGCCGATCTTCTCCCGAATCTGATTGATGAAGATCACACAGGTTTTGGACTTGGCGATCACCGCGGTGAGCTTTCGGAGCGCCTGAGACATTAACCGGGCCACCAGTCCAACGTGTGAGTCGCCCATCTCTCCGGCGAGCTCGGCACGGGGGGCCAGCGCTGCCACGGAGTCGATAACGATCACGTCTACCGCGCCGCTGCGGACCAACGTCTCGACGATCTCCAAGGCCTGCTCTGCGTCGTCTGGTTGGGAGAAGAGCAGCCGATCCAGGTTGACGCCGATCCGCTTAGCCCAGAACCGATCGAAGGCGTGTTCTGCGTCGATAAAGGCGGCGACGCCCCCTCGTTTTTGGGCTTCGGCGATGATGTGGAGGCAGAGGGTGGTCTTTCCGGAGGCCTCCGCGCCGTAGACCTCGATGATCCGGCCTCGGGGTACCCCGCCGACGCCTAAGGCGAGATCGAGCGCCAGGGCTCCGGTCGGGATGACCTCGACCGGCTCGATGTTGTCCTCGCCCAGGCTCATCACGGCGCCCTTACCGAACTTCTTTTCGATCTGGGCCAGGGCCAGAGCGATCGCCTTTTCTCGTCCCTTCTCGTCCGTTTCCCGCTCGACGGGGGGAGCGGTCTTTGCTGCGCGCGCTGCCATCGTTCCAATCTCCTTTCGTCGTGGGTCGTTCAGGCGGCCGCGAGCCGATAGGTGGCTAACGGGGTGTACAACGGCCCTTCCGGTCGGAGCCGACTTTCCACCAGCGCAAATTCAAGAGCCTGAAACTCGGAGAACCCTTGTCGGGAGCCTGTTTGGAGCTCCCAGTTTCTCTGTTCGATCCAGCGACGCAGGGCCGCGGGTCTGCGGAAGCGAGCCAGCGTCACGTGGGGGACAAAAGGCCGTCCCTCCGGAGGGAACCCGAACGGCTCCGCCGCTCGCTCGACCCGTCGGGCCGCCTCTTGGAGCGGTTCGGTGCCTTCTGCCGTTCCCCACCACAGCACTCGGGCCACGCTCGCCGTAGGAAACGCTCCCAGCTCCCCGGCGGTAACGGGAAAGGAGACCATCCCTTCTAACGCCGCCCGAAAGGCCTCATCGAGCCTTTCAATCTGCTCCTCAGAGACCGCCCCAAGAAACTTCAGGGTGATGTGGAACTCTCGAGCGAACCGCCCCCCGAAGGCCTGCTTCAGCTCGCCCCATTCCGCACAGCGCTTCGCAATCTCCTCCTGAACCGAGGGGGGGAACATTAGCGCCACAAAGAGCCGTCGCTTCAAAGAAGCGTCGCCAGAGCCCATCTGTCTGTTAGCCGTTTCCACGAATCGTCAGCCGACCCAGCCGGGCACGGTTCGAATAAAAGAACTCCACGCCTGAGGCGACTGTCAGCGCCAGCGGGATCAGCATCATCCAGAAGATCGGCCCCCGCCCTGAGTGGACCGACTCGATCGGATAGCCGGCCGCACTGTTGAGAATCAGCAGCAGGAAGCTCGCGACCAGCGCGAACATCTGAGTGTTCGTCTTGACCTTGCCCCACATGGAAGCGCTGATCACCCGCTCGCCTCGCGCCACCAGCAGCGATCGGACGAGCGTTACCACCACCTCCCGACCGGCAAAGACTGCGATCATCCAAATGGGGATCAGGCCGTCCCAGTACTTGAAGGCTAGGAGCGTGGCGAGCACCAGAAGCTTGTCGGCAACCGGGTCAAGGAACTTCCCGAGCTCGGTTACCCCCCGAGCGCGGGCTACCTTCCCGTCCAAGTAATCGGTCAGTGAGGCCAGCCCAAACAACGCCAAGGCGAGGAAGTAGTACCGCGCCGCGCCCGTCTCGCCCAACTCGGCCCGGCGATGAGCATAAAAGTACGCCAGCATGAACAGCGGAATCACACCGATCCGCAACAGGGTCAACAGATTGGCAAGCCCCAGCCGGCGAGGGTGAAGGTGGTACCACATGGTTACGACTCGTCTCCTAACACCTCAGCGAACAGGTCGAACTCTTCTGCTTGGACGATTCGGGCGCGGACAAAGGCGCCAGCCTTGACGTCGGAGCGGTCCAAGTAGACCACGTCGTCAATCTCCGGGGCCTGGGTGGCCATCCGACCGACGGCAACGCCGGTCTCTGGGTCCTTTCCGTCCACCAAAACGCGCACCTCGCGTCCGATCCATCGCCGTCGGAGCTCTCTTGAAAGCTCCGTCTGGACGGCGACCACTTCAAAGAATCGCTGCTCCTTGATCGCGTCGGGAACCTGTTCCGCCCACTCTGCCGAAGGGGTCCCCTCCTCCGGAGAGTAGCGAAACACCCCCAGATGATCGAATTGAGATTCTACAATAAAGTCCAGCAGCTTCTCAAACGCGGCCTCCGTCTCTCCGGGAAACCCGACGATGAACGAGGTCCGCAGCGCCAGGCCGGGAATCTGCTCCCGCAGGCGCGGAACCAGCTCCCGCAAAAACGACTCGCGCGTGCCGCGGCCCATCCGACGCAACACCGTCTCGTCAATGTGCTGAAACGGAACGTCCAAGTAGGGGACCACCTTCGGCTCCTCGGCGAAGACCTCTAAAAGCGGCTCCTCGATCAGCGAGGGGTAGAGGTAAAGCATGCGGATCCACTCGATCCCTTCGATCCGAGCCAGTCGACGGATTAGCTCCGGCAGTTGGCATCGTCCGCTTCGGTCCCGTCCGTACCAGGTGGTGTCCTGAGAGATGAGAATCAGCTCCTTAACCCCGGCGGCGGCGTACGCCCGTGCCTGCTGCTCCAACACTTCGATTGGACGACTGATGTAGCGCCCTCGAAAGGAGGGAATCGCGCAGAAGGTGCACTTGTGATCGCACCCCTCGGCGATCTTCAGATAGGCGTAATGCCAGGGCGTCAGGGCGACGCGAGGCAGCGGTTGAGTGTACTGATAGGCTGGGGAAGAGACGCGAACGATCGGCGGTCGGGGCGCTGCAGAAACGCCCTCTGAAGGCGACGCAACGACAGCGTCCACCACGTCGGCGATGTGACGAAACTCGCTCGTCCCAACGAAGGCGTCTACCTCCGGCAGCTCCTGGGCCAGCTCTTGAGCGTAGCGCTGAGCCAAGCACCCGGCGACGATCAGTCGCTTCTCTGGATGCTCGCTTTTCAATTGGGCCAGTTCTAGGATCGCCTCGACCGACTCCTCCTTGGCGGCGTCGATAAAGGCGCAGGTGTTCACAATGTAGACGTCCGCCTCCTCCAGCGCGTCGCCGACAAGGTGCCCCCGTGCGCGAAGGAGCCCCATCATCTCCTCAGAATCAACGGTGTTTTTGGGACACCCGAGCGTGACAACGTGAATCCGTTTCGACATAGGGCCCTGTTCTCTGGGATGCGTGGGAGTTGTCCGGACCGGAGCTGTGGGCGTCATTCTTGGCCGCCTTCTCCCTCGGCCACGCTGCTATCTGTAATAGTAATTACCTCGACGCCCGGCGGGGGAACAAACTGAAAGGTCTCCGGGGACGGCTGAGCGTTCAGGTCCACCTGGGTGAGCGTGATGACCGTCGTGACCTCCTCAGCCTCGTTGGTATAGGCGATTTGAACGGGGATCCAATCCTCGGCGCGAATCCATACTTCAAGCTTTTCTTGGACGACCGGCGTTTGAGCCGTCGGCTTGGGCCGAATCTCAAGGTGGTACATGTTTCGCTTAGCGGCGGCTTCGTCGGAGAGGAGCGACAGGTCGTAGTTTTCCGGCAGCTTCTCGAAGTTAGGCCCAGCGCCGGGGAGAATCTCCTGAGCGGTTTTAGGGTTGAGCCGTTTCCGGGTCACCTGGTTCAGCCAGGGGGTGTAGGACCAAGAGTTCTCCCCATCCACGACGATGAGCTGAGCGGTCACCAGCGGATCGTTAGGGTCCAAGTAGGCCTGTCGGAGCAGGTTCGGCTTCTGGAAGATAATCTCTCCCTTCGCCGTGCGTCGCTCTCCGGCGATGACGGTGGCCTCTTCAAAACGCGCCTGGATTGCGTGGAGCTTTGCGTAGGCCTGCTGGAAGTTGGCGAAGACCTCCTGGGGGGTGAGGGGCCGTCGTTGGGCGATCCCAGAAAGAAGAACGGTCACACAGGCAACTCCCCACAGCCCCCACCGCACTGCCGTACGAGCGGTTTTATTCTTCATAGGATGAACTCGATCTCTCCTTATCAGCTACGGAATGAGTGCCGCGACGTTCTGGGGCACGAGCGTCGCCAGGTGGTGAATGAGCGCCTCGGCACGAGCGGCCCGGTCCTGTTCGCGGAGGTTTTGAACCACTTGTTGGGCCTGTTCTTGGGTGATCAACGCTTCGGCCTCGGTGCGCTCGGGCCGTTCCGGCGTGGTCTCGACCAGTTCCATTCCCCCAAAGCGTTCAGGGGGAGGGAACTCCTCCATCCGCTGGCGAACGCGCTCCCGCTCTTCTTGAACGCGCGCCAGAGCTGCGGCGGTTGCGGCGTCGAGCGCTTCGACAGGCTGCTCTGGATTCTCGGCGGTCTCCCGAACGGCTACCAGTCCTAGCGTACCGGGCTGAAACCCTAGACCGGTTAGCTCGGCGATCTCGGCGCCTCCGTCCTCGGCATTGATCTGGACCTCCGAGCCGATTCGGGTAGCCAGCTCACGGGCTTGTTGTTCCAGGTCGGAGCGGTTCTCCGGGGGGAGCTCCGGATTTCGGCTTTCGCGGACCAACCGCTCCACCTGGCGAAGGGCGGTCTCTGTAGCGTCTAGTTGTTCCAACGTTCGCTCGCCGGTTCGGCGGATCTCTTCGGCGACCACTCGCCGGCGTAGCTGTTCTGCGCCGGCCATCAGCTCCAGGCGCCGGAGCTGTTGCGGACCCAGCCCTCGGCTGAGGTCCTCCGATCCTCGGCTGGTGCGCGGCTCTGGGGACTCCTCCGGCGTCTCTCGGGGGTCCACCGCCGCGCGAACCGGCGCTAAGGCCTCCAACGGTCGCGCCGAAAGCACCCCTGCCGGCGAGATCAGCGAGGTTACCGCCATAGTTCTGCCCTCACAGTGCTGCGCCCTCGAGCGGGTGGCTCCGACTCTTGAGCTTCAGCGGTGAGTTGTACATAGTATACCCAAACGGCCGGCCTCTCGGCAGCTTGAGCTGTCGGCGCCGACTCTGTTCCTCGGGTGGAAAGCCGCCTCCTGGCGACGCGGCACGCCACAGGATACCGGCATGCGATGGAGATGGGCCCTCGTTGGAGCGCTTTGGACCGCTGCTGCCTTTGGTGCCCCCCGCCTAGAACCCCCGGAGGTGGGTTGGGATAACCTTGTTCGGGCCGGCGAGTGGAACCGGCTCCGTGCCGTCCTCCAGGTCGGACCGGAAGGGTTTTCGGGAACCCTTCGTTCCGTCTTTGGCCCCGTGACTCGGGCCCGTCGCGAAGAGGCCCCTCCCTTCTCCCGCGTCGTCTGGGAAAGTTACGGCTTTCTGTCTTACCTATCGGAGGAGGCTTCCGTCGGGTTCACCAGTTCGGACGGCACGGAGGGGCGCGTTTTGGTCTCCCCACGACGTCTTCTCTCCAGCGAGGACGCCCTTTTGATCGGGCTTGTCCGAGACGCTGGGCTGCTGGCCCCCCTTCAGGATCGTCCTCTCAGCCGATGGTGGCCGGAGCGCGAGCGCGGGCGGATGGTCGCCCTCCCCTACGGTGGCGGGGAGCGACTTCCTCAAAGCTGGATCGGCTGGCGATCGGCAGACTATCTCCTCTCCCTGGGCGTTCCCCTTGAAGAGGCGGTCCCGACGGAGACGCACCGCCGGGCCGTGCGTCGCTGGGTGGCCGGGGGCGGAGTGGTGATCCTGCTGGACTCCGGAGATGTACCACCCCCCGATTGGGTCTTCGGATTGGGACCGGTCCCTCAATCGGGAACGGCCTTTTTACCCCTCGGGGAGGGAGGTATCCTTCGGGCAGATGGGAGGGCTCTGCTTGCCGCCTCACGGGCAGGGCGTTGGGAGGAGCTGGAGGCGCTCTGGGAAGCGGTGCTGAACGAGCTCCCGCCGCCGGAACGATGGCAGCCGGTGCCCCTAGAGGACCGGGAACAGGAGCTCCTTCGCTCGCGCGTTGTCGCGTTGACGGGGCGCAGGTTGAGTCCGGCACGTCGTTGGGCGCTGGGCTTCCTTTTGATCTGGGGGATGGGGATCACTCTGGTAGGCGGTCGTCTCCTCCGACGCCGAGGGGGATGGGCAGCGTTGGTGATCCTGACAGCGGCGGTTGCTCTGCTCCCCGGCACGGCCCGAAACCGAAACGTCCAGGCTCCCGCTCATGAGGTCGGCTTCCTCCGAGCCTATCCCCAATTGGGCGAGGCACGGTGGCTCGGCGCGCTTGAAGCGCCTTCAGCGCTGGCCCGCACGATGCGAATCCCCTTAACCGCTCTCCCGGCGCTCTATTCGCTCACGCCGGAGCCGTGGACGCTCGACGAGAGGGATCGGGTCGTCCGGATCGAGCTTGCCCCCAACCCAGAACGTCCGTCGGTCTGGATCGGGGAGGCCGCCGTCCCCTTTGTGGGGGAGGCCGTCTTGAGGTCCATGGAGGGGGGAAGGGTTCAGGTGGAACACTCCCTTCCGCTTCAGTTAGATCGGGCTGCCGTCTGGTGGGACGGTCGAGCGTTCTTCCTCGCCGACCTTCCAGCGGGCGCGCCGAGGGTTGGGGAACCGATCCAGCTGCCTAACCGGCGTTACTTCTGGACCAATCTGGAGCTGCCCCATGCGCTCTTGCATTTCTGGGCCCGGGAAGGTGTCTTCGATCGATACCTGAAGACGGGTCGAAGCTATCTGGTGGGGTGGGCGCGCGGGTTGCGGGTCGTCGGTCCGAAGGAGAGCCGGGCGGAGGAGTCGGTCCAGTTGCTTCTGATCCCCTGTCGCTGGGAGGAGGAGCCCAAATGAACGCCAAGCGAGTGGCGTGTGTGGGAATCTTTGTCGCCGACGTTTTGGCCAAGCCGATTGACCGGATGCCGGAGCGGGGACGGTTGGTCCTTTTTGACCAACTGGAGCTACACTCCGGCGGCTGCGCGAACAACACGGCGATTGCACTCGCTCGTTTGGGCGTCCCGACGGTAGCCGTCGGAAAGGTAGGAACGGACGCCTTTGGCGACTTCATCCTCCGCCGGCTCGAAGAGTCCGGCGTCTCGACGCGGGGGATGAGCCGGAGTCGAACCCACACTTCGCTGACCTTTGTCGCTGTGGACAGCACTGGAGAGCGGACCTTCTTCCACACGCTGGGGGCGAACGGAGAGCTAGAACTTGGGGACATTCCGGACTGGTTGTGGGAGCAAGCCGACCATCTCCACGTAGGGGGCACCTTCTTGATGCCTCGCTTGGACGGCTCTCCAACAGCGCGGCTGCTCCAGGCGGCGCGGTCCAAGGGGCTGAGCACCTCATTGGACACTACCTGGGACGCCCAAGGACGCTGGTTGGAGCTGCTAAAAGAGAGCCTTCCTCATCTGGACTACTTCATGCCCAGCTACGAAGAGGCCGCTGCAATGACCGGACTGGAGAAGCCGGAGGCGATCGTTGCGGCGCTAAGGGAGTACGGTCCTCGAGTGGTCGTTCTTAAGATGGGGGCTCGGGGAAGTTATCTCTGTGCCGAAGGGCAGACGCTTCGGCTGCCGGCGTTGAGCGTTCCGGTGGTGGACACGACCGGTGCCGGCGACGCCTACGCTGGCGGCTTCCTTGCCGGAATCGCCCTGGGGTACGATCTGGAGGCGGCAGCCCGCCTGGGAACGGCAGCCGGGGCCGCCTGCGTGATGGCGATCGGAACGACCGCCGGACTGAGAGATCTCCAAGCAACCTGGGAGCTGTGGAACCGTTATGAGCCGCGACCGTTGGACTGAAGACCGGAACCTTGAAATCAACAGGACCTCTCACCCTTGGGGGGCCATTACGCTGACTCCGGCTCAGCAGCAAGCTTTGAAGCGCCTCGAAGCCCGCCTGGAAGAGAGTCCCGTTCACCAACCGATCTGTCTTGTCGGGCCGTTTGGCTCCGGAAAGACGACGCTAGCTCGTTACTGGTTGGCCCAACACCTCCAAGAGCCGGAGCGGGGGTACCTGGCCTTCAACCGGCTTCTGCTCAAAGCGATTCAGCAGGAAGAGAGCCTTGACCGCCTCGCCGGGCTCCCGGCAAAGGCCCGGCTGCTCCTCCACATCGCCGCCGAGGACCTCCTAGAAGCCCACTTTGAAGAGGTGGACGTGCTCGCTCTGGACTGTGTGGAGCTGTTGCAGCCTTACCACATCTCCCCGGTAGCCCTGACCGCTCCTTATGCGGCCAGAGGATACCTTGTGCTGATCTGCCTGCCTGACGACCCGGAGTCAGGGTTTCGGTTTGAGCTACGGCCGGGGGAGGCGGTGGTCATCCCTCTAGGAGGGGATCGGTGAAGATGGGGCGGTTCTGGTCGACGCTGACGCAGGGGGAGCGGCTCGTTCTGGGCGCGCTCTTGGTTCTCACCCTTCTCGGTGTCGGCGTGGAAGCGGCCAAGCGATGGCGGCCTGAATGGTTCTATGGCCCCCCGGACTTCCTGGCGCAGCCGAATCCGCCGGTCCCCCAACCGCGATCGCCGGAACCGCTTGAAAACGTTGCCCATTCGTCCGAAATTAGAGATGAAGGGACGAGCCAGAGGGGGGCGCCGCCGGAGCGCGTCGAGGACCGACTCGATCTTAACGCTGCAACCGTTCAAGAGCTGGAGGCGCTGCCCGGCATCGGCCCAACACTTGCCCGACGAATCGTGGAGTACCGCGAACAGTTTGGCCCTTTCCAATCGGTTGAGGAGTTAGTGCGCGTCCGCGGGATCGGAGCCAAACGACTGGAAGCCCTGCGCGGGCGAGTAACGGTCGCCTCTCCGACGCAGGACGCCTCCAGGCCCCAGGAGCGGGCGGAAGCCGGTCTTCAAACTGAGAGTCGCTGACCGGTCTTCCGGGGACGACAAGGGACGAGGACTTTTTGCGGGAAGGATTATGAAGTTGAGCCAGCAAAGACGCCCCCTCTGGTGTTTGTCGTTCCTATTGGGTTGCTTGGGAGCCCTGACGACGGCCTTGGCCGCCCCGACGGTCCGATTGGAAGTGGAAGACCCCCTCCTGGAGGTCGGAGAGGAGTTCACCTTAGAGCTGATCGTTGAGAACGTCGAGCGGTTGTTTGGTGCTTCCTTAAAGATCGTTTTCGATCCGCTCCGGGTGGACTATCTGAGCGCCGAACCAGGGGAGCTGTTCCTCGACGGCATCGAGCCACCGTTTTTAAGCGTCCGTGAGTCGGGGGACACCTTAGCCGTTTCGACTTCTCGGCGGGTGGGGGACGTCGAGGTCTCCGGATCGGGAGCGCTGGTGTTGCTCCGGTTCCGAGCGATAGGAGCGGGGGTCGTTAACTGGACGATCCTTCCAGAGACGGTCGTCCTGCTGGACTCTCAGGGGGCGCCGGTGCCCGGTTCGGGGAATGTCTCGCTTGGGGGCTTTGGGGCCCTGGTCGGCGATGGTCTGTTTCTGCTGTCTTCGGAGATCGTCTCGCGCTCGCCGTTGGTCTTTTCGGCTTCCGGCTTCGCGCCGAATGAGCCGGTCCGGATGGCCGTCGACGACGCGGAGCTGGCGGAGCCGGCGATCGCCTCTCGAGACGGGGAGCTGGTCAACGTCAGCGCGAATCTTCCCCTGATCCCCGGCGGCGAGCACCGGTTTTCGCTCCGGGGGGTCGACTCTGGCCGGAGCTACGAGGCGCCTTTCGTCGTCCTCCCTCGATTGGGACGGACGGCGCCGTTTGTGCTCGCCCCCGACGGAAGCCGCGTTTACACCCAACCGGGCTGGGGCGGCACCCAAGTAGGGCCGGGGGACCTGGTGGAGCTGATCGCCGATGGGTTTGGCGCTGAAGAGGATGTGCGGATCACCGTCAACGGGGCTCGCGTTTCGACCTTTTTGGACCCAAGTCGGACCGACGCGTTAGGAGTTCTCCGGACTGCGGTGGAGCTTCCGCGCGAGCTGGCCGGTCCGGACGCCCTTCTCCTCTTGGAGGGGAGCCGCTCTCGGTTGCGGCTGGAGGCTCCGCCCAATCGCTGGCGGATTCAACCACGGATCACTAGCCTGACGCCGCCGGTGGGCGGATTGGGGACTCGCGTTCGCCTGACGGCCAGCGGATTCACCCCCGGCGAGGTGGTAGACCTGTACGTGAACGAGCGGCTGGTTGGCGGCGTCAGCGGGGCGGTCGCCAACACGCGAGGGTCGATTTCGATCAACCTGTTTATCGACGAGGCGCTGGTTGACCGACATGTCTACACCCATTTTGCGATCGTCTTACGAGGGGAGACCGGTTCGGCCGCCGACGGGACCTTTGCCTACGCTCCAACTGCAACGATCACCGACATCACACCGGCAGGCGGAGACCTGAACGTCTCGCCGGGGGAGGAGGTGCGCGTTCGAGGGTTTGGCTTTCCGCCGGGCGCTGCCGTATCCCTCCGGTTTGGTGACCGGGAGGTGCCGGTCAGCGCCCAGGTAGACGCAGACGGGAACTTGGACCTGACCTTTGTCGTGCCGACGCTCCCCTTTGGGCGGTACGATCTCACCGTGCGGGCGGGCTCCGCGGAGACGACGCCTCGGGAGACCCTTCAGATCGTCGGGACGATTCTTCGGGCGACGCTAGAAGGGGGTTCCACGCCGGAGATCGGAGGGTTCGGGACGCTCCTCGTGGTCGAAGGGGCCGGCTTTGAGCCCGACGAGACGGTTCAGTTCGATCTCGGCAGCCGTCGGGGGGTTCATCAGACCCGCACCCAAGCGGACGGGACCTTCCGCGCCGGCATTATCATTCCAGAGCTCCCGAACGACCTTCCAGACGGTCGGGGGACCGTTCCGCTCCGGGCTTCAACCCGCCGGACCTCGGCGGAGGTTCCTGTCTTCATTGCCGCTCCGGCGCCGGTGGATCAGTTCCTCCAGACGGCGGAGCTGACCGTAACGCCCTCAGAGGCGGCCGTTGGGGAGACGGTGCGCGTCCGCGGAATCGGGTTTCCCGCCAACTATCTGTTAGGGGTCCTCTCTCTCGACACGGGTCTGGAGGCCCGCTTCTCTCCGACGCCGCTCCGGATCGCCGAGGTCCGCGCTGGGGCCAACACGATCAACGGCATTCTCACCGACGGAAACGGCGTCTTTGAAGTAGACGTGCTTCTGACCGATCTGGGCGCCGACGGGATCGGCGGAGAGAAGGAGATCTTCCCCACCCGTCCGACCGGCGACGACGGGCGCCCTCTTCTGGCCGTGCCGTTTCGGCTTAAGCCCTTCGCGCAGCTGATTGACGCGGTCGGCCGCCCGGTCACCACCGTGCGGCCACGGAGTCCGGTTCTCGTTCAAGCGGCCGGCTTTGCTCCCGGCGAGAGGGTCCAAGCGAGGATTGGTAACAGCTTCATGGTGGTAGAGGAGCCGACCGACGCTTTTGGCCGATTGGTGCGCGCTTCGCTTCAGATCGGCGACGTCCCCGGCGGGGAACAGACGTTGTCCCTTTTGGGGCTCAGCTCCGGCGTCGAGGCTCAAATTCCGGTCGTCGTCCAATCGGAGCTCCGGCTGGTCAGCCCGCCGGCGGGGACGCTGGTTCGGCCCGGCGACCTGATTCAGGTCGAGGGGATCGGGTTTCCCGATGGGACCGTGTCGTTCCGAATCGGCGAGGTACCGCTCACCGGAACGGCGGTGCCGATCAACGGATTCTTCGTGATGAGCCTATTTGTGCCGAGCGTTCCTCTCCCGACCCAAGCACCGATCACCGCCGCTATTGGGGAGACGACGGTTGCGAGCACCTCTGGGACGCTCCGATTCGCGACGAGTCAGTTGACCCTGGAGCCCACCGAGGGAAGGGTCGGGACGGTGGTACACGTTCGGGGCGCCAATGGGACGGGGGTCCTGTTTGGCGAGTTGGTGATCGGCTCGCTCCGCAACTCCCAGCTGGTGGACGGTTTATGGGTGGGGGATTTCTTCGTTCCGCCGGTGCCGGGGGGACGTTATCCGGTTCGAGTGGGCGTTCTCCCAGAGGGGGTTCAGCCGCCGGAGTTTACGGTCCTGCCGACCCTCTCCGTGGAGCCAAAGGCCCTCCAGATTGGAGAGGAGTTGACGATCTCCGGCTCTGCGTTTCGTGCGAACAGTCGGGTGACGATCAGCATCGGGAACGCCCAGACCCCCTACTTGGCCCAGTCGGACCCGTCGGGAAGCTTCTCCTTAACGGTGCCCGTTCCACGGACGAACGGGGACGGGGTGGACGTGGTGGCGACCGACGGACGGCTTTTTGTCCGCGAGCGGATTGAGGTGCTCCCTCTTCTGGTCCGGGTCACAGCGGAGACGAGCGAGAGCGGCCGAGTCCCGGTCGGGGCGGATCTGACGGTTGAGGCGGCCGGTTTGGGTCCCGAAGAGCCGGTCGACGTGTGGTTGGGCCCGGTGCCGGTTCAGCCGCGTCGCCCCTTTACAACGACGGTGGACGGGAGCCTCCTGGCGACCTTTTCGATGCCGCCGATTCCCGCCGGACCGCAGAGGGTTCGGGTTGTGGGCCGACACTCGGGGCTGACGGCGGAACGGGAGGGCGCGGTTCAGGTGCTGCCTCAGCTAGAGCGGCCTCGGCCGACCACCGGAGCTGTCGGCGATACGATCGAGCTGGAGGGCTACGGCTTTGCAGCCGGTGAGGGCCTTGAGGTCCGGCTTGGGGATCAACCCATCGGTGAGGCGACGGCGGATGCCTTTGGCCGACTCTCCGCGGAGGTGTTGATCCGCCGGGCGCTTCCGGACGGGGAGTATCCCCTGATCGTCGTCGGGCGCCGGAGCGGTCTTGAGCTGACTGCACCGGAACCGTTCCGAGTGCGAGATACGCGTCGGCCTGTCATTGAGCGGCTGGAGCTAACCCCCCTCCGCCGATCCGTTGCGGGCCGGGGATACGATCGCCGTCTTGGTTGCGGAGCCGCCGGACAGTCTTGAAACGATCGTTGAGGCGACCGCGACGCTAGGACCGGTTCAGGCGACCTTGGAGCCCGGCGCAGAGCCCCATACGTGGGTTGGGGAGCTGGTGATCCCTCCAAACCTCTCCCTCCGAAACCAGACGGTAGAGGCCCGACTGGTGGACCTGGCGGGAAACGTTGGAACTCGGCGCTCCCAAGAACGGTTCACCATCGATACGGTGGTCAACTTCTCGATTACGGACGTCGAGGCCCCGCCGGTGGCGGCGGTCGGGGATGAAATCGTCATCTCTGGTGAGGGGGACGCCAACGGAACGGCCCGGTTCACTATCGAAGGGATCGCTGAGGATCTGCCGATGGAAGAATCGCCCGCCGGCACCTATCGTGGACGGTACACCGTCCGGGCGGGGGACCTGGCCCGGAACGCTCGGATCACCGTTCAGTTCACCAACCCGGCAGGGAACACCTTGGAGATTGAGGCGGAAGAGACGGTCACAGTGGACGGCGTTGCGGAGCTATACAGCGTGGCGATCGTCGGGAGTCCGGCCCGTTGGGGCGATACGATCGTCTTTGTGGTCACCGGGGAACCGAACAGCAGGGTTCGCATCTCGATCCCTGGTCTGATTACGGATCAGGAGATTCCGGAGCTTCCCTCCCAGCGGGGCACCTATCGGGGCGAGCATCGGGTGACCCGTCGGGAGCCCCTCGAGGACGCCGTTGTGCGCGCGGTCCTGGTGGATCCTTACGGGAACCAGACGATCAACGAGTCTCAGCGGGTGACCATCCTGTTGCCCGATGCGCTCTTCCTCCCCCTTCAGGAGGGGATCAATCTCGTGGGGATTCCGATTCACGACCCGCGCTTGGAGCGGGTGAGCGACCTGATGGAGCTTCTTCCAGCGGCTGAGATGATTCTTTGGCAGGAGCCGACCTCAGGGGCCTTTCGGGCCTACCGGCGGGGGGCGCCCCCCTTCGGTCGGGCGGACGGTCCTATCCAAGTGGGGGCGGGCTACATTGTCGTCATGAGCGCTCCTGGGGAGCTCGTCCTGGACGGTGACCCCGGCCCAGCGGAGATCGCGCTTCGAAACGGCGTGAACCTCATCACGCTGACGCGTCGAGATCCGAACCTCCGTCGGTTGAGCGATCTCGCCGATCGGATCGGCCCCACCGTTCAGCAGGTGATCGCTTACGACTCCTCCCGGCGGCGCTTTGTAGCCTATCGTGTCGGGCTGCCGACCGACGCTCCGGTGAACCTGCCGGTCCTCCTCGGAGGGCGCCTATCTCGTTGTGACCAATCGAGCTTCGGTCCTTCGGCTGGAGGGCCCGCCGCCAGTTTCCTCTGAGTAACCCTTAGCGGCGACGCGGTGGCGCCTGAACGGAAAGCCACTCCTGGATCATCTCTTCCCGGGAGAGGCGTCGCCATTGAAGCGCGTTGTACTGCTCCCGTTGTTCGGGGGAGAGCAGGTCCAGCCAGTCCTCCGCGCCGTCTTGGGGTTGATAACCTAGCCACTCCCGGGCGCTCTCGAGGTCCTGATACGCCTTGGGGTGGTTGGAGATACCGTTGACAATGGCAAAAAGCCCCTCCCATTGGATCGCTCGATCTACCAGCTGGGCAATGTCCCGATGGGTGATCAGCATGTAGTAGTCGCGAAGCCCGCGCGGTTTGCTCTCCTGAGCGTTGAAGGCCCCAATTCGGATGCAGACGGAGGAGATGCCGTGCGCGTCGGCGTAGTGCCGCGCCAGCGCCTCGCCGGCGGCCTTGCTGACGGCGTACAGTGAGTCGGGACGAATCGGCATCTCCGGCGTCGTGTATACGCCGGAGCGTTCCCACATGCCGGAGACGTGGTTGGTGCTGGCGAAGACGACCTTGCGGACGCCCGCCTGAACTGCGGCCTCGTAGACGCAGTAGGTACCCCGAATGTTCGTGTCCAGGAGCAGGTTAAAGTCGGCGTTGCCGGGAATGGCCGCCAGATGAACGATTGCCCGAACGCCCCGGCAGGCCCGGACCAAAGCCGGAACGTCTGTGATGTTTCCCGCGACGCTCTCGTCCGCGGCCGGGGAGGGTCGCAGATCGAACGAGCGCGTCCGATAGCGTCCTCGGAACTCCCGGCAGAGTACCTGGCCAATGCGTCCGAGTCCCCCGGTGATGAGAATCGTTTCCATCGTTTGAACCCCTGAGTTAGCCTTTTTATTCTCCGATACGAAGGACGATCTTTCCGTACTGCTCGCGAGACTCCAGCGCCCGATGGGCTTCGGCGATAGCGCTCAGCGGCAGCACTCGATCCACCACCGGCTGGAGCTTTCCCAGCAGCACCAGGTTCAGGATCGAACGGAGCTCCGCCGGCCCGCCCATGACCGCGCCCAAGATGCTGATCTGGTGCTGGTAGAGGTGGCGAATGGGCGTGAGGGCCTCTGCCCCCGCGGTCACGCCGCAGGTGACGATTCGGCCGTTCTTCGCCGCGCTTCGACAGCTGATCTCCCAAGTGCTCGCGCCGACCGTCTCAACGACCACATCCACGCCGCGCCCGTCGGTGAGGGAGCGGACCGCTTCTAAGACGTCCTCGCGGGTGTAGTTGACGACCGCATGGGCGCCCTGTTCGCGGGGCGCGGATCAGCTTGGCGTCGGAGCTGGCCGTTCCGATGACCTGTGCGCCGAGGTATCGAGCGATCTGGAGGGCGGCGCTCCCGACGCCGCTTCCGATCGAGTGGATCAGGACCGTTTCGCCGGCTTTAAGGCCGGCCCGGCCTACCAACATTCGCCAAGCGGTCAGGTAGACGGTCGGAACGGCGGCCAGCCGAATCGGGTCGGCCGTTGGGGGGATCCGGATCAGGTTCTTTGCTGGAGCAACTGCCAACTCGGCAAAGCCCCCCTGCGTCTGGAAGCCGAAGACCCGCTGCTCCGGGCAAAGGGCGTTGTCTCCGCGTCGGCAGAGCGCACACCGTCCACAGGAGAGGATCGGGTACACCACCGCCCGTTCACCGGGGCGCCATCCTTCGACCCCCGCTCCCAGGGCAGCCACTTCGCCGACCACGTCTAGGCCGCCGATGTGGGGCATCGGCCAGACCTCTGGGCGGCCTTCGCGAGCCTTCAGGTCCAACCGATTCACCGCCGAGGCCAATACTCGCAGAAGCACCTCTCCCGGCCCAGGGGTCGGGTCGGGTACCTCTTCGTAGCAGAGGACCTCCGGCCCGCCCTGCCGGTGGAAGATTCCCGCCTTCATCGCCCGGACGCCTCTTTAAAGAGCTCCCGGAGCCGTCGGGCGATCTCGTCTCGAACGCGCCGGAAGGCCTCCAGTCGCTCCTCCGGCGAGCCCTTCACGGCTGCCGGGTCGGGCAGGGGCCAGTGAAGTCGCTGCACTGGCCGGGGGAAGGTCGGACAGACCTCCTCCGCGCAGAGGGTGATGACCGTATCAATCCGCTCTACCGGCACAGCTTCGATTCCTTTGGAGCGTTGGTGGGAGATGTCAATTCCAATCTCCGCCATCGCGCGGACGGCGTCTGGGTTCAGTCGAGAGGGACGGCTTCCGGCGCTATAGACCTCCACTCCCTCCGGCGCCATGGCGCGGGCCAACCCCTCGGCCATCTGGCTCCGTGCGGAGTTGGCAACGCACAGAAAGAGAATGTGTCGCGGCGGTTTCGTCAAATCCGTTCTCCTCGTTAATTTTGGTCGGACGTCTCCCCAGTTCTGCCGAGCCAAAAGGAGGTTGCCCTCTCCAGTCCTGACAAAAGGATGAGCTTAGCCCTTCAGACCGGTCAACGTCACCCCTTGGATGAAGTATCGTTGCGCCAGGAAAAAGATCGCGATGACCGGGAGGGTCATCATCGTTGAGGCCGCCATCAGCATGCCGTACTCGGTGCTGTGCATAGACTGAAAGAGCTGCAGTCCCAAAGAGAGGGTCATCTTTTCTTCGCGGGCGATGTAGATCAGCGGGCCAAGAAAGTCGTTCCAAGCGCCCATGAACTGGAAGATCGCGATCGCAGCCAGCGCCGGTTTTACCAGCGGGAGCATCACCCGCCAGTAGATACCAAAGAACCCGCAGCCGTCGATCATTGCGGCCTCCTCCAGGTCGCGCGGGATCGTCAAGAAAAACTGGCGCAGAAGGAAGATGAAGAAGGCGCTCCCAAACAGTGAACCGATCCACAACGGATGCAGCGTGTCGTAGAGTCCTAGCTTTCGCATGATCAAAAAGACAGGGATCATCGTCACCTGAGGAGGAAGCATCATCGTGCTCAGCAGGAGCATGAAGATCGGGTCCCGCCCCGGCCACCGAAGCCGGGCAAAGGCGTACGCCACAAGCGAACAGGAGATTAACTGAGCAACGATGTTCAGCGCTGTAACGATCACCGTGTTCCAAACAAAGCGCCAGAAGCGCACAAAGGTAGAGGCTTCAACGTAGTTGTGAATGAACTTCCTCCAGACGACCAGAGGGTACGGCGCACGGTGGAGCGTCAGAGTGATGCGGACCCGATCCGGGCCGACCACTTCGGAAGGCTCGCCGGTCTCGTGAAGGAGAACGTTGTCCCGCTCGTGAGGGCCCGGCTCTCCGCGCACCTGAAGGACCACCTCCTGCCAGGTATAGGTGTCTAGGACGATCGGCCGATCGCTGGAGAAGGTCTTCCCTCCAAGTTCGACGGTGGCGGTGAAGTGATGGTACGACTCGTCGGCGTGGAGGGGGATCGTCAGCGCTCGAAGTTGCGCCGCCGGAAACGGGAGCGTTAGCTCGGTTACCAGGTAGCTAAGGTACGGCGGGCGGGGCGTGTCGCTATAGTTGGTCCACAGCTCGACCGCCTCGCGTTCCGCTTCGGGGGCTGGCACCAGTTGTACACCGCCTCGCTGAGCGATCCATTGGGGTGCACCGAGTGCCGACTCGATCCGGTCCAGCGTCTGGGCGGTCGGTGGACCCAGGCGAATGGCTCGATAGATCAGCTCCCAACCGTTGTTGACCTTCTGTTGGGTCACTGCTTGGGTTAGGCCGGCTTGGATCTCATTGAACGGCCTGCGCCAGAAGCTGTCGGGGAACTCCGCCTGGATTCGGTCCCAGAGGTCCCGCGTCAGGTGGTGTCGGAGTTCGTTTCGCAGGGCGTCGGGGACCTCCCGCTGGGCCAGAATCGGCTGAACGGCGTCCCAGAGGATCGGCTCCAGCCGGGATTTAAGATATTCCCAGGCGATCGGGTCCATCGCCGGGGGCTGCCGAAAGGGACGGGTCTCGGCGGTGGCTACGTAGGGCGTTCGGGTCACTCGATAGGGAAGCCGAGGAACCAGCCGCCCAAACCAGCTCTCCGGCTCGGCGAAGACCTCTCGGTCCCATTTGAAGCTCGTCCCAACCAGCCACAAAAACGGCAACGCAAAGACAAACGATCCCAAGATCAGCGTCGTATGAAGCAGCACCCGTCCCCACCGGACGCGCGGACCGCGTCCTGGCGCGATCGCCTCCTTCTCCTCCTTCTCCGCCGTGAACGTCCATTCGATCGAGTCGCTCATGTGGCCTCCCCGGACTCGTAGTGCACCCATCGCGGCGCCAGGCGAAACTGGATCAGCGTCAGCACCAAAATAATCCCAAAGAGGATCCAAGCCATTGCCGACGCGTAGCCCATCCGGAAGTACTGAAAGGCGTTGTTGAACAGGTAGTAGACGTAAAAGAGCGTCGCGTCCACCGGTCCCCCTTGAGTCATAATGTACGCCTGCGTGAAGATTTGAAACGTCCCAATGATCCCCATAATCAGATTGAAGAAGATATAGGGGCTGAGCATCGGCAGGGTGACGTGAAAGAACCGGCGGACAGGGCCGGCACCATCGATCGCCGCCGCCTCGTACAGGTGCTTGGGGATCCCCTTCAGGCCCGCGAGCCAGATGATCATGCTGGAGCCGGAGGTCCACAGGCCCATCAGGATCAGCGCCGGTTTGGCCAGCGTCTCCTCCTGGAGCCAGTAGAGGCCGGAAGCTCCAAGCCTCTGAACCAGTTGGGTCAGGAGCGCCTCCAGGTGGATTGCTCGGAGTGTCGCGTTCAGCAGGCCGTTCTCCGGATTGAAGACCCAGACCCACAGAACGGAGCTGGCCACCACCGGAACGATCGCCGGAAGATAGAAGATCGTCCGATACAGGGAGATACCACGCACCTCGGTGTTCAGGAGCATCGCCAGCCCCAGCCCGACAGCCATCCCCAGCGGCACCCCCAACACCATGAACAGCGTGTTTCCTAGCGACTTCCAAAAGACCGGATCTTCGGCCAGTAGCTCAACGTAGTTCTTCAGCCCGACGAATCGGGCCGGATGGAGCACGTCGTATTCAGAAAAGCTCAACAGGATGCTGGCCAGAATCGGCCCGGCGGTGAAGATCAGAAACCCGATCAGCCAAGGCGACGCGAACAGGTATCCGGCCACCCCTTCGCGGACTTTGTTCACCCCCCAGGCGAGTCGGTGTTTTCTGTAAGCATGTCCGAACCAGATCGCGCCGATTCCCAACACAACGGCCATCAGGATCGGCACCGCAACCGTCCAGGGCATCGGTGGGTAGTCTCGCTCCCCGTAGAGCCGATCCAGCTCCTTTTGGACTTCGCGCGTGCCGATATCCAACGCCTCCTTGGCGGTGTACTGGTGATAGGTGGCCCGCTCGAAGGCCCGAACGTGCTCGTCCCAGAGCAGCTGTCCGACCGGCGTCACCGGTCGGAACTTACTGTAGGGCATCAGGTCGACGCAGAGCTTGTAGTACCGTTTGAAGTTCTCCGGCAGGAAGGGGTTGTCCAGGACGAGCTGTTGGTAGACTAGCTCGTTCACTCGGCGGTTGGCGGAGATGCCGGGAACGTAAAGTCGTCCTCGGGCTCGGTTGTACCGCAGGAGCACCTGATGTTCCAACAGCTGTGCCTGGTCGCTGACCATCCAGCGGATGAACTCCCAGGCGATCTCCGGATGGCGAGCTCCGCGCGGAATTGCCCAGGAGAAGCCCCCCGACCAGGTCAACGGCTCTCGAAACCGGGCCGGGCGCGGTGCCGGCGCCACGCCGAAGTTCAGGTCCGGCTTGTAGCGAGCGATGTTGCTCAGCTCCCCGTTGGTGTTGATCTTCATCACGACCACGCCGTTCAAAAACGGGTCCAAGACGCCCGATTGAAAGGTGGAAATGAAGCTCTCCACCACCGCTCGGCCACCCAGTGCGTCATAAATTTCGGTCATGAACTCCAGCGCCTCAACGATCCGCGGATCGTTCAGCGTGCAGGTGCGCCCGTCCTCCGACATGAAGCGGCCGCCGTTTTGCCAGCCGTATAAGTACAGGTGGCTGTTGCCGTAGTTGGGGATAAATCCGACGCGCACCAGGTTGCCGTTTTCGTCCCATTTGGAGAGTCGGACGGCGTACTCTTTTAGCTCCTCCCAGGTCTTGGGAGGTCGGGCTTCGCCGTTTTCGTCCACGTATCCGGCGGCCTTAAGGAGATCTTTGTTATAAAAGAGCAAACGATCGTCGGTGCTGTTGGGAATGGCGTAGACTTTGCCCTCATAGACGGCCTCTTGCCAGCAGGCAGCGTAGTACTCCTCCGGCCGAATCGCCAACGGGTCGTTGGGGTCCTGCTGGGCGAGGAAGTCGTCCAGGGGCAAAAAGGCGTCTCGCGCAGCCCATCCGCCGATGGAGAAGCGGTCCTGGTTGATCACGTCGGGGGGAGTGCCACCGGCGATGGCGGTCATCAGCTTCTGGGGGTTCATCCGTCCCCCCTGCACCGATTTGACGATTCGCACCCGGCCGTATTGGGCTACCTTTTCGGGATCGGAGTTCCAGCGCTCTTCAAAGGCGTGCATCGCCGCGATTCGGCCAAGCTGGGACTCCCCCTCGCCCAGCCCCCAGACGATCAGCTCGACCAGTGGGGGATCCTCAGCGCGGCCAAGGAGGGCTATCCCTAGCAGCGCAGCAACGATGGCAGTTCGGCATTTCATCGGTTCAGCGCTCCTCCCTCCTTCGATCGGAGCACTTGTACCACGCGGAGGATCAAAAGGACAACCGCGGTCCTCGGCAACCCCCCGAGGACAAAAAGCGGCGTGAAAGAGGGGCGTGGCGGCTCAAAGCCGCTCCAGGCGCAATTTGACTGAACCGAATCGCCCGCCGGTGGCGTTGGGAGAGTAAGGCATCGCTGGATCCCCCTGAGATCGCCTGACGGTGAGAAGCGATCCCGAGTTGTCGTTTCGGAGTGTCGTAGCTGGCAACTCTTTGGTAGGTGTGTTTACCCTCGCTAGGCGCTTGACCGAGGCGGCTGGAGGTGTTACAATGCATCACCCTTTGATGGCGATGCTGAAGGCGGAGAGGAAGTCCACAGGGGTGGGACTTCCACGGTGTCCGAGACGCGTCACGGATCGGTACCGTTCCGGGTCCGCGCTAGTGCAGGAGGAGAAGTTGCGATGAGCTCGAAGTACCCATCGGACGCCGAGTATCGTCAGAGTGGGAATGAGAATCGTTCCGAATCGCGGGATCCCGTCCTGGTTCAGTATCTGGAGCGCATCCGCGAGCTGGAGGGGATCATCGAGGTCCTCCAGAGCGAGATCAGCGATCTGCGCCGGAAGCTGAACGCGGCCGCCTCCGAGGAGGCGGAGATCAAGCTCTACGAGGCGACGCGGGACCTGGTGAAGCTGACGCGGCGCAATCGGGAGCTAACCGCCGCCCTTCAGGAGGCTAAAGAGCAGCTGGAGCTGCTTCGGGAAAAGGTTGAAAAGCTAAGCGCTCCGCCGAACAACTACGGCGTCTTCCTGAACCTGAACGAGGACGACACTGCTAACATCAGCCTACTGGGGAAGAAGATGCGGGTCAACATTGACCCCAGCATCGACCGGAACTCTCTGGTGCGCGGACAGGAAGTGATCGTTAACGGCGCCTATAACATCGTCGCTGCGGCCCCTGTCGAGCCGCAGGGCGAGGTGGTCAAGGTCCGGGAGGTCCTGGAGGCCAACCGGGTGCTGGTGACGATGCGGGCCGACGAGGAACGGGTCGTCCAAGTGGCCGCCGGCCTGGAAGAGAAGATCAAGCCGGGCGATCAGGTCGTCCTGAACCCCCAGACCGGCATCATCGTGGATCGGCTCCCGCGCCTGGAGACCGAGGACCTGCTCCTTGAAGAGGTTCCCGATGTTCGTTATGAGGACATCGGCGGCCTGGACAAGCAGATTGAACAAATCCGTGACGCCATCGAGCTGCCCTACCTGTATCCGGAGTACTTTAAGGAGTTCAACCTGCGTCCGCCCAAGGGGATTCTGCTTTACGGGCCTCCTGGCTGCGGAAAGACGCTGATCGCCAAGGCGGTGGCCAACAGCCTGGCCCAGAAGGCCCGCGAGCTCTACGGCGACCAGAACATCCGGGCCTACTTCATCAACGTCAAAGGTCCGGAGCTGCTGAACAAATACGTCGGCGAGACGGAGCGAAAGATCCGCGAGGTCTTCCAGCGGGCGCGGGAGAAGGCTCAGGAGGGGATGCCGGTCGTCATCTTCTTTGACGAGATGGACTCCCTCTTCCGAACGCGGGGGATGGGCATCTCCTCGGACATGGAGTCCACGCTGGTGCCCCAGTTCTTGGCCGAAATCGACGGCGTAGAGGACCTGCGGAACGTGATCGTCATCGGCGCCAGCAACCGTCAGGACCTGCTGGACCCCGCCGTTCTGCGTCCTGGCCGACTGGACGTCAAGATTAAGATTGATCGTCCTGACGCCGAGGGGGCGCGGGACATCTTCTCGAAGTACCTCACCCCCGACCTGCCGATCGCCGCTTCGGAGTTCCGCGAGGGGGAGACCAAGGAGGATGTGGTCCGTCGCCTGATCGACCAGGCGGTCGAGGAGATGTACCGCACCGACGAGTCGAACCAGTTCCTGGAGATCACTTACTCGCGGGGCGAGCGGGAGATCCTCTACTTTAAGGATTTTGTCAGCGGGGCGATGATCGAGAACATCGTCTCGCGGGCCAAGAAGAACGCCCTCAAGCGGGCGATCGAGGGCGGCGAAAAGGGGATCACCGCTGAAGACCTGCACCGGGCGATTCGGGACGAGTTCCGTGAAAACGAGGACCTGCCCAACACGAAGAACCCCGACGAGTGGGCCAGCATCTCCGGACGCAAGGGCGAGCGGATCGTCAACGTCAAGATGCTCGTGCAGCGAGACGAGGAGACGCAAAAGAAGAAACGTGACGTCCGCGTCGTCTCCTCGACGGGTCCCTATCTGTAAAGCCAACGGAGGGCAAGGAGCACCGATCCGATGGCGCTGATCAAGGTGATGGGCATCGAGACGGAGTACGGGATCACCGTCAAGCGCTCCGCCGAGTTCGATCCGGTGGCCGCCTCGACGTTGGTCGTCAACAGCTACAAGGATCGGGCGAAGCGTCAGGTGGCCTGGGACTATGAGCAGGAAAACCCGTTGATGGACGCGCGAGGCTTCCAGTCGGAACCGTCCGCACCCCCGCCCGACGAGGAGAGCAGCGCCGTCATCAACGACATCCTGACCAACGGCGGGCGCTACTATGTGGACCACGCCCATCCGGAGTACTGCACGCCGGAGTGCACCAACGCTCGCGACCTGCTGATCTACGACAAGGCCGGAGAGCTGATCCTGGAGCTGAGCGCCCGGATCGCCGAGCAGACCTTCGACGGCCAACGGGAGATCATCATCTACAAGAATAACTCCGACCGTAAGGGCCATAGCTACGGCTGCCACGAGAACTACCTGGTAGACCGTCGGGTGCCGTTCCAGACGCTGGTCGACGTGATGACACCGTTTCTGGTGACCCGTCAGATCTTCACCGGCTCTGGAAAGGTTGGCGCCGAAAACGGCACGGAGCCGTGCGCCTATCAGATCTCCCAACGGGCCGACTTCTTCGAGACCGAAGTAGGTCTCTCGACGATGGTGGACCGGCCAATCATCAACACTCGCGACGAGCCCCACGCCGACGAAAAACAGTATCGGCGCTTTCATGTGATCGTCGGCGACGCCAACATGGCAGAGCTGTCCACCTACTTGAAGGTCGGCACGACGGCGTTGGTGCTCCAGATGGTCGAGGACGGCCTGATCGGAGACGAGTTCAAGCTCCGCAATCCGGTCGCGGCGATCAAGCAGGTCTCCCGCGACCTGACCTGCAAGCGGCCCCTGGAGCTGGTCAGCGGACGGCGCATGTCCGCCGTCCAGATTCAGCGGGAGTTCCAGCAACGGGCCGCGCGGTTTGTCGAAAGCCGAAAGGAAGAAAGCCCCTACTACGCCATTGAGGCCGACGTTGTTCAAAAGTGGGGCGAGGTGCTCGACAAACTGGAAGAGGACCCGATGCTGCTCCGGCAGGAGCTGGACTGGGTGATCAAGTACTCCTGGCTGCTCGCCTATCAGAAGCGACACGGTCTCTCGTGGGATGACCACCGGGTCGCCATGCTGGACCTCCAGTATCACGACATCCGCCCCAACGTAGGAATCTACCACCGGCTGCTGAAGGCAGGGCACGTGAAACGGCTGGTGTCCGAAGAGGCGGTAATCCACGCGATCACCAACCCGCCGCTGGACACCCGAGCCTACTTCCGCGGGCTCTGCTTGAAGCGATTTGCGTCGGAGATCCACGCGGCGAGTTGGAACTCGCTGATCTTTGACGTGGACGGCAAGTCGCTCCAGAAGGTCCCGATGCCCAATCCGCTTCGAGGCACTCAGGAGCTGGTCGGCGAACTGATGCAACGCTGCCGCTCGGCGGCGGAGCTCCTCCAGGCGTTGGAAGGAGGGGCTCCCGCGGGACCTTCCAACGGTTGACGAGCCGAAGCTCAAGCGGCATAGTCAGGTTGTAGTCGTAAAGAGACGATGGGCGAGGGAGGATCAAGATGCCTTCGGAAAAGAAGCAGACCCAGCACACCGAACGCGAACGCGAAACCGTCGAGCAAGAGGTCGATCAGGAGCTCTACGAAGAGGCCGAGGCGATCAAGGACGACATTGATTCGCTCCTGGACGAGATTGACGAAATTCTGGAAGAGGACTCCGAGGAGTTCGTCGAGAACTTCATTCAGCGCGGCGGAGAGTAACAACCGTTGGACCCATACCGGCTTGAAGTTCATTGCGGGCGGGATCGGGCGCGGAGCGTTCGATCCCGACTTTTTGAGAGCACTTAATCATTGGCAGGAGGGGCAATGAAAGAGGAGTGGGATCGGCTTCCCCAGCACGATTTTTTAGCGCTCCTGCGAGAGAAGTACACCCATCTGGACCCGGTGCGAGCGTTTCAGGTGGTCGCTGAGCGCAGCGAGCGTCGAGGCCCGGCGCTCCCCCATGGGACGACGATTCTGGCCGTTCGGTTTGACGGAGGGGTGCTGATCGGCGGCGACCGACAGGCGACCACCTACACCGAGATCGCCGATCGGAACATCGAGAAGGTCTTCGAGATGGACGAGTACTCGGCGATCGCCATTGCGGGCGTAGCCGGACCGGCGATCCAGATGGCTCAGCTCCTGCGAACGCAGTTTGAGTACTACGAGAAGGTAGAAGGAACTCCGCTGAGCCTGGAAGGCAAGGCGAACTATCTGGCGCACGTGTTGCGCCAGAACCTCCCCGCGGCGCTTCAGGGGCTGGTAGTGGTGCCGATCTTTGCCGGCTACGACCCGCGCCGCCGTCGGGGGCGCATCTTTAAGTACGACGTGGCCGGGGGTCGCTACGAGGAGACCGATTATTACGCGACCGGCTCCGGTGGGAAGGACGCCCGGAGCACGCTCAAGAAGCGCTATCACGCCGGCCTTTCGGAGGAGGAGGCGATCCGGTGCGCTGTCGAGGCGCTGTTGGACGCCAGCGATGAGGACGTGGCCACCGGAGGCTTCGATTGGGTTCGAGGCATCTTCCCGTTGGTCAAAGTGATCACTCAGGAGGGGGCGCGGGACGTCCCCGAAGAGCGGTTGGGGGAGATCGCCGAAGGGTTTCTCAACGCCTGGCGCGCCGACTTTGCCGCCCGACGCAACGCCACCCGATCGGAGGACTGAGTTCTGCCTTAACCCGGAGCGAACCCGCTTCCTGGAAGGAGCCGAGCAGGCATGCCGTCGCCGTTTATCGTCTCGCCCGAACAGATCATGCAGGAGAAGGACGAACTGGCCCGCAAGGGCGTCCAGATGGGCCGGGAGGTGGTCGCCCTGCAGTACGAAAACGGGCTGGTCTTCGTCGCGGAGAACGTCAGCGCAACGCTCTATAAGATTTCAGAGATCTACGATCGAATCGCTTTTGCGGGTGTGGGGAACTATCAAGAGTACGATCCGCTGCGGATTGTGGGAATTGAACAGGCCGAGGTCAAAGGGTATACTTACAGCAGAGAAGACGTAACCGCCCGATGGCTGGCGAACCTGTATTCGCAGGTCATCGGGAACGTTTGGCGTCAGTTCGACATGAAGCCGCTGGAGGTGGAGCTGCTGGTCGCCGAGGTGGGGGAGCCGAACGACGGCTTCGATCATCGGTTGTACCGGATCTCCTACAGCGGCCAGGTCGCCGACGACCGAAACTTCTCGGTGATCGGCGGCAAGTCTGGAGAGATCCGCCGGTGGTTGGAGGAGCACTTCCGACCCAACCTGCCGTTGGACGAGGCGATTCGACTTGCCGTGCGCGCCCTGGAATCGGTACGCGACCGCGAAGCGGAGGGCCCGTTAACCGCTGAACGCTTGGAGGTCGCCGTCCTGGACGTCACCCGCGGACGGCGCAAGTTTCGACGAATTCCCCGCGAAGAGTTGACCGAACGTCTCTCGACCCCACCAGCACCATCGGAGTAGAACCGTGAAACGGCGGATCTACGGACTGGAAAACGAATACGGGATCATCTGCACCGCCGATCGCCGAGGCGGAAAGGCCCTCTCCATTCAAAACGCGGTGATGTACCTCTTCCGGGAGATCATCTCCGGAAGAATGTACCCCGACGTGTTCCTGGAAAACGGCGCTCGATTTTATCAGGACATCGGTTGCCATCCCGAGTACGCCACCCCCGAGTGCGACGACGTCCGCGAACTGGTGATGCACGATCGCGCTGGGGAGCGGATCATCGAGTCGCTGGCCCGCGCGGCGGAGCGCCGAATGCGTCAAGACGGGTTTTTTGGCCGGATCTCCGTCTTCAAAAACAACACCGACACGCCCGGCAATACTTACGGCTGCCATGAAAACTACCTGATGGATCGGAACGTCGGTTTCCGACAGATGGCCACCCAGCTGATCCCCTTCTTTGTGACCCGTCAGGCCTTCTGTGGCGCCGGAAAGGTGCGCAAGTCGAATCGAGGCTACTACGTCATCTCCCAACGGGCTCAGCACATCCGGGAGGACATCTCGATCGCAACGACTACCGCACGGGGAATCATCAACACCCGCGACGAACCCCACGCCGATCGCGAGAAGTACCGACGGCTTCACGTGATCGTCGGTGACTCGAACATGTCCGAGTTTGTGACCTACCTGAAGGTCGGCACCACGGCGTTGATCCTCCGGATGATCGAAGAAGGCGCGCTGGACAAGCGCCTGGAGCTGCGCGAGTCGGTCCGGGCGATCATGCAGATCTCCGAGGACCTGGAGTGCAAACGGGAGCTGGAACTCCAAAACGGCAAGCGAATGACCGCCGTCCAGGTGCAGCGGGAGTACTGGGAGGCCGCCGCCCAGTACTACCAGCGGGAGGACGACCCGTTCATTCAAGACGTTCTCCAAAAGTGGGACTTCGTCCTGACCGGTCTGGAGACCGATCCGGAGTCGTTGGACCGGCATCTTGATTGGGTGGCCAAAAAGAAGATCATCGAGCAGTACGTCCGCTCCCGAAAGCTGGATTGGGACAGCCCTGAGGTGATGCGGTTGGACCTGGAGTACCATAACATTGATACGACGCGGGGCATCTTCTACAAGATGGAGAAGCGGGGGCTGATGGAACGGATCGTGACCGATGAGGAGATCGCCCACGCGATGCACCATCCTCCAGAGACGACCCGGGCCAAGTTCCGAGGCCGCTTCGTGAAACTGGTCAACGAGCGGAAGATCCTCTGTGGCGTCAACTGGAGCTATATCCAGCTTTACGAGCCGTATCAGAAGCTCTATCTCTCCACCGATCCGCTCCGCCCCGACTACGACGAGGCCAACCGGATGATCTACTCGATGTGAGTTTCTCCCGCCCAGTTTTCCTGACGTCGGCGGATACAGGTTGACAGTTCCGACGTTTGGGTGCTAGTCTCCTACGCGGAGACCGGAGTCTCTTTCCGGCGAGCGTTTCGTTTGTGCGAAGAGAACACAAAAGGCGTCGTGCCTTTTGAGGACCCATCAAGGAGGATGAGCCATGCGTAAGGTGGCGACCTGGTGTGTGAGTGCGGCTGCGGCCTTTGCAGTCGCCTTCGGTGCGAGCGCTGCAGACCTGGCGCTGTATAACGGCACCCCGAACGACGGATGGTACGACCCGGCCGTCGTCCCGGTGGACGTGGAGTACATTGTCGCCAACGTCAGCGGCATTAACGAAGTGGTCGTCTTCACCGATGCGGAGATTGACGCGCTGGCCCAGTGGGCTGAGGACAACATGAACGACGGCGAGCCGGATATCATCTGGCTGCCCGGGGTGACCCCCAGCACGCTCTATCCCAACCCGAACGTGGAGCCGGACGGCTCCGTTGCGGAGCGGTGGTTGGAGAGCGGCAACATCTTCATCAACGTGGCCGACTGGTTCTCTTATACGACCTACGAGACCGGTTCGCGCGGTGCGGATAACGGCGCCGCCGGTGCGGAGAACATTCTTGACCTGCCTGGCATCATCGCCTTTGGCGACAACACTCAGATCACGATCACCGATGCCGGCAAGCAGTACCTGCCGAGCCTGGGCGACACGATGATCACCGACCGGCCCGTGGTTCGCGACGCGGTCGTCGCGCCTTGGGAGGTGGCCGAAGTGTTCGGGCAGAACGCCGACGGGACAATGTACGACCCGGTGGCGCTGCGGGACACCTCCTCCGGCGGGATCCTCGCCCTGCTGAACCAGGCGAACCTGAGCCACGCTGTGGATCGGGGCGTCCTGACGGTCGAGTTCATCAACAACTGGCTCGCCGCGCAGGGGATCACCACGGCGGTTGAGCCGGCCGGGAAGCTGACGACCACCTGGGGCGCCCTAAAGAAGTAAACTCAAAACATCCAACAACCCGGGGTCGGCCTCCGGGCCGGCCCCAAAACGAATTGGGAGGCGAGGTTCCGATGGACAAGTGGAGTGCGATTGCAGTTGGTGTGTGTTTACTAGCGCTGACTACGGCCCAAGCGGCCGACATGGCGATCTACAACGGCACCCCGAACGACGGTTGGTACGTCCCGGCCCAGGTGCCGAAGGACGTGGATCAGATCGTCGCGGGCGTTAAGGGCCTCAAGAACATCGAAATCTTCACCGACGACACCATTGATGAGCTAGCCCAGTGGGCTGAGGACAACATGAACGACGGCGAACTGGACATCATCTGGCTGCCAGGGGTGATGCCCAGCACGCTTTATCCCAACCCCAACAAAATGCCGGATGGTTCCGTTGCGGAGCGCTGGCTTGAGGGTGGGAACATGTTCATCAACGTCGCCGATTGGTTCGCCTATACGACCTATGAGGGTGGCGCTCGCGGCGCGGATAACGGCGCTGCCGGCGCGGAGAACATCCTGAACCTGCCGGGGATTATCCGCTTTGGCGATAACACTCGGATGACGATCACCGACGATGGGAAGAAGTACATCCCCAGCTTGGGCGATTCGATGATTACCGATCGACCCGTCGTCGGTGCGGCAATCGTTGCTCCGTGGGAGCCGGCTGCCATCTTTGGCGAGGCCGGGACGGACTACGATCCTATCGTGATTCGGAACACTGAGACCGGCGGGCACGTGGCCTTCATCAACCAGGGCAACGCGGGCCACGCGATTGATCGGGCGGCGGCGACGATCGAGTTCATCAACAACTGGGTTGCCGAGCAGGGCTTTCTGGCCGTCGAACCGGCCGGCAAGCTGGCGACCACCTGGGGCGAGCTGAAGCGCTAGGGACCTGAACTGCGACAGATTATAATATAAGGGAGAATCGGCGTTGCCGATTCTCCCTTTTGTTTGGAGGATGTCTTTCCCGAGAAGGATGAGGAGGGAGAGGTCATGATGCGGTGGCCTATCGCGGGTGCGCTGCTGGCCGCGCTCGTGGCCAGCGCCTACGGGACGGACATCGCCTTTTACGTGGGTTCCTGGAACACCGACGGTTGGTACGGCCCCGAACAGTTTGATCATGTGGACAAGATTGTTCGGGAGACCGGCTCGCTTTTCGAGAGCGTGGACCAGTTCGGCGACCCTGAGTTGGAGGCGTTTGGGCAGTGGGCGGAGGCCCGCGTGAACGACGGCAAGCCGGACGTCATCTGGCTGAACGGCTGTATGCCGAGCGTTCTCTATCCGTTTCCCAACAAGGAACCGGACGGCTCGCTCATCGAGCGCTGGATCGAGGGCGGAAACATCGTCATTAACGTCGGGGACTGGTTCGGCTACGTCTCCTACGAGTGTAACAGTGAGGTGGGGCCGAACAACCCGAACGGGAAGGTCGGAAGCCGTTGTCAGGAGAACGGTAGCCAAGGCGCGGCGAACATCCTGGACCTTGCAGCGGGGATTATTACCTTTGCGGACAACACCCAGATGAAGCCGACGCCGACCGGAAAGAAGTACCTTCCCTCCATTGAGAGGTACATCACCTTCCGACCCGTAGTGACCGCTGAGGTGAAAGACCCCTGGGAGGTAGCCGCCGTCTTTGCGAGCACCTCCGGGAATGAGGACGATCTCTGGGCGGATCCGATCGTCCTTCACGACACGAGCACCAACGGATACGTCTACATTGCCGATCAGACCGCCGGCGGACCGGGGACTTGGAACGACCGAGCGGAGCTGACGATTGGCTTTTTGGCCCGCTGGGCGCCGGAGAACATTCAGGACTTCGGGCGTCCGGTGAGCCCTCAGGGAAAGTTAGCCACCACCTGGGGCCAGCTGAAGAAGTGACTTGATCAGACGCGTACCAAGAAAGACATCCTCCGGCGCCGCGAGGTTCAGTTTGCGGCGCCTTTCTTGTTGCACTCTGGGCATCTCCTCCTTGCGTTATAAGAGGGAGCTGCTACACTCAATTGCGAAGGTGGACGGACGAGGAGGAGGAACATGTCCCGGCGCGTGTTGGTGATTGACGACGAGCCGGACATCCTTCGTCTAGTGCGGTTGGCGTTGGAGTTCAAGGGGGGTTACCGTGTCTTTGTCGCGGACGACCCCCGCGAGGGACTCGTTCAGGCGAAGTTACTCCAGCCGGACCTCATCCTGCTGGACGTCCTGATGCCGGGCTTGAGCGGCTACGAGGTTCTCGATCGGCTCCGGCGAGACCCGAGGACCGCCCGAATCCCCGTCGTTCTCCTCACCGCGCGCGCTCAGAAGCGAGAGATTCAGGAGGGCCTTCAACGCGACGTGATCGGCTATATCACCAAGCCGTTTGAGGCGCTCCGGCTGGTGGAGGTGCTCGAGGAGATGCTCCAGTTTGCCCAGGGACTTGAGGCCTCCTCCTCTCCCGGCCCGGCGCTCTCCTCCTCCCAAAGCGGCAGCTCGACGTAGAAGGTGGCCCCTTTTCCGACCTCCGATTCGACCCAGATGCGGCCCTGATGCTTCTCCACGATCGCCTTGGCGATGCTTAACCCAAGGCCGGAGCCCCCCTTCTTGCGGCTCTGAGAGTGGTCCGACTGGGCAAAACGTTCGAAGATCCGTTGCTGATCCTCCGGTGGAATCCCAGGCCCTTGGTCGGTAACTCCGATCCGGACGAACTTCTCTTCCAACGCCCCGTGAATGCGCACCACTCCCCCCTCGGGGGAGAACTTGATCGCGTTGGAGAGCAGGTTGGTGATCACCTGGATCATCCGGTCGTGGTCGGCCAGGACGATCGCGTTAGGAACCGACCTCTCTAGCCGGAGGGTGACGCTCATCTGTCGGGCGAAGGCGGTGTTCTGCTCGACCGCCTCGGCGACCAGCGTCCGGATGTCCAACGGTTGCATCTCAAAGGCCAGTCGTCCTTCTTCGATCCGCTCTAGGTCCAGGATGTCGTTGATCAGGCGCGTAATCCGAACGCAGTTGTTGTGGGCGATCTGGAGCAGGGAGCGCACCTCCGGGCCGATCTCCCCGGCGGCGCCTCCCAGGATCAGGTCGATCGCGCCCCGGATGGAGGTGAGCGGCGTCCGGAGCTCGTGGCTCGCGGTTGAGACGAACTCGCTCTTGAGGGCCTCGATCCGCCGCCGCTCGGTGACATCGCGGAGGATCGCCCGACCCTGAATCGGTTTGCCGTCTTGCTGGCGGAAGAAGAGATCCCCCTCCACCGTCAGGACACGCCCGTCCTTACGCACGACATCCAGCTCCACGCGGACACTCTCCCCGCTGCTCTGGGCCTCCTCCAGAGCGCGGCGGAGTGCTCCCCAGTGGTCCGGGTGCACGATGTCGGCCAGATGAAGGCCTCGACTCTCCTCCTCGTCGTATCCAAGCGTCCGAGACCAGGCCGGGTTGACGAACAGGAACCGCCCTTCAGGATCGAAGGTAAAGATCAGGTCGTTGGTGTTCTCGAACAGGTCGCGGTAGCGCTCTTCGCTCTCTTGGAGCGTCCGCTCCCACCGGATGCGTTCGGTCACGTCGTTCAGGATCAGGAGGGCCGCCTGAGGCGTTCCCGTTGGGCCGGGGATGGCGGCTCCGTGAATTTCGAGCCAAAGTAACTTGCCGTCGGGGCGCTGAATCTGAACCTGCTGATGGAATCGCTCTTGGTCGCCCGACCAGAGCGCCCGGTACGCTTGGATGAACTCGGCCCGACCCTTGCCGGTAATGATGAACTCCCCGCGTCGGGCGCGGAGCGCCTCTTCGGACATCCCCAGTAGGGTTTGAGCCGCTGGATTGGCCTCCAGAATCTGGTGGTCGGCGCCGATCAGCACGATTCCCAGCGGGCTGACCTGCATCATCGTTTCGTGGCGCTGAAGGGCTGCTCGGAGCGCCTCAATGGCCTGCTGCTCCCGCTCCCGTGCGAGCGCATCGGCGAGCGCTAGCCCAAGGTAGTCGGCAACCTCCCGAAGTGTCTGAATCTCGTGCTCCGTCCATCCGTGCGGCTCTGGAGACTCCAGGCTTAGCCTTCCGATCCGGTCCGCGTCGTGGGGAATTGCTATGTCCAAAAGTGCAAAGATGCCCTCGGCGGCTAGCGGCTCGCGGAACGGCCCTATCCGCTCATCCTCCGGAACGTTCGAGATGACTACTGGCTCAAAGGATCGAAGCGCCTTCAAGTACTCCGGGATCAGGTTCAGGTCCAGCTCCAGCGGCGCCTCCTCAGGGCGGGCCGGGATCCGGTGGTAATGATTTCTTCCGTTGATCAGGCCGTACTCTGTGGTGTACTGGGGAAAGCTCTCCTCCAGGCAGCGCCGGGTGTGGGCGATCACCTCTTGGGAGGTGGAGTCCGTATGAATTCCTCGCGCAATCCGATGAAGCAGCTCGAAGCGTTCTCGGCTCTCGCGCAGCGATCGTTCCGCCTCGCGTTGGGCGGTCACGTCTCGGACGATGCTCAGAATGTGGACCTGTCGGCCGCCCTCGTCGGGCACCGGTACAGCGGAGATCTGGGCGATGCCGCTCGTCCCGTCTTTGCGAATAAAACGAGCTTCGTCCTCCCAGTATCCGCCCTCCAGGATACGCCGGCGCACGCGCTGGCCAATCGTTGGGTCGGGAAGGTCAAACAGGACGTCGGCCGAGCGGCCAACGATCTCGTCTCGAGAGTACCCAAAAGTCGCTTCCGCCCCGCGGTTCCATTCCAAGATGGTCCCTTCCGCGTCCACCAGAATGGCCGCCTCGCGCATGTACTCGTAAAGCAGGGCTTGGCGATGGTAGCGCCCCTCGGTCTCCTTCCGATCGGTGATGTCGGTCGTCAGTCCGGTCATCTGCCAGTGGCCCGGACCGATCGGCTCCACTAAGACGTCGCTGGAGAGCCACCGAAGATCCCCCTCATCGGCGCAGACGCGAAACTCCATCGTCATCCGGCTCGGCTCGGCGCCCAGTGCTGCGCGGAACATCCCTTCGACCGACTCCAGATCGTCCGGATGGATCCATTCCTTCAGCCGCCAGGGGAGTTCGGCGGGGTCCTCTCCTGGGTTCAATCGAGGGAAAACCCGCCGTGCGTGCTCAGGGTTGAAGAGATGCAGCCGCAGGCTCCAGTTTTCGATCCTCTCTCCGGAGGAACGCACTTCAAGCCTCCAAAGGAGGCTCCGCAGCCCTCGAAGGACGTGTTCCATGTCCGCGGTGATCCGTTGCTGTTCCGTGACGTCCTCCAGGAGGGCTAACACCTCCTGGGGGCGTCCGTCAGCTCCGCGGAGCAGATGGGCGTCCACCTGGATCCAACGCAGCGACCCGTCGGCCCGCGTCAGGCGAACCGTTTCGCGGATTGCGTCGGGTGGCCCTGTCAGCAGGCGCCTCCAAGCCGCCGCTACACGCTCCCGGTCTTCGGGGAGGAGAAGCTCCAAAAACGGGCGACCGAGGACCTCCTCGCGGACGCACCCAAATTCGGCCAGCGAGGCGTCGTTGAGGTCTAAAATGTGGCCTTCCAAGCTGATGCGCGCAAATCGGACGTCTGCTTGACGGAGGAGCTGCCGCAGCGGGGCCAGGAACAACGCGTGCTCCACCGCCTCTTGCCGCCAGAGGGCACGCCGAATCGCCGCCTCCAGTTCCGGCGCGGTGAGCGTCTCTAGGGTCAGGTACTCAGCGGCTCCGGTCCGCAGCGCCTCCTCTTCGCGGCCGGGACGTCGCCGCTCCTCGACAACGAGGAGCGGCAACGGCAGCGCCCGGACCCAGGGGCCGACCCATTCCGAGAGCCGCCGTCGCGCCCGAGGCGCCGCGAGGATGATCCCTTCGGCAGGGGCCTGCGTCGGGCAGCAGAGGCTGTTCATTTCCTCCGCTCCCAACAGGCGAACGTCCTCCCCAAATGCGGTCTCCCGAAGGAGTCGCTCGACTCGACGCGCAGCCCGGCGATTCTCCGAGATCAAGTAAACGACCATGATCCTTCACATCGTCCCGATGCGGCGTTTCATCCTTCCTATTTTAACTATGGTCTTGGTCCTCTGTCACTGAGTTTGGTCCGTGGCGTTTTCCTTTGGTCTTCTGGCCCTTGTGTTCCGCGCTCGGATCGGGATAGCGTATCCCCGTCCCTATTGAGAAGAAAGGGTCCTTGATGCGGATGGGAACGTTCTCAGTTTGGTCGGTACTGGTCTGTTTTCTGCTGCTTTCTGCTGGGGCCGTTGATTACGAAGTCAGCGCCCCCGCTGGGGATCGGTTCTGTGCGCTTCCGAGCGATTGGCAATCGCCGGAGGCGATCCTTCCCAACGGACGTGTCGTCCGTCCCTTGGGGAGGACCTATCGGATTGCCCCTCATCCTTACGGTTTGGCGCTCAGCCCAGACGGCTCCGTTGCGGTCACGGCGAACAGCGGCACTGAGCCCTTCTCGTTGACCGTCATCGAGTCGCCCACGGCCCCGGAGCCGGTCGTTCGACAGATTCCTCCCGGCGCTCGAACCGATGCGGGCGTCCTGAACGCCGTCTTCATGGGCCTTGCCTTTTTGAGCGACAACCGACGTCTAGTCGTCGCTGGCGGGGACGACGGCACGGTGATGCTTTGGGACGTCCAAACCGGAGAACGCCTCCAGACGATTCCGTGCAACGTCCGGGTCGGCGATCGGGAGTTCGAGGACTCCTACATTGGGGACCTCGTGCTCGCCTCCGATCAACGGACGGTGTACGCTGTGGATCAGGCCAACTTCCGCGTGGTCGTGCTCGACCTGGAAGCCGGAGCGGTGACGGATAGCATCCCTGTAGGGCGCTATCCCTTTGGAATCGCTCTCAGCCCGGACGAGAAGACGCTTTACGTTGCCAACGTCGGGATGTTCGAGTACAGCACGCCGGAGGGCTTCGACGGCACCGAAGCAACGGCGCTTCCGTTTCCCCCTTTTCCTTATCTCTCGGAGGAGATGCGCGAGGGGATCACCCTGCCGGATGGTCGTCGGGTTCCCGGCCTTGGCGATCCGAACGTGCCGGAGTCGTTCAGCGTCTGGGCTCTAGATACGGAGAGCCGCGAGGTGATCGCCAAGATCAAAACCGGCGTTCTGGTCGGGGAAGAGGTGGAGGGCATCCCAGCGGTGGGTGGGTCCTCCCCAAACTCGATCGCCGTTAACGACGATTACGTCTTTGTCAGCAACGGGAGTAACGACACGATCTCGGTCATCTCTCGAAAGACCCATGCGATCACAGCGGAGATTCCGCTTCGGCTGCATCCGGCGGTCAACTCGCTCCGAGGAGCGATTCCTTTTGGGCTGGCGTTGGACCCGGCGGGTCGGCGGCTCTACGTGGCGGCGGCAGGGATCAACGCCGTTGCGGTGATCGATACCCATCTGCTTTCGGTGCTGGGGTACCTGCCGACCGCTTGGTTCCCCAGTAAGCTTCGGGTCACGCCGGACGGGCGCTTTCTGATTATTGCCAACGCCAAAGGCTTCGGCTCCGGCCCCAACGGCGGCCCAGACTTTGTCCCCGGACCGGAAGGGCATTACATCGGTAACCTGATGAAGGGGGTGGTTCAGGTCTGTCCGATTCCTCCGGACGCGGAGCTCCCCGCCCTCACCCAGCAGGTTTTGGAGAACAATTTCCGGATTCGCCGTGTCACGCCGGAGGAGGACGACCCGTCCCATCCGGTGCCGTTGGTCTCTGGCTCACGGCCTTCGCCGATCCGCTATGTGGTGTATATCACCAAGGAGAATCGCACCTTTGACCAGGTGTTTGGGGACCTGCCTGGGGTCGAGGGGGAGCCTTCGCTGGCCTCGTTGGGAACGGGCCGCACTGTCCGGAACGATCGGGACGGCTTGCCGCCGGTTGAGAACGTCAACGTCATGCCGAACCATCGGCGATTGGCGACTCAGTTTGCCCTTTCGGAGAACTTTTATTGCGACTCGGACCACTCGGCCGACGGGCATCGCTGGTTGGTGGGCGTCTATCCCAATGAGTGGGTTGAGACGGCCACCTCGGCCTCTTATGGGGGACGGCGCCGATTTAGCGCGACCAGCTCGGCGCCGGGACGGCGTGGGTTCACCGGAGCCAGCGGCGCGATCTATCCGGAGGACTACAACGAAGCCGGAGCCCTTTGGGAGCATCTGGAGCGCAACGGCGTGCACTTTTGGAACTTTGGGCTGGGGTTTGAGTTCCAGGGCGCCTGGGAGGCGTGGTACCACAAGCACACCGGCGTGCGCATTCCTCTCAATTATCCGATGCCCGCGCCGCTTTACGGGCGGACCTCGCGGCTGTTTGCCACCTACAACACGAACATCCCCGACCAGTTTCGGGTTCAGATGTTTGAGCGGGAGCTCAACGAACGTTGGTTGAGCGGCAAGGAGCCGTTTCCAAACCTGATTACGATGATGCTTCCCAACGATCACGGGGCACGACCTCGCCCAGACGCTGGCTATCCCTATTGGGAATCCTACATGGCCGACAACGACCTAGCGCTCGGCCGCGTCGTCGAGCTGCTCTCTCATACACCCTGGTGGAAGGAGATGGTGATCTTTGTGACGGAGGATGACGCCCAAAACGGCCTGGATCACATAGATGCCCATCGCTCGATCCTGCTAGTCATCGGTCCGTGGGTCAAGCGGGGGTACGTCTCGCGGACACATGCGAACTTCGGGGCGATTCTCAAAACGATGGAGCATATCCTGGGGATTCCCTGGCTGAACCAGTACGACGGCGGTGCAACGCTGCTTCGGGACTTCTTCACCAGCACGCCGGACTTTACCCCCTACGAAGCGGTTGCGCCGCATCCGCAGGTCTTCGACCCTCAAAAGGCCCTGGACCCTTACGACGAGGCGTTCGATTGGAGCCGGATTGACGATTACCCGACGCTGGATCACCCAGAGGTGCTCAAGCGGCAGATGCAGGAGGAGGTTGAGCGCCTCGAAGAACGCTGACAGTCCGCTGTAACGAGCCGGCCACTTTAGTAGTTTCCCCTTGGTGCCTGCGGAACCTTTGAGACCACGGGGGAAACGAAACGATGGGACTTGAGCTGCTTCTGGGCGCGCTTGGGGGGTGGCTGTACGCACAGTTCTATTGGCTTTATCTGTTCGAACCGTACCCGCCGTTCCGGCGAGCGATCTGGGGAGTCCTGCCGGCGGCGGTGGGGGCCCTCTTCAGCGCCTGGGCGTTCGAGTTGCTGTTGAGTCTGGTCAGTCGTCGCCGGCGCGGGGTGCGGTTTCTCTCGCGACCGTTTGGAAGTAGCCTCCTCTTCCACGGTCTGCTCCAGGTAGAAGGAATGAAGCTTGCCGGAGAGGGCTTTTTCAGCGCGTCGTTTGGAGCGATCGCGGCCGCCCTCATTGGGCTGGTCCTCTCGGCTCAGTGGGCCTCCTATCGGCGGCTTCAGGATCCACTCCTGCAGGAGGAGAGACCGACGGTTCCGGTCCTCGCTTCGGCGAAGACGGCCAAGCAGCGGTTGCTCGTGGACACCCGTGCCCTTCACTCCGATCGGCGACGCAACTTCGCCCAGCAGGCGCGGCAGGAGCGGCTTCGTCGCCTGGGTGCTGGTCGCTCCGGACTCCGTCCGGTCTAGGAAGCTTTCCCTTCCTTCTCCTGGGAGCGGAGCAACGAGAGCAGCGTCTGAGCCATCGCCTCGGCGAACTCTGGATCGTTGATGTGGGCGTCCATCTCCACCACCCGAACATGAGGGGCGACGTGTGCCTTGAATCCTTCTAGGAAAGCTGCGTCTGCCTCGGGCCAGTAGAACGGTTGGCCCTCGCGGTCGATTGCCGAGACGCCCTTCTTGGGAAAGAAGAAAACGACCGGACCTTTGGCGGCGCTCAGCTTCCGAGCGATGATCTCGCCCAGCTTGCGGTTCTCCTCGGGCGTGGTGCGCATCAGCGTCACATTGGGGTTGTGTTGGTAGAAGCGGCGTCCTCGGAACTTCTCCGGCACGGTCTCCGGCGGTCCGAAGTTGACCATATCGAGCGCTCCAGGGGCGACGACCTGCGGGATGCCCATCTCTGCCGCGGCATCGAGCCGCTCCGGCCCAGCGCTCAGGACGCCGTCCACCAGCTCGTCGGCCCATTCGGTGGTCGTCACGTCGAGGACGCCGCAGAAGAACCCGGCCCGGATCAGGTCCTCCATCGCTCGGCCGCCGGTTCCGGTTGCGTGGAAGACCAAGACCTCGTAGCCGGCCTGTTCCAACACCTCACGGGCGCGGGTCACGCAGGGGGTCGTTACGCCGAACATGGTGGCTCCGATCAGGGGGCGGTCCTCCACCGAGCTGGGAACTTCTGTCTCAACCATTCCGACGATCGCACCGGCAGCGTTGGCCAAGATTCGCCGGGAGATCTGGTTCAGGCCGGCGATGTCTACAACGGAGTACATCATCGCGATGTCTTTGGTCTGGACGTAGGGGCCGACGTTCCCCGATGTCAGCGTTGAGACCATGAGCTTGGGCACGCCGACCGGCAGCGCCCGCATAGCAGAGGTCCCGATCGTCGTTCCTGCCGATCCACCCAAGGAGACGATCCCGTGAATGCGGCCTTCTGCATAGAGACGGGCGGCGATGGTCGCTGCACCCTTGGCCATCGTCGCGACGCTCTCGCCTCGATCGGCCCGTTCTCGAAGCTGCTCCAGGGGAACTCCTCCAGCCCGAGCCACCTCGGCGGCCGAGACGTCCGGTTCAAAGAACGGCTCCCCCTGCACTCCGGCGTTGATGACCAGGGTCCGATGTCCTCGTTGCTCGATCTGTTCCTTGAGATAGCGAAACTCGGCCCCTTTGGTGTCGAGCGTTCCGACGATGGCAATCGTCTTGGTAGTCATCCTCTCTCCTCTCTGGCCGGTGTGGGGTGCGGTTATTCCCCCGTTTGCCGGATCGTCGTTTCGTAGGCCGCGAGAATTCGGTCGGCAACCGATTCTGCCGGTTCCTCCTCCCCGACGTCAATCCAATGAATTCGCCGGTCGGCTCGAAACCAAGTCATCTGGCGCTTGGCATAGCGATGTGTGTTGCGCTTGAGAAGCTCGATCGCCTTTTCAAACGAGAGCTTCCCATCCAGATAGAGCCACAGCTCCCGATAGCCAAATCCCTGGAAGGCCGGAAGCTCAAAAGGGTACTTCTCCCGGAGCGCGGCGACCTCGTCGAGCAAGCCCATCTCCAGCATCCGCTTGATTCGGGCGTTCGCCCGGCGGTTGAGCACCTCGCGAGGTCTGCGGAGCCCAAAGGCGACCAGTCGATAGCGAGGCGAGCCCTCCTTCCATTGGCGCTGCAGTTCGGAGATCGGCTTTCCGGTCAGCTCGTAGACCTCCAGAGCGCGGACGACTCGAATTCGGTCGCGCGGGTGGATCCGGTGGGCGGCCTCTGGATCGATTTGGCGCAACCGCCGATGAAGGGCCTCATCGCCTAGCTCCTCTGCCTCGCGGTGAAGTCGTTCGCGCAGCTCCGGGTCCGCCGAGGGCCCTTCAAACAGACCGTCCACCAGTCCCCGGAAGTACAGCCCCGCCCCCCCGACCAGGATCGGCAGCCCTCCCCGCGATCGGATCGCCGCGATCGCGGCGTCGGCGGCCCGCTGAAAATCGGCTACCGAAAAGACCTCATCCGGATAGACCAGATCGATGCAATGGTGCCGCGCCTGAGCCTGCTCTTCCGGAGTGGGCTTGGCCGTGCCGATGTCCATCTCCCGATAGATCTGCCGAGAGTCTACCGACACGATCTCACCGCCCAGCCGCTGGGCAAGACGAATCCCCACCTCCGTCTTTCCCGAGGCGGTCGGGCCGAGCACGGCCAGCAAGGGCCGTTGCTCGGCCCCCTCGGAAGCTCCTAGAGAACGCTCCGGCTCCTGAGCCCGCTCAGAGCCCCCAATGTTCGTTGATCGGCCGTTGATAGACTTCAATCTCTCCAGAGACCACTGCGTCATAGCTCACTTCTGCGCCGATCGCTGCCGACTCGTAGATCGCTTCGGCGATCGCCTTGGCCCGAAGGCCCTCCTCGGCCGGAATCTCCGGCGGGCGACCGTTTTCGATCGCGTCAACAAAATCGTAGCACTCCAGGACCACCCCGTCTTCAAAGCCGTGGGGGAAGAGCCGCTCCCGTTCCTCTTCGCTTAGGCTCTCTTTATACTCCTGGACGATCTGGGACATGGGGATCTCCGTTCCGTCCTTGAGGACCCATTTGGCCCCTTCAAACGGCCCGTGGTAGATGTCCCCGCTGTCCACCAGCGCCCCTTCGGAGCCGTAATGCACGACGTGCCGGAAGGAGTACCCCGGCGCCGAGCTGGTCGAGCTCCACAGGCCGATCACGCCGCTGCGAAAGTTGATCGTCGCGATCCAGGTGTCCTCATGGGCGCTGCGGACCAGCTCCTCGCCCTTGCGGACCATTCGGCGCTCTAGCTGCTCCACCCGGGCGTAAACGGAGTCCGGATCGCCGTAGAGCCAGCGGATCGTGTCGCAAAAGTGAGCGCCGGAGTCCATCACCATCCCTCCGCCCCCAAGGAAGAGATCGTGTCGCCAGGCCCAACGGGCGTCCTCACGGGGCGGAACCCAGACCGCTTGCTGAGAGAAGAACTGACGCGGTTCGCCGATCAGTCCCTTCTCGAAGATGGCCCACTTGGAGGCCCGACGGCTGGGCATCCGGCGAATCTGCTCCGCCGTGGCGGCGATCCGGTTGTTTCGACGGGCCGCCTCGATGATCTTGTAGGTCGCCTTGACGGTCACCCCGATCGGCTTCTCGACGATCACGTTGACGCCTGCGTCCAGGCACTTGACGGCGTTGATGTGGTGGTACCCGTGGGGCGAGCAGATGTCCACCCCGTCCAGGTCCTCCTTGTCAAGCATCTCGTCAATGTCGGTGTAGACGGCGGGTCGTTTCCCTGTCGTCTCCTCCACTTGAGTAGCGAACCGTTCGGCGTTCTCCCGAATCGGATCGCACATAGCGATCGGCTCCACCTTCCCCGGAACCCGCTGATAGATGGTCAGATAAGCTCGAAGGTGTCCGTTGGCCATCCCGCCACATCCGGCAATTGCGATGCGAACTGCCATAGCCGTTGCTCCTTGAAGAGGTATCCTCTGAAGATGAAAACCGGAGCGATTATCCGTTAAGGGCACGGAGAGCGCAACGGAACCCCTCCCACCGGAGGCCTGAGGCTTCTCAGTTCCGCCCTCGTCCGCTACGATTGAGCACACCACCAGAAGGAGAGCGGCGATGGAGCTGTTCAGTTGGGATGCGGAGCAGTTTCGGTTCCTGATTCACGTAGCGGTGGCGATGCTGCTAGGGGGTGTCGTCGGCGCTGACCGGGAGATCACCGGCAAGTCGGCAGGGCTGCGGACCCACATGCTGGTGGCGGGAGCCTCCTCTCTGTTTGTGAGCACCGGCATGATGGTGATCCAGGCTTTCGAGTCGGGCGTTCCTACCGAAGCGCTCCGTGGCGATCCGATCCGGATCGTCCACGGGGTGATCACCGGCATCAGCTTTCTGGGCGCCGGAACAATTATCGCCCGGCCTCAGGACGATCGGGTCAAGGGGTTGACGACCGCTGCCTCGATCTGGTTTGTCGCGGCGATCGGCGTCTGCGTGGCGCTCTCCCAAATTATCCTAGCGATTGGGGCTACCATTCTGGTGTTGATCGCGCTGCGCTGCCTCCGCTCGGTGGAGGAGTGGCTCCGACAGCGCTACGAACGCATCTATGCCCCCTGGCGAAGAGATCGGGAGAGCACGACGGAATGACTCAGCGCCGGATGGCCGACCAGCTGCCCCCCGACGAGCTCCGCGCCCTGCGCCCTCAGGTGCCGGAGAACCTGAAAAACGTCCGAACCATCTTGGTGGAGCCCAAAGAGCCGGGAAATATCGGCTCCGTCGCGCGGGCGCTCAACGCGATGGGCCTCTCCGACCTTTGGATCGTTCGGCCCCAGACGCCCTGGAGGAACAGTTCCGAGGCGCGCAAGTTTGCGATGAACTCGCTGGAGGTCCTGAACAACGCCCAGGAGGTGGACTCCTTGGACGAAGCAATCGCCGACCTGCACTTGCTCATTGGAACGACCAACCGCCGCCGGATGCGTCGGCTCCCGCAGCCGATTCCCGCCCGAGAGGCCGCCCAACTGATCGCTCAAGTCTCTCAGGAGCAGCGCGTCGGCATCCTCTACGGCCGCGAGGACTGGGGGCTCTCCAACGAAGACCTGGCCCGCTGCCAAGTGATCGCGACGATCCCCCAGGCAAAACGAAATCCTTCCCTGAATCTGGCCCAGGCCGTCCAGGTTTTCGCCTATGAAATCTTTTTGGCCAGTGTCGGCGAGGTCCCCCGGCCGCCTTTTCACCGTGCCGAGCTCCGCGACTACGAGGCCCTCACCCATCGGGTCCTCCAGCTCCTGCGCCGGGTCGGGTTCCGCCCAATGAACGACGACTGGAGCTCGATTGACTACGCTCTCCGGCGCGTCTTGGGACGGGTTCCCCTCGAACGGCGTGATTTAGAAGTCCTCATGAAGATCTGCCACGACGTCGAGGAGTACATCGAGCGACACACTCCCGCAGCCCCTGTCGCCTCCGAGAGCGCTAATCCCTGTGAATCGGGGTGAGTCTTCCGACGCTTTTTCTCTCTTGCGTCTTCCTTTCTCCTTTCCTATCCTTCTTATTAGATTTGTGTCATGCTTGGGTTTCGGATTTGTGAACCCAAGCACACCTGCCCCGTCGGCTTCCGGGGTGTGGAAAGGAGGGAAGCAAAGATGATGCGACTGCGGCGATTCGTGTGGTTGTGCGCCGTGCCGATTCTGGTGCTGGCGTTGAACGCTTCGGCGCTGGACGACGAGAAGGTGGCCAAACGGCTGGTCGAGATGGTTCCCGCGGACAGCGGCCATCGGCATCCGGAGTACTACACCGGGACCCACCACTTCATGAACGAAGAGGACGTTCAAGCGGACAACGGAGGTCCACTGGAGGCGGGTCTCTATATCATGAGCTGGCTGGTGCTCGATCCGCCGATCGTCCTGGGGGCCGGAGGCGGAGCCGCCTCGATTAACAAGGACCTCCTGGAGGAGTACGTCGGGATCAAGGAGGATTCCCTGACGATCAAGAACTCCAAAAACTGGCCGCGCGCCGGTCAGAAGGCCAAGAACCCCAGTCAGGGGATCGGCTCCGATGGAATGTGGTGGATTCCGATCAACTTCCAGGACCTCTGGGATGCCGGCCAGGGAACGGCGGCCAGCGGGAACCAGTTCGACTGGCTGGAGTGGGGCGGCCAAGGCCTCAACCAGTTTCACGAATACGGCTTTACGCTGGCCATGTGGAATAAGGGAGGCACGGTGACCTTCCGGGCCGGCTCCGACGATCCGGAGCAGACCTGGGTGGACGGCGTCCTTGTCTGTCAAGGGCTTGCCGATCGAAACTGGACGGCGGACACGGACGTCGGCGAGATCGAGGTGCCGGGAGGCGTTTGGGTGCCGATCCTCTTTGAGGTCGGCGAGAACGGCGGTGAGTGCGGCTACACCTTGGAGGTAAACCCGCCGCCGGACGATGTGACGCTGGACGTGGACACCGCTCTTTCGGTGAACCCGCGGGGGAAGCTGCCCACCATCTGGGGGAGCCTCAAGAGCTTCTGAGCTGCGCAATCCGGAGGCCGACGGAAAAGCCGGAGCGTCGCTCCGGCTTTTTTGTGGGCCCTCACCTGGTAGGTGTTCACTCGAGCTGTTCGTCGGGGTCCTCGGCGGAAAGCTGCTCGCCCCGGTGGAGCCGCAGCGCGAGCGTTGCTGTTTGGCGCAGTCCCCGCATCGTCGGCGCGTGGGCGGCCAGATAGCGGGCCGCCGCAACCAACACCATTCGGGCGCGCTCTTCGTCCAACTCCTCGGCCAGCGCCAAGGCGGCCTCCAGCATCTGGAAGGTGTGAAAGTCGGCGTCCTCGATCAGGAGCATGTGTCCCAAGGCCTTCTGAAGCGCATCGCGCGGATGGCCCAGGGAAAGGTACCGGTAGGCGAGCATCCCCGCCTGATCGGCGGCGTTATACACGTCGTTCAGTTTTAAGAGCTCCGTCAGAAGCACCTCCGGGTCGGTTGGGAGGGCGTTCGTCTCCCGCCGGTGCTGGGGCAGTCGGGCCGCCGGCTTGTTGAACCACCGGTCAAAGTACACGGCCATCGCTCCGTGAAAGACGCCTCGGAGCAGCTCCACCGAGGGTGAGCGCTTGGCGCACTGATGGAGCGCGTTGGCCGCCGTGAAGGTGTGCAGAACGGCGATCCAATCCCCAAGTTCGTTCTTGGTGTGGAAGCGGGCGATTCGAAGCGCCGCCGCGTAGGCCAGCGTCTGGGTGAGCTGAGCGACGGTCGCCCCGTGTCGGATCGCGCTTTTCAGCTCTTCGACGATCCGATGGGCGTCGTCGCCTAGGAGGACTTCGGTCAGAGCGCTGGCCGCTTCCGGCGGCCAGCGGCGCCCCTCCCCTTCAGCGACCAGCTCCGGAAGCGTCTCGAAGGTCTTCTCCAAGAGCGTTCGAAGGTCGATCGGGCTGCGCCAGCGGTTGCTCTCTTCGGCGCGGGAGGAGTTTGCCAGTCCTCTCACCAGCGTCGGAAGCACTTCTTCAGCGGCCTCCCATCCCAGGTGGTCCAACGCCTCGAAGGCCTTGTTGATGAAGTCGATCGTGTGGCCCCCGTCGCGGTAGAAGTGATCGGTTGCCGCCGCGGTCATCATCTCGGCAACCTGCTGAACCGTCGCGCCGTTTCGGATCGCGGTCAGAAGAATCCGCTCGGCGCCGTCGGCGTTTCGCACTTCGATGAAGTACCGGAACCACTCCTTAAGCCGCTCAAAGGAGTGCTCCGTCGTCTCTAAAGGCTCCATTCGGATGCGCGGGGCGGAGTTGGCCGTGTCGCGGGCCACGTGGACCAGCCCCTGGTAGAGCGCAAGGAACTGATCCTCGTCCTCTAGCCGGTCGAGGATGTTTGCCATTGCCGTGAGGATGGTCAGGCCGGGCCCCCAGCCGGCGCGGCGGTTGGCCGTGCCGTAGAGGACGCCGATCCGGACGATCTCCTCGGCAGGAACTCCCAGCGCTCGGAGGGCGATGACCGCCTTGGCGATGATCAGCCCAAGGTTCTGCTCCAATCCCTCGCGGAGCCGCTTCTTCCAATGAGCAACGCGGGCCTCTCCGTCGCTCTGAACGCAGACATAAACCTGCCCGTCACGCACCTGGACGGGAAACCGCTCCACATCATCGGCCCAAGGGTCAAAGGTACAACCGCTCGCCACATCGAAACGGGCGTGATGCCAGTCGCAGATGAGAATCCCGTTGGTCAAGGTCCCCTCACTGAGCGGATAGCCCATATGAGGACAGCGGTTGTCAACGGCGTAGATGCGCCCTTCGCTGTTTACCAGCGCGATCGCTCGGCCCGCGACGTGGACCGCCTTCACCGTCCCTTCGGGAATCTCCTCGACTCGTGCGCAGGGAATAAAAAGATCTTCGCTCATGGGAAATCCTCCTCTCTGTCGCCTCGCCGGTCCGGTGGTAGTGGCGCTTGCTCCTGCGCCCCGGACAGCATGGTTATACCCCCTGCTCCCCGAGAGGGCAAATCGGGCGAGAAGCATTAACTGTTAAGCCCTGCTGGGCGCTGAGCCGCGGGGGAGTTTTGACCGCCGCCTTGGGAGCGCAAGAAGAAAGCGCTTGACCTGGCCTCGTTGGGACGTTAGACTACTGATGCACTTGTCAGAGAGAACAGTCCGCGCGAAATCCTTCGAAAGTAGCGCATCATGGTTCCTTCCTCGTGCGACCGGCGGTCTGGCCCAGTAGCACGACACTCCAGAGACCGGAGGAAAAGCCTTTCCGGAAAACGACTTCCGGAGATGGCGATCTGTTCGCTGACTTCATCTCATGAGGAGTAATTGAACGATGTTGAGGATCAAAAGCCGATGGCTCGCCTTCGCCGCTGTGGGGCTTCTGCTTGGCGGTGCGGCGTGGGCTCAGATCGTGGTGGATTTTGAGGACGGCGACACGTCCAACTGGATGTTCGTGGACGAAAAGCCGGAGAACCTGGGCGACGTGGGTCCTTCTGCTTGGGAGATTCGGGAGAGTCAGCTCGGCCTAGACGGGATGGCTCTCTATCAAGGCTCCAACATCTGGGGTGGCCCGGCGGACGAACAGCTGCTGGGCACCTTTGCGATCTACACCGGCCAGACCTTCACCGACTTCACGCTGGAGATTGACGTTGCCGCCGCCGACAACGACGGCATGGGGCTGGTCTGGGGGTACACGGACACTTCCAGCCACAATCGGGTGATCATGATCAACGACGGCTGGCCGGATGTTCCCTTAGACGGGCACAAGGGCCCGATGGTGATCGCTCACAACCGGATCAGCGACGATAGCCCCTGGTACGGCGATCCGCTGGCCTTCGCCCACCCGCCGGAGTATGTCCCCTATCCGGAGGATGGGAGTCGTCAGCACTGGACGCTGACCGTCGAGAACGGCCACTTTACCTTCACGACCGACTTTGGGACCTCCCTGGAAGGGGACGCGCCGGTTCTAGAGGGGTACGTCGGGATTCAGCTTTACGCGATGCAAGCGGAGTTTGACAACCTGACGATCCTCCCGTTGGGCGTCACGGCGGTGGACCCTGCGGGGAAGGCCGCCGTCCTCTGGGGAGCGCTGAAGAGCGATTGAGCGCCAACGCGGGACTGGAAGTGAGCTTCCAGTCCCGCACCCGCGCAGCAGAGGCAGGAGCAGGCCGTGAGTGATTCATGAGGAGTTGCGACAATGCGAAGTGCGCGGTTTCTGATGGCCTTGCTGGTGGCGCTGAGCGCGGGGGTTGCCTCCGCCGATCAATGGGTCTTCGACTGGGAGGACGACGCTCAGTTGGACCAGTGGCAGGTTTGTGGATGAAAAACCCGCAAATCTCGGCGATGTAGGCCCTTCTACCTGGCAGCTGCAGAACGGCCCGATTGACGGCAGGGCTCTCTATCAAGGCTCCAACATCTGGGGCGGTCCCAACGACGAGCAGTTGATGGGCACCTTCGCGATCTTCACCGGCCAGGCGTTCGAGAACTTTAAGATCGATCTGGATGTGTCCGCCGCCGACAACGACGGCATGGGACTGGTCTGGGGCTACACCAGCACCGCTTCGCACAACCGGATCATGATGATCAACGACGGTTGGCCGGAAGTCCCCCTGGACGGGGAGAAGGGCCCGATGATCATTGCCCATCACCGGATCAGCGATGAGAGCCCCTGGTACGACGATCCGCTGGCCGTTGCCCACCCGCCGGAGTACGTTCCCTTCCCCGAAGGAGGAGCGCTCCAGCACTGGACGCTGGTCGTTCAGGATGGGCACTTTCAGTTCACAACCGATTTCGGGACGGAGCTAGAAGGGGATGCGCCGATCCTTGAGGGGTACGTTGGGATTCAGCTTTACGCGATGCAGGCTTACTTTGACAACATCGTCATCGAAGCGACGCTGGCCGTAGACCCTCAGGGCAAACTGGCGACCACCTGGGCGGCGCTCAAGCGCTGACGGCTCCACGAAGGATTGTCACCGGGCTTCGTCCTCTTCTGGGGCGGAGCCCGTTTGCTTGAGGAGCCACTCGCGCCACCAAGGGGAGGGACGAATCCCGGAGCGCTCCATCAGCTGACGGTTGGCCTTTCGGGCCATAGGTGGCGTCTGTTCCCAAGGGTGGCCGAACTCCTCCCAGACCCGCTCCGGCGTCCAGAGCTCTCCGTTTCGAAGGGTGTAGACCGGGCGGAGGAGTCGTCCTCCGTGCCAGCCTTGCTGATGGGTATCTTCAAATCGGAACTCCCCCTCGATCAGCTCAAAGACGGCCAGGTCGGCCGGACCGCCGACGGTGATCCTCCCCAGCTCCGGGCGATTGAGGATCTGCGCCGGCGTTTCGGTGACGGCGCGGATCACGTCCTCTAGCCTCATGCCTAGGCTGAGAAACTTGGAAGCCGTCGTCGGCATGTCGAAGACCGGTCCTTCGACGCTGACTGCGTGCAGATCGCTGCTGATGACGTCCGGCAGACATCCTTGTTCGATCGCCCGACGGGCTGTCTCTAACCGGAAGCTGCCGGAGCCGTGGCCGACGTCGAACCAGACGCCGGACGCTCGCGCCTGACGCACCTCTGGGAGCAGCTCCCCGCGCTCGTTCAAGATCGTGTCGCCGCGCCCCTGATAGCAATGGGTGACGATGTCGCCAGGTCGAAGCCGCCGGAGCACTTCCGGAAGCGGCACGCCGGCGCCGATGTGCACCATCACCGGCACGCCCGCCAACTCCGCCGCCTCAACGGCTCGCTCTAGGGGCCGAACGCCGTTGCTGCCAACCTGCGCCGCTCCCTGGCGCACTTTGACACCAACCGCCGTCTCCGGGTACAACCGGATCGCCTCCGCTGTCAGCTCCGGATCGGCATAGCGCAGGTCCTCCATCTCCCCCACCGGCCCGTAGGTCAAGCCGATGCCGGAGATGTGCACAAAGGCCAGAACGCGCGTCTTTGCCCCTTGAACGATCCATCGGCAGAATCCCGGAAAGGTGGCCCAACCTGCCGACCCGGCGTCCACAACGGTCGTTACGCCGGTCGAAAGGCAGATCGGATCGGCGGGGATCCCCCAAGTGGTGACCCCCCAGTAGACGTGCGCGTGCAGGTCGATCCAGCCGGGGGTAACGATCCTCCCGTCAAGGTCCAGGGCTCGGTCCTCCGGAAGCGGACTGAGCCGGGAGGCGATCGCGACGACGCGACCGCCCTCAACGCGGAGGTCCAACCGGGCACCGGGCCCGTGCTCGGTGCCGTATACTGTACCGTTCTGTAGGAGCCAAGACATTGCCGTTCCCTTTCCTCGGAGGGGGGTTCGTTCCTTTCGGCTGCGGTCGAGGTTGTCGAAAGACAGATTTTATATCAAATAATTTTTGAACGACAGCTTCGATTGATGCCCGCGACCCCTGTGGCGACGCGGGATGCGATGGGAGAACTCTCGCATGCCGCTGTTCTCTTAGCGATTTCTCGGTTGCGGATCGACAGGATATCAGTCATTATTTTCATTGTGTGTCGGATTACGACAAGAGCGGAACCCGACCGATCCGGTCGTCATCAATGCGGTGTACCGAACTGAGGCCAAGCGATCATGCTCCGAAAGACGCAGCGAGGACCTTCCTCGCGCCGCAAGGAGAACGCTAGTTTGCTTACCTTTGCCGAGTACCTGCGCCACCGACGCCTTTCTCACCACCTGACGATGGAGGAGTTGGCTCGGCAACTCTCCGTCAGCCCCCAGTTTATCAGTCTTCTGGAGAACGGCAAACGGCGTCCCTCCGAGAAGGTTGTCCGGCGGTGCGCTCAGGTGTTCGGCGACGACGTCAACTACGTCCGGTTTCTCGCGCAACCGGTGCCGGAGGAGCAGAAACGAGCGCTCCTGGAGAGCCCACACGCCCCGGACTATCTCCCGGCGGAGCTCCGCTCCAATGTTTCGTTCTTGGAGGCGGACGACCGGTTGATTCAGGAGCTACTGAACGTCCCCGGCCCACCCCCGCCGGAGGAGGACACGCCCTTTTCCTTCAGCCCCTTTGAAGAGCTGAGCCCGGAGGAGTACTCCCTGGTTCGGGGTCTGATCGCTCGCATTCAGGGGTGTCCGGATCGCTTTTCGCCGAAGGTTCGGGCCTGGGCCGACTTTTACGAGGCTTACTACCGACGTTGTCGGGAAGGGCGTCTGGCCGCCTACCGCTCTTTTGCCCTGACGGAACAACGGATGGAACAGAACAGCGAGGTCTCCTATCCTCCCAAGCTGCGTTATCTGCTCAGCCTTCAGCTGGCTCAGGCCGAGTGGGAGATGGGCGAGTGGGACGCTGCCAAGGCTCACCTGCAGAGCGCAGCGGAGCTGGCCGATCGCTCCGGCGAGGAGGACGGGTACGCCGTGGCCCTTTGGTTGTTGGCCCGACTCCTGGAGGAACAGGGGCAGTTGCTGGAAGCCCGGGACCTCCTCCATCAGGTTCTCTCGCGGGAGGAGATCGGAGCCTTTGCCCGGGCGCGCTGTCTGCTAGACCGAATTGCGATCTCTCATCTGCTGAGCGAGGATGCGGAGGTGCTGGGGTGGGTCGCTCAGGCGGGCCGGCTCTGGCGCACTCGGTCGCTGGATGCGCCTCAGGTCGAGAAGTCCCGAGCGCTTCTGCTGGTGGAGCTGGTCGGGGCCTGGTCGGCGCTTCGGCTGGGGCGGCGCGCGGAGGCCCGCCGGTGGCTCAGCCGCGCCCGGTCCATGCGCCTCCGAGTGGAGCCGACCCCGGAGCTGCGCGGACTCTACGCGCTGGTCAACGGCCTGTTTCTCCTGGAAGGGCAACGGACACAGCAGGCGGTGCCCTACCTTTCCGAGGCGGAGGAGCAGTTTGCCGACCTTCCCGGCGTTCGCGCTCGCCTCTACCGTCTGGAAGCGATGGCGGCCCGATCCCTGGCCGCCATGGCCGACGGAGCGCTTGACGATTCGCTTCAGCAGATCGAACGGCTGGCCGCCGCTCCGCCTCCCCCCGGAACGCTCCTGGGGCGATGGCAGGCGGCCGTTGTCCAGCTCCTGCGGATCTACCAGCGGGTCGCTCAGGGGGATCAGGAGGCCGCTCGGAGGCTCGCTCAAGAGCTGCTGGAACAATGGCGTGCCCTCGGCGAGGAGAACCCTCCCTTGCGCGAGGCCGGACCGTTCGCCAGACTGATGGAGAAGCTCCAACCGTTCCTATAACAGCGTGGTGATGGCTCCGGAGAACGAGACGGTCACAGCGATTGATGGCATCCGCGTTGGGCACGCAACCGATCGCACGGCGCGAACCGGCTGCACCGTGCTGCTTTGCCCCTCGGGGGCGGTCGGAGGCGTGGACGTGCGCGGAGGCGCTCCGGGAACGCGGGAGACCGACCCCCTCCGACCTGGGAACCTAGTCGGAAGGGCGCACGCCGTCCTGCTCACCGGCGGGAGCGCCTTCGGCTTGGGGGCGGCAGATGGGGTGATGCGCTACCTCGAAGAGGCCGGGTACGGGTTCCCGGTCGGCCCTTTTCGCGTGCCGATCGTGCCGGCGGCGGTCGTCTTCGACTTGCTCGTCGGTGATGGACGGCGACGACCCGACGCGGCGATGGGCTACGCTGCGGCTCAGAACGCCGTTTCGGACCCGGTGCCGATGGGGACGATTGGCGCCGGTACGGGCGCCACCTGTGGGAAGCTCCCCGGCGGTCGACCCGACTGGGGCGGCGTCGGCTCGGCGCTGGTCCAGTTGGATGACCAACGGCTCGTCGGGGCGTTGGTCGTTGTGAACGCGGTCGGCAGCGTCGTCGACCCTCAGACGGGCCAGTTCATTGCGGGCGCCCGTGATCCGAGCTCCGGAGAGCCGCTTGTCGGGACGCCAGGAGTGGGCCTCTCTTCTCCCGGCCCCTCCGTGGCGACCAACACGACGATCGGCGTCGTCGTCACCAACGTCCAGCTGACGCCCGCCGAGGCAACCCGGGTAGCCGCCATTGCTCACGACGGAATCGCCCTGGCCGTCCGCCCGGCACACACGTTATACGACGGGGATACGCTCTTTGCGCTCTCGACCGGCGAGATGACAGGAGACAGCAACCAAGTTGCTATGGCCGCCGTCCAAGCCGTCGCGGCGGCGATCGTTTGTGCGGTGCGAGCTTCTCAGCAGATGGAGTCAGAACCGCCCCGTCTGGCGGGTTGAGCCTGCGCCTAGCTCTCCTGAACCAGGTCGGTCAACCCGGGGTATCCGCGTCCCTCCATCTCGGCCAGCCAGCGTTCGGCGGAGATCGCCGCTGCTGCGCCCGCTCCGGCGGCGGTAATCGCCTGGCGAAACACGTGATCATGAACGTCTCCGCCGGCGAACACCCCTTCCCGACTGGTCCGCTGGAGTCGATCCACGATCAGATACCCCTGAGCGTCCATCTCTAACTTGCCCCGGAACAGCTCTGTATTGGGAACGTGGCCGATAAAGATGAACACTCCGTCCGTGGGGAACTCGAAGACCTCATCCGTCCGAACGTTGCGCAGCCGAACGGCCGAAACGCCCTTCTCCGGGTCCCCGAGAATCTCCTCAACGACGGTGTTCCAGATAAACTTCATCTTATCGTTTTTGAAGGCCCGCTCCTGAAGGGTGCGGTTGGCGCGAAGCTGGTCGCGGCGATGTACGACGTGCACCTCCGAGGCAAAGCGGGTCAAAAACAGGCCCTCTTCGATCGCCGCGTCCCCTCCGCCGACGACCACCACTCGTTTTCCGCGGAAGAAGAATCCGTCACAGGTGGCACAGTAGGAGACCCCTTTTCCAACCAGTTCCTCTCCAGGAACGTTCAGCTTTCTCGGCGACGAACCGGTGCAGATGATCAGCGCCTTTGCGCCCACTTCGGCGCCGGAGGCCGTCTTCAGGCGGAACGGATGCCGGTCCAGGTCTACTTCGGTCACCAGGTCTTCGCGGATCTCGGTTCCGAACTGCTCTGCTTGCTGGCGCATGGTCTGGATCAACCCCGGGGCGTCTCCAGCGGCGTAGCCAGGGTAGTTCTCGATGTCCAGCGTCAGCGAGAGCTGCCCGCCGATCTCCGGGCCGGTGAACAGCAACGGCTCCAGTTGAGCGCGACCGGCGTACAGCCCAGCGGCAAAGCCCGCCGGTCCGGCTCCAATGATCACAACGTTGCGAATCTCCATCGGCTACACTCCGAGCTTCTCTTCTACGGGCCGTGTTGAGGTGATGTGGGTCCGCATCCCCAACTCCTTGGGAGTATAGCCTAAAGCCAGAGCCACCAACTGGGGCAGGTGGAGCACCGGTAGACCGATCTCCCCGCTGATCTTTCCTTGCTCCTGGAGGACCCGTGAGGCCTCCGGCTGGCGGGCGTCTAGGTTGAGATGGCACAGCGGGCAGGGGGTGACCATCAGGTCGGCGCCTTTGCTCTTTGCCTCGCTGAGGTGGTTGCCGGCCATCGTGAAGGAGTTCTTCGGGTGGATCAGTTGCAGCGGGAACCCGCAGCACTTGGACTTGCCGTTGTAGTCCACCGGCGTCGCGCCGAGCGCTCGGATGAGTTCGTCCAACGACGTGGGTCGGTGAGGATGGTCAAACCCTAGCAGATCGGAGGGCCGAAGGATATAGCAGCCGTAAAACGGCGCAACGCTCAGCCCCTCCAGCGAACGGCGGATCTGCTCTCGAAGTCGAGAAAGCCCATACTCATTCTCGTCCACCAGCACCCAGAGGAGATGCTTTACCTCAACGGTGCCGTTGTACTGGTAACCGGTCTCCTTGAGGATCGAGTTGATTCGGTCGCGTTTCTTTTTGTCTCGTTGAAGCTCCTTATTGATCTTGTTGAGGACCCCCTGACAGGTACTGCACTGGGTGAGGAGCGTCAGACCGCGCTGTTCGGCCATGGCCAGAGTCCGAGCGTTGAGGGCGTCAGTCATCTCTGGGTCCACGTCGTCCATGATCCCGGCGCCACAGCAGGCCGCCTCGGTGAGCTCCTCCAGTTCGATTCCCAAGTGCCGGGCGACCAGTTCGGTGGCCCGTTTGAGCTCTTTGCAGGCCCCTTTGGAGACGCATCCGGGGTAAAAGGCGTACCGTTTTCCGGGCATGCCGGTGCCGGCTTGAGCTTCGTTTGCCATGGTGTCAACCCTGTTCCTCTTCGGACGATTCGGTCGTTTTTGGTTGGGCCTCTGCCGCCCGCACCCTCTGGATGATCTGTCGCACCTCTGCCATCTTGGGAATCTCCGGGTGATGCATCCCCGGCAACAGGTGGAGCGGGTTGGGGCGGTACTTGCCCTTTAGGCTCATGCGCAGCCCGACGGGGATCAGATCGCTGACGATCTCTTTGAGCGTTCCGACCGACTTCAGCGGAAGCTTTGCCTCGTCCAACCAACCGGACTCTTCGATGATCTTGACGAATCCGTAGGCATGGCGCCAGCCGTTGTTGTCGTGGAAGCCACGGCGGTGCGCCTCCTGACGGAGCTGGAGGATTCGCCACAGCGGTTCGGTGGGCTTAGGACAGGCTTGGACGCAGTTAAAGCAGTGAGCGCAGTCCCAGATGCCCCCGTACTCGCTGAGCTTCTTGAGGCGCTCGTCGGTCGCCAAGTCGCGGGTGTCGTGTACAAAGCGTTGGGCCTTGGCCAACGCCGCCGGACCGAGGAAGTTCTTGTCCACCTCGTAGCTGACGCACTCGGAATAACAAGCGCTGCAGAGGATACAGGTCGAGGCGGCGTCAATCTTTTCAAAGTCCTCCGGCGCCATGCGAAACTCGCCCTGCTCCGGCGGATTCGTCGTTGTGAAGGTACGGCTCGACGGCCTGAATCTTCTCCCAGAACGGACGTTGATCCACCACCAGATCTTTGATGACCGGGAAGTTGCCTACCGGCTCAATGGTGATCGTCCCGTCCGGCTGGACGTGATCCGCCCATTGGGCGTTGCAGACCAGCTGACCACCCCCGTTGACCCGCATCGCACAGGAGCCACAGATCGCACTCCTGCAGGACATCCGATAGGTCAGCGTCCCGTCCAGGTGCCATTTGATGTGGTTGAGACAATCCAAAAGCGTCGCGCCGGCGGGAGGTTCAAACCGGTACTCCTGCCAGTACGGTTCCGTATCCTTCTCCGGGTTGAACCGGCGGATCCGAAAGGTCACCTCCCCCATCGTCAGTACTTCCTCTCTTGTGGTTGGTACTTCGTGATGGTGAC
>BPJZ01000004.1 GCA_026004875.1 Candidatus Poribacteria bacterium | reverse complement strand
CGCACGGTGGGCTGACGGTTAGAGGATAAACATCTCCAAAACGCAGGACAACCCAAGAGAGCATCTTGCGATCCCTTTTGAACGCGCCGGTTCTCGACGTAGAATAAAAGCGGTCTTTTTCTCGGTCAACCGGACTGAGGGGGCTTCAACGAGGGCGAAGTTCTCTTCTCTTTCCGAGAAGGGCGTTGACGCAAGAGCGGTTGGGACCCCATAATAGACCAACGGCGCAGGACACCGCCCAGAAAGCGAGCCATTCGATGAACCGTCTGGACGACGCGAGCCTCCAAGAGTTGGTCCAACTGGCCGCGACTCAGCCGGAGCAGTTTGCGGCCCAGTACCCGCCAGCTTCCCGTTCTCGTGCGCCTTCAGCTTCGGAAACACCTTTACGAGCAGCTTCGGGAGACAGGCTCTCCCCCGCCGGGGCTCCGAGAGCTGAACCGGGTCGCACGTGAGTCTCCCGAAGAGGAGGAGGCGTTAGAGGCCGCGTGGGACCAGATGCGCGGCGAGGAGTCCGCGGAGGCTGCCCCCCTTTGATGACGAGGCCGACGCCGGACTGCTCCCCTTGGAAGAGGCCGTCGAGCAAGCAGAAGGGGCGCTGGACCTAGAGGCGCTGGTCTCGGAGGAGGCCCCAGCTCAGCCGGAGCCGCTTGCGGAGGAAACCGCCACCGAGGAGGAGACGACGTCCTCCGCCCTTTCGGAAGCGAAGGCCGCACCTGCAGGCGAGGAGAAAGAGAGCGGGGAGGCGCTCTCGTTGGAAGACCTGTTCGCCGCTGAGGAAGAAGAGCCCCCCTCCTCGGCCGGCGAAAGCAGCGATGAGGCCCTCTCCCTAGACGACCTGTTCGTCTCCTCGCAGGAGGAGTCCGAAGAGGAAGCGGAAGCGGAGCTCCAACTAGAAGAGCTCTCCTCCCTTGCCGAGGAGGAAGAGGAGGGGACCGTCCGGATTCCGGAGGACTACGCCACCCCTGAGGAAGTGCGCTACCCGCCAGAACGAATCATCCAGTAACCTCCACGAGTTCGATCTTTTCGACGGACTGCCGGCTCACTTCCTCCGAGAGCTGGCCAAAAAGATGCGCGGGGAGCGGTACCCCCTCGGGCGCGTTGCTGTGCAAGCAGGGCGATCCTGGCGATCGGATGTGGCTGATCCTTGAGGGTAGCATCCGGGTGTTGCCGAACAATCAGGATATTGGCGTTGTTCTGGAGGCCGGCGAGATCGTCGGAGAGATGTCCTTGCTGGACGGCTCGCCCCGAAGCGCGACGCTGATCACCGACAGCCAGACACTCCTGTTGAGCTACACGCTGGAGGACTACGAAAACACGTTCCGCGACTCGCCGGAAGCCGGTCTTGCGTTTCTGCGAAACCTGATCCGGCGTCAACAGAACCGGCTCCGCGAGACCACCCAGCGAGCGGCCGCTGAAGCCGCCGCTAAGGCCCGCGTCGAAGGGGAGATTCAGCAGGCCAAGCAGACCCAGCAGTTGGCTCTGCCCCGTGCCTTGCCCAAGTTCGGCAACTGTGAGTTTGCCGTCTCCTACAGCGCCGCCCGGGAGGTGAGCGGCGACTATTACGACTTTATCGAGCTAGACCCCGACCGGTTAATCGTTCTGTTTGGCGACTCCACCGGCCACGGGCTGAACGCCGGCCTGTTGATGTTGATCGCCAAGAGCGCCGCCCTCACCCAAGCTCGGATCGATCCCTCCGTGGTCGCGATCACCTCGGCTATTAACGACATCATTTGTGAAGTCTTTGAAGCGACGCTTTTCATGACCTTCGTCTGCGCTCTGATCGACCGAAAGAATCGCACCATCGAGTACACCAACGCGGGGCAGCAGTCCCATCCGTACCTCCTTCACGTCCGGACGGACGAGTTCGTCCCGCTCTCCTCGCAGACCTTTCAGCTGGGCGTCCAGAAGGGCGCTCAGTACATCTCCGAGACGATCACCTACGAGCCCCGCGATCTGCTGGTTTGCTACTCCGACGGGATCATCGAGGCGCCGTACTGCCCGCCGGGGGCGACCGAGGTGGACCGCAGCACCGAGTTTGGCGACGTGCGCTTGCAGCAGTTCCTCCTCGACCACAAAGACGACACTCCCCAACAGATCATCGATGCGCTCTTGAAGGAGGCTCGGAACTTCTGCGTCTTCTTCGACACGCACATGGTCATCGGGGGGAAAGAGTACGACGGAGACGACGTCACAAATCTGGTCATCCGGTTGGATTAGCCCGCCGTTCCAGAAGCGTTCCGGTCGTCGTGAGCGAGAGCGCTACGGCCACTTTTCAGGGCGGATCATGAGAGGTGGAATCCTCTGGAGTTGGCTGGTGGGAATGGGCGCGTTGATGTGCGCCTGCGCAGGGGTTCCGTCCCCTCCTCGGGAGCCACCCTCTCGTCCGGTCAGCGCTGAAGAGATCAACTTAGCCCGGTTGACGGGAACCCGCCTGATCGTTCCTAGCGCCGTCGCCGACTTTCCGCCGATCGCGCTGGTGGACGGAGTGCGAAGGGTCGAGCGTTGGGAGCGAGGGGCCGGCTGGGAGCTTGTCTTTGACGGCCCGATGCTCCGCAACCGGTACTTCGATCCGACCACCGACGCGGACGCGGCCGGCGAGCCGATCGAATGGTTGGGACTCCGGCGGAACTACCGGCAGGGCAAGGAGTTCGCCGCGTTGGGATGGGTGCTCTTTGCCTTCGAGCGGCCGCGTGTCGTCCACGGCGTCACGCTCTATTCGGTGGACACGCCGGAGATGCCGGCCAGCCGGTTCGGCGTTCGAGACGTGCTCGTTCAGTACTGGGACGAGCCGACTCAGCGCTGGATGAACGTCGTCCCGGTGGAAGGGACACGATCGCGAGACAACACGGCGACAGAGAACGTCCGAGCCGTTTTAGACGTGCGGTTTCATCCCGTTCGTACCGACCTGTTGCGGATCGCGATTCGGTGGACTAACGACACCCGTCCCGAGCAGTCGTTCACGGTGATGGGTCGGCGAGAGGAGTACGTTCGAGGGACGATCCGGCTTGTCGAAGTGGAGGTCTACGGCCAACGGGAGGAGGGGGATGCGATCGCAAGCGTCGCGGCGCAGCACCTTCCTGGCCAGGCAGCGCCGCTTCCCACGGCAGAAGAGCCGGCGTCGGCCACACCACAGCCGGAGCAGGTCCTGGAGGTTGTTGCCCGGTATGCCCTCGCCTACGCGGAGCGGGACCTGTCCGCCTTGCTGGACACGCTCGACGAAGCCTTCCAGATCGACGAAATGGATCGTCAGGCGTTCTTGGATCAGTTGGTGCGAACGTTCAACGAATTCCCCGACTTTCAGTATCGCCTTTACGACGTGGCGATCCAGGAGCTGAGCGAAACGGCGGCAAGTGTGACCGGGCGCTTTGAGGTGCGGTTGAGTCCCTACGTCCGGCAGGTGGGACGGGGGGAGCTCCGATTTGAACTGGTGCGAAGAGGGAAGGAATGGAAGATACGACGCATCCAGGTCGAGCCGGCATCCTCGCGATAGGGTGGCTGGGGGCGTTGACGGTCCTGCTTTGGTCCCTGGGCTGCGGAGGGCGCGCCCGGTTAGAGCCGTTCCCCTGGGAGCGGTTCGAGACGGAGGTCCTCAGCGAGCTACGGATCCGTTCGGCGTTGCTGGATTCCCTTCGAGCTCAGGTAACCCTCCAAGTTCAGGAGCACGGCGAAGCGAACGAGGCCCGAGCCGTCCTCTATTTCCAGAAGCCGGATCGGCTTCGACTGGACGTTCTGGATCCGATGGGGGCGCCGGTGGTGGTGATCCGGGCCTCTCAAGGACAGCTTTCCTACCTGGACATCCGGGCAGGAAAGGGGTTTCTCGGCCCGCTGGTGGATCGGGTGCTTCAAGAGGAGTTCCGCGTGAGCGTTCGGATCACAGACGTCCAGCGGGCGCTTCTGGCGAACCCGTTCTTGGAGGGGGGACTTGACGACGCGACCGTTCGTCGGGAGAATCGGGCCGTTCGAGTAGTTCGACCAACGGAAGAGGGCGGACGGGAGGAGGTCCAAGTCGGCTGGCAGCAGGGTGAGCCGATCGTCGATTTCTGGGTCCTCCGCGACGCACAGGAACGGATCGTTCAGCGAGTGCGCTTCTGGAACTATCGCGATCTGGGCGGAATTCTCTTTCCTCTCGACGTAGAGATCGAGCGACCTGCTGAGGGAGTGCGGCTCCGGCTTCACGCCATCGATCCCGAGGTGAACCTTCCGCTCAGCGAGGCGACGTTTGCTCACCGCTTCCCGCCGACGGCGGTCGTCCGACGGTTGAGCGCCTCTGAAGAGACGGTCCAGGGGCAGGATTGAGACCATGAAAGCGGTAGTCAAGTACGGGCTTGGCGATCGAGAGGTAGAGCTTCGCGAGGTGCCCGAGCCGGGCGCTCCTGGGCCCGGGGAGGTGATCCTTGAGGTCAGGGCCGCCGGCGTCTGCGGCAGCGACGTGGAGTTCTGGAGGAGCAAGATCGATTATCCGATCAACGTGCCGGTGATCCTCGGCCACGAGTTTTGTGGTGTTGTGCACGCGGTCGGGGAGGGCGTCGAGGGGTTCCAGACGGGAGATCGGGTGGTCAGCGAAACGGCAGCGGTCGTCTGCGGGGTCTGTGAGTTCTGCCGAAGCGGCGAGTACAACGTTTGTCCGGAGCGCTTGGGCTTCGGCTACGGAGTAGACGGCGCCTTTACACGGTATGTGCGGGTGCCGGTGCGCTGTCTCCATCGAATTCCGGAGGGCGTTCCTTTTGAGCACGCCGCGCTTACCGAGCCGATCGCCGTGGGGTATAACGCCCTGTGTGTGAAGAGCACGGTCCTCCCTGGAGATTGGGTGGTTGTGCTGGGACCTGGGCCGATCGGTCTGTTTGCGGCTCAGGTGGCCAAGATCGCCGGGGCGCGGGTGGTGGTCGTCGGCCTTTCGGTGGACCGGAAGCGGCTGGCCGTCGCTGAGCAGATCGGTTTTGATGCTGTCCTGAACGCCGAGCGGCACAGCGTCGCCCGCTACATCGCCGAGCGAACGCGTGGGCGCGGCGCCGATCTGGTCGTGGACGCCGCCGGCGCAAATGCGGCCTTCGCCACCGCTATGGAGATCGTCCGCCGAAACGGGCAGATCACTAAGATCGCCTGGAACCGAAACCCTCTTAACCTGAGCTTAGACCCCATCGTCGCCAAGGCGGTCCGGGTTCAGGGCTCCTACAGCCACACCTGGCGTACCTGGGAGCACGTCCTGGAGCTGCTGGCGAAGGGTGCCGTTCAGATCGAACCCATGATTACCCATCGGATGCCGCTGACCCAGTGGGAGCGCGCCTTTGAGGCCGCCGAGGAGCGAGAGGCGGTCAAAGCGATCCTTTACCCGGTCTCCTGATCCCCTTTTGAAGCGATTGCCGCCAGAGGGCCGCCGTGCTACCGTAGCCCTGCAGGCCTCCCGTCGCGGTGGTAGAAGAAGACAGGCCCAGGGTCCGATGCGGTACCGGAAGCTCAGCGTGATCATCCCCGTTTACAACGAACGGGAGACCCTCCCGAAGGTCCTCCAGCGCGTCCAGGAGGTAGAGATCGGGATCGAAAAGGAGGTCGTGATTGTGGATGACGCCTCCACAGACGGGACGCGAGAGCTCCTCCAGGAGCTGGAGAAGGCGGCCCCTCCAAACGTCCGGATCGCCTACCATCCCCGAAATCGGGGAAAAGGCGCGGCCCTCCGCACCGGATTTGCGCTGGCCTCCGGCGATCTGATCCTCGTTCAAGATGCCGATCTGGAGTACGATCCTGCCGACTATCCCCGTCTGTTGGAGCCGATTCAAAGCGGTGAGGCCGAGGTGGTTTACGGCTCTCGGTTCTTGACCGGTCGCCAGACGGTCTGGATTCACTACTTGGGAAATCGGGCGCTGACCCTCCTTTCTAACTGCGTCAACGGCCTTCGTCTGACCGACATGGAGACCTGCTACAAGCTGATCCCCACGGAGCTGCTCCGCTCCATTCCGCTTCGGAGCGATCGGTTCGGTTTTGAACCGGAGATCACCGCCAAGCTTGCCCGTCGCGGTGCCCGGATTGTCGAGGTGCCGATCCGCTACCAACCGCGAAGCTGGAAACAGGGCAAGAAGATCGGCTGGAAAGACGCCTTCGCCACGGTCGGACAGATCCTCCGTTATCGCTTTTGGGACTGAAAGCCTTGCCGATCTTCGATCCGTTCTCTCCACTTGACAGCTCGGCGGTCGCTGCTTAGAGTACCGCCCCACCCGTCGAGGAAAGGAGAGAGACGATGCAGCAGTTGCGCGTTGGGTATGTGGGCACCGGTGGAAACGCTCAAGGACATCTTCGGCGTCTGAGCACCATCGAAGGGGTTTCGATCGTCGCCTGCTGCGATGTGGTCGAGGAGCGAGCGCGAGCGGCCGCGGAACAGTTTGGCGGACGGCCTTATACCGACTGGCGCCGGATGATGGACGAGGTCGAGATGGAGGTCTGTTACTTCTCCTTGCCCCCCTTTGCGCACGAGGGAGCGGAGATCGCCGCCGTCGAGCGGGGAATCCATATCTTCGTTGAAAAGCCCGTCGTGATGGACCTGGAGCTAGGAATTCGCACCAAAGAGGCGATCGAGAAGGCCGGCGTCCTCTCTTCGGTTGGTTATCAGTCGCGTTATCAGCCCTGGAACCATGCGTTGCGCGACTTTCTCGTCCAGCGCACCATCGGGATGGCCGTCGCCGAGCGGTGGGGAGGAATCGCCGGAGGCCCCCACCATTGGTGGCGCGTCATGGAGAAGTCCGGCGGAATGCTCCACGAGCAGGCGACCCATCAGTTGGACCTGCTTCGCTTCTTCGCTGGAGAGATCGCCGAGGTCTATAAGAAAGAGGCCCTTCGCATCAACGTGGATCAAGAGAACCACACGATCCCCGACGCTGAAGTGGTGATCCTGGAGTTCGCCAGCGGAGCGATCGGATATATTACCACCTCTTCGGCGCTGATCCACGGAGGGGGCGGCTCCCGGATCGAGTTCATCGTTGAAGGACACCTCCGGGTTCGGCATCAGGGGAACCAGCCGCCCCTCATCGCTCCGGAGGGGGCAGCCACCGTCGATCCGCCGACTGTTCAGCTTCCGGAGTCCATTGATCACGCCTTTATTGAGGCCATTCGAACGAATCGACCAGAGCTCATCCAGTCCGATTATGCGGACGGGTTGCGCACCTGTGCGGTCACTCTCGCCGCGAATCAGTCGGCACGAGAAGGACGCCCCATCCGTGTGCCGACCGTTTGAGTTCCTTTCGCTTTGATTCAGAAGGAGATGCGCCCATGACCGATCAGGAACGATATCTCTTCGACCTCCAGGGGTACCTGACCGTCCCGAACGCTCTTTCGGCGGAGCAGCTCCAGGTGCTCAACGAGTACGTGGATCGGAAGATCGCTGAGGAGTGCCCGCCGGAGATGCGCACCCATCGCTTCGGCGGGTTGCTTGATTGGGGCAAGCCCTTCCGGGACCTCATCGACAACCCCCGAGTCGTCCCGTATCTGGAGGAGCTGCTAGGACCCCACTTCCGGCTGGACCATGTTTATCTGGACGTCATCCGGGCCGGAAAGGGACCGATCGGCACTCGGCTCCACGGCGGCGGAACGCCGTTCGACCCAGCCCAGTACTATCACTTCCATCGAGGACGGATGTACAACGGTTTGACCGTCGTGGCGTATAACCTGCACGATGTCCACCCCGGCGACGGAGGCTTTGGGTGTATTCCGGGGAGTCACAAGAGTAACTTCCCCTTTCCGGATGAATGGCGGGAGCTGGAGAACGCCCACCCGCGCACCGACTTTGTCACCGGACCAGCGGGGACGGCGATTATTTTCACCGAGGCGCTGACTCATGGAACACTGCCTTGGAAAGGAAAGCAGGAACGGAGGACGCTCTTCTTTAAGTACAGCCCCCATCCGCTCTCCTGGTCGGCGCGATACTTTGATCCCGACGCCTATCCGGACCTCACTGAGCGACAGCGGGCGATCCTGGAGCCGCCGAACGCTCGGTATCCGGGCCGTCCTTTTGCCCGGGGCAAGGGGGCTGAGGGGAGCTAGCTCGCGCCCGGGGCTATTCCGGTTCCTCCTCAACAAGGTGGGCCGCCTGGGCAACCGCTGGCGGAGTGCTCGCCGGATCGGCCTCCTCAAGGAGCTGCCAGATGTGGGCGAGTAGCTCCTCCTGAAATCGGTAAATCTGAGCTCGGAAGGCCTCCGAGTCGGTCCGGGTGTATGTCGTCAGGATGGAGAAGGCTACCGCCTGGTCGTCCGGGCCGATCAGGTAGCCGGAGAGGGCAACACTACCGTTGATCCAGCCGGTCTTGGCAAGAACCCGCCCCCGAAGGGGCGGCTCCGAGAACCGGTTTTTCAGCGTGCCCCGAACTCCCCCAACGGCCAGCGAGCGCACAAAGGCCTCTCCCTGAGGGAGTCGGGCCATCGTTACCAACAGCCCGACTACCACGGAGGGCGAGGCCAGATTTCCGCCCCCTTCCCGTCGAGCCAGGCCGGAGCCGTCCAGGAGTTGTACTCGCTCCATCGGAAGCCCGAATCGACCCAGCGTCCGGACGATCGCGCGGACCCCGCCGGAGAAGGACCCCTGACCGAAAAGCTCCGCTCCCAAGGTCTTCAACAGGTGATCGGCCAGGTAGTTGTCGCTCTCCGCGTTAATCTCCAAGACCACCTGCTCCAGCGACCAGGGGGACGGCTGGCGGTAAAGAAGTTGCTCTTCCTTGGGATGAGGACTCCCCTCCTGGGCAATTCGTGAGCGAGGCACAGCGATCCCCCGCCGACGGAGACCGTGCTCCAAAAATCGAAGCGCTACCCCCACCGGGTCGGAGGTGGCTGCGTAGATCGTGGAACCGTTGACCCGCATGCGGACCAACCCTCGCCCGTAAGGGAGACCACAGATCGGGGCCGCATATCGGCGGCGAAGCTGATCCTGTGGCCAGTCGGGGTGCTGAAACTCAGCGTCGAAGTACCACGGATCAAGGATCAGCTCTCGAACCTCCCGAATCCCTTTTTGCTTCAGGCGCTCGGCAACCCGGTCCAGAAACAGGTCTGGATAGGAGAGCCCTTCCAGGATGTGGAAGGTGGCGTCCCCGCCTCCTACGAGCCAAAGCCGGTTTTGAGCGTCAAAATAGGCCGAGGTGTGCCAACGGAAGTCCGCCGGAAGCGCCAACAGAGCCGCCGCCGTCGTGAAAAGCTTGGTGTTGGAGGCCAACGCAAACTGTTGCTCCCCCCGATGGATGAACAACAGCCGTCCGGAGAAGTCCTCGACCCAGACTCCGACCTGAACCCCGTCCCATTCCATTTGTCGGATCGCCGCGGCGATCGCCTCCCGTCCTTGGGGTGAGAACGGTTCGACAAACCCTTCTTGAGCGGCGCTTTTCCCAACGATCAGAACAAAGGCTGCACCTATCAAGAGCGTCGTCCAGCTGAAAACCTGCTCGGTTCCTGGGTTCCTCCTCATCGACGTCCTCTCCGGACCCGACTCCCTGGGAGTCATCATAAGCGCGTTCTTAGAAAAGGACATCCCCTTTCTCTCAGCTGTTGCGAGATACGCCCCGAACCCGCGGAGAGATACAAGAAACCGAAGGCCCTCTAAAGCGCTTGGCCGTGAGCGTTTGGGTCCCGTAGGTTGGCTGAAAGATTAAGGAGGAGACCGATCCGGAGGTGTGGTCGCTTCGGTCACAGCCAGACCGTGTACATCGGGCGATCGAGTACAACCCCAAGAAGCGCCCAGCCGCAGGCGAGCAGATAGTCGCCTAGAATCAGTCCAAAGAAAAACGGCAGCGAACGACGATAGGCGCGAACGCCACCGTGCCGAAGCACCAGCCATTTGCAGGTGGAAGAGAGCACCATCGCAAACCAGTAGTCCTCAACCCCAAATCCGGTCCCCAGGACGTAACCCGCTGGGTGAAGTGGCCACCAGACAAAGCGATGTCGAAGAAACATAAGCAGTGCGGTGAACCCCATTCCACCAAAAAAGAAGCTGGAGGCTAAAAGGTCCGGATCGCGCGGGTATTGGATCCACCCAGCGAGCTGGGAGAAGGTGCTCTCCCCCACCTCCTTCATCCCGTAGGCTCGGGACTCCGCTCCATAGCGATAAAGCACCGCGGGGAAGATCAGCAGCGCTGCGATCAGTCCCATCGCGGAGGCGAGCAGCAGGGTTGCGAAGACGCCCCGCGCCGGAAGCCCTGAACGCTCAGCGATCTTGAACGCCTCCAACTGATGGGGCATTAAGTAGTTCCGCTTCCGGCGGCTGAACCAGACAAAGAGGGAGAGGCCACTTAGGTTCCGGGGCCCAAGTCGGCGCGTCCCGAGCAGGGCGACCAACGTCTCCTGAGGAGAAGCCAAGTGAAGGTCGTGCTCCGGCACGCCGGCTTCGGCACGGATCCGGGTCATCCCGATGTACATCGCCCAGAAGATCGTCGCAAAGATCAACGAGGCCCACGGCGCTAAGCCTAGCTGGAGACTGAGCAAGAACATCGCCAAACCTGAAACGATTCCGCCGATCGCAACCGCTCGATAGGAGATCGGCTCCCCGCGGTCGACCTCCCTTCCATCGTTCCAAACCGCTGCCCGTACGGCGGTTGCCAGGTGCCGTCTCATGCCGACCAACGCTAACAGGCCCAGACCGATGAGCCCTCCGATCGCCTGCTGACCAGGAAACGGATAGCCGGGAAGACGATGCCACCCCATTGCGCTTCCGACGATCTGTTCCGCCTTCCGGACCCAGTAGAAAACCCAGCAGGAGACCGACAAGTCCAGCGGGAGCAGATAGGTCATCCCGATCATGAAAAAACGAAAACGGACCGGCGTCCAGCCGATCGCGTTCCAGGGTCTTTCCGTCAGGTAACGCTCTAGCTGAATTCCCCGAACGGGAACGCTCGGAAGGCTGGGATACAGGTAGTTGAGCCCGTTCAGCAGGTCCACCAGCCCGGCAAGGGCAAACCCAACCCAAAACAGAGATCCCCGAAATAGAACGGTCTCCCGGCGGCTGAGCTCGATAGGAAGCTGGATGATCGGGTAGCTCAGCTTCTCCTGCTCCGTCCAGGGCCGCCGGAGAAGGACGGTGACGCAGAGGGAGAAGGTTGCCAAGGCGAGCATCCAGAGGCCCCACCGGAGCCAAGGAGCCATCCAGGCCCGCCAGTAGCCTTCTGAAAAGAAGAAGGCCCCTCCGGCGTAGAAGGCGCGCACCGCGTCGCGATCGGTGAGGAGGAATCCCTCCGGCAGATGACCACCAAAAAGCCCGTTCCAGTCGTTCGCGGGCGTTGCAAACCATGCCGCGTGCGGGAGCACTCCGATCAGGCCGATGAGACTGTCGTAACCGCTGATCGCGCTGGCGCTCGCCAAGACCACGTAGACGATCAAAAGATCCGAGGGCGAGAGCCGCCAAGATGGGGCCAGCCGACCGATCGCTGCGTTGTACAGGAGCAAAAGGGAGAGAATGAACACCACGTTCAAAGGGAGCGACGCCGCGGTGAAGTGAAGGGAGGACCATACCATCTCGGTCAGCGCGATCCAATAGGCGTTCAAGGGCACAAGAACTGCTGCAAGGACAAAGGCCCTCCACCGCAGCGACTGAGGCGCCGATCCCTTCCCCTGAACAGTCGGTACCGATGGAATTGTGCCTGCTCCGTGAAGCCTGGACGGCCGCGTGTGCCTTTTAGACTACCTCCCTGCGCGAAGCGCTCCCCAGTAGGTCGCTAACTTCCCCCGGGAAGAGACGGGCAGGCGGCCGATTCCCTCGACGACCACGTTGTCGTAAGCCATCGGATTGGTCGAGTTGTACAGAGCGATCGTTCCTCGCTCCAGCTTGCCGCCGGGGGCGAAGTCGGAATCGCTGACCGAAGCCACCTTTACCCCGTCAATGAAGAGAGTGACCGTATCCCCGAGCACCTCGACGGTCATTGTGAACCAGACCCGCTGAGGTACCTGCTTGACCTCTTTGGGCACCGGCGTGCCGGTGATCCCATCTCCGCCGACGCCCGGCCCACCGGTTTTGAAAAACATCGTCCATTTGCCGTCAATCTGCTTGTCGATGCTGAACGCCATCGCTCCGCCAAGGTCGGCCTCCTCCTGTTTGACCCAGGCGCGGATGTAGTTCAGCTCGTCCACATACCGGACGAAGAGCCCAGCGTAGTCGTTGTCCATGTGGTACATCTCCGCCGAGACTCGGTAATCGGTCCACTCGCGTGAGCGCGGGTCGCGCAGGAGCGCGTAGGAGCCGGGCTGCTCGTCGTTCCCGCCGGCCCCTCCGCCGCGAAGGGTGTTCACCGTGTTGCCAAACGCTCCCTCGGGCAGCCCGCCCGCCGGCCCGATCACCCAGTTGCTCGGGTTGCCCTCGGCCCCATCGTCGTGAATCTCCCATCGGGCCTCCCAGTTGGGATCGCTAAAGTCGTCCTCAAAGAGGATCGGGCCTTCCTGAGCTCGGGTGAACGCTCCGAGGAGAAAAAGAAGAACAAAAGATAAAGACCCGTGGCGAAAGGAAACCTTCCGCCTCATGGCTTACCTCCCTTTGGTGTTGACCTCTTTTGGACGCCAAAGAAACCTCCCCCATTCAGAGCCTACCGTAGAGGAGCGTCGGAGGCAAAAAGCCCCCTTTTGACCCTAAGGTCTGGCTCCGGAACCTTTGACATCAGCGCCGATCTGTGGTTTCCTTTTGGCGAAAGGGCGTGAGGAAGGCCGTTTTTCACTGAACCTGTCCCGCAGAGGAACCGTCCTCGGACGCAAAGCTCATGCGATCACCCGAAGGCCCCGATCCAGCAACGCTTCAGGCGCAGATTCAGCGGTTTTGTGGAGTACCTCCGCCGGCGTGGGAAGAAGGTCACCGACGAACGGTTGGACATCCTCCGCGAAGTGCTCATGGCCGATTCTCACTTTGAGGCGGAGGACCTCCTGATCCGGATGCGCCAGCAGGGGAAACGGGTCTCCAAGGCGACCATCTATCGGACGCTGCCGTTGTTGATCGAAGCAGGGCTGCTCCGTCAGTCGTTCCGCGCCGGCGAGAAGCAGACCTATTACGAAAACACCCTCGGGCCTAAGTCCCACGAGCATATGATCTGTCGCAACTGTGGGAAGGTGATCGAGTTCACCAGTGCCGATCTCGAGCACGCCTTGGAGGCGGTTACGGAGAAGTATCAGTTCCTCGCGGAGCGACGTCGAATCGAAATCTACGGCCTGTGCGCCGACTGCAGCAGCTTCTACGAAGAGGATCAGGAAGCCCCAGAGCCCACCGAAGGGTGAGGGCGTCGGAGCCCCTTCTCTCCGATGGAGGCCGAAAGACAGCGCTGATGGAAGAGGTGGTTCAACTGAGAAATGCGGAGATCTGGACGCCGGAGCGCAGCGACGCCAGGACGTTGACCTTCCAAGGAAGGCGCATCTTGGCGATCGGGGAGGCGTCAGGACTGCCTTTGCCGGATCGCGTCTACGACGCGCAAGGCGGCCGGGTCGTGCCCGGGTTGATTGACACGCACCTTCACGGTGGGGACGGGGCCGACAGCATGGAGGGAACGGTCGAGGCGGTCTATCGTCTGGCTCGAGCGCACGCTTATCACGGGACGACAGCGGTGGTGCCGGCGGTCTTTGCGGCGCCAATGGAGCGCATCGAGCGCGCGATGGTGGCCATCGGCGAAGCGGCGCGAAATCCGATCGAGGACGGAGCGCGGGTATTGGGGGCCCATATCGAAGGGAAGTTCGGCTCCCCTCAAAAGCGCGGCGCCCACGAAGCCGCCTATTTGGAGCCCCCCACGATCGAAGCGTTTCAGCGGCTCTGGAAGGCCTCCGGCGGGGAGATCCGCATCTTCTCCTACGCCGTGGAGCTGGACGAGGACTTGAGGCTGACCCGTTACCTGGCCCAGCGGGCGGAGGAGTACCGTCTTGTCCCGGCGATAGGACATACCGACGCAGACTATCCAACGGCACGGGCAGCGATCGAAGCCGGCGTGCGCTGGGCGGTTCACCTGTACAACGCAATGAGCGGTCATCACCGTCGCCAGGTGGGGGCTCTCGAAGCGGTCCTAGAGGACCCCCGCGTGCACGCGGAGCTGATCGCCGACGGGCGGCACGTTCACCGGCTCTGGGGGCTTTTTGCCTTTCGCCTCAAGGGGGCCGAACGGATGGGGTTGATCACCGATGCGCTCTATCCGGCGGCGCTCAGGGCGCACCGATTTCAAGATTTCTTTGAGCGGGACCCGGCCACCGGCTTCTGGGTCAGCCGCGAGGAGCGGGAACTGGAAGGCGAAGTAACGCGGAGGCGGACCTATTGGATTGACGGAGCGCTTTACATTGATGACGGCGCCGCCGACGGCATACCGGGGAAGCGCCTGACCGGCAGCGTGATCACCCTTGCGGAGGGGCTGAAAAACGCGATCTCCTGGGGACTTGGCATCGCCGAGGCCGTCCGTGCAGCAACGGCCAGCCCGGCGGATGGCCTGGGTCTTCGAAGCAAGGGCTACCTTGCCCGCGGATACGACGCGGACATCGTCGTCTTCGATACCGACTGGAACGTTCGCGCCGTCTGGGTGGAGGGCCGAGCGATCCGGAACGAGCTTCCTCTTTGGAGTTCTACTCCCGATAAAACGCGCCCCGTCGCATCTGGTACTTAATGTAGAAGTAACCGAACAGCATTCCGCCCAGGTGCGCGAAGTGGGCGATGTTCGAGTTGCCCAGCACCCCTCGGACGATCTCGACGCCAGCGTAGAGGATCACCATGATTCGAGCCGGGACGGGAACGATGATTATCAGCGGAAGGGGGACGATCCGATTGGGGAACATCATCCCAAACGCCAGCAGCACCCCGGCCACCGCGCCGCTGGCTCCGACCACCGGTTGAGGCGCCTGACGCAGAAGCATGGGGGCCAGAATCTGCAGTAGGCCGCCGCCCACCCCGCAGAGAAAGTAGAAGATCCCAAAATGACGCGATCCCCAACGCTCCTCAACCTCCGCCCCGAAAATCCAGAGTAGAAACATGTTCAAAAGCAGGTGAAAGAGCCCGTTGTGCTGAAACATGTAGGTCACTAACTGCCAGGGGCGGAACATTCCAAAGTAGCCGGCGTACTCCGGTTGAAAGTTCGTTCTCAACGGAAACAGTCCCGTCCGCGTGTCGAACAGTCGAAAGTAGGCCGACGGGGCGATGCTAATCAGAACCCATTCCAGCAAAAAGACGGCCACGTTGGCGATCAGCAGATACTGAACGACCGGAGGTAGCCATCGCGGCCGCCGAAAGGCGCGGTTGCGGGTAGTCCAGTTCATCCTTTACTCCTTTGCGGGACCCCTTCATTATATCGGAGGGAGTCGAAGGGCGAAACGAGGACAGAAAGGGGCGGATCGGTTTGGAGCCGGCTTATCTGCTCGTTGTGGCGGCCTTTGGAATGGCGACCCGGGCCTTGGGGCTGACCGGCTACGGAGCCAAGCCGAAGGCGTTGATCAACGTCGGACGGAACGGCGTTCCGGTCCTGGAGGAGATCCTCCGGGAGGCGATCCGAAGTGGTATCCGGGAAGGGGTGGTGGTCACCGGCCCAGGCCACTATCGCGACTTGATCGAGCGGTTCTTGAACCCTCTGGAAACCAACCCGTTGCTGGACGAGTATCTACACCGGCGAAAGAAGCAGGAGGAGCTCCGCCAGATTCAGGAGCGCCCTCGTCTGGACCGGCTCCATGTGGTCACCCAGCAGGTACCGAACGGCTTTGGAGTGGCCGTTTCGTTGGCGGCCCCTTATCTGCAGGCGGGGGACCAGGCGGGTCGCCCGTTTGTAGGGGCCTGTGTTGCCCTGGGAGACGATCTGGTGCACAGTCGCACCCCGGCGATGGCTCAACTGATTGCCGTCCACCAAGAGACCGGCGCAACGGTCGTCGGCGTCCAGCGGGTTTCGCGCGAGACGGCCAGTCGGTTTGGGCTCGTCGTCGTCGACCCGGAGCCTTTGACGGTCCAGAACACCTCAGGTTGGCGTGCCTATCGCGTCCGGGCGATGGAGGAAAAGCCCCAGGACCCGATCCCCTCTCTCCTCGAGGGGGAGGAGGTCTATTTCGCCGTGATCGGGCGGTATCTCGTCCGTCCGGAGGATATGGAGTTTCTCGTTGCAGGAAGCGGCTCCGTCGAGCAAGAGTTCAACTTCACCGAGCTGCTTCAGCGTCGCGCCGCAGAGGGCACGTTGGTCGCCGTCGAGGTTGCGGGCCACTGGCACAGCGTCGGCACCGCCCTAGAGGCGCAGCAAGCCTTCTTGCGCTACGCTCTCATCCCCGAAGAGGGGAGCCCTACCCCCGAACAGCGACGCCTCCGCGAATACGTTCAAGAGCTCCTCAAGGAGGCCGAAGAGCGCTGAGTTCTGTAAAGCGAGCTCGCCGCTGTCGGGCAAGCGAGGTCGCTTTTCCTGAGCTTTCCCGATTCTTTCTGGGTGCGCTCGTTCGAATCGACCCTCCTTGAAAGGACGCCGTCAAGGCCAAGGTTCCGTAACTGAGAACGGTTTGTGGCGTTCCATCGCTTCCCCGGTCCTTTCCCAAATTTCAGGAAAGGGTCAGGAAAGCCGCACCTGCTTTTAGCAGTTCTGGAAGGGGGTCACTTTGGGCTACCCGAAAACGCAGCGTTGGGCGGGCTTCCGAGCACGAAAAATGGTGGCTTCGGTCGGATTCGAACCGACGACCTAACGATTATGAGTCGTTCGCTCTAACCGCTGAGCTACGAAGCCACCTGGAAGCGTAAAAATACTAGTGCCTTCCGGTCCGGTGGGTCAAGGGAAGGCCGAGTGACCCGGTTCTCGCAGCCGTTGACAGCGTTTCGCGCTTCCGGTATGGTTCTGATGCAGAAGCGCAAAGCCGCTTTCAACGTAAAACTCTTAGAAGGAGGAGGGCACGATGCCGTTGGATTGGAAGCCTCGAGGCCGAGATGTGATCATCGGGAACATTCCCTGGCTGGCGCGGATTACCGACAAGGCCCGCGCCAAGCTGCGCGGGGTGATCGGGGAGTACATCTATCCCTGCCCCGCCGATAAGGCGTTCCTGGAGAAGTACGGCCTCACGGAAGAAGAGTTCACCCGAATGGTCAAGGAGAACCCGACCGACAACGAGATGATCGCCGCGATGCGAAAGGTGATCGAGTCGCGAAAGCCGTAACGGTCGAGGCTCTCAGGGGGTTGCCGCTTGACTCTAGATCCTCAGGCTCCCTTAGAGGAGGCGCCGGAGGACCTCGAGACGCTTCGTCGTCGCATTGACGAGATCGATGCGTCCATCGTCCGGTTGCTTGCCGAGCGGGGCCGGTTGGCTCAGCGGATCGGGACGTTCAAGGAGGCACGTCGCCGAGCGATCTACGCTCCGGAGCGGGAGCGGTGCGTCCTGGATCGGGTGCGCGAGCTGAACCGAAAGGAAGGCGTCTTCTCAGACGCCGCCGTCGCGGCGATCTATCGGGAGATTATCTCCGCCACACGGGCGCTTGAACGGCGGTTGCGGATCGCCTATTTCGGCGATGCGGGAAGCTTTACCCATCTGGCCGCGCGGCGGCACTTTGGCGAACAGGTGGACTACCTCTCGCAGCCAACTCAGCGGGACGTGTTCCGGAGCGTCGAGCGGAACGAGGCGGATTACGGCGTCGTCCCTGTAGAGAACTCAACTCAGGGCGTCGTCATTGAAACGTTGGACCTGTTCTCCGATTCGCCGCTGAAGATCTGCGGCGAGATTCTCCTCCAAGTGCACCACCAGTTGGCCGCCACGTGCCCCCTAGAGGCCGTCCGGGTGGTCTATTCGCACCAACAGGCGTTGGCCCAATGTCGGAACTGGCTGAGCACCCACCTACCTCAGGTCGCTCAAATTGTGGAAGCCAGCACCTCCGCCGCTGCGAAACGGGCCGGTCAAGAACCTAACGCCGCAGCTATCTGCAGCCGCCTAGCGGCCGACATCTACGGCCTCCAGATCGTCGCCGAAAATATCGAGGACCGCGTCGAAAACCTGACCCGATTCCTGGTGATCGGCCACCACGCCGCCGACCCCTCCGGCGAGGATAAAACCTCGATCCAGTTTATGGTCAAGGACGAGGTCGGGGCGCTGGTGCGCGTTCTGGAGCGCTTCCGGGACCACGGAGTCAACCTGACCAGTATCGACTCCCGGCCCTCCCGTCGTCGCTCCTGGGAGTACCTCTTTTACGTCGATCTGGAAGGACACGCGGAGACGCCGCCGCTTTCGGATGCCCTCCGGGAGATCGAGCCTTACTGTCTTTCGGTGCGCGTTCTTGGGTCCTACCCGCGGGGAGAGGTGCTCAACTCGTGACTCGAAAGTTCGGTCCTAAGCCCGGCATCGAACAGATCCGCCCCTACCAGGGCGGAAAGCCGATCGAGGAGGTCCAGCGGGAGCTGGGGCTCCAAGACGTCATCAAATTGGCTTCAAACGAGAACCCCCTTGGCCCTTCGCCCCGTGCGTTGGAGGCGATCCGCTCCGCTGCCAAGCAGGTCCACCTTTACCCCGACGGCAACGCCTACTACTTGAAGCAGGCCCTGGCGGAACATCTCGACGTGGACCCCTCTCAGATCCTCCTGGGAAACGGCTCGAACGAGGTCCTCCAAATGCTCGGCGAGGCCTTGCTACTGCCGGGGGATCATCTGGCCTATTCGGATCAGGCCTTCGTCGTTTACGACCTGATCCGGGCGATCTTTGGCGCCAAGGCGACCAAACCCCCGCTCCGGGAGTACACCTACGACCTGGAGGCGCTCGCGGAGGCCGTCCGGCCGGAGACGAAGATCGTTTTCATCGCAAATCCGAACAACCCAACCGGCACCTACGTTCGCCGGAACGAGCTTGAGCGCTTCCTCGACCGAATTCCCGAAACGACCCTGGTCGTCCTCGATGAGGCTTATTTTGAATACGTCACGGCGCCGGACTATCCAAACGGCTTGGAGTACGTCCGCCAAGGACGAAACGTCCTAGTCACGCGAACGTTCTCCAAAATCTACGGCTTAGCCGGACTCCGAGTCGGCTATGGGATCGGGCGGCCGGAGCTGATCAGCTGGTTGAACCGCGTTCGACAGCCGTTTAATGTCAACGCCCTAGGGCAGGCTGCGGCTCGCGCCGCCCTCGAAGATCAGGGCCATTTGGAAAAAGGCCGCCGGATCAATCAGGTTGGAATGGCCTACCTGGAAGAGGCCCTCCGCTCGTTGGGCCTGGAGGTGGTTCCCTCCGTCGCCAACTTTCTCCTGGTACACTTAAAGCGAAGCGGAGCACGGGTCGCGGAGGCGCTGCTTCGGCGCGGGGTAATCGTCCGACCGATGGGAGGTTATCGCTTTCCAGATTCCATTCGGGTGACGATCGGCCTGCCCGAAGAAAATGAGCGGTTTGTCGCCGCTCTCCGAGAGGTTCTTGAGGAAGTCGAACAGACAGCACCATGAGCAGACCGCCTTCCCCGCTGGATCGAGTTCAAAAGCTCGTCCTGTACGGCGTCGGGTTGATCAACGGATCGTTGGGACTTGCTTTAAAGGCAGAGGGGTTCTCCGGCCAGGTGTGGGGATGGGGACGGCGGGAGGTCTCGTTGCGAACGGCTCAGGAGCGCGGTGCGGTAGACGTCTGGACGCTCAACCCGACCGAGGCCCTCGCAGATGCAGACCTGTTAGTCCTCGGCGCTCCGGTGGACCGGCTGGTAGAGCTCGCGCGGGAGCGCTCGCTTCCCCTTTCAAACGGAACCGTTGTCACCGATGTGGGGAGCACCAAAGCGGAGATCGTCCGGGCCTGGGAGCGCTGGAGGCCGAGGGTGCGCTTTGTCGGCGGCCACCCCATTGCCGGCTCCCATCGTGCGGGCGTAGAGGCCGCACGGGCGGATCTGTTCTGCGGCGCGACGGTCGTCCTGACGCCGACCGGGCGCACCAGTCAAGAAGCCCTCGAACTAGTTCGGGACCTCTGGAAGCGGGGTGGGCGCCTGCCCGGTCGAGCTGTCGCCGGAGGCTCACGATCTGCTGTTGGCCGCCTCGAGCCATCTGCCCCACGTAGTCGCCGCTGCGCTGGTGCACACAGCAGCGGGAACCGCCCGGGAGGGACGCTCCGCCCTGGAGCTGGTCGGCGGAGGGTTCCGGGATGCAACCCGGATCGCCCAGGGGTCGGCGGAGCTCTGGACGGCGATCCTTCGACAGAATCGGGTGGCCCTCTTGGAGGCGATGGAAGCGTTTCTGGCGGCGCTGGAGGCGTTCCGGCGGGCGATGGAGTCAGAAGACCCTTCGGATCTCAAAAAATGGCTCGACACAGCGGCGCAGCTCCGGTCACAATTGAAGCCGGATCACTCAAAGGACGAGCATGGATCAAGAGATTCATCCTAGACGGATTCTCCGGGCTCAGATCGTCGTCCCGGGGGATAAGTCCATCTCCCATCGAGTGGCGATCTTTGGCGCCTTGGCGCACGGAACGACCGTCGTAGACGGCTTTTTGACCAGTCTGGACTGCCTGAACACCCTTCAGGCGCTCCGGCAGCTGGGCGTCCCCGTTCGCCAGGAGGGAAGCCGCGTCTGGATCGAAGGGGTCGGATTGGACGGCTTTCGGGAGTCCCCAGAACCGATCGATGTGGGCAACTCCGGAACGGCGATCCGGCTACTCGCCGGGCTTTGTGCCGGTCAGCCCTTCCGGACGACCCTGACCGGCGACGCCTCGATCCGACGGCGGCCGATGGATCGGATCGTCCGTCCGCTGCGGATGATGGGCGCCCAGGTCTCCGGCGTGGATGGCGATCGGTACGCGCCACTAACGATCCGAGGCGGTTCTCTCCGCGCGATTCACTATCGCAGCCCAGTGGCGAGCGCCCAGGTTAAGTCCTGTGTGCTACTGGCCGGGCTTTATGCCGACGGCCCGACGGCGGTGACCGAGCCGGCGCTCTCGCGCGACCACACCGAACGGATGCTAACCGCCTTCGGTGCAAAGGTGGAGCGCGAAGGATTGACCGTGACCGTTTGGCCTCGTCCCCAGCTTCGGGCCCAGCGCTGGACGGTCCCGGGCGATTTCTCTTCGGCGGCCTTCTTCCTGGTGGCCGGGCTGTTGATGCCCGACGCCGAATGGGTCCTCAAGGGGGTAGGGATCAACCCAACTCGAACCGGACTCCTGGACGCCCTTCGGGCGATGGGCGGACGAATCGAATTAGAGAACGAACGGCTCGTCGGGGCGGAGCCGGTCGCCGACCTGCGGGTCTTCTCCAGTCGGCTCGTCGGGGCGGAGTTCCGCGGAGAATGGATCGTTCGGATGATCGACGAAATCCCCGTTCTGGCGCTTGCGGCCTCTCAGGCGGCTGGCGAGACGATCGTTCGAGACGCTCAGGAGCTTCGAGTGAAAGAGTCGGACCGAATCGCGACCATTGCGGAGACGATGGGCCGTCTGGGCGTTCAGGTGGAGACCTATCCGGACGGATTCCGAATCGTCGGTCCGCAGCCGATCCGTTCGGGGAGCTGTTCCAGCTTTGGGGATCATCGCATCGCGATGACCGCTGCCGTTGCGGGTCTCCTCGCCGATGGACCGGTGCGGATTGAGGACGTCGCGTGTGTCGAGACCTCGTTTCCTGGCTTCTGGAAGGTGTTAGCGGAGCTATGAAGAGATCGGACTCCTCGCCGGTGATCATCGCCCTGGACGGCCCTGCGGGGGCTGGGAAGAGCACCTTAGCTCAGCAGTTGGCCCGGCGCTTGGGTTACGTCCACCTCAACAGCGGGGCGCTCTATCGTGCCGTGGCCTTGCTTGGGCTTCGGAACCGGGTCTCGCCGGAGGACGGCCCCCGACTGGCGGAATTGGCCCGCCAGGCGCGGATGGAGTTCACCTCAACCGGACGCCTGCTGGTTAACGGGGAGGACGTCACCGAGGCGATCCGGGCCCCTCAGGTGGACGCCGTCGTCTCACGGGTGGCCGTTCACCCGCCAGTGCGCGAGGCGGTCACGGAGCACCAGCGCCGAATTGCCGGGAGGGGAAACGTGGTCGTGGAGGGCCGGGACATCGGAACGGTGGTCTTCCCAGAGGCCCAGATCAAGTTTTACGTCGATGCCTCCGTCGAGGAGCGAGCTCGGCGTCGGTACCTCCAACTGCGGCAGGAACAAGGAACGGTCCCGCCTTTGGAGGAGATCGAGCGCCAAATTCGGGAGCGAGATCGGGCCGACAGCACGCGGGAGACCAGCCCACTTCGGGTCGCCGATGATGCGATCCTGGTGGACACCACCGGACGCACCGTCGAACAGGTGGTCGAGGAGATGGTTCAGATCGTCCGCAAGAGGCTCTATGCGTCGTGAGCCTCGATCGGCCTTGGCGTAAACCGCGGCCTCAGTGGCGGGGGGTGGTTTCCCTCTGGGCGAGCCTGGTACGACTTCTCCCACCAATGGGCTCCGCTGGTGCTGCGGTGGATTTGCAACCCCCGCATCTGGGGCTTTGAGCGCATTCCTCTGGAAGGGCCGCTGATCGTCGCCGCCAACCACGCCAGCTATCTGGATCCGATTCTGCTAGGGGCGCTGATCCCGCGCGAGATTCACTTCATGGCTCAGCATCGGCTGTTTTGGGGACCGTTGGGGTGGCTCATTCGGAAGTACAACGCGTTCCCCGTCCGCCGGGGAGAGGCCGATCTCTCGGCGCTCCGGCACGCGATCGGCGTGCTGCGGCAGGGGGGAGCGCTGCTGATCTTTCCGGAAGGTACCCGGGGAACTGGCGAGGAGCTCCTGGAGGCCCGGAAGGGAATCGGCTTTTTGGCGACGCGAACCGGAGCGCCGGTGCTGCCGGTGCTGCTGAACGGCACCCATCGTGTGCTGGGGCGACAGCATCGCTGGATTCACCGGGCCCAGGTGGACATCCTCATCGGGCGTCCGATGCGATTTGAACGCGACCGCGAACCGGAGGCGGTGGCCCAAGCCGTCCGTAAAGTCTTAGCGCAGCTTCGCGCAGAAAAAGAAAGTCTCGCTCTTGACTCTGTGCGCTGGTTGGGTTAACATCCTTTCCGCGTGGGGGATTAGCTCAGTTGGGAGAGCGCTTGAATGGCATTCAAGAGGTCACCGGTTCGAGTCCGGTATCCTCCACCACTTTAAGCGTTCCAACCGCGAAAACCGGGGTTGAACAGACGCGGCGCCACCCAGTTGGCCGCTTCTTTTTTGGTCGAAGCCGGAGGTGTCGTTCCGTTGCCCCAGAGGGCGGTTGGAGGAGTCCCCTCCGACGGATAGCCGTCGGAGAGGGAGGGCTTGAGCAAGAAGGAGGGTGGTCGTCTTCGGAACAGCGTTGACCCTAAGCTGTGCAGCCTGTTCGCTGAGGAGCCCCTCCGGGGCTTTCTTTTATGTCTCTGCGAGGTGACGAGCGCCAAGGAGTGCTGAATGCCCACGATTAATCAATTGGTCCGTCTAGGACGCAAGAGGGTGCGCAAGCCGCCCAAGTCGCCAGCGCTGACCGGCTGTCCACAGCGGCGAGGCGTCTGCTTGCAAGTGCGGACCGAGACGCCCAAAAAGCCCAACTCGGCCCTGCGGAAGATCGCTCGCGTCCGCTTGACCAACGGGCGAGAGATCACCGCCTACATTCCGGGCGAGGGGCACAACCTCAACGAGCACTCGATCGTGCTGGTGCGCGGTGGCCGAGTTCGCGATCTGCCCGGGGTAGGATACCATATTATTCGCGGCGCGCTGGACTGCGCCGGTGTCGAAGGACGGCGGCAGGGGCGTTCCAAGTACGGCGCCAAGCGGCCCTCTTCCTAAGACGGCCTGAGACTGGAGGGCAACGATGCCACGACGACGATCTCCAGAGCGACGACCGGTCAGCCCCGATCCGATCTACGGGAGCCGGGACCTGCAGAAGTTTATCAATTGCGTCATGCGCGACGGCAAAAAGAGCGTCGCTGAACGGATCGTTTATCGCGCCCTGGATCGGATCCGCGAGCGGACCGGCCGCGATCCCCTGGAGGTGTTCGAAGAGGCGGTCGAGAACGTCAAACCGGTGGTGGAGATCAAGCCCCGCCGGGTGGGCGGCCAGACCTATCAGGTGCCCGTGGAGGTGCGCCCAGAACGACGCCAGTCGCTGGCGTTTCGGTGGATCATTCGGGCGGCCCGCGAGCGGGGCGAAAAGTCTATGGACATCCGGCTGGCCAACGAGCTGATGGCTGCAGCCAACAACGAAGGAGCAGCCGTCCGACGAAAGCTGGAAACCCACCGTATGGCCGAAGCGAACAAAGCGTTCGCCCACTATCGGTGGTAGCGCCGATCGCGCACGCCGGCATCCGGTGTGGAAGCCGCGAGACCTTCAAGCGGTAGGCCTGGCCGGTGCTGAAACCGGCCAAACGGCCGAGAAGGCTTTGGTCTCGCTTTCTCGACGCAAGCGGTCAGAAGACCTATCTGCGCCGACTGAGGCCGGACCTCCGGCCTGAAGGGCAGTTTTGTGACGCGTCTCAAGCGGAAAACGAATTCGCCGGCTCCTTGGTGATAAAAACCGGCGAAAAAGCCCGGAATCTTCACGGTGCGAACGAACGGGTAGTGCCATCGTATGGAAAAGTTCGATCTGAAGACCACCCGTAATATCGGGATCATGGCCCACATTGACGCCGGGAAGACCACCTTCACCGAACGGGTGCTCTACTACACCGGCCGCACCCACCGGATGGGGGAGGTGCACGACGGCGCGGCGACCATGGACTGGATGGAACAGGAGCAGGAGCGCGGCATCACGATCACCTCGGCCGCAACCACCTGCTTCTGGAAGAACCATCGGATCAACATCATCGATACGCCCGGCCACGTGGACTTCACCATCGAGGTGGAGCGCTCCCTGCGCGTCCTGGACGGGGCGATTGCGGTCTTCTGTGCCGTCGGCGGCGTCGAGCCCCAGTCGGAGACGGTCTGGAAGCAGGCCGACCGATACCGCGTCCCTCGCATCGCTTTTGTCAACAAGATGGACCGGGTCGGGGCGAACTTCTATCGCGTCTTGGAGATGATGGAGGAGCGGCTGGCCGCTCGACCGGTGCCGATGCAGCTTCCGATCGGGGCCGAAGAGACCTTCCGCGGGATCGTGGACCTGGTGGAGCTGCGCGCCTATCAGTGGGATATGGAGTCGCTGGGCGCCAAGTACGTCGAGATCGAACTCCCCGAAGAGATGCTCCCCCAGATCGAGGAGTATCGGCAGATTCTCCTGGAGGCCGCCGCCGAACAGGACGAAGAGCTGCTGGAAAAGTACCTGGAAACCGACAACCTGGAGCCGGAGGAGATTCGACGGGCCATCCGAAAGGGCACCCTCGCCTTGGAGCTGGTGCCGGTCTTTACCGGGGCGGCGCTCCGAAACATCGGCGTCCAGCGAGCGCTGGACGGCGTGGTGGACTATCTCCCCTCGCCGCTGGACATTCCTCCCGTCGAGGGAACCAACCCCTGGACCGGAGAGCGGGAGGTCCGTCACACCAGCCCAAATGAGCCGCTGGCCGCCCTGGCCTTTAAGATCATGGCCGATCCCCATGTGGGGAAGCTGACCTTTGTGCGGATCTACTCGGGCGAGCTTCAGACCGGAATGTTCGTTCTGAACCCCAGAACCGGCGCTAAGGAACGGATCGGACGGCTGCTCCGAATGCACGCGAACAAGCGGGAGGAGATCAAGCTGGCTAGCGCCGGGGATATCGTGGCCGCAGTGGGCTTGAAGGAGTCGTTGACCGGCGACACCCTCTCCGACCCGGACCATCCGATCATTCTGGAGTCCATCTATATTCCGGAGCCGGTCATCCAGATGGCCATTGAGCCAAAGACAGAGGCCGACCGGGACCGCTTGACGGTGGCGCTTTCGCGGCTGGCCGAGGAGGATCCCACCTTCCGAGTTTCCTCGGACCCCGAGTCCGGTCAGACCCTGATCGCTGGCATGGGCGAGCTGCATCTGGAGATCCTCGTAGATCGAATGCGCCGAGAATATAAGGTCGAGGCGAACGTCGGGCGAGCCTCAGGTGGCCTATCGTGAGACCTTCCGGGCCCCAGCACGGGGTGAGGGTCGATTTGTTCGTCAAACGGGTGGACGGGGCCAATACGGACACGCCATTATTGAGGTCGAGCCCCTGCCGCCAGGCTCGGGCTACGAGTTTGTGGACAAGATCGTTGGAGGGGCTATCCCCCGCGAGTACATCCCGGCGGTGGATGCGGGCATCCGCGAAGCGATGGCCAACGGCATCTTGGCCGGCTATCCGCTGGTGGACCTCCGGGTGCAGTTGGTGGACGGATCGTTCCACGAGGTGGACTCCTCGGAGATGGCGTTCCAGATCGCCGGCTCGATGGCCCTCCAAGACGCGGCCAAAAAAGCCGGGGTCGTCCTGTTGGAGCCGATCATGAAGGTCGAGGTGATCGTGCCGGAGAGCTACCTGGGCGCCGTGATCGGCGACCTTAGCAGCCGGCGAGGACACATTGTCCAGACGGAGGCCCGACTGCGGGGACCCAAGTCGTTCGGGCGTTGGTGCCTCTGGCGGAGATGTTCGGATACGTCAAGGCGCTTCGGTCTCTGACCCAGGGCCGCGCCACCTATGCGATGGAACTGGATTCCTACCGCGAAGTTCCCGAGTCCGTCGCGGTAGAGATCATCAAAGCAAAACGGGCCGGATGAGGATCGGCCAACCTCCAGACACTGGAACGAAGGAGTGCAAGACTCATGGCGAAGCAGAAGTTTGAGCGGACCAAGCCGCACGTGAACATTGGGACGATTGGTCACGTGGACCACGGGAAGACGACGCTGACCTCGGCGATCACCAAGGTGCTGTCCAAGCGGGGCCTGGCCGACTACGTGGATTTTTGGAGCATCGACAAGGCTCCGGAGGAGCGGGAGCGAGGGATCACCATTCAGACGTCGCACGTGGAGTATCAGACGGAGAAGCGTCACTATGCGCACGTGGACTGTCCGGGCCATGCCGACTACATCAAGAACATGATCACCGGTGCGGCCCAGATGGACGGTGCGATTTTGGTGGTTTCGGCGGCGGACGGTCCGATGCCGCAGACGCGGGAACACGTGCTGTTGGCGCGTCAGGTGAACGTGCCGGCGATCGTGGTGTTTTTGAACAAGGTGGACATGGTGGACGACGAGGAGCTGCTGGAGCTGGTGGAGCTGGAGGTTCGGGAGCTGCTTTCGGAGTATGGATTTCCTGGGGACGAGGTGCCGGTGATTCGGGGGTCGGCGCTGCGCGCGTTGGAGGGGGATTCGGAGGAGGACGAGCGTCCGATATTGGAGCTGATGGAGGCGGTGGACGAGTATATTCCGACGCCTCAGCGGGATGTGGACAAGCCGTTTTTGATGCCGATCGAGGACGTGTTTTCGATTTCGGGCCGTGGGACGGTGGTGACGGGCCGGATCGAGCAGGGTCGTGTGAAGGTTGGGGATGAGGTGGAGATTGTAGGGATTCGTCCGACGCGCCGGACGGTGGTGACGGGAGTGGAGATGTTTCGGAAGGCGCTGGACGAAGGGATAGCAGGGGACAACGTGGGAGTGTTGCTGCGGGGAGTTGGCCGCGACGAGGTGGAGCGTGGCCAGGTGGTGGCGGCTCCGGGATCGATCACGCCGCACACGGAGTTTGAGGCGGAGGTGTATGTGTTGAGCAAGGAGGAGGGGGGTCGTTGGACGCCGTTCTTTTCGGGCTATCGTCCGCAGTTTTACTTTCGGACGACGGACGTGACGGGTGAGGTTCAGCTGCCCGAGGGGGTTGAGATGGTGATGCCTGGTGACAACACGCAGTTTCGGGTGAAGCTGATGAAGCCGATCGCGATGGACGAGGGTCTTCGGTTTGCGATTCGTGAGGGAGGCCACACGGTCGGCGCAGGCGTCGTGACCAAGATCATCGAGTAGTCGTTCCACTCCACGCGCACCGGACAGATTGTCCGGTGCGCGTTGCTGTGTGTTCCCGCTTGACGGTCGGGGGGCACAGGAACCCGATTTCGCCTCGCAGTGAGGGGGCAGAAGCGATGCCAGCGACGATACGAATCAAGCTGAAAGCCTTTGACCATCGGCTACTCGATCAGTCCGTTTCGCGGATTGTCGACACGATCAAGCAGACGGGTGCGGTCGTGAAGGGTCCCGTTCCGCTACCGACCAAGCGCAGCGTCTGGACGGTCAACCGCGGCCCCAACATTGACAAAAAGGCGCGGGAACAGTTTGAGATGCGCATCCACAAGCGGCTGATTGACGTGGTGGACTACACGCCGCGGACGATGGATGCGCTCCGCGAGATGGACGTGCCGTCGGGAATCGCAATCGACGTGACGATCAAGTAGCTGGGCGGCAGAGCTTGGACGAAAGGAACGGGGTGATGAGCGTAGGGATTCTCGGCCGCAAGGTGGGAATGACCCGCGTGTTCGATCCAGAGGACGGAAAGGCGATTGCCGTTACCGTGATCGAGGCGGGGCCGTGCCCGGTGGTCCAGGTGAAGACCCCCGAAACGGACCGTTATAGCGCGGTGCAGCTGGGCTTTGGAAGGCGAAAGAAAGCTAACCGGCCGTTGCAAGGCCATTTTCGGAAGGCGAACGTCGAACCGACTCGCTATTTGCGCGAATTTCGCGTTGAGGACCCCTCGACGTTCCGGCCCGGTCAGGTGCTGACCGTTTCCGATCTCTTCGCCGAGGGGGATCTCGTCGACGTTACAGGGCTGACCAAAGGGCGCGGCTTCGCTGGGGGCGATGAAGCGGCACGGATTCAAAGGACGGCCAGACTCGCACGGCTCCGAAAAGGACCATCGTCGGGTCGGTTCGATCGGCGCTAGTTCGTTCCCTTCGCGCGTCTTTAAGGGGCAGCGAATGCCCGGACACATGGGCGTCGAGCGGGTGACCGTCCAGAACCTCCGGGTGATCAAGGCGGATGGGGAGAACAACCTCCTGGTCGTCAAGGGCGCGGTGCCCGGCCCGAAAAACGGGCTGGTGGTGATCCGAAAGGCGGTCCGAACGGCGAAAAACGCCTAGCACGACCCAGGGGGGAATACGACGGACAGGGGCACACGGCGATGAAAACGATGGATGTGGTCAATCAGAGCGGCGAGGTGGTCGGAACGGTCCCGGTGCCGGAGCTCCTCAGCGACGGCGAGGTCCACCAGGCGGTGCTCCACCAGGTGATCGTTGCTTACTTGGCCAACCGACGGCAGGGGACCGCCTCGACTAAAACGCGCGCGGAGGTCAAGGGCAGCGGTCGCAAGCTGTTTCGGCAAAAAGGACTGGGCCGCGCTCGAATGGGCGATATCCGTTCGCCGATCCGCGTGCACGGCGGGATCGTTTTTGGTCCTAAGCCGCGCAGCTATCGGCAGCAGACGCCCAGAAAGATGCGCCGGCTTGCGCTGCTGAGCGCCCTGCGAGACAAGTTCCAAAACGACGCCGTGCGATTCCTCCAAGAGCTGCCCGATCCCAACGGAAGGCCGCGCACCAAAGAGGTGGTCGCCCTCCTGGAGCGGCTGGGACTGGCCGGCCAGAAGGTGCTGTTTGTCGTTCCGGAGCATCACCCCTGGCTGTACCTGTCCGCGCGGAACCTTCCGCGGGTGAACGTGACGACCGGGGCGCTGTTGAACGCTTATGAAGTGCTAACTCATCAGACACTGGTCCTCCTCCCCGGCACGGTCGAGGTGCTGATGCAGCGGTTGGACGAGACGGGGGCCGGACAACAGCCGGAAGCGGAGGTGTCCTGATGGCGCTGAATCCGTACCAGGTCTTCCTGATGCCGTTGCTGACCGAAAAGTCGGTGCAGATGCAGGATAAGTACTCCGATCGGCCAGGTCGGCCCGATTACGTCAAGTACACCGTTGAGGTTCACCCGGAGGCGACCAAGCCGGAGATCCGAAAGGCGCTGGAGGAGCTGTTCCCAGAAGTGCGGGGGAACATCGTTAAGATCAACACGATCCGGCTCCGGGGAGAGATTCGCGATCCGGACCGGTTCCGGGGACGGCGCCGCTTTCGACGCGGGCGAACCCGAACTCGGAAAAAGGCGATCATCACGTTGCGCGGTGGGGTGAGAATTCCGCAGTTTGAAGGCATCTGAGGAACAAAAGGAGCGCTATCGTGGTCAAAAAGTACAGGCCGGTCACTCCGTCGCGGCGGTTTATGACCACCTCCGACTTTTCGGAGCTGACGACCGATCGGCCGTACAAGCCGCTAGTTGTTGGCAAAAAGCGGAGCAGCGGGCGGAACGTCCATGGCCGCATTACGATGCGTCGCCGCGGCGGCGGCCACAAGCGTCGTTATCGCATCGTGGACTTCAAGCGGGATAAGTTCGGCGTCAAAGGGGTCGTCCGGACCATCGAGTACGATCCCAACCGCTCGGCCCGGATCGCTCTGGTCGAGTACGAGGACGGTGAAAAGCGCTACATCCTGGCCCCCTTGGGCCTGGAGGTGGGCCAAACGGTGGAGTCGGGACCGGAAGCGGAGATCCGGGTCGGCAACGCGCTTCCGCTGGATCGGATTCCGGTGGGGACGATCGTTCACAACATCGAGCTCGTTCCCGGCGCGGGGGGTCAGCTCTGCCGGGCCGCGGGGACCTCGGCGCAGTTGATGGCCCGAGAGGGCAAGTACGCCACGTTGCTGTTGCCTTCGGGGGAGCTGCGGAACGTCCTGTCCCGGTGTATGGCTACCATCGGTCAAGTGGGCAACGTCGAGCATGAGAACATCGTTATCGGCAAAGCGGGTCGTTCCCGTTGGCTCGGGCGCCGACCGAAGGTCCGAGGGGCGGCCATGAACCCGGTGGACCACCCCCACGGGGGCGGTGAAGGGAAGGCCCCACGCGGTCGGCACCCGGTCAGTCCTTGGGGGAAGCTGACCAAAGGGGTTAAAACGCGCAAAAAACACAAACCCTCGGATCGGCTGATCCTCTCGCGACGAAAGAAGTGAGGAACACCCGACAAGGGAGAGCGGAGCGATGGCACGATCGATTAAAAAAGGTCCTTATGTAGATCCAAAGCTCCTCAAGAAGGTCCAGCAGATGGAGGCTTCAGGGGAGCGTGGGCGGGCAATCCGGACCTGGGCGCGCGACTGCACGATCATCCCGGAATTTGTCGGTCATACTTTCCTGGTCCACAACGGCCAGAAGTTCTTCCCGGTGTTTATCGTCGAGGCGATGGTCGGGCACAAGTTGGGCGAGTTTGCGCCGACGCGCCAGTTCCGGGGCCACAAGAAGGTCGGCTAAGGGCCTAGGAACCACAGAGAGAGGAAGCGAACCATGAGTGCACGAGCGGTCTTGCGCTATGCGCCGTTCTCTCCCCAAAAGGCCCGGTTGGTGGCCGATCTGATCCGAGGAAAGTCGGTGGCGGAGGCCGAGGCGATCCTGGCCTTCTGCCGAAAGCGGCCGGCGCGAGCGATCGAGAAGCTGCTCCGCTCGGCAGTGGCGAACGCCGAGGAGCTGAGCGCTCAGGGCAAATGGCACGAGGGTGACGAACTGAACACCGAAGAGCTGTTCATCAAACGAATCTATGTGGACGACTCGATTCGGCTTAAGCGAATCCGTCCACGGGCGCGGGGGATGGCCTATAGAATCCTTCGGCGGCGCTGCCACATCACCATCGAGGTGGACGATCGGCAGGAGTCCGAGCCGTCGAAGCGCGCTCCCGCACCACAACCGGAGGAGGTCGCCTCATGAAGCGTTCTCAGTTGGCGGGGTGTGAGTAAAAAAGGAGCGATCGGTGGGTCAAAAGACGGATCCGCGAGGGTTTCGGCTGGGGATCATTCGCACGTGGGACTCCCGTTGGTTTCCCACGAAGATCGGGGATTACCCCGATTGGCTGCAGGAAGACCTGAAGATCGAGGAGTTCATCCGCTCCCGACTTCATCGGGCCGCCATTGCGCGGGTCGGCGTCGAACGCTGGGATGCGGATCACCTGAAGATTTACATCCACACGGCCCGGCCGGGGATTGTCATCGGCCGACGGGGGGCCGAAGTGGAACAGCTTACCGCCGATCTGGAGAAGGTGCTCGGCAAGCCGGCTCGGATCGAGATCGTTGAGATTCGCCGGCCGGAGCTGGAGGCCCAGCTGGTCGCCGAGGGGATCGCCCATCAGTTGGAGCGGCGCACCCCTTATCGTCAGGCGATGAAACGGGCGATTCAGGCCACCATGCGGGCCGGTGCCGAGGGGTGTAAGGTGATCGTCTCCGGGCGGTTGGGGGGCCACGAGATCGCCCAGTCGGTCTCCGACCTGGAGGGTCGGGTGCCGTTGCACACGCTCCGGGCGGATATTGATTACGGATTTGCCGAAGCGTACACCACCTACGGCGTGATCGGGGTGAAGGTCTACATCTTTCGGGGCGAAGTGATCTCCGGGATCGTCGGCCAGGACGCCGAGGTGCTCCGCTCGCAGGCCGGCCGACGCAGCGTCGGAGGACGACGCGTTGCTGAGGAGGAAGAGGGCCCCCGGCGCGGCGGTCGAGGCCGTTCGCGGCGAGGAGGCCGGCCCGCCCGACGGGGCCCGGAGTAACGGAAAGGGCAGACCGCGATGTTGATGCCAAAACGTGTTAAGTGGCGCAAACAGCACCGGGGTCGCATGCGCGGCAAGTCGGTGCGCGGAAACCGAATCGCCTTTGGGGAGTACGGGCTCCAAGCGCTGGAGTGCGGGTGGATGACTAACCGCCAAATCGAGTCGGCCCGAGTGGCGATCACCCGTCACGTCCGGCGTGGCGGAAAGGTCTGGATTAAGGTCTTCCCCGACAAGCCGGTGACCAAAAAGCCCGCCGAAACCCGAATGGGGAAGGGGAAAGGTTCCCCTGAAGGATGGGTGGCCGTCATCCGGCCAGGACGCATCCTCTACGAACTGGCCGGCGTGCCCGAAGAGGTCGCCCGCGAGGCGATGAAGCGAGCCCAGTACAAGCTTCCCTTCCGAACCCGTTTTGTGGTCCGGGGACAGGAGGCGCTGCCGTGAGGATTCACGCTGAAGAGATCGGAGCGAACACTATCGCCGACCTCCGGCAAAAGACCCCCCAGGAGCTCAAGGAGGACCTGCGAACCCTCCGTGAGCTGCAGATGCGCATGCGCTTTCAACGTGTCTTTGGAACCCTGGAGCAGACCCATAAGCTGCGCCAGAACCGAAAGAACATCGCGCGAATCCTGACCGTCCTCCGGGAGAAGCAGATCCAGCACTTCCTTTTGAACGACCCGGAAGTGCAGGAGCTCCTGGACTCCGGAAAGGTCCGGCTCTCCGCCGGAAAGAACGACCCGAAGCGGCCGATCCGTCGAGAGGACATCAGCGGAAACGACGCCCGTTCGGTGACGCTGGCGATGCGCCTTTGGGCCATGCTCCGGCGGCGACCCGACTTCTTCAACCGCACCCGTCAGATTCCACGCATCTAGGACGGAAGGAAACGATGGAAGAAAAGCGTCGAGGGCTCCGGAAAACGCGGATCGGGATCGTCGTCAGCGATAAGATGGACAAAACGGTGGCCGTTCAGATCGAACGGATGTTTCCCCATCCGCTCTACGGAAAGATCGTCCGGCGGAGAAAAAAAGTCCTCGCTCACGACGAGGAGAACCGGTGCCGCATTGGGGATCGGGTGCTGCTGATGGAGACCCGTCCCCTCAGCCGCCGCAAGCGCTGGCGCGTGGTCGAGATTCTGGAGCGAAAGCAATAGCCGAACGCTGAGCGCTGACAACGCCCCACAAGGCGTTGAGGCTGCGAGTGGGCTAGAAGGAGCGGGGCGATGATTCAAAGGCAGACGTTGCTACAGGTGGCCGACAACTCTGGCGCCAAGCTGATCATGTGCATCGGAATCCTGGGCGGTTCTAAGCGCCGCTACGCCCGAATCGGTGATATCATTACAGCTTCGGTAAAGGACGCCGCGCCCGACAGCAACATCAAAAAGGGCGACGTCGTCCGCGCCGTCGTAGTCCGAACGGCTAAAGAATATCGGCGCCCGGACGGCTCCTACATTAAGTTCGATCACAACGCGGCGGTGATTATTGATAACAATAACCAGCCGCGTGGGACGCGCGTCTTTGGACCCGTAGCCCGTGAACTGCGCGATCGCCAGTTCACCCGGATTATCTCGCTGGCTCCTGAGGTCATCTAAGACGGGGCTGGAGAGAACAGGGAGCGAGCCATGCCGCGAAAACGAAAGCGAATGGAGAAGGCTTTGCATCGGCTCAAGCTGCACGTGCGAAAGGGCGACCGCGTCCGCGTGATCGCTGGAGAGTGGAAGGGCGCTGAGGGCGTCGTCAAGCGGGTCTTCCCGGAGACCCAGCGGGTGATCGTCGAAGGGGTGAACGTCCGGCTCCGAAAGCCCCGACCGACGCCCTCTAACCCGCAGCCTACGGAGCGGGAGGAGGAGTTCCCCATCCACGTCTCTAATGTGAAGGTTCTGGAACCCGCTGAAACCGATTAGGGCGAACAGAAGGCAAGGCCATGTATCGCGACTACTATCAGCAAGAGGTCGTCCCGGCGTTGCGGCAACGGTTTGGGTACAAGAACCCGATGCAGGTGCCCAAACTGGAAAAGATTGTGGTGACGATGGGCGTAGGCTCCCCAACGGTTCCGGGCAACGCCGAGCGGTTGGACGCGGTGATCGAGGATTTAGCAAAGATCACCGGCCAGCGGCCCGCAATCTGCCGGGCGAAAAAGTCGGTCTCGAACTTTAAGGTCCGGGCCGGAATGCCCATCGGCTGCCGGGTGACGCTCCGGGGCGAGCGGATGTATGAGTTTTTCCACAAGCTGGTCAAGGTGGTGTTGCCCCAGATTCGGGACTTCCGAGGGGTCAACCCCAACTCCTTTGACGGGCGAGGGAACTTCGCCCTGGGCCTGAGCGAACAGATCATCTTTCCAGAGCTGGATTACGACGACATCCGGTTCACCCAGGGGATGCACATTGTGATCGTCACGACGGCAAAGACGGACGAAGAGGCGCGAGAGCTGCTGCGACTGATGGGGATGCCGTTCCGAGAGACCGCAGCGGCCGCCGCCTCGGCATAGCGCAGACGGAACAGGAGCAAACAGCGTGGCTCGGAAGGCTTTGATCGTTAAACAGCAGCGAGGCTCCAAATACAAGACGCGGAACTATAACCGTTGTCGCCAGTGTGGTCGGCCGCGGGGCTACCTCCGCCGCTTTGGCCTCTGCCGCATCTGCTTCCGCGAGTTGGCCCGTGCCGGAAAAATCCCCGGAATCGTCAAAGCGAGTTGGTAGCGAGGGAGAACGGCGATGTCCATGACCGACCCGATCGCGGATATGCTGACGCGCATCCGGAACGCAAACCTCCGGTACAAGCCAACGGTGGACGTGCTCGGCTCCAAAGTGAACGAGGCGATCCTCCGAATCCTTGTTGAGGAGGGCTATCTGCGCGGATATCAGCGAATTCAAGAGGGGCCAAAGGTCACGCTGCGGGTCGAGCTGAAATACGGCGAGAAGAAGGAGCGGGTCATCCGCGGGCTGCGCCGCGTCAGCAAGCCGGGCCGTCGAGTTTACGCCAAAGCCTCGGAGCTGCCGCGGGTGCTCAGCGGCCTGGGAACGGCGATCATCTCTACCTCCCAGGGGATGCTGAGCGACCGCGAAGCTCGCAAACGCGGCATCGGCGGCGAGGTGATCTGTTACGTCTGGTAGTCCAAGGGCCGCCGTTTTGGATGCGGAACTATCCAAGGAGAGGGACATGTCCCGAATCGGACGACAGCCGATTCCTATCCCCAAAGGGGTTACGGTGACGATCGAGCCGACGCGGATTCACGTCAAAGGGCCCAAGGGCGAGCTGGAACGGCCCCTGAACCGGTTCGTCCGCGTCGAGCAACGGGACGGGCAACTGATCGTAGAACGGACCGGCGAAACCCGGCAGCATCGAGCGATGCACGGCCTGATGCGGTCGCTGATCGCCAACATGGTGCACGGCGTCTCCGAAGGGTGGAGCAAACGGCTCCTGGTCGTCGGAACCGGCTATCGAGCTCAAGTCCAGGGAAGGACCCTGCAGCTAAACGTCGGTTACTCCCACCCGGTCTCCTTTTCGATTCCTGAAGGCATCACCGTGACGGTGGAGTCGCCGATCACAATCGGTCAGGGGCCCGGGTCGGCTCCGGCGATTCCGATCGTTGTCTCCGGAATTGACAAGGAGCTGGTCGGCGAGACGGCGGCGGCTATCCGACGGATCAAAAAGCCGGAGCCTTATGTCCCCTCAAAGGGAATTCGATACGAGAACGAGCGGGTACGAAATCTGCCCAAGAAGGTCCGGGTCTAGGCTCTTTTTCGGAGGGACGGGAGTTGAGCAAGCGGGTCAAAGAGAAGCGTCTGGCGCGGCTGCGACGGCACCGCCGGGTTCGAAAAAAGGTCTTCGGGACGGCGGAGCGCCCCCGGCTGGCCGTCTTTCGGAGCCTAAAGCATATCTATGCCCAGTTGATTGACGACGAGCGGGGCCACACCCTGGCAGCGGCCTCGACGCTTTCGCCGGAGCTGCGGGACCAGGTGACCGGCCCAAATCTGGCTGCCGCCGCGCTCGTCGGAAGGCTGATCGCCGAAAAGGCACAGGCGGTCGGAATTCAAAAGGCCGTCTTCGATCGGGGGGGATACCTCTACCACGGGCGAGTCAAGGCCCTGGCCGAAGCGGCCCGTCAGGCCGGCCTGGACTTGGGGCCCTCCCGAACGCCCAAGCGGGAGCTACTGCGCGCCCAGGCCCAAGAACAGGCTCAGCAGTCTGAAGAGCCCTCTTCTGGAAAGCGACAAAAGCGACGTTCGGCATAGCATCCCGGATCGAAGGAGGCTAAAGGTTGCGAGGGAATCGCCGCGATCGGCAACGAGACGACTTTCGCGCTGAAGAGTCGGACGGTCTGGTTGAACACGTCATCGCGATCAACCGGGTGATGCGGGTCCGTGCGGGCGGCCGCCGAATCCGTTACAATGCGCTGACGGTAGTCGGCGATCGAAACGGCCACGTTGGCGTCGGGTTCGGAAAGGCCAACGAGCCGCCGGAGGCGATCCGAAAGGCGCTCCAAGACGCCCGGCGGAACCTGATCGAAGTGCCGTTGGTCAACGGCACGATCCCCCATGAGGTGATCGGGCGTTCCGATGCCACGCGCGTGCTTCTGAAGCCGGCCAGCCCCGGCACCGGAATTGTCGCGGGCAGTGCTCCGCGCATCATCCTGGAGTTGGCCGGAGTTCAGGACGTGCTGAGTAAGATCTACGGCTCCCGGAACAAGATCAACGCCGCCGCCGCGACGATCAAGGGGCTGATGCAGCTTCGCAGCGCGGCGACCGTCGCCCGGTTGCGCGGGAAGACGGTGCGGGAGATCCTCGGCATCGAAGACTAAAACCTTACCGGAGAGCAGAAGCGATGCAGCTGCACGAGCTTAAGCCACCGGCTGGGGCCAAAAAGAAGCCTAAACGGGTCGGGCGCGGAGAAAGCTCCGGACACGGAAAAACCGCCGGACGAGGCACCAAAGGACAGCTGTCCCGATCGGGGGCCAAGCGGCGGGCCTGGTTTGAGGGCGGACAGATGCCCCTCTATCGGCGGCTCCCCAAGCGAGGCTTCAAGCCACCCCGTCGGGTCGAATACGCGTTGGTCAACCTCTCCGTTCTGGAAGAGCGCTTCGAGGACGGCGCCGTCGTGACGCCAGAAGAGTTGGTCGCCGTTCGAGCGGTCCGCAGTCTGAACCGTCCGGTGAAGGTCCTGGGCGACGGAGAGCTAAGCAAACGGTTGACCGTCCGGGCCCACAAGTTCTCACGCTCGGCGGTCGAAAAGATTCGGGCGCTTGGCGGGGAAGTCGAGGTCATCGAGTGATACAGGCACTGCGCAACGCATGGCGGATGCCGGAACTCCGGCAGAAGATCCTCTTCACCGCCTGGATTCTGGTCGTCTACCGGCTTGGAAGCCATATCCTAGTCCCGGGAATTGACGCCGAGGCGCTGAGCGAACTCTGGGAACAGCTGAGCGGCGCACTGGGAGCCCTGAAGGTCGTTGATGTCTTCTCCGGCGCCAACTTCTCCCAGATGACCATCTTTGCGTTGGGAATCCAGCCGTACATCAGTGCCTCGATTATCCTTCAGTTGTTGACCGTCGTCGTGCCGCAGTTAGAACAGTTGGCTAAAGAGGGACCAACGGGACGCCGAAAGATCAATCAGTACACCCGGTACGGAACGATCGGGTTGACCGCTTTCCAGTCGATTGCCATCAGTGCCGCGCTGATGAACCCCCAAACGTTCGGCTTTGACCGACCCATCGTTGTTCACGGAGGGATCGGGTTTTACTTTACGACGATGCTCACCCTGACTGCCGGCACGACCTTCGTCATGTGGCTGGGCGAGCAAATCGAAGAGCGGGGCATCGGCCAAGGAATTTCGCTGATCATCTACGTGGGGATCGTGGCCGGGCTTCCCTCGGGAGTCCTGGAGGTGATCCGGTACCTGACCAATCCGGATGTGGGGGGCTTTGGTCTGATCGGAGTGGTGGCCATCGTCGCCGCCACAATTGTGATCATCATTGGGACGATCTTCATCACCCTGGCCGAGCGGCGGATTCCGATCCAGTACCTCCCGACGACAGGTAGGACGCCGGGTTTACGGCGGTCAGACCCAATACCTGCCGTTGAAGGTGAACTCCGCCGGCGTGATGCCGATCATCTTTGCGATCACGATCATGCAGTTCCCAACGGTGTTCACCAGCCTGCCGCTGGGATATGGAGTCCAGCAGGCGATGGCGATGCTGTTCAGTCCAGGGCCAGTGTACTACTCCGTCTACGCGCTGCTGATCATCTTCTTCACGTACTTCTATACGGCGGTTATCATTAATCCGGTGGACATCGCAGATAATCTGAAGCGGTACGGCGGATTTATCCCCGGCGTCCGGCCCGGGCGGGCGACGGCCAAGTATCTGGATCGAACGTTGAGCCTGGTCACGCTGCCTGGGGCGATCTTTCTGGCAGCGATCGCCATTTTGCCGTTCTGGTTTGTGGACTTGGTGAGCGGGGAGCAGCTCCGGCTCAGCGGAATCGGCGGCACGTCCATCCTGATTGTGGTGGGCGTAGCGCTGGACCGGATGCAGTGGCTGGATGCCCAGTTGCGTACCCGCAACTACGATGGGCTGTTGAAGCACCGCCGGGTTCGGGGCCGCCGAGGCTAGGACGCCCTTAATTAAGAAGAGGCGGTCTCGCCGGACCGTCCCAGAGGGCATGTTCGCCGTAGCGGCCGGTCGCGGGTGATGTAAGGGGGGGCAACGGCAAAGGAAAAAGGCCCATGCGGTTGGTGATCTTTGGACCCCCCGGTGTCGGCAAGGGCACCCAAGCCAAGCGACTGGCCCAGCGATATGGCATCTGTCATATCTCAACGGGCGATACGCTGCGGGAGGTGATGCGTTCGGGCTCGCCGCTGGCGGCGAAGATCCGGCAGTTTGTGGACAACGGTCAGTTAGTCCCCGATGAGGTGGTTGCCGAGATCATCGAGCGGCGGTTGATTCAGCCAGACTGCAGGAAGGGGTTTATCCTGGACGGCTTTCCCCGGACGCTGAGCCAAGCCCATTATTTGGATTCGCTGCTGAAGAAGCGGCGGTTGCTCTTGGACGCGGCGCTGTTTCTGGACGCAAGCGACGAGACGATCGTTCGAAGGATTTCGGGCCGTCGGGTCTGTCCACTCTGCGGACGCTCCTATCACGTTGAGTTCGCGCCGCCTCGGGTGCCGGGGCGCTGCGACGACGACGGAGAGCCGTTAGTACAGCGACCCGACGACGAGCCCGAAGCGGTCAAGAAGCGGCTAGAAGTCTATCGGGAAGAGACGGCGCCTCTGCGGGAGTACTTTGAGAACGCGGGTGTCCTGGTCTCCATTGACGGTAGTCGGGAGCCCGATCAGGTCGAGGCGGAGATCGTGGAGCAGTTAGAGGCGCTCTACTCCCCGATGTAGATCGAGAGCGAAAGCGGACAGGGTTCATACGGCAGGAACGATGAGCGAAGAAGGTATTCAGGTTGAAGGCGTCGTCGTCGAGAAGTACCCGAACGCGCGCTTTAAGGTGCGGCTGGACAACGGACACGAGGTCCTAGCCCACATCTCGGGGAAGATGCGGATCAACTATATCAAGATCGTCCCCGGCGATCGCGTTCGGGTCGAGCTTTCGCCGTACGACCTGACGCGCGGACGGATCCTCTATCGCGAGAACCGATAGCTGCCCTGGAGCTTGTCGCGCGTCGGGACGTGAAAAGGAAGGGGTGTGTTTTCTCATGAAGGTCCGAGCTTCGGTCAAAAAGATGTGTAGCAAGTGCCGAGTGGTGCGGCGCAAAGGCGTCGTGCGGGTAATCTGCGAAAACCCCCGCCACAAGCAGCGACAGGGTAGTCGGAAGGGGCATTAGAAACTATGGCGCGAATTGCAGGGGTAGAGCTTCCACGGAACAAGCGAATCGATATTGCGCTGACGACCATTTATGGGATCGGCCGCTGGACGGCGCAGCGGATCGTCGAGTATGCCCAGGTGGACCCGGGGCGGAGGACGGAGGAGCTGACCGACGAAGAGGTTAACCGAATCCGTGAGGCGGTCGAGAACCTTCCCGCCGTCCTGCCCAAGAAGGAGCACTCCTTCTTCAACACCAAAATCGAAGGCGATCTGCGCCGCGAGGTGGAGATGAACATCAAGCGGCTGATGGACATCGGCTGTTATCGCGGCCTGCGCCATCGGCGCGGGCTTCCCGTCCGGGGCCAGCGAACCAGTACCAACGCCCGGACGCGCAAGGGCAAGGCCAAGACGATCGGCGTGGGCCGGAAGGCTAAGGTCAAGCACTAAGCGGAGCGTCTTTTAGCGAGCGTTCAAGGAGGGTCCGGTGAGACAGCGACAGCGCGGAGGACGAACGCGACGGCGCGTTCGTCGCCAAGTGATCAACGGGATTGCTCATATCCAGTCCACCTTCAACAACACAATCGTGACGATCACCGACGAGAAGGGGGACACGCTAGCCTGGTCGTCCGGTGGCGCCTCGGGAGCGGCTCGCGGCGCTCGAAAGGGAACACCGTACGCCGCCCAACAGGCCGCCGAGCATGCCGCTCGGCAGGCCCAGGAGTACGGACTTCGACGGGTCGAGGTCTGGGTCAAGGGCCCCGGTGCCGGTCGTGAGTCGGCCATCCGGTCGCTCCAGGCCGCCGGGCTGGAGATCACCTTGATTAAGGATGTGACCCCGATCCCGCACAACGGTTGTCGGCCTCCGAAGCGCCGGCGAATCTGATCCCCACGGCGGCACAGGAACCTCTCGTCCGATTGCCCGGTACCTTCTGCCAACGAGGAGCGAGCGCCACCGATGAATAAAGAGATTCTCATGGAGATGCCGGAACGGCTACTGGCCGATGTAGATTCATTGCGGCACGACTTTGGCCGGTTTATCGCCGAGCCCCTGGAGCGGGGCTTTGGAATTACGCTGGGGAACGCTCTGCGGCGGGTGCTGCTCTCCTCGATCCCCGGCGCTGCGATCACGGGCGTCCAGATTGAAGGGGTCGCCCACGAGTTTTCGACGATCCCGGGCGTCTACGAGGATGTGGTCCAGATCGTCCTGAATCTCAAGCAGGTCCGATTCCGGGCCAGCTCGCGCCGATCCTTCCGTTGTCGGTTGGAACGGCGCGGTGTCGGAGAGGTCACCGCGGCCGATATCCAGTGCCCCGCCGGCCTGGAGGTGATCAATCCGGATCAGCACATCGCTTACTTGGACGAAGAGGCGACCTTGATCATGGACTTGGACGTGGAGGTTGGTCACGGCTTCCGCGCGGCGGAGTACGTCAAGTCGCCGGATCGCCCAATCGGTTATATTCCTGTGGACGCGATCTTTTCACCGGTTCGGCGGGCTAACTTCCATGTGGAGGAAACCCGCGTCGGCCAAAAGACCGACTATGATCGTCTGATCCTAGAGGTCTGGACCGACAGCAGCGTCACGCCCAAGGAGGCGCTCACTCAAGCGGCGGAGATTCTCATCCAGCATCTGACGCTGTTCACCGACTTCGATGAGACCTACGTCGAGGAGGTCGAGGAGGAGACGCCGGAGCAGCGTCGACTGCGGGCGTTGTTGGACAAACCGGTTGCAGAGCTGGAGCTGCGGGTCCGCGCGGCCAACTGCATGGAGGCCGCCGGCATCCGCACCGTGCGCGATCTGGTGACTCGAACCGAAAAAGAGATGCTGGAAATCAAAAACTTCGGCAAAAAGTCGCTAGCCGAAGTGAAGGCGGTCCTGGAAGAGATGGGCCTGCACTTTGGGATGAAGCTGGACGACGAGGATAAGTGACACCATGTACCATCGCAAACATTTGAAAAAGCTCGGACGCACCTCCGCCCATCGGGAGGCGCTGTTTCGGAATCAGGCGACGGAGCTGTTCCGTCACGGACGCATTCGGACAACGCTCCCTAAGGCCAAGGCCCTTCGCCCTGTCGTCGAGAAGATGATCACCGCCGCCAAGCACGCCCACCAGGACCCTTCCAAAGGGGTGCACAAGCGGCGGTTGGTGGCCAAGATGATTCGAGACCGAAAGGTTCTCCAGAAGCTCTTTAACGAGATCGCCCCTCGCTACGCCGAGCGGCCTGGAGGCTACACCCGGATCATCAAGCTGGGCCATCGGTTGGGCGACAACGCTCCAGAGGCCATTATCGAGCTGGTTCAAGATTAAATAAAGACTACGCCCCAAACGATTCGGGCGGATGGTAGAAGGTGAATTGCTCCGGTCCTCCGGAGCGTTTTCGCTTCTCCTCAAGCTCCGTTTGGCCCTGCGTCTCACGTACCCACCAACCGGCCTCCTCCCAAGCGGCCACCGACTGAAGTCGGATCTGATGAGGAGTTCGCGTGGTGGGCTGCCAAAGCGCTGTCACCACCCGCAGGACCGCGTAACGGAACCGCGGCTCGGTCTCTGCGAGCACAAAGGCGTCCGCGGGAACTCCCAGGTCCACTGCGGCGGTCGCCTCTTCGCCCCGCCGGCTCAAGGGAAGCGTTCCGATCGCTCCAGAGAAGACCCAGATGCGAAGGGGAGTCTGCCCTTTCCGTTCTAGAACCATCCGAACGCGGAGGGTCGTCCAGCGCCACGGCTGATGGCGGAGCGCCTGAAGGTCGGAGGTCTCTTCGTAATAAAGACGGGTCAGATAACCGACCGCCTCCTGAAATCGCGAGTCCCCCAGCAGGTGTTCCGGCAAGCTCAGGTAAAGCCGCGCCGGAACTGAGAGCGAAGGAGCGTTCTTGGGGGCGGAGGCGTAGTAAAGCCGGGCCCCTTCCCACCAGCGATCGTGGTTGCGCAGCGTACACCACCATTGCATCGGTGCTCTCCTCAGGTCGAAAGTCCCTCTCACCAGAGAGTTGAGAGCACCAGAGGCATTTTGTCAAACGTCCCCTGAGCGTTCCGGTAGTGGCGAGAGCAGAAAGAATTGTCCCATCGAGCGGCTAGAGTCGACTCCTCATCGCTACAACGATGACCGCTCCTGGAGGGCGCGGATCGCCTCCTGGCCGCCGATGAGGATCAACAGGTCTCCTGCCTGGAGCTTCTCATCGGGACCGGGGAAAAGGAGGCGCTCGCCGTTCCGCTCGATGCCTACGACTGTGGCCCCGTAGGTCTGGCGGAATCGGGACTCGGCAAGGCTGCGCCCTTCCAGGGGAGAGCCTGCGGCCACCTGGACTTCAGCCACCGCAAAGCGGCCAGACTCCTCCACCGACGGCGCGCCGACCGGCTGAAGGAGCGCTTCGGCCTCTCGCAATTGGGAGACCGTACCGGTCAGCAACAGTCGATCCCCTGCCTGGAGGACAAAGTCCGGAGGAGGGTCCAGCGTGATCCGTCCGCTGCGCCCTACGGCGAGAACGGTCACCCCTACGCTCGTCCGAAAGGCGGCCTCCCGAAGCGTCCGGCCAGCAACCGGCGAGCCGGCCGGAACGCGCACCTCCCGGAAGATCAACGGCCAGTGAAGACGGTCCGGAAGGGCGTCCATCGCATAGCTGAGCGCATCGGCGGCGTGCTCCGCCGCGTCGGACAACGGGCGAAAAACGACGTGGGCTCCCTCCTGTTCGTACAGCTCCGCCTCCTGAAGGTTGACCGCCGAGAGCGCCACCCGTCCCGCGTAGCCGCACCGGCGCAGATGGCGCAGGAGCGCCAAGTTGACCTCCCGCACCCGAACCGTGCAGGCCACCCAGCGACAGCGGTCTAGCGGAAGGTGCTCGTACAGCTCCGGATCCGAAACGTCGCCGTAGACGACGGGTAGGCCGCGCTCTTTCCACCGCTCCAGCGCATGCGGATCGAAATCCACGCCTAAAAGTCGTCGCTTCCGTCGCAACAGATGCTCGGCGATCTGGCCGCCGTAGTTCCCCAGCCCAACTAACAGAACGTCGATGGTTCCACCCGTCTTCTCGGCTGCCTCGAGCGGCTCTCGCTTGGGGTCCCGACGCTCAAAGAGCTTCAGCACCCCTGAAAGCGGCTCGTACAGGCGCCCCGCGTAGAGGATCAGATAGCTGGAAACGAGGATCGTCCCAATTCCGACAAAGGTCAGCAGGCCCATCACCTCCGCATCCAGAGCGTTCAGCTCCATTCCCAAGGCGGCAAGGATAAAGGAGAACTCGCTGATCTGTCCCAGCGTCACGCCGGAGAGAAAGGCTGTCCGGCGACGGTAGCCCATCAGCCCTAACGTGCCTAAAACCAGCAGCGGCTTCCCGATCAACACAAACGCGCTCAGGCCGACAAACGCCCCAGCGTGGGCGCCCAACGCCGACCAGTCCATCCGGGCCCCTAAGTCCACGAAAAAGAAGAGAAGAAGAAAGTCGCGAAGGCCGATGAGCCGTCCGCCGATGGCGTCCTTGTAGTCTGTTGCCGCGAGCGAAAATCCGGCCAAGAAGGCTCCGATCTCTTGATTGAAGCCGATCCCGTAGCTCACCCCTCCCAGAAACACCGCCCACGCCAGGGCGAACAAGCTCAACAGCTCAAGCGAGCGGGCTAACGTGCGCACCAGTGGAGGCAGCAGATACCGCATGGCCAGCCCAACGCCGATCAGGAGCCCCGTCCCTTTCAAGAGAATCGATAAAGAGGCCCCCAACATTGAGCGGCCGGAATGGGCCTCGACCCCCGCTCCTAGCGTCGTTAACAGCACCAAAGCCCCAATCGCGGCGATGTCCTGGACGATCAAGATTCCAACCGCAATCTGTCCGTGAAGCGAGTCCACCTCCTGCTTATCGGAGAGTAGCTTGACGATCACGATCGTACTGGAGAAGGCGGTCCCCAGCCCAACGTAGAGGGCGGCCCTCGCCGGTACCCCAAACGCTAGCGCCAGGAGAAATCCCAGCCCCGCCGTCAGAGCAATCTGAACGGCGCCGGCCAACAGCGCCGTCGGCCCCGTGGTTCGGACCAGGTGAGGGTCCAGCTTCAACCCGACGATGAACAGCAGAACCGCGATCCCTAGGTGGGCTAAAAGCTCAATCTCCTCATGGCTGCCGATCAATCCCAGTCCCGACGGTCCGGCTAAAACCCCGACGATCAGAAACATGATCAGCAACGGTTGCCGGAGCTTCTGGCCGAGAATTCCCAGGAGAGCGGCCAAGGTCAGAATGGCGGTGATCTCGAACAGCCCATTTCCGTGGTCCATTGGGTACCTCCGGTTCCGCTGGTGAGAAGTTCGCCTCTATCTTTTAGCACAATCCTTTGTTGCTGGACGTCATCAGACGGCGAGAGGGGCTGGGAGGTCTTCGCTCAATTCCGATGATGATGATAAGCTCCCACTGGGCCGGTTGTCCCCCCGGAGGGATGGGATTATGCTCTTCTCGTCCGATTGGAGTTTAAGGGTGAAGGTGGGCCTTTTTCAGTTCTATGGAGGAGCTTTTCGAACGATGAGTTTCATCATTTCGTTGTTAATAGGAGTGCCGGCGGCGAGTGGAGAGGTAACGGTTCCGGAACCGGAAGCGGTCCTTCGGACGCTGCGCCGCGAGCATCCCCGGTTGATGCTTCACGAAGAGGAGCTCCAAGCGCTCAAGGAGCGGCATCGCACCGACGCCGACCTACAGGCGTTAATCCAAGAGGTGCTGCGGCGTGCGGAGCGAACCCTAGACGACCCGCCGTTGGAGCATCGGCTTGTCGGTCCCCGGTTGCTTTCGGTGAGCCGGGAGTGTCTTCGTCGCGTCTACGCGCTTGGCTTGGCTTGGCGGTGGACCGGCGATGAGCGCTTTGCGCGGGCGGCGATCGCCAACCTCCTGACGGTCACCGCCTTTCCTGACTGGAACCCGCCTCACTTTCTTGACACGGCGGAGATGGCTCACGCGGTGGGGGTCGGGTACGATTGGCTCTATCCGGTGCTCAGCGAGGCGGAGCGGGAGCAGATTCGCCAAGGGTTGATTCGGTTGGGGCTGGAGCCGGGTCTTCGCGCCTATCGGGGCGAGGGGCCCAGCCATTGGTGGACGCGTACCTATAATAACTGGAACCAGGTTTGTAATGGCGGGCTGATCGTTGGAGCTCTGGCGATCGCCGAGACCGATCCCCAGTATGCGGAGACGATCGTTCCTAGCGCGTTGCGCTCGTTGCCGACGGCGTTAAAGGAGTACGATCCTGATGGGGCTTGGCCAGAAGGCCCCGGCTACTGGCACTACGCGACCCGATACACCGCGTACGGGATCGCCGCGTTGGAGAGCGCCTTGGGAACCGACTTTGGCTTGAAGTCGTTTGAAGGCCTGAGCCAAGCGGGCTACTTCCCCCTCTACACGACCGGGCCGACCGACCTGTTTTTGAACTATGCCGACAGCGGAGAGCGCTCCTCTCGTCGGCCGATGGGATGCCTCTTCTGGCTGGCGCGAGCGTACGACAACCCGGACTTCGCCTGGGCTGAACACGCCGTTTTGGACCGTTACTCCGGAACGCCGGAGCACGTGATCTGGTATGTGCCTCGTCCCTCTGCGCCGCCGACGTTGGCGCTGGACAAGTACTTCCGAAGCTCGGTAGAGCTGGCGCTTTTCCGCAGCAGCTGGGACGATCCCCAAGCCCTCTGGGTCGGAGCGAAGGCCGGTTACAACCGGGTCAGCCACAGCCATTTGGACTTGGGAAACTTTGAGCTGGATGCACTGGGCGAACGGTGGGCGCGGGACATCGGCGCCGACGACTACAATCTGCCAGGATACTGGAACAGCCGGCGGGGTGGTCAACGCTGGAGCTACTTCCGACTCAACTCGTTCAGCCACAACGTCCCGATCCTCAACGGCGAAGGCCAAGATCCGGAGGGCACCTCCAAGTTCTTGAAGTTCCAAGGGGGTGGAGAGCGGCCTCATGTGATCATTGATCTGACGAAGGCCTACCTCGTCGGGGCGGAACGGATCCATCGCGGGGTGGCGTTGGTGGCCGATCGGCGAGCAGCACTGATCCAAGACGAGTTCCAGTTCGCCGCTCCGGTCGCGGTTACCTGGGGGATGACGACCGACGCTGAGATTACACCCCGGGGGAACGTCGCGGAGCTGACGCAGAACGGCAAGCGGTTGATCGCGACGATCCTCTCGCCGACGGGGGCCGAGTTTTCCCAAGCGTCGGCGGAACAGGAACCGCCTCAGCGCCGGAACGAGGGAGTCTCCCGGCTCCTGGTCAAGCTTCCGGCTCAGGCGGGGACGGTGCGAATCGCGATTCTGCTGGCTCCCGTCTGGGAGGGAGGAGCTGTCACCCCAGAGAGCATTCCGGTTCAACCGTTGGCGGACTGGTAGCTATTCCCACTCGATCGTGGCGGGGGGTTTGGAGCTGATGTCGTAGACGACTCGGTTGACGCCGCGCACTTCGTTAATGATTCGGTTGGCGGCGCGAGCCAGCACGGGCCGGGGGATCTCTGCCCAGTCGGCGGTCATGCCGTCCTGGCTGGTGACGGCTCGCAGCGCAACGACATGCTCATAGGTCCGCTCGTCGCCCATGACGCCGACGCTCTGGATCGGCAGGAAGACGGCGAAGGCCTGCCAAATGGATCGGTACAAGTTAGCCCGGTGGAGCTCCTGAATCCAAATAGCATCGGCTTCTCGAAGGATCTCCAGCCGTTCCGGGGTCACTTCGCCGATCACGCGCACCGCCAAGCCAGGTCCGGGAAATGGATGGCGGAGGATCACCCGTTCCGGAAGCCCTAGCTCGCGGCCGACTTGACGCACCTCGTCCTTGAACAGCTCCCGGAACGGCTCGATCAGCTCAAACTGCAAGTCTTCCGGCAGGCCGCCGACGTTGTGGTGCGTTTTGATCTTGGAGGAGGGGCCACGCACCGAAGTGCTTTCGATTACGTCAGGATAGAGAGTTCCTTGAGCGAGAAAACGAATCGGGCCGATCGTCTTCAGGGCGTCCTGAAAAACCTCAATGAAAGTCTTTCCGATAGCCTTTCGCTTCTGTTCGGGATCCACAACGCCGCGCAGCGCCTCAAGGAACCGGTCGCTCGCGTCCACAAAGTGGAGAGGGATCTTCAGCGTCTCTCGGAAGGTGCGCCGCACCTCTTCAGCTTCGTTCTTGCGGAGTAGGCCGTTATCCACGAACAGACAGACTGCCCGATCGCCGATCGCCTGATGGAGCAGGGCGGCTAGAACGGTCGAGTCCACGCCGCCGCTAGTGGCGCAGAGCACGCGCTCGCCTGCGGTGCGCTCTTGGAGCTCCCGAATCGTCCGCTCGACGAAGGAGCCCATCGTCCAGCTCCCGGAGCAGCCGCAGACTCGATAGACGAAGTTGCGCAGCAGCAAGTGACCTTCTCGCGTGTGCACCACCTCCGGATGAAACTGGATGCCAAAGCGACGGTTCTCCGCGTCGGCCATCATCGCTACCGGTGAGTTCTCCGAGCGCCCGATCGAGCGGAACCCGGGCGGCGTTCGGGTGATCCGGTCGCCGTGGCTCATCCACACGTGAAGCGGGTTGGGCAGCCCTTCGGTGAGCGGTGTCGGTTCCAAGACCGAGACGAGCGCGTGTCCGTACTCTCGCTCCGGAGAAGGATCCACCTTTCCCCCCAGCAGGTGGGCCAGAAGCTGCATTCCGTAGCAGATCCCTAGGACAGGATAGCGTCCGTCCAGGAGGGCCGGATCGCAATGCGGGGCTCCTTTGGCGTAGACGCTGGCCGGTCCACCGGAGAGGACGATTCCCTCGGGGTCCGATGCGCTCGACCTCCTTTGCAGAGATCGAGTAGGGGTGAATCTCGCAGTAGACGTGCCACTCGCGGATGCGCCGGGCGATCAACTGGGTGGTCTGGGAGCCAAAGTCCAGAACGAGGATCGTTTCCTGAGTGTGTTCCATCGCCGTTCCTGTCTCCGAAGCGCCGATCGTGGGGGTTAAAATGATACTCGATGGGGCGGCTCAGGGGGAGAAAAGGACGATACCGCTTCGAGCTGGAACGGAATGTCTCTGAGAGCGCTTGAAGACCCAAAACTCCCCGTTGCTTTTTGCTCAGGAAGCGGATATATTCAAAGTACCGTCTGTGCCCGTAGCTCAGTTGGATAGAGCGTCAGACTCCGGATCTGAAGGTCGTGGGTTCGAGTCCCGCCGGGCACACCATTTTTGAGGTACGTCCCCTTGACAGCGGCTAAGAGGGGACGTATCTTTCAGTACAGAACAATGCGGGCGTAGCTCAGTTGGTAGAGCATCAGCTTCCCAAGCTGAGGGTCGCGGGTTCGAGTCCCGTTGCCCGCTCCACTTCTAGTGGCGGAGGACGCTCCGCCTTTTATTTTTTCTTGCCGCTCTGGATGATCCTGGAGAACCGAACGATACACTTCTAGGACCCGGTCAACCATCCGCTCTAGGTCGAATTCCTCTCGAACGCGCTTCTTGGCGTTTTCGGAGAACTGCCGCCTCAGATCAGGGTTGTCCAGGATCGTGTTGATCGCTTCAGCGAGTTGGTCAGGACGGTTCGGCTCCACAGTCAGGCCGGTTACGCCATGCAGGTTAGCAAAGTCGGTGCCTGTGCCGATCCGCGTTGAGATACAAGGGCAACCGAAGTATTGAGCTTCTAGCTGAACGATGCCGAAAGCTTCAGAACGGTGGGTTGAGGGAAGTACGTGAACCTGAGCTGCTTTGTAGTAGGGATAGAGCTCGCTCCCTACCTTCTTTCCGAGGAAGAAGACTCGGTCCTCCAAGTTTAGGTCGGCCGTTAACTGGCGCCAATCGTTGCCTTCTGGTCCGTCACCGATGATTAGAAGTGTTCCTTGTACTTCCTTCATGGCACGGATCAGCACATCTACGCTCTTATAGTAAGTTAATCGACCAACAAACAGAACAATCCGTTCGCTGTACTTTTCCTGTATTGATTTCACTTCGTGGTCCGGTGGATTAGGCATATTGAGGTCAATGCCGTAAGGAATGGCGATGCATTTTTCCGCGCGGGGGGAGAGAAATTCTGACGTTTCAATGTAGTGAGGCGAGGGTGGCGATGATTCGTTCGACGCGATCCAAAAATCGATGAAGGAACGGGCGAAAAAAGGTTAAAAACCGCCGCTGTTTGACAATATCCATGTGATAGGTTACAACAATTGGAGCTGAGGGACGAGCCAAGAGCGCCGAGATTGTTGCCATCGGGTTAGCAAGGTGAATGTGAATGAGATCCACATCCTTTCGCCGAAGTTGCAGGGGGAGCGTTGGCGTAAAAGGTTTCCTTGAGATCGTTCCCCAGCTTCCTAGCTTCTGAACACGGACCCCGTTCTCCTCAACAAGGTGGCTTTGTCGGGTGAGATTGGCGACCACCGCTTCGACGGAGATTCCTCGTCGCACCAGGTCCTTCGGAGAGTTGCCTCACATGAACCTCAATGCCGCCGATCACATCAGGTGGGTAGTAGTGATTTATCTGGAGAACGCGCATCCTTGCACACCCCGGGTTAGACCCAGTCTTCAAACAATTCTCGATTTTCTAAGAGCCATTGATACAAGCGGGTTACTCCTACTTTCGGCGGAATCACAGGTTCCCATTCCAGCTCCTTTTGGGCGCGACGGATGTCACAAATGAAGACACGCTGATCACCAAGACGCGCTGGAGCAAATTGAATCGAGGGCAGTGGCTGCTTCAATTCGTCCCTCAGGAAGGCAAGCAGCTCAAGTAAAGAGAGAGTGTTTTTCGGGCCGCCTCCGACGTTAAACGGTTTTCCGCTGATTTGATCGATCCTTTCGACTGCGCGACAGTATAGCCGGGTCAGGTCGTCAATGTAGAGCAGATCCCGGACTTGGCAACCATCTCCGTAGATGGTAATTGGCTTTCCTAAAAGCGCGGCGATGCAGAACCAGGCCACCCAGCCTTGGTCTTCCTCACCCAATTGCCCAGGACCGTAGATACACGATTGTCGAAAGCTCGTGGTCCTCATCCCGTAGGTTCGTGCGTAGTCCAGAACATACTGATCAGCTGCCCCCTTCGAACAACCGTAGGGGCTATGGAAATCCAACGGACAGGACTCATCTACTCCCCACTGAAGGTCAGCGTACTGATATCGCTCTCCGACCTTCTTGACACGAAGATGCTCCAAATTTCCATAAACCTTGTTTGTTGAAGCATTCAGAAAAATCGCATCGCGCTTCTCCAGCCGAATTGCCTCTAGAAGGTTAAACGTCCCCAAAGCATTAACTTCGAAGTCCCACCGCGGATTCTCGATCGAATGGGTCACTGCTACCTGGGCGGCTAAGTGAATTACCACGTCAGGTCGGTGCTCCCGAATAAGCTCCAAGGTTGCAGCCGAGTCCCGAATGTCCACCTCGCTCACAGGACACGTTTTGAATGTCGCTGCTCAGCAATCGACGCAGGTTCCGCCGGGCCGAACGACGGCTCAGGTTGTCGCAGACGATGATCTTTGCGTTCGGATAAGCCTCTCGGAAAGCGGTCACGGCGTTGAGACCAATAAAGCCCGCTCCACCGGTAATCAGGATGCTTGAGATCTCTGCCATCTAAGGAATCCTCCAAATTGTCCTGAGGCTCAGTGGACTTGCCGCGAAAACTCCCACTCCGACGGCCACGCCACTAAGCGTATCCAGCGCGTAGTGAAATCGACAATAAACGGTCGCCGTGAGCAGCCCGAACGTCGGAACCACCGTCCACCAGAATAGCCGACGCTCTAGCTTCCAGGCAAGCAACAGGTTCAACGTCGCCAAAGAAGCATGGCTGCTGGGAAACGCCCCGCCGACCACTCCTCCTCTTCCCGAGACGGCATGAACCAACCGATACATCGGCCCCTCAGAAAGGGGAGCCGCCAACGGCGGATACCGGTAATACGGACTGGTCAGCGGCAGCCAAATGTAGAACAGACAAGAGACGGAAAACAGCAAAACAAGCGCGGCTACCGTCCTTTCGGCCGCTCTCTCCCGCCCTTGAAGGACCAACACCATCGGCAACAGCAGCACCAGAAGATAATAGGAAAAATAGGCAGCGTGAAGCAGTTCCGAAAGCCAAAACCATGGAAGCCGCTCGGAGAGATAGAGGCTCGGCTGACCTCCAAAGAGCGCCGCTTCCCAGCGAGGGACGATCTCGTCCAGCACCCAATAGCGGAGTCCTAGGTTGATCCTTCCCGTGCCGGCGTAGATCAACGGAAAAAAGAACAGCGGAACCAGAATTCGAAGTCTTCTCCCGGGGGCACCCTCTGCCGGAACCCAGCGCAGCCCCTCGACGAGCGCCGCTCCCAGCAGGTGGAAGAGAAGGATGACTCCCCACGCCGGCGGACGCAGCAGAACCGTCGACATCGCTGCCAGCAGGAGATATCCCAGGAGAACCCGCTCGGCGGGGAGACGCTCAGAGACGGGAGCCGACATCCGAAGTGCCCCCAAGAAGGTAGCGTCGCCCGTCCCAAAGGACCGGAACGGCTCGAAGCAAGCAGAACCCGACCGTCCCGTAAACCAGAAGGTCCACCAACAACCGGAAATAAGGAAGGGTCAAATACTGAGGAGCCCGTTGAAGGGCGAACTCCGCTCCCAGCGCACAGAAGGCAACCGCCTTCATACCTCCGTAAAGCCCCCGGCTCCAGCGGGAGCTGACCAGCTGCTTGGCCCACCCCGACTCCATCATCGTCTTGGCCCCAAAGGGGGTTTTCCCCTCCCGGAAGGCGACACTCCGAATGTAGTCGGTCAGCACCGTCCGGGCGATGATCAGGATCGGAACCCAATAAGGCACCAGCGGAACGCCGTTCACGTCTCGGCGGACCGCAAAGAAGGACCAAAGCGCCAGCTCAACGATCCGATCGCCCGCGATGTCGTAAAGCGCCCCGGAGTCGGAATCCTCCCGCCGTCGGCGGGCCACCCAGCCGTCTAGCGCGTCCATAAAGATCGCCCAGGCCAGCAGGGGCACCATCGCCACGTCCAGCCCCCACCACTGCACGTGCATGTCCCGCGCCCAGAACCACAAGGATCAGAAATACCAGGAGGATGCGCGCAGTCGTCAGAAGGTTTGCCATTGTTCTTTCTCGCCTTATCGCCAGCGGAGAACGCGCCACCCCCGCTGTGAGGCATAACGCCGAAGCGCTCGATCCGGGTTGACCGCAACCGGCTCCCCGACCCGCTCCAGGAGGGGCACGTCTGAGAAGCGATCGGCGTAGGCTACACTGACCGAAAGGTCTATCCCCAAGGCTTCCGCAAGGCGTTCGGCGACCTGAACCTTCCCCGCTCCCAGCGGATGCACGCCGTGCACCGTTCCCGTCAGCCGACCGTTTTGGGCCTCAAGACGGCAGGCCTCCCAGACCTCGGCGCCAAAAGGCCTTCGCCATCGGCTCGACTAGCACCTCCAAGCTGCCCGAAAGGAGAACGATCCGGTCTCCTGCTCGGCGGTGCTCTGCTGCCGCCGCAAACGCTCCAGGGGCGATTCGATTCACCAGCCGCGAGCGAACAAACTCCTCGCCCAGCCGACGGATCTCCTCCACCGGCTTTCCAGCCAGGTAGAGCTTACATCGCCGGAGGGAGGAGAGAAGCGAAGAGGAGCCGGTCCGCGCCCCGGCTCTGAACCAACGGAGCAGGTCCCTAGGCCCAACGATCCCCTTCCGAACCAGATGTCGCACGAACGCTCGCTCTGATGAGAGCGGGATGATCGTCCCGTCTAGATCGAAGATCGCCGCCCGCCGGGCTCGAATCATCGTGACGCCTCCGGCAGAACGAAAAGCGCGGTTCCCATCCCCGATAAGGGTGCCTCAGCCGCCGCACGGCGGCCACCCTTTCGTTGCCAACGGTCTAACGGTCTGAGAGGAGCGGTCGGGCAAGGCTTTACCAAAAAGACGAGCGCAGGGGATCCGTTCCTCCCTGCGCCCTTTGCCAACGATTCCACCACAAAACGGGTAAGCAAACCCCGTGCTCAAGAGGCCAGCGGTGGCCGAAGCTCAGAGACTAAATCCAGTCCCGATCGTGAAGAAGGGCATCTTGAACTTGGTCTTGGGATTGAACCCAACGCCGACGCTGACAGAGGCCTCTGCGCCTTCTCCCAGCGGGATCGCGTATGAGGCCGCTGGAAGGATGCTGATAATGGCCGTCCCTTCCTCCGTACCCTGGGTAAAAACCACCCTTTTTCGCGATTCCGACGGCCAGCGAGAGGGAAAGCTGATCGAGGCTGTAGCCGACGCTCGGCTCCAGGTACCAGGAATTGGTGTCCTCTCCGTCTATGTTGATCCCAAATAGCAAACCGTTTGTCGAAGGGAAGATTTGAGAGGCTCAAGGCTACCTGCGCCTCCAGAACGCTCTTGCCTTCCTTCATCGGTACGTCCAGCGGAATTACGTAATCCACCAATCGAACCCCCGATGTTCAACGGTTCTAAGGCAACGTCGGCATAAAGGGTATAGTCCACCTCGCTGAAGTCATCGCGGCCGGCCTGCTCATTGCCAACCTCCATTCCGATTGCTCCCCAGACGTTTAACCCAACGGTAATTGGCTCGGCGGAGAAGGAGATGTCCGCCGAAGGCCAGAGTGTCGCTGGGGTAGGTACCGTGTAGGGGGGAGCGGCGAACTGGGATAGTCCGGTGGCTCCGACTCCCCCTCGCCAGTAGTAGGCGCTGGCGTAGGTGAAGTCGAAGGCCACCTCAACCGGCAGCTCCTGAGCCTGTGGCTGGATCGACATGCCGCCCATCAGGCCGGCGGACAAAAAGAGAGCCCCACAAAGCGATGTGAACCGCTTCATCCTGTACTCCTTTTACTGATGTTGCAGGTCCTGAGATGTCCCCCGCGAACGGCGTAGAGGGGGATACTGATGCCCGCTCAGATCGCCGTCGGTCCGCGTTCTCCCGTTCGGATGCGGATTACCTCCTCAACGGGGAGCACGAAGATCTTCCCGTCGCCGATCTTCCCTGTCGCAGCCGAGCCGATGACCGCCTCGATCACCTTCTCGACATCGTCGTCGGGGACGACGACCTGGATTTCAATCTTGGGAATAAACTCGATCGTGTACTCGCTGCCGCGGTAGAGTTCGGTGTGCCCCTTCTGCCGTCCAAAGCCGCGCACCTCGCTGACGGTCATCCCCTGGACGCCGATCTCCCGGAGCGCTTGCTTGACATCGTCCAACTTAAAGGGCCGAATGATCGCCACCACCATCTTCATGAGAGGTTGCCTCCTTGCACGGGGTCAGGCCGTTCCGGCGCCGCGCCGGGGAGGGGCGGAGCTTGCAACTCCGCCCACAACGACGGTTCTTAGATGTCATGATAGAGGTAGAACTCATGCGGGTGCGGTCGGAGGCGCACCGCGTCCACCTCGTTGGTCCGCTTGTACTCAATATAGTGCTCGATGAAGTCCTGAGTGAACACGTCCCCTTTCAGCAGGAACTCGTGATCCGCCTCCAAGGCGGCCAGCGCCTTGTCCAGCGAGTCGGGCACCTGCGGAATGGCGGCCAGCTCCTCCGGCTCCAGGTCGTAGAGGTTCTTATCCACCGGCTCGCCGGGGTCTATCCGATTCTCGATCCCGTCCAGTCCGGCCATCAACATCGCCGCAAAGGCCACATACGGGTTGCAGGAAGGGTCCGGCGTCCGCAGCTCGATCCGAACCGCCTTCTCCGACTTGTGGTAGACCGGAATCCGGATGCAGGCGCTTCGATTCCGCTGCGAGTAGGCGATGTTCACTGGCGCTTCGTAGCCGGGGACCAACCGCTTGTACGAGTTGGTCGTCGGCGCGATCAACGCGCACAACGCCGGAAGGTGGCGCATCAGCCCGCCGATATAATAGAGCGCTGTCTCGCTTAGATTGGCGTACCCGTTCGGGTCGTAGAACAGGTTCTTGTTCCCCTTCCAGAGGCTCTGGTGAACGTGCATCCCCGAACCGTTGTCCCCAAACAGCGGCTTGGGCATGAAGGTGGCCACCTTCCCGTGAGCCCGGGCGACGTTCTTAATGATGTACTTATAGAGCATCAGCTTGTCGGCGATCCGAACGATCGAGTCGTACCGGATGTCGATCTCGTTCTGGCCGCCCTGGGCCACCTCGTGGTGGTGCACCTCGACCTCGATCCCGGCCTCCATCAGCTTCAGGCAGATCTCCGAGCGGATGTCCTGCAGCGTGTCGGAGGGCGGAACAGGGAAGTACCCCTCCTTGGGCCGAGGCTTGTAGCCCAAGTTCGGGTTCTCCGGCCGGTCCGAGTTCCAGTTCCCTTCGATCGAATCCACCTGGTAGAAGCCCATGTTGGTCGTCGTCTTGTACCGGATGTCGTCGAAGATGAAGAACTCGGCTTCCGGCCCAAAGTAAACCTGATCGCCGATCCCGGTGTCCCGCAGGTAGTTGAGCGCCTTCTGAGCGACCCATCGGGCGTCCCGCGAGTAGTTCTCCCGTGTGATCGGGTCCTTGACGTTGCAGATCAGGCTGAGAGTGGGAACCCGGCAGGCAGGATCCACGATCGCCGTGGCCGGATCGGGAACCAGCAGCATGTCGCTCTCGTGAATCTCCTGGAAGCCCCGAATGCTGGAGCCGTCAAAGCCGATCCCCTCCTCGAACAGCTCCTCAGTCAGCTCCGAAACCGGAATGCTAAAGTGTTGAAGCATCCCCGGCAGGTCCGTGAACTTGAAGTCCACGAACTGAATGTTCTTCTCGCGAATGAGGCTGAGCACCTCCTGTGGCGTCATGCAAGCATCCTCCAACCAAAACGGGTGATCTCTCGGTTCGGCAAAGCCGAACTCCCGTCGACTCTTGCGTCCATCGGCCTCCAGGGCAGCAAGGAGTGTGCCATCGGCCCTTCACTCCTCAGTACCCGCGTCTGTCAGCCTCTTTCCCCCATGGGGGAAGTCCTTTGCTGAGATTTTCATCACTCCACTGCACAATATTTCAGCAGGCTACGGGACGTCCCGCTCCACGTGCGGCAACACGATGCCCCGCTGCCCCTGATACTTTCCGCCCTTGTCCTTATAGGAGACCTCGCACGGCTCGTCCGACTGAAAGAAGATCGCCTGGCCGATCCCTTCGTTCGCGTAAATCTTTGCCGGAAGCGGCGTCGTGTTCGAAATCTCCAGCGTCGCGTACCCTTCCCATTCCGGTTCGAAAGGGGTCACGTTCAGAATGATTCCACACCGCGCGTAGGTAGACTTCCCCACACAGATGACCAGCACATCGCGCGGAATTCGCCAGTACTCCACCGTCCGGGCCAATGCAAACGAGTTGGGAGGAATGATGCAGTACTCCCCCTTGAACTCGACAAACGCCTCCTGTCGAAAGTCCTTGGGGTCCACAATGGTCGAGTGCACGTTGGTGAACACCTTCCATTCGTCGGCCACCCGGAAGTCGTAGCCGAACGAAGAGACCCCATAGCTGATCACCCCGCCGCGCCGCACCTGCGACTCGACAAACGGCTCGATCATCCCGTGTTCCAGTGCCATCCGCTTGATCCACCGGTCCGACTTGATCGTCATCCCTGATCGGCACCTCCCTTGTCCGCCGCAAGTCGTTTCTACGATCGGGAACCAGTATCCTACCGAACCCCGAATCGGGTCAAGCCGACAAGCGATCGCCTCGATTCCCTCCCTTGGGCCGACAATCGTTGTGTCCCCGGCCTGGAACCCGTCCGCTTTTCACTCCGGCAACTCCTGTGCTACGGTTCCTGCCGGAAAGCTGACGGTCGTCCAACAAAGAGGAGTCGCGTTGCGTGCTGCCGGAGTGGGTTCCGGCCCAAAGGGCCGCCGCTTGGGGAGAACTGCTGATCGTCGCTGGACCGTGCGCCTTGGAGCCGCTGGACCTCTCCCTACGGATCGGCGAGCGACTCGCCAGAGCCTGCGAGCGATTCGGGCTCCGTTACTGCTTTAAGGGCTCCTATGACAAGGCGAACCGTTCACGTCTCAACGCCCCGCGCGGTCTAGGGCTCCAAGAGGGGCTGCGGACGCTCGAGGAGGTCCGGCGACGGCTCGGAGTGCCGGTCCTAACCGACATACACTCGCCAGAGGAGGCCCGCCAGGCCGCTGAGGTCGTGGACATCCTCCAGGTCCCTGCTCTGCTCTCAAGACAGACCGATCTCCTCCTGGCGGCGGCCTGGACGGGCAAGCCGGTCAACCTCAAGAAAGGGCAGTTCATGGCCCCCTGGGACGTACGCCACGCCGTGGAGAAGATCACCTCGGCCGGCAACGATCAGGTGCTGATTACCGATCGCGGGGTCTGCTTTGGCTACGCTCAGCTCCTGATCGATTTTGCCGGCTTGGCCGTCCAGCGCCGATTGGGCTTTCCCCTGCTTTTGGACCTGACCCATGGGCTGGGGACGATCTACACTCAGTTGGGGGGAGTCCCTCGCGTCGAGCTGATCGCCGATTTGGCTCGCGCGGCGGTAGCCCTGGGGGTAAACGGGCTGTTCCTTGAAGCTCATCCGGAGCCGGAACGGGCTCCCTGCGACGGAGCCTTGATGCTTCCCCTCGAAGACGTCGAAATGATCTTGGAGGCGGCGGCAGGCGCCCTCGAGCGGCGCCCTAAGGGGACCCCGGCTCAAGGAGGCTCAGCGTTCGGTTGACCGGCACCTTCTCCAGGACGGTCGCTTCTCCAGAAGGCCAGCGGACCTCAACTCGGTCGGCCTGTTCAGCGCTTCCCAGTCCGAACAGCAGCCGTTGATCGTTCGCAGAACAGTAGCTGGAGCCGCTCCGCACCTCCGCGATCTGCGTCGTCCCTTGGGCGGTCACCGCGACTCGCGTTCCGTAGCCGTTTCGATTGCTGGTCCTCCCTCGAACCTGGATCCGAAGCCAATTTCCCCGCGGTTCTGTATCGTTCCGGAGTAGAACCGCCCGGTCGTTCGAGTTGACGATGAAGACGTCCATATCCCCGTCATTGTCGTAGTCGCCAAAGGCGGCCCCGCGTCCCACATACCGCTCGGAGAAGTAAGCCCCTGCCTTTAACGACACATCGGTAAAGGTGCCATCCCCGCTGTTCCGAAAAATCTGGTCCGGTTGCCGGTAGGTCGTCGTGTCGGTTAACAGTTCGATCACGTCTTGGACGTGCCCGTTGACGACAAACAGATCCAACCAGCCGTCGTTGTCCAGGTCAACAAAGAGGGTCCCAAAGGCGGTCATCGGGTAGCTGGGATAGCCCAGCCCGGCCAGATCGGTAACGTCGGCAAAGGCTAACCCTTCTAGATTCTGGTAAAGCGTGTTGGTCTCCGAAGTAGAATGGGTCATGAACAGATCGAGCCAGCCGTCTCGGTTGTAATCGCCAAAGTCGATCCCCATACTTCCTTCGGCCTTCCCTTCGCCGTTGTAGCCGCATCCGGCTAAGAGGGCCACGTCCTCAAAGGTGCCGTCCTTCCGGTTCTCGTAAAGGAAGTTTCGGGTCGTGTCGTTCCCGACGTAGATGTCCGGCCATCCGTCGTTGTTGTAGTCGCCGATCGCCACGCCGAGCCCTTTCCCCTCAAGGGGATTGACCACGCCGGCCGCCTCGGACACGTCGGTAAAGGTACCGTCCCCGTTGTTCCGGTACAACACGTCTCCCTGACCAGGAAACACCCGTGGATGGCAGTATTCCAGCAGATCGGGATTCTGAACGTTCCGACAAGGGGCCGCGTCTAGCGGCACCTCCAAATAGTTCGCGACGAACAGGTCCAGGTCGCCGTCTCGGTCGTAGTCCAAAAAGGCGGCGCTGGTCCCCCAGCGGGGATCGCCGACCCCGGCCTCCTCCGTCACGTCGGTAAAGGTGCCGTCCCCGTTGTTCCGATAGAGCCGGTTCGGGCCGTAGTTGGTCACGTAGAGATCGTCGAAGCCGTCGTTGTTGTAATCGCCAACGGCAACGCCCATCCCGTAGCGGTCGTTGTTGGAACACCCGGCGAGGGCGGTCACATCGGTAAAGGTGCCGTCCCCGTTGTTCCTGTAAAGGACGCTTCCGGGATTGTCGGGAGGGCGTTCGTCGGGAAGGTAACCGCTCTGGACGATGTAGAGGTCTAAGTCGCCGTCGTTGTCGTAGTCCAAGAAGGCGGCGCCGGAGCCCATCGTTTCGGTCAGATGCTTTCGGCCCGTCATTCCGGCGACGTGGACGAAGTGGATCCCGGCCTCTTGGGTGACGTCGCTAAATCGGATCTCCGCCGCCGCAACGGCGCTCCCGATCAGCACCCAGAGAAGCCCTGCCGTCAGCCTACTCTTCTGCATCGGCTGCCGATCGAGCCACGCGAAAGCCGATAAAAGAGGTCTTCAGGGTGGGATAGAACCCCAGCCGCCGAACGACGGAGCAGGAACCGATCGCGTCTATCCAGGAGCCGCCCCGCACCACCTTCCAAACGCCCAACTCCGGCCCGGAGGGGTTCTCAACGGGGCTTCGGGCATAATACGAGTCGCTGTACCAGTCGGCGACCCACTCTGCGACGTTTCCTGCCATGTCGAAAAGGCCGTAGGGGCTGGCCCCTTCGGGAAATTGGCCAACCGGCGCTAAGCCGGGATAGCCGTCTGCAGGGTCGTTGGTGTTGGCCCGACGCCCTTCGATGTCGTTTCCCCACGGCCAGACGGGATTCCGGTGGGCGCGGGCCGCCTTCTCCCATTCCGCCTCGGTGGGCAGCCGGACCCCTTTCCAGCGACAGTAGGCTTGAGCGTCGTACCAGGAGACGCCGATGACGGGCATAGTGGGGTAGCGCTCCGCTCGCTGGGGCCAAGGGCCCAGCCCCGGTACTTCGTCAGGGAAGTCTTGGGGTGTGTGAGCCGGGCGCACCGCTTGCCAGAACTCCAAGTACTCCGCGTTGGTCACCTCGTACCGGCTGATCTGATAGGCGCTCAGAACAACCCGATGGGCCGGGGAGGCGTCTAGATCGGCGTCGTCCCGCCCCATTGTAAACGGACCGGCAGGCACCGTGATCCACTCCTCCCCGAGCGCCGGGAACGCTAAGCCCCAGATCAGCATTTGCAGGAGTAATAAGCGACCCGACCCAGGCCAAAAGCGCATTCGGAGTTCATCTCCGCCGTTGTAGCTCCCTGTGTCGGGGAAGCGTACCGGAACGCCCGGCGGAGTGTCAAGCAAGGAGAGGAGAACCTAGAAACCCCAAGTGCTAGAATCTCCCTCCTTCCGCTCATCGCTGCGTCGTGAGAGGCTCCTCCTCGGACTCAGAAAGCGTTCGGAGGTATGCCACCAGCGCTTGAAGCTCCGCTTCGCCGATCAATCCCTGATAGCTGGGCATGGAGGCCGGATAGCCCCACACGATCTTCGCGCCAGGGTTCAGAATGGATTCGCGCAGGTAGGCCTCATCGGCCAGCACTACTGAACCGTCGCTCAGACGAACCCGAGATCCGTACAGCCCTTCCAGAGAAGGCCCGACTCCACCGGGAAGGTGGCAGCTTGAGCACCCTAGCGTCGAAAACAGTTGGGCACCTTGAGCGCTCAACGGGGACGAATCCTCTCTTTCAGAGCTCCCGGGCGCCGGCGCAGGACTCCTCATCATCGGCGCGTGCATCATCCCGTGGCCGCTCATCATTCGCTGCATGAAGAATCCTCCATTTCCTCGCACGCTCGAACCCCACGGGCAAGCTAGCGAAGCTCCGACAATGACGAGCCCCAAAGCGATCAGCCCCAGACCGATTGGCCACCGCTTCATCGGTGTCCCTCCTGCTCGGAGAGTATTCCACAATTCGAATTCGGGAATCTGATAATAATCATAGCCAAGAAACCGGCCGGGCACCAGTGCTCACAGCTGCCGGTGAGTTGCGCCCCTTCGCCGAGTGGGGCATGCTAGGGACGCGACGAGTGCGGAAGGGAGAGGAGCCTTCTGATGGAGATTACGGACGTTCGGGCCTATCCCCTTTGGGGCGGAGGGCGAAACTTTCTGATCGTCAAAGTCGAGACGGACGCGGGCGTCTACGGGCTGGGCGAAGCGGGTATCACCTGGCAGGAGGCGGCGGTTGTCGCCGCTGTAGAACAGATGCGAGACGACCTGATCGGCCAGGACCCGTTCCGGACGGAGCACCTCTGGCAGGTGCTCTATCGTGGGGAGTTCTTCCCGGGTGGAAAGATTCGAACGGCGGCCATTAGCGCGCTTGATATCGCGCTGTGGGACATCAAGGCGAAGGCGCTCGGACAGCCGCTGTACAACCTCCTGGGCGGACTGTGCCGAGAGAAGGTGGTCTGCTACCCTCATAACGGTGGGCGCACCGTTGCGGAGTTGGTCGAGAGCTGCCGTCGCAGTTTCGACGAGGGATGGAAGTTCGTTCGCTGGGGACTTCCCGCAGGAGAGGGCGGGGTCTTCGACCCCTCGGAGGCGGTGCGTCAGGCGGTGGAGCAGTTTGAGGCGGTGCGCACGGCGCTGGGGGACGAGGTGGAGATCTGCTTCGACGTTCACACCCGACTGGACCCGCCGGACGCGATCCGGCTCTGTCGGGAGGTGGAGTCGTACCGACCCTTCTTTATTGAGGACCCGCTCCGTTCGGAGTCCGGAGAGCTGTACCGGGCGTTGGCTCGCCACGTTTCTGTGCCGTTGGCCGTCGGTGAACAGTGGTCTAGTAAGTGGGAGTTCCGCGCCTTGATCGAGGAGGACCTGGCCCACTACGCTCGGATTGATCTTTGTAACGTCGGCGGGCTGACCGAAGCGATCAAGATTGCCCATTGGTGTGAAACTCACTTCATCCAAGTGGCGCCTCACAATCCGTTAGGACCGGTCAGCACAGCGGCGGCTCTTCATCTATGCCTGGCGCTGACCAATGTGGGCGTCCTAGAGCTGCCGCGCAGGCCGGGGAGCACTCTCCCGGACGTCCTGCCGATGACGATCGAATGGGAGGACGGTTACCTCTTGGCGCCGACGGCCCCCCGGATTGGGGGTCGAGTTCAACGAAGAGGCCGCCGGGGCTTACGCCTTCCGACCGGGGCACGCTCCTCGGCTCCGCCGGAAAGACGGGGCGTTCACCAACTGGTAACCGCAGGGCGCCCCAAGGAGCGTTGAGCAGACAGAAACCAAGACCGCCAAGGAAGAGGACGCAAAGCCATGGGAGAGCTAGAAGGACGAGTTGCTTTCATCACGGGAGCCAACTCCGGAATCGGGAAGGCAACCGCGCTGCTGTTCGCCCGGGAGGGCGCCAAAGTCGGCCTGGTCGGACGGCGGGCGGCCAAGAACGAAGAGACCGCTGAGGAGATTCGGCAGATCGGCGGCGAAGCCCTGGTCCTGACGGCGGACGTCTCTCAGCCGGAACAGGTCGAGGCGGCCTATCGGCGTCTGATCGAGACCTGGGGACGATTGGACATCGTCTTCGCAAACGCGGGGATCAACGGCGTCTGGGCCCCCATTGAAGAGATCACCCCCGAAGAGTGGGACCAGACCCAAGCGATTAACGCCAAGGGCACCTTCTTGACGGTGAAATACGCGATTCCCTACATGAAGGAGCGTGGAGGCTCCATCGTGATCACCTCTTCGATCAACGGGACCCGCCAGTTCAGCCTGGCCGGGGCGACGGCCTACTCCTGCTCCAAGGCGGCCCAGGTGGCCTTTGCCAAGCACGCCGCCGTCGAGCTGGCCCGCTGGAAGATCCGGGTTAACGTCATCTGCCCAGGATGGATTCGAACTAACATTCCTGAGAACACCTGGAGGCGGAACATCGAGAAGATCGCCATCCCGACCATCCGGCCGGAGGGGGGCATTCCCCTGACCGGCAAAAAGCCCGGTGAACCGGAACAGGTCGCGGAGGCGGTTCTCTTCCTCGCCTCAGATCGTGCCAGCCATATCACTGGAACGGAGCTATGGATCGACGGCGCCGAGTCGCTGCTGCGTACCTGAGCGCCTGGACGCTTCTGGTTGGGCTTTTTGGCTGCGGAGCCGGGCTACACACCGGCCACAAGTTCGCCATCCCCGGGCCGGAGGACCAGTTCCTGGAGAAGTCCAAAGGAGTGCTGGCCGTTCGGGAAGGGGTCGCCGTCGCCTGCGCGGCCCAGAACGAGATCAAGGACGCCGATGTCTTCTATCTGATCCTCTTCAACGGGACGAACGAGTTCCTGGAGTTTGACGCCAGCAAGGTGCGCCTGTTGGATCAGTCAGGGAAGGCGCACAAGCCGTTGAGCCGCCAGCAGCGGGTTGCCAAGTTCGGGGCGCGCTATACCCCCAAGCCGCCGATCGGGGTTTCGGGGGATATCTTTCGTGCCAGTCGGGCGGTGAGCAGCTTTGGCGATGTGGTCAGTCCACTGAACCCGAACGAGCTGTTTCAGGCAAAGGTGATGCCCGGTAGCCGGACGGCCTTTTTCGTCTATTTTCCCCCAAAAAGTATTGAGTCTTCTCGCTTAACGTTGGTGGTGCCGGGCATCCGGCTGGGCTCCTCTCAGAAGGAGCTGACCTTTGTCTTCCCGTTCGAAGTGCAGCGGAAATGAGGTGGACGCACGCGCTGGGAGGCGCGCTTCTTTGCGCCGTGCTCGGGTGTAGTGCGCCGACGCCCATCGAGGGGCGGCTCCCCGCTCCGCACCGTCAGGCGCCGCTGGCGTCGGTGGAGCTGCAGCTGCTCCCCGACTGGTCGCCTTCTGTGAACTTAGGTGAGCCGTACGGGATCGCCGTCGACCGGAACGGAACCGTCTACCTCTCCGACTACAGCGGCGGCCGGCTGCTGGTGCTTAGCGAGGAGGGGAATCTACTGGCTGAACTGGGGGCCTACGGCTCGGCGGTCGGGGAGTTGGGCGGCCCTGGGGACCTTTGTCTTTATGAGCTCGGGACGCTCCCTCACCTGTACATCGCTGAGCGGGAGAACCGCCGGGTTCAGCGGCTGATCCCCTCCCGAGCGCAGTTTGAGATCGTCCTGCCCGAAGCTCGGGGGATCCTCCCCCGCGCGATCGGGGTGGGAAGGAGCGGAAGGCTATACGTCCTCGACGGGCGGACCCGAAGGGTCTGGCGCTTTGCCCCAGACGGGGCGGCGGAGCCGTGGGGAGCCGTCGAGCTGATAGACCCAAGTGATCTAGCGGTTGGTCAGGGGGAGGCGCTCCTGATCGCCGATCCGGGTCAGGGGGCCGCGTTGATCCTAGACTTTACCGGCGCGCTCCAGCGACGACTAGGGGCTGAAGAGGGCCTCCATCGTCCGACGGCCGCCGCTGCAGATCGGTTCGGACGATGGTACCTCTGGGACGCTGGGCGCCGGCGGCTCTTCGTCCTCGACCCGGCGGGGGATCCGTTGGGCGAGCTCCAACTGAGCGCCGTCGGCGAGATCGCGGGCATGAGTGTTGCTAACAACACCCTTTGGATGACCGACGGCGAGCGGAGGCGTCTCCTGCGCATTCGCATCGTCGAAAAGAGGGAGGACACGCCGTGACCGGCTCCGAGCGACTACCGGTTCGCATTGCTCATCGAGGGGCCTCCGATCGCGCCCCGGAGAACACGCTCGCCGCGATTCGCGAAGCGATTGCGTTAGGCTGCGACGCGGTCGAGTTCGATGTCCGCGTGACCCGGGACGGCGTTCCCGTGCTCCTTCACGACGCAACGTTGGAGCGGACGACGGACGGTTCCGGCTCGGTCGCCGCCCTCACCTGGGAGGAGCTCCGTCGCCTGGACGCGGGAAGTTGGAAGGGGCCCGCCTTTGCCGGGGAGCCGGTCCCCACCTTAGAGGAGGCCCTCCGGGCCGTCCCAGAGGAGGTGACCGCCGTTGTCGAGCTGAAGACGCTCGAAAGCGCAGTTCCGGCGGTTCGGGTGGTTCAGCGGCTGGACCGGATAGATCGGGTAGTGTTTATCTCCTTTCTGTCCGAGGCGCTGGAACGGGCCCGCAGCGTGGAGCCAGCTCTCTCGGTTGGATGGCTAATCGGAGAGCTGCCCGTCCCGGACGACTCCCGGCGAAGTGCTCAGGCCGTTCGGCGACGGCTGGCGCAGCTGGGCACTGGGCTGCTGGATGCCGCCGAGACGCTGGTTGAGGAACAGTTTCTCCAGGAGCTTCGCCGATTCGGTCTCGCCTGCTGGGTTTGGACGGTGGACAGTCCGGCACGGATGGCCGAATTGATCCGAATCGGCGTGGATGGGATCACCACCAACCGATTGGATCGGTTGAACGCGTTCTGGGAGTAGTCAAAATGGATGAAGCCGCCGGGCGCTTTCGGAGGGCGGCGCGGCCTTACCTACGACGGCTGCGGCTCCGCCGCGTGCTGGAAGGCGTCGCGCTTGGTTGGGCGGTTGGAGGGGTGTTACTGGCTCTTGGAGCGCTGGGCTTTCGGGTTCTAGGGTCCTCCGGCGGGCGTTTGCTTTTAGGGCTGCCGGTGCTTGGGGCGATCTGTGGTATTGGGGTGACGCTCTTTCGCCTGCCCGGGCCCGTCGCGCTCCTGCGTGGTCTGGATCGGCGCTACGGCCTGGCCGATCGGCTCTCCACCGCCTGGGAGCTCAGCGGTGTCGAGAGCGGCTCTCCATTTAGACCGCTCGTGATCGCCGAGGGAGAACGGACGCTCCAGAGAGTGCCCCGTCCTTCGCCCGTCAAGCGGACGGTTGGGTTGCTGGTGCTCCTTGGTCTCTTGACCAGTTGGGGGGGGTGGAACCTGCTTCCGGAGGAGGGGACGGCGCCGGGCGCCGGTGAGAGGGCTCCGGCGGCGACCCTGGATCCGCTTCGCGAGCTCGATCCGGAGCTTGCCAAGGAGTTGGAGATGCGCTCACCGGTCGAAGCGATGGAGCGGCTGCTCCGGGAGGAGCAACGGCTTCGGGAGGAGGCTTCGTCGGCAACGCAGGCGCTGGCTGAGGTGGATCGGGCGCTCCGGCCCTTTCGGAGCGAGGCCGTTCGCTCCGGTGCCGAGGCACTTCAAGAAGCCTGGCGATCGAACGATCCGCGTCTGTTGAGCGCGCTGGAGCGGCTGTTGGCGCGGCTGGAGGCGGTCGCGCCCAACGAGGCGCTGACTCAGGCCCTTCGCAACGCCGTCGCTGAGGGGGATCGGCTCTCGCCGGAGACCGTTCAACGGCTGGTGGAGGCGCTCCAGAGGATGGAGGCGGCTTCCGATCGGGAGCTAGCCGAGCGGTTCCGCGCTGTCCAGGAGACGAAGGAGCGGCTCGCGATCGTCGCCGTGGAGTCCCGCCGCGCCGGTGCCTTTGGACAAGGCGAGGCGATCGGAGAGGAGACCGGCGCCCCTCGGAGCGACAGGACTGACGCTCCTAGGCTCCTGCCGGAGCCGGGAGAGGAGGCCTTTGTCTTGGAGGCGCCTTCAGGCGAAGGGGATACCGTGCGGATTGGGGCTTCCTCCGAAAGGGACGAAGCGCCTCCCTCCCCAGAGGTGGGTGCGCCTTTCCCTCTCCCCGATGAGGCCGAAGCGGAGGTCGTTCGCGCGGTGCGAAATCCTCGTCTGCCCCTTCGGTATCGGGTTCAGATTCGGCGTTACTTCGAGCGCCTCGGATCCGTCCAGGAGGGGGAGTGAAGCGGTGGCTCAAACGACGAGCTCGATCGAACAGCGGGTAGAGGCGTTCCGAGCGGCCTTCCGCCGGGCAGAAGAAGAGGTCCACCGGCTGATCGTCGGTCAGGAGGAGGTCGTTCGGTTTGTCCTGATCGCCCTCTTTGCTGACGGTCATGTGCTGCTGGAAGGGGCGCCGGGGTTGGGAAAAACGATGCTTGTGCGCGTCTTGGCTGCAGTGACCGGCTTGGAGTTCCGACGGGTGCAGTTCACGCCGGACCTGATGCCCGCCGATATCACCGGGACGCGGATTCTCGTCGAGGACGAGTCGGGAGGGCGTCGGTTTGAGTTTCAGCGGGGGCCGGTCTTCACTCATCTGCTCCTGGCCGACGAGATCAACCGGGCTTCGCCGCGAACCCAATCGGCGCTGCTGGAGGCGATGCAAGAGCGGACTGTGACCGCCGGGACCGAGACCTATTCGCTTCCCCGGCCGTTTCTCGTCCTGGCCACCCAGAACCCGATCGAGATGGAGGGCACCTATCCTCTGCCCGAGGCTCAACTTGACCGGTTTCTCTTCAAGCTTCTGGTCGACTACCCAAGCGCTGAAGAGCTGGCGGAGATTTTAAATCGAACGACAGCGGCGACGGTCCCCACTCCCCGAGCAGGTGCTCCGTCCGGAGGAGATTCCGGCCATGCAGCGGCTGATCCGGGAGGTGCCGGTTGCCGATCATATCCGAAAGGAGATCGTTCAGCTCATTTTGCGAACCCATCCTGAGACCAAAGAGGCCCCGGAAATCGTCCGGCGGTATGTTCGGTACGGGGCAAGCCCGCGAGGTGCGCAAGCGCTCGAGCTTGCCGCAAAGGTACACGCTCTCCTCTCCGATCGGTACCACGTCGCCGCCGAGGACGTCCGAGCCGTGGTGCTCCCCAGCCTTCGGCATCGAATTGTCCGAAACTTCGAGGCGATCGCTGAGGGGATCGAGTCGGACGCCATCCTTGCCGAGGCGATCGCCGAGGTTTCAGGCTCCTCTAACGCTTGACGGAACGCCCTCCCTCGTCGAGAATGGACCTCGTTCTCAAGGAACGCGCCTCGTCGCTGTCGAAACGAAGAGCAAAGCAAGAGAAGGAGCGTTGTGATGGCGGAGAACGTCCTGACGCCGGAGGAGGAACGCGAAGGATATCGGCTGCTTTTTGATGGCCACTCCCTGAACGGCTGGGGTGCGACCGGACGGATCGAAGGCTGGACCGTCGAGGAGGGCGCAATTAAGTGCCTGGCCCAAGGCGGTGGATATCTCTACACCCAGGAGCAGTTTGAGGACTTCATCCTGAAGATTGACTTCAAGATTGCGCCAAAGACCAATAGCGGCATCTTCTTTCGTTGGTCCGACTTGAGCGATCCGGTCAACACCGGCTTGGAGATGCAAGTGCTGGACACTCCTGGACCCGATCGCGTCGGAGTTCACGATTGTGGCGCTGTCTACGAGTTGGTTCCGCCTAAAAAGCAGATGATGCGGCCCGCTGGAGAGTGGAACCACGTCCTCATCACCTGTCGGGGGAACGACATCCGGATTGACATGAACGGCGAGAACATCATCGAGATGGACATCTCCCAGTGGACGGAACCGCACCGAAACCCCGACGGGACCCGGACGAAGTTCAAGTACGCCTGGGCCAACCTCCCCAAGCGAGGGCACATCGGCTTGCAGGATCACGGCGGGATCGTCTGGTACAAGAACATCAAAATCAAAGAGCTGTAGCGGGAGTGCAGCGATGGGATCGCCGGAGGGGTTCTACCTGCCGGAGGACCCTCACTACACCGTTGTGGACGCTGCGCGGGATTCGGTCCGGTACGTCCTCGAGCGGGCGTTGACGGTCTATAACGGCCACCACGCCGCTAAGAGCTCCTTCCTGGATCGCGAGGGGAACGTCATGGGGTGGCACGACTTCGGTCACCTGGAGGGGCCCGGCTGGGCGGCGAACGCGGTGGGTGGGGCTTGGGAGCTGGAGCGATGGGGGCGGCTGACGCGGGACGCTCGCCTGCTGCAGGTTGCCCGCTCGATTGTGGATCACGTTCTCGAAGACGGCTTTGTGGACTGGCGAACCGGTTTCATCTATCCCTATCGACACACTCAGGAGGATCGGTTCTGCCTGAACTTCAAGCAGAACGACGAGTGGTTCTGTCCTGGATCGCTGGCCAAGGTAGGCTATCAGCTTTGGGGCTACGCCCAACTGCTGGGCGGGCCTCGCGCCCGTCGGATGCGTGAGGCGGCGCTCAACCTGACCGGATGGCTTACCCGCCATGTCCGACGCTGTGACAACGGATGGCTCCCGCGCCGCTGCGCTCCGGACGGCTCCCCCTATCCCTTCCGGGCCGAGGGGGGTTCCGATCCCTTCTTCGATCGCTCCGCCGACGGTCTGTTTTTGATTCAGTTGCTCACGGAGGTCGGCGAGGCGCTGGGGCGGTTTCATCCCTGGACCTTGGAGTTGGCCGAGCGGTTTCTGGAGAGCGGCGGGATCTTTGGAAGCATCAATCACGACACGTACGACGCCCACGAGAACGTGGCCTATGCGGTCGCCTTTCGGGTCTTTCGGCGTCTAGCCGAAGCGACCGGCTGCGAACAGTACCGGTCGTTCGCCTATGAGGTTTGTCTGCGCGGTTTAGACCGCTTTAAGATGGCCGAGGACCGGAACGGCGTTCCGACTAAGGGCCTGCTCTGGATGGAGGAGTCTTGGAACACCGCCTACCTCTGGGAGAACGCCGAGGCGGCACTCGCCTACGTGGAGGCTTACGGCGAAACCGGCGCAGTGAGCTACCTGCGGGACGCGCTGACCATCCTCCGCGCGATGGCCCGCGTCCACGATCGAGAGACCGGATTCCTGACCGAAGGGGTGGACTGGGACAACGTCGTCGGGGCCCAACACCACGTGGATGGGGCAGAGTTCGGGCCGATCCGGTACACAGAGCCCTTCTTGAACCATCTCCATCACCTGGAGCCGCTCTGTCTCTATCTGGAACGGTACGCCGCGCGCCGATGGAGCGACGCTGAGGGGAATCCCCTCCTGGAGGTTCCCGCCGGAACCGACGGGCTCTCTCGCCGCTGAGCTCTCTGAGAGCGTAAACGGAGACCCCGCCCCAGACGTGAGCCCTGATGAGATCTTGGAGATCAGAAAAGGAGCAGGGCGATGGACGCACGGAGAAGAGTTCATTTGTCGGTGGCGACGCTCCTCCTGGCGCTCGGGGGATGGGTTGCCTTTGCTCAGGAGAGCCCTGAGCCTTCGCCGGAGGCCCTCTGGCAGGAGTGGATCGCACCCCTAGAGCGAGCCGAGGTCGCTCTTCGACAGGCGCTTGGTCAAAAGGAGGGCGTGTTGGAGTTGACCCCGCTCCTAGAAGCGGTTCAGCAGTTGGCCGATCGGGTCGTTGCTGCCACCGAGCGGAAGGCCCCCCTGACGCCGGAACAGAAAGAGCGGTTCCAAAAGCGCTTTCACAACCTCGTTCAGCAGTGGGAAGAGCTTCAAGGCCGCCTGAAAGAGCAAGCGGAGCGGACGGACTCTGAGGAGCTCCGCCGCCGGATGTGGGATCAGACCGAAGCGATCGGGCGAGAGCTCCGTCGGATCGCTGAGCGGATCGGCGGACCGCCCTCGGCGGAGGAGGTCGCGGGCGCTCTCGAGGAGGCCGCCCGTCGTCTTTCTGAGCTGGCAAAGCGGCTCCAAGAGGGGCCGCCGGAGGGTTGGCGCGAAGGGCTCCGAGGCTCACTCCGGGAGCTCTCCGGACACCTGGAGCGGTTAATGCGAGGTCTAGGACTCCAAAAAGAACGCGAGCCGAAGCGAGAGCCTGGTCCTCACTTGGAAGTGTTCCGGCTGGAACACGTCAACGCTGAGGAAGCCGTCGGCGTCCTCAAAGGCCTGCTGGGAGACGGACTGCGGGTCGGAGTGGACTTCCGGGGCAATCAGCTTTTCGTCCTGGCCGATCCTCGCACCTTTCCTCTCGTCGCTCAGGTGCTGGAGACGATGGAGGCCGCCCGCCGAGAGCGACGCGAGCAAGCGCCGACCAGGGACCTTTCGCCGGAGCGGCGCGAAGCGGAACGGGAACGCCAGGAGACTCGATACGAGTACGAGCAGCGCCAGCGCGGGCCGGAACGCGTCGAGCGAGAGGTTGAGGTCCCCTATCGCGAGTTTTTGCGCAGCTACGGCCGGCTGGCCGAGCGCGGAGAGGAGTTGGTCGTCGTCGAGACGGACGACGGACGGCGCTTGGAGCTGGTCGTTCCCCAGGTTCGGGACGAATCGGGACGCTGGCGCGTCCCCGCCCACCTGGCCCGTCAGTTGGATCAGGCCCGCGAAGGCGATCGAGTCGTCGTCGAGTGGTGGACCGCCGACGAGACCCGCTATCTCGAAGCGATCGAGACGGTCCGGGAGGAGGAATCCTCGATCTTCCGTTAGGGGTGAGCCCCGTCGTTCATCGCTTGAAGATAGAGAAGGATCTGTTCCTTCTGGACTGGGCGCAGGCGGGCCAAGGGGGCCATCTCTTCGACCCAGTGGGCCCACTCGTCGTCTGTATACCGCTGAGGAGGATAGAGGCCGTGGCAGCCGCTGCACTTGGCAATGTAGAGCTCTCGGCCTGCCTGGAGCCGTTCCAGTGCCACCCCGACCCGCTGGGCGTCCTGAGGAGTAACACGCGGGAGCGCCGCCGCGCACCCAAACAGCACGACGGCCAGCGCCCCCGCTCGGAGAGACGAGCGTCTCATAGGTGAATGCCTAGGATCAATCGCGTTTCGGTTCGCTCGTGTTCGTCTAAGATGTCAGTCAGCTGGTAGAGAACGGTCAGCGTCGCCCACCAGCGTTCAGAGCGCACGTTGATCACCGGCCCCAGGAAGAACGCCGTGTGCTCCGTCTCGCCTTCGACGATCTCGGTGTGGGTTCGCCCTTCTAAGCCAAGGGCAAAGGAGTTCAGGCGATAGGCGATGCCGGCGGTGTTCTCCAGAACCCACTCCAGTTCCATTTTGGACTCCGGTTCTCCCTCTTCAAGCTCAGCCTCCGTTTCGCCCTCCAGCTCAACGATTGCGTTCAGGGCGGTGACCACGTTTCCGAAGTTCTTGCCGAGGACCAGCTTTCCCTCTAGTTCCCATTCGTGTCGGTCCACTCCTACTTCGCCGTAGAGCAGTACCCCGATCGAGTCGGCGGTCGGATCGGTCAGCTTGTACTTCCATTCGGAAGACCAGCCCGTAAAGGCCGCCTTATTTTCTGCCAGTGTGGTGGCGTTCTTGAAGCCCCACTCGTTCTTCCAGTTCATGTAGAGGGCGGTGGTGAGTCGGTCGGTGAGGCCGATCTCAAACTCGGTGCGGACATCCCAACGGGCGTAGACGTGCTCTTTACCGTTGCGCAGGGTGGCCCACTGTTCCAGCTCGATGGCCCCCTGGGGAAGGACCTTCGGCTCGTAGGAGTAGGTGAAGAACCGCTCGTCGGCGGTAGCGGTCTGGAGGGCGGCGGCCAAGAGGAGTGCCGCCGCCACGCGGAACGGTGTAGTGGTTGGCATTTTGCCCCTCCAAAAGTAACTGAGACTCGATCTCATAACCCGCTCTCAACAACCCGGCCTGGGCGGCCAGGCCGTTTATGTAATTGAGACTCTTTCTCTTTTATCGCCCCAAAGGCCGGCCCCTTGAACCGCTCAAGGGGCCACCGATAGTTTACGTCCTTCCGCTGGGAAGCGTCAACTCAAGATGGCAAATTGGCCTGGATCGATTCGGAAGACGCCAGCAATCAGCCGTTCTGGGGCTTTCTCGCCAAGGCCTTCTCGGCGGCGCGGACGATGTCGGCGGCGACCAGACCGTAACGCTCCAGCAGTTGGCGTGGCGTTCCCGATTCGGCGTAAGTGTCCTTGATGCCGACAAACTCCATCGGCACCGGATGGGTCCGCGCGACGGCCTGGGCGACCATCGCCCCCAGCCCGCCGGTGATCAGGTGCTCCTCTGCGGTCACGATGGCTCCCGTCTCGCGGGCCGCACGAGCGATCGCCTCCTCATCGATCGGTTTGATCGTGTGCATGTCCAGCACGCGGGCCTGCACCCCTTGCTTCTCGAGGATCTCCGCTGCGTCGAGCGCTTCGGCGACCAGCAAGCCGTTGGCGATCAGGGTAATATCGGAGCCGTCGCGAAGCTGATTCGCCTTGCCGATCTGGAAGGTGTCCGACTCCGAATAGACGATCGGAGCCTTGGGCCGCCCGAGCCGGACCACACAGGGGCGCGGGTCTTCGGCCACCTGGTGGAGCAGTGCGTAGGCCGCATACTGATCGGCCGGATGGATCACCACAAAGCCAGGCAACGAAACGGCCAGCGCGAAGTCCTCAACGCTCATCTGCGAGGGGCCGTCCTCCCCGATGCTGATCCCTCCGTGGGTGACGACTACCTTCACGTTCAGGCCCGGGTAGGCAATGGACTGACGCAGTTGATCAAAGCCCTTGCAGAGGAGAAAGACGGCAAAGCTGCTGATAAAGGGAAGCTTCCCGGCCAGCGCAAAGCCCCCTGCGGCGCTGACCATGTTTGCCTCGGCGATCCCGAAGTTAAAAAAGCGATCGGGATACTTCGCGGCAAACTTAGCCGTCCGTGTCGAGCTGGACAGGTCGGCGTCCAGGACGACGATGTTGGGGTTCTTAGCGCCCAGCTCTTCCAGCACGCGTCCGTAGGTGTCCCGGGTGGCCTCACCAAGCGGTCGTTCCATGGTTCTAGGTCCTTTCTGAGCAGAGGCTACTCGGCTTCCAGCTCGGCCAAGGCCCGTTCCAGCTCTTCATCGGTGGGGGCGACGCCGTGGTACTTGGCCCCTGCGGCCTCCATAAAGGAGACGCCCTTTCCCTTGACCGTCCGGGCGATGATTACCGTCGGAGCGGTCTTGCAGGCGCGGGCCTTTTGGAAGGCCTCCACGATCTCCGGATAGGAGTGGCCGTCGATCTCCAGAACGTTCCAGTTGAAGGCTCGCCATTTGTCGGCGAACGGCTCCAGGGGCATGATGTCTTTGGTATAGCCGTCCAGCTGGGCGCCGTTGGCGTCCACAATGGCGCAGAGGTTGTTCAGCTGGGCGCCGCGGTTTCCAGCGAACATGGCCGCCTCCCAGACCTGACCTTCGTCGCACTCCCCGTCGCCCAGCATCACGTAAACGCGCGCGTCGCGGCCGTCCAGCTTCAGCGCCAACGCCATTCCGATGCCGATGGAAAGCCCTTGGCCGAGCGAGCCGGTCGAGGCCTCCAACGCCGGGAGCTTCCGCTTGTCCGGATGACCTTGAAGGGGGCTGTCCAGCTTTCGGAGCGTCTGGAGGAGCGAAACGTCAAAGTAGCCGGACATTGCCATGACGGTGTACAGAGCGGGGACGCCGTGCCCTTTGCTGAGAATAAACCGATCCCGGTCAGGATCGTCCGGGTTCTTTGGATCGTGTCGCATCTCGTGAAAGTAGAGGGTGACGAGCACATCCAGGGAGGAGAGCGATCCCCCAGGATGACCCGAGCCGGCGGCGTGGATCATCTTAAGGACGTGCCGACGGGCTTCGCGAGCCAGCTCGGCCAGATAGCGGTAGTCGGGCGCTTCCGTTTTGCGCATAGATCACTCCTTTCCGGCGCTCCTCAGCGGCTGTGGCTCGGAGGAAGACCGGGTGTGGATCCCAGCGGATCTCTAAGGACGTGGTTTGGAGACGGAGAGCGAATAGCGGCCTTTCCGGCGCCGACGGGCCAAGACCTTCCGACCCCCTCGAGTGGCCATTCGGCTGCGAAATCCGTGCTTGTTTCTCCGCTTTCGGTTGTGGGGCTGATAGGTACGCTTCATCGTCGATGTCCCCTCGATCTCGCGTGCTGCGCGCTACTTTTCCCCACGCTGGGGAGTTGCCCGCTCCGGCAGGTTCCTTGCCGATTGTAGCGGAGGAGCGCCAAAAGAGTCAAGGAGAGCGCCCCGAGGCCGCCCCTCCCACACCGGCCTTGACCGCCTCCCTGCGGCCCACTACTCTTACGGTGGTTGAGAACGTCGAAACCCCGGAGTGAAGGAGACGCGGTGATGCCCGCGCCCAAGACGCTGTACTTTGCCGAGCTGGGGCCCATCTGGGCCGACTGGATCCAGGTCGTCAACGTCGGAAACGCCCCCGCCCGGGTGACCTGCCTGGCGCGCAACGGCGAAGGGAAGGCCGTCTGGTCGGCGGAGAACACCGTCCAGCCGTTTCAAGGTTGGGTGCCCCCGGTCGAGGAGGTCAAAGAGATGACCTGGCTGGAGATCACCTCCGATCAGCCGATCGTTGCAGAGCGGCACATGCACCGGGGCTCCGAAGTGATCGACCTCCCCGGCGCCGCGCCGGAGAACAAAACGGCAGGAAAGCGGCTCTTCTTTGCGGAACTCTCCGCCGGCGCGCGCGACTGGTTCCGCATCCTGAATATCAACAACGTGGAAGCACACGTTTCCATGATCATTCGCAACGCAGAAGGACGCGTGCTCCGCCAGCTTTCCAGGGTGATCCCCCCGCTCCGCTGGGTGGATATCACCGATCAGCATATCGGCGACGTCCGCGGCACCGTCGAAATTGTCAGCACCCAAGTCGTCGTCGCCGAGCGACATCTCCACTACCAGGGCGGCAAGACCGCCGTCGGTCAGTTGGGTCAGGTCATCGAATAACCCAGGAACGGAAGAACCATGAGCGCCAAACGGGTCATGGGCATCGGTAGCAATGTGGTGGATGTGATCCACCGAGTCAACCAGATCGCCGGACCGGAGTCGAAGACCTACATCCTTCCCGACGAGTCGGGCCGAGTCGTTCAGGAGGTGGTCGGCGGCGTAACGCTCAACCATCTCTCCTGGGCCGGACTGCTCGGGGTGCCGGTCGGGCTGTTCGGGTACCAGGGCGACGACCGTTACGGCCTGTTCATCCGTGCGACGATGGATCACTACGGAATTGATCGCTCCTACGTCCGGGTTCTTGAGAACACCGCGACCGGTTTTTCGGTGATCTACGTGGACCCCGAGGCGGAGCGGGCGATCTATATGTTCCGCGGACCCAGCGCGACCACCCGGCCGGAGCATATCCGCCAAGACTTCGCCGAGGCGATCCGGGGCGCGGCGATCGTCTCGACCGAGGTCTCTCAGCTCGCCCTCGACACGGTGATCGAGGTGCTCAAAATCGCCCGAGAGGCCGGCGTGCGAACGGTCCTAGACGTAGACGTTCCGCCGGACTTCGCCGTTGAGACGGCGAAGCTGGGCAGCTACCAGCAGCTCGAGGAGGCGATTCGTTTGGCCGATGTGATCAAGCCGGCGAAGGCGGCAGCGGTTCAACTGACCGAGGCTCGAACCGCTGAAGAGCAGGCCGAGGCGATCCTTCGCCGGTTTGGAGGTGAGCTGGTGGCCATCACCGACGGGCGGGCGGGAAGCGTCCTGACCGACGGACGGAGCACTTGCCGCGTCCCCGCGGCGGAGATCGCAGCGGTGGACTCCACCGGCGCGGGGGACGCGTTCCTGGGCGGGCTGATCGCAGCGCTCTATCACGGCCTTGAGGACCTGGAGACGACGGGCCGCCTAGCCAACGCCTGTGGAGGGGCCTGTTGCCTGGTGATCGGGGCCTTCCCTGTGCTGGGCCGCAGCCGCGACGACGTGCAACGGCTGTTCGGCGGACCGTTGCCCTTTGAGCTGCCGCCGGAGCCGTCGCCGCCCGTGGACGCTTCGCGCCATCTGGGAGTGCAGGTGCTCCGGGCCGAACGGAGCGCCCTGGAGGCCGTCGAGGCGCTCATCTCTCCAGAGCGGCTCGACGCCGCTTGTGAGCTGATGCAGAAGGCCCTCGCCCAGAACGGACGGATCCACACAACCGGCGTTGGCAAGTGCCGCTTTATCGCTCAAAAACTGGCGGCCACGCTGGCCAGCTTCGGCATTCCTGCCCACTTTCTCGACCCCCTTGACGCTGTCCACGGCGACAGCGGCGCTGTCCGACCTGGAGACCTGCTGGTGGCGATCTCCAACTCCGGCGAGACGGCGGAGCTCCTGGAGACCGTCGCGGCGGTCCAGCGGAACAGCGGCACGCAGGTGATCGCCATCACCGGCCGCGCTGAGTCAACGCTGGCGCAGCGCGCGGCGGTCACCCTCTTGGTCCCCGTCGAGCGGGAAGCCGACCCGTTGGGCCTGGCCCCCACCTCCAGCACGACCGCCCAGCTGGCCGTCGGCGATGCGTTGGCCGTCATGCTCGCTCAGGCGAAAAACGTTACACGGGAGGAGTTCGCTAAATACCACTCCGGCGGATCGTTAGGAAGGAAGGTTCGCGGAGAATGAAGCGCAGGTCGCTTGTTGCCAGTGCCCTGTTTCTAGGGCTTGGACTCCTCCTGGGGACCTTAGGATGCACCCAGGTGGAGGTGGTCGGGGCGGAGCCTGAAGGGCTTCTGGTGGTCGGTACCGGAAAGGTCACCGTTCAGCCGGACATCGCGATCGTTTCGGTCGGCGTTCAGACCTTCCATGCCGACGCCCAGCAGGCGGTAGCCGAGAACAACGCAAAGGTAAGCGCGATCCTGGACGCCCTCCGGGCGCTGGGAATCGCCCCAGGGGACCTCCGGACGGAGCGGTTCTCTGTCACCCCACAGATGCAGTACCCGCGCGAGGGGCCGCCTCAGTTGGTCGGGTTTCAAGTGACCAACTCGGTGCGGGCAACCGTTCGGGACGTGACGCAGGTCGGACAGGTGCTTCAGGCCGCTGTGGACGCAGGGGCCAACCTGATCCACGGAATCGTCTTTGACGTATCCAATCGGGAGGAGCTGGTCGCCGAGGCGCGGCGCCTGGCGATCGCTGACGCTCGAACCCAGGCTGAAGAGATCGCCGAAGAGGCCGATATCTCCCTGGGCGAACCGATCCGCATCCGGGAGACCGGAGGGGGCGGGCCGATCCCGGTCTTCGGGCTGGAGCGAGCCGCAGACGCCGCCGTGCCCGTTGAGCCGGGAACGGTGGATATTACCGTCACCGTCGAGATCCTCTACGAGATCGAGTAGATTCCTCTCGCTCAGGAGCGTCGGCGTCATGCTGGATCGGCTGATCTACCTGTTGGGCGGTCTCCAACTGACGTTGGCGCTCCTGGTCTGTTCGCTTGCGGTTGGGATCGTCTGGGGACTGGCGATCGCCACGATGCGGCTTTCGCCTTGGCGGCCGTTGCGCTTGTTCGCCTTTCTCTATGTTGAGCTGATCCGGGGCGTGCCGCTTTTGGTGCTCTTGCTGTTTCTCTTTTTTGGACTCCAGGGAGTAGTGGGTCGAGGGGTTCAGGTCAGTGCCTTCTGGTCGGCAGTAGCCGCCTTTGGACTCTGTTACGGGGCGTTCATCGGGGAGGTGTTCCGGGCCGGCATCGAATCGGTGGACCCGGGTCAAACCGAAGCCGCGCGCGCTCTAGGGCTCTCCGCCTGGCAGACGATGCGTCATGTGGTGCTCCCTCAAGCCGTTCGGAACGTACTGCCGGCCTTGGTCAACGAGTCGGTCTCGCTGCTCAAGGACACGTCGCTCGCGGCGGTGATCGCTCTGCCGGAGGTGACCCAGCGGGGGCGGCTGGAGGTGGCCCGGACCTACGAGACGTTTGAAGTCTGGGCGATGGTCGCTGCCATCTACTTAGTCCTGACGCTGGGGCTCTCCAGCCTAGCTCGTCGCCTGGAACGAGGACAAAAGACCGTTGTCCACACCGATCATTCGCATCCGCAACCTGCGTAAGTCTTTCGGCCCCTTGGAGGTCCTCCGGGGGATCCACTTGGACGTGGCTCCAGGGGAGAAGCTGGTCATCATCGGTCCCAGCGGCTCGGGAAAGTCCACCCTCCTTCGCTGCCTGAACCGGCTGGAGATCCCCGACGCCGGCTACGTCGAGATCGACGGTATCCCGTTGGACGATTCCAGAATCAATCTGGACCGAATCCGCGCCGAAGTGGGAATGGTCTTCCAGCGCTTTAATCTCTTTCCCCACTTGACGGCGTTAGAAAACGTCGCCCTGGGGCCCCGGCTGGTGCGCAAGCTCCCCCGGGAACGGGCCGAAGCGGTCGCCGAGACGCTCCTCCGAAAGGTCGGGCTGGCGGAAAAGCTCCATAGCTATCCGGAGACGCTCTCCGGCGGACAGCAACAACGGGTTGCGATCGCCCGCGCGCTTGCGATGAACCCGAAGATTATGCTCTTTGACGAGGTCACCTCGGCGCTGGACCCCGAACTGGTCTGGGAGGTCCTCGAAGTGATGAGGCAGCTCGCCCAGGAAGGCATGACGATGCTGATCGTAACCCACGAGATCCGGTTTGGCGCTGAGGTGGGCGACCGGATGATCTTTATGGACGCCGGGCGCATCCTAGAAGAGGGCGCCCCCAAGGAGATGCTCCGCTCTCCCCAGCACCCCCGAACGCGAGCCTTCTTGGAGCGCCTCCTGGGGTGATCCCTGGGTAGCCACACGCTGGACAGTCTCAGGCCGTGCGTTCGATAATAAGGGCGGGAGAGGACGGCTCTTCGATGTTTGAGCTGACCGTACAAATCGAGGTCCACTATCCCCAGTTTCGGCTGATGGTGGACCTTTGCCTGAGCGATCCGGTGACCGGAATCTTCGGACCCTCCGGCAGCGGCAAAAGCACGCTCCTAAACGCGATCGCTGGGGTCGTTCGCCCAACGCGGGGACTGATCCGCTGGGGCCGAGAGGAGGTGCTCTACTCCGACCGACCGCCGCGGTGGGTCCCGCCGGAGCAACGCCGCTTTGGGTACGTCTTCCAGGAGGGGCTTCTTTTCCCTCACCTCTCCGTCCGGCGCAATATCGAATACGGACGACCGCCGAAGGGCTCGCAGACCGAAGAGATCCCCTTTGATGCGGTGGTCGAGGTTCTGGAACTGGGGTCGCTGTTGGACCGGATGCCGGATCGGCTCTCGGTCGGGGAGCGGCAGCGGGTGGCGCTCGCCCGCGCGCTCCGAATGTCGCCTCGGCTGCTCCTTTTGGACGAACCACTCGCCGCCCTCGACGAGGAGCGACGACAGCGGATCCTTCATTACCTCCGCGCGGTACGCGAAGCCTTCCGCATCCCGATGCTCTTGGTCTCTCACCGCGCCGATGAGGTGTGTCAGCTGGCCGACTCGGTGGTGCTGGTCCGAAAGGGAACCGCAGCGCCGCCGATTCCAACCGCGGAGTTTGCTCAGCTTCTCCGCGCTAAGCCCTGAGCGCTCCCGCCCTCTACGACCCAAGCAGCCGAAAGACCAACCCGGAGGGAAGCTTCGGATAAAAGTAGGTGGACTTCTGAGGCATCGTCTCCCCGGCGTAGGCGATCTCCAGCACGTCGGCTACGCGCAGAGGTCGAAGGAAGACGGCAAGATCGGCGGCTCGCGAGCGAACCCGTTCTACCGCTTCGTCCACGCGCACGGTATACACGACGCGCTCCTGAGCGGCGGGGTCGTCGGTGTCTACCCCTAGCAGCCCGTGAAGAATGGACCGGTGCAGCTGAACCACCTCGAGCCGATCGGGGCCGACCCCCTCCTTTTCCCCAGAACGAAGGACGGCCAGCAGGTATCCCCACGGGCGCGCATAAAAGGCCCACGCGGAGGACGGCGCACGCCGAAGTGCCCCAAGGACCGGTTCTGGATTCCCCTCAGCAAAGGAGGTTAGCGAAGCGATCTCCTCTAAGAGGAAGGGAAGACGCTCTACCTGGGGTTCGGCGATCCCTCCCAGGACACGGTGAATGGGAAGGATGAGCAGCGCGTCTGACCGGCTGGAGACCAGTCCCATCAACACAAACCGCCGGGGATCCTCCGGTGAAAGCGATCCGTGCGCCTGAGCGTAAGCGAGAGCCGTCTCATAACGGTGGTGCCCGTCGGCGACAACAATGGGACCGGTGAGTTCCGATCGGAGCATTGCCACCTCCTCTGGCGACTCGATCCGCCAGAGGCGGTGACGACCCCCGTCAGGATCGGAAAACTCAACGAGCGGAGCGGTCTCTTCGGCTCGACGGCGGAGCTGCTCCTCCATCCGACCTTCAGGGTCGTCCAGGATGCCAAAAACGGGAGAAAGGTTCGCTTGAGTCGTCTCGATCATCCGGAGCCGGTCTGCCTTCGGGGCTGCCAGCGTTCGTTCGTGGGGGTAAACCCCCTCCCCCCAAGGAACCAGCTCCACTGCGGCAAAAAGCGCCCGACGCCGATAACCGGCCCGTGGCTCCGGTACCCACACCCCTTCAGGAAGCGGAAACTCCTGCTCGTAAAGATAAAAGGCCGGACGCTCCTCCTGAACGAGGATTCCTTCCTTGATCCAAGCGCCGAGCCGCTCGGCAGCCTGACGGTACCGCCCCTCACCCGACGAACCGTCCGGTTGTTCTAGCCGGACAAAGTTGTAGGGGTCCCGCCGGTACAATTCCTCCTGCAGCTGCGGGGAGATGACGTCGTAGGGGGGAGCGATCAGCTGGCCAAGGCGATCGGCCAATCGGTCGGCATAACGAATCCCCCGAAACGGTTCGATCCGAGGCACAAACGGGCTCCTTTTTTCTCTCGCGATCGTTGGTGGTTCGGTTACAATCATATCCGATGTCAGGTTCCAGGAGGGCGAGACACCCTACCGCCAAAGGGGCGTCGGTGAAACAGCTCGTTGGGCTTCGATGTCATGCCGGTTGGGTTTCCCATCTGGCCGCGCTGCAGGGTTGCTTGCGTTTTCTAGGAATCAACGTCTCGCATCCCTGGTTGTTTGGGATCACAGGACACGCGTTTCTGTTGATCGTGGACCGGAGAGTCTCGCTCCGCGCTCCAACCGACTGGGACGCGACGCCGATTAAGTCGCTGGCCCAGAATCTGGGCGCGACGATCCGCACGGTCGCCGGACGCCGGGGAGAGCCCGACTTCCCAAAACGGCAGGAAGAGGCCTGGAGGCTTGCTCGAATGGCCATTGATAACGCCGCTCCAGTCTATGCCTGGGAGATGGAGCTCCCCGAGTACTACGTCGTTTACGGCTACGACGAAGAGGGTTACTACTACTCCGGAGCGGGAGGCTACCAAGCCGGCCCCAAGCCGTGGCGGACGTTGGGCGAAGGGGCCTCCGGTCGGCTAGAGGTGAACGCCGTCGAGATCGGCGAGCCGCTCGCCGAAGAGGTCGCCGTCTATGCGGGGATCGCCTTTGCCTTGCGCTTTATCGACAACCCGGCTCGGTGGGGGGCGATCGGTCAGGCGGGAGTCGATGGGTTTGATCGTTGGATCTCGGCCCTGGAGGAGGGAACCGCTCAGCCGTTTGGGGTCTCCTATCATGCCCCCTTCTGGCACGAATGCCGGCGGATGGCCGCCGAGTTCCTTCGCGAGTGCCGGGCCCGATTGAACGAGTCGCTCCGCCCGCTCCTGAACGAGGCCGCCGGCCATTACGACGTGGTCGCCCAGAACCTGGCCACCGTTCACGCGCTGTTCCCCTTCCCTCAGCAGGAAGGGGCATGGGGAGACCAAGAGCGGGTTGCAGCGGCGATTGCCCGGCTCCGAGAGGCCCGAGAACACGAATCCATCGCCCTGGCCCTCCTCCGGGAGATTCACGATCAACTGGAAGAGCGGGTCAACATCTGAGCGGAGACCCCCGTTCTCTATTGCGAACGAAACGGGACAATGCTGAAACGGTAGGGTCGGCGGTGAGACGGTTCCAAACGGTCTGTTGGATAATGCTTTTGCTGACAGCCTGGGGGTGTGGCGAGGACGGTCTAAAGGAGGGCGGCAACCATCCCCCCAACATCTCGGTGCTGGCGGTCGTCCCCGAGAACCCAGAGCCTAACTCGATCGCTCAGGTGCGCTATCAGGTCGTTGATGTGGACGGCGATCCGGTGACCGTCCGGTTCGAAGCGACCGCCGGACGAGTTGTTCAGGACGCCGAGGGGGTCCGCTGGGAGACGCCGCCGGAGACCGGCACCTTTCGGATTACCTGCATCGCCTCCGACGGAAAGGACCTTCACCGGCGTTCGCTGGACGTCCTGGTCTGGCAGCCCGCGCCGGGAGATTACTACCCGCTGGCAATCGGCAACGAGTGGGTCTTTCAGGACGAACGCGGAAACACCGTGACGATGCGAATCGTAGATCGAATCGCGATCGAGCACACCGATCGGTCCGCCTTTGTCCTGGAGACCCGTACCAGCGATCCGGAGGTCCCCGAAGGGGTGGCCAACTACGCCTACGTCAATCGATATCGCGATCCGGAGACCGGCACCGAGTGGGTCGAGCAGTACGCGGTCAACGCGGTCTTCGGCTCGGCGGACACGATCCTCTTCCAACCGTGGCTCCCGCTGTATCGGTTTCCGCTGATCCCCGGAAAGAGCTGGAACGTTCAGTTTGAAGCGCTGACCACCGACGGCTTCCCTGTAGGGGGCGGAACTGCGGAGTACGCAGTTCTCGAAGAAACGGCACTGGAAACCCCTGCGGGACGGTTTGAACACGTGATGCTGGTCGAAGAGCGGTTCACCTGGGAGATCTTCGGCCAGCACATCGACACGACGGTCAGTCGGAAGTGGCTGGCCCCAGGAGTGGGGATCGTTCAGCTCGATCAGACGCAAGCGCGGGGCGCTCAGGAGCCGGAGCACATCATCGCCCGGTTGCAGCGTTACTCCGTTCGTTCGGGGGCAACGGCGGCTCCGTTTCGATGATTACTTCCAGACGCCGTTCCGGATGCCAGTTGAGCGTGGCGGCGCAGTTTCCGTTCCTCTGAGCGATCTCTAACCGGTCGAAGCTGTTCCAGAGCGCCAAAAACGCGCCCACCTCCGCCTCTCCGTAGGTGGTCCGAGGGGGTCCTAAGTCGCCTAGCTCGGGAACGATCACCCGCCGAACCGGACGGTCGAGGGCTTCTCGTCGAACGTTGGTGATGAGGTTTCCAAAGCGGTCCGCGAACAGGACGGCGCCGATCCAACGATGGCCTTCCTGCCGGGGGGAGGCGTCCGGGAGTCGAAGAAGCGTTTCGGGCCGGATCGGATCGCCGAGCTCCTTCAGCGGGGTGCCGCTGGCCAAGTACGCCCCCGCAGGCGCGAAGATGTCCCGACCGTGGAACGTTGCGCCGACCGGCGGAAGTTGATACCGTGCGTTGCTGAGGCAGATTGCCTTAGTTGGAGGGTCCAGGACGAGCGCGCCGGTGAGCAGGCCGTTGTCGGGAGCAACGTAAAAATGCTGTCCTCCCTGGACGGCAACGGCGCGGCGCTCCGTTCCAACCCCAGGGTCCACCACGGCCACAAAGACCGTCCCCGGCGGAAAATACCGGAGAGAAGCCTCCAGGAACACGCTGCCTACCTGAACGTTCTGGGGCGGGACGCCGTGGGAGAGGTCTACCACCTCAACTGAAGGAGCGATCCGTTGAATCGTCCCCTTCATCACGCCCACAAAGATGTCACGCAGGCCAAAGTCGGTCAGCAGGGCGATCAGTCCGCAGGGTCGCGCCATTCGAAAGACTCCTCTCCAGGTACCCTCCTTGCTTCAATATTAATAGGAGCGGGGCCAAGAGGGCACAAAAAGGGAACAGGTTAGGACGATGGGGACCACCGTCAGAGCGCTGCGGGCCTATCTGGAGCTCATTCGCTACCCGCTGTTCGCCATTCCAGTTGTGGCGACACTGCCCGGGATCGTGCTGAGCGCGCCCGACTTCGTTCACAACTGGCGCGCCTGGCTAGCGCTGCTGGTCGCCGAACTGGGGTACTTTGCCGGGATGATCAAGAATGACTACTTCCATCGGGGCGTAGATCGGTTGATCCATCCGGAGCGACCGATTCCCTCCGGGCGAGTCCGACCGGAGACGGCGCTCCGCCTGGCAAGCGGTCTGTATCTCCTCTGCGTGGCGTTGGGGTTTCTCATTCGTTGGCAGGCGGGACTGCTGGTGCTCCTGTTGATCGCCATCTCTCACAGTTACAACGCCTATCTCAAAGAGCGGGGCCTTTGGGGAAGTCTGGTCCTCCCGCTGGGGATTGGTCTGTTGAACGTCTTTGGGGCGATCTCCGCCGCCGGAAGGGTTCCCCCGATGGTTTGGGTCGCTTTTGGGATCACCTTTCTTTACGACTTCGGAACGCACGTGATCAGTACGTTCAAGGACTATCGTCGAGACGCCGTCGCTGGCGTTCGGACGACGGTCCACCAGCTAGGGCCACGAGTGGCGTTGATCGTTTCAGTGCTGGCAACGCTGGGAGCGTTTGGGCTGGCCTTCCTGCCGCTGGCGCTAGGATACCCGACCCGCTATGTAGTCTGGCCGATCGGAGCGCTGATTGCGACGATGGTTACTCGTTATCCGTTGCTCCGGAGCCCCTCGGAGGCGAACGGCTATCGGGCCCTAGAAGGGGCCATGCTCGCCTCGATCCTTCTCTTTCCGGCGCTGGTTGGCGTCGTCTGGTCGGTGGGACAAGTGGCGGCGGTCATCGTCCCGCTTTGGGGGGCGACCCTCCTTTTACTCCACCGCAGTCGTCAGGAGGTCTGATCGGCCGAGGGAAAGCTTCAAGCCGTCCAGGCCCAAGGTCGATCAGAAGAAGTCCTCCCGAACGGAAGCGAACCAGCTTCGCATCCGCTGGAGGATATTCTCAAAGACGTTCCCTTTGATGAATCGAGAGGTGCCCTTCCCGCTCCACCGGTCGCGGGTTCCATAAAGTAGCAGCCCGACGCCGGTTGCGTGTACGGGGCTATGCACCCGATCGGAGAGGCCGCGCAGCGGGCGCGGGTACCCGACTCGCACCGGCATTTCGAACATGGCCGCGCCCAGCTCTTCGATTCCTTCCAAGAGCGCCGTTCCGCCGGTGAGGACCAGGCCGTTGATCATCTGATGGCTCTTTTCGATCTCCTGACGGACCAGCTCGAAGATCTCCATCATTCGCGGTTGGACGATTTCAGCGACGTGGGTGCGGTGGATCATCCGCGTTCGCTGCGTGCCCCGGCCCTGAACGGAGATCGTCTCCGCCGGGTCCACCAGCTCCACCAAGGCGCAGCCGTGCTCCCGCTTGATCGTCTCGGCTTCGGGCAACGTTAGGTGGAGGACCGTCGCTAAGTCGTTAGTGATGTTCCACCCGCCGACGGCCAGCGAAGCGGTGTGCATCAAGGCTCCGTTCCGGTAGATGACGAGATCGGTCGTGCCGCTTCCGATGTCGATCAGCGCCGTCCCGGCCTCAAATTCGTCAGGGGTTAGGACGGCCTCGGCAGAGGCCAACGGCTCCAAGACGATGTCCTCAACCGACAGCCCGGCCAGGTGGACGCATCGCACCAGATTCTGCGCCGAAGAGACCGCGCCGGTCACGATGTGGACGCTCACCTCAAGCCGGACGCCGGTGATCCCCACCGGATTCCGAATGCCGGTCATATCGTCCACGGTGAACATCTGGGGGAGAATGTGGAGTACCTCCCGTTCTGGAGGGATGGCCACCGTCTTGGCGGCGTTGATCACCCGATTGACGTCCTCCGGGGTGACGACGTGATCCTTGCCGGAGACGGCCACCACGCCGTTGACGTTATGGCCCATCACGTGCCCGCCCGCGATGCCGATATAGGCCGAGCCGATCTCCACGCCGGCCATCAGCTCCGCCTCCTCGATCGCCTTGCGGATCGAGGAGGTAGTCCGCTCGATGTTGATGACGATCCCCTTTCGGAGACCGTCGGAGGGGGCGACGCCAACCCCGATAATCTCGATCTCCTCAAGGCTCCCCTTGCCAATATCGCCGATAATGCAGGCCGTTTTGCTGGTACCGATGTCCAGCCCAACTACGATGTCTTCACGTGCCATGATTCTGTTCCTTGCCCTCCGAAGCGATGTATACGGTGCCGTTGAACCGCGCGTCGTACCGTTCGACGACCTCCGATCCGGAGCTTTCGGCCTCCCGGCTCTGGTCGGAAATGTCCGGCAGATCCCCCGCGTCTGTGAGAGGAGCCTCCGTCTTCCCCTCCCGAAGGCGATAGTGCCACAAGTGATAAATGTTTTCCATCCCCTCTTCGAGCCGATCGGCGGCAAAAAGCACCAAGAAGGGACGTCCGTCCGCGGCGCGGTAGTGGGTAACGATCTCCCCTGGCCCCCGAGCCACCACCCGAACGATCTCCGGCAGCGCTCCGCTCTGCTGCCGGTAGAGCCGATCCAGTCGAAGCAGCAGCAACGCCGAGGCGAGCTCCTCCTGAGTCCTAACCAGAACCGTTGGCACCGCCGGCGGCGCCTCCACGTAGGGGCGATCTAGACGAACGCCCCGCTCGTCTACCCAGTGGGTCTGACCCCCCTGTTGGACTTGAGCAAACGGCCGGCGCTCAGCGACCCGAATCGTGACCACCCCGCGCTGGACGTCCCGCTCGACGGTGACCTCCTCCAAATCGGGAATTGCTCGCTGAAGCCGCTCCCGAAGCCGGAATGGATCGGCCTCCAGCATCGAGCTGATCCCCGGAACCACGCCGGCGGCAGCGATCAGCTCCGATTCGCTGTACCGCTCGTTGCCGATGACGACCGCCTGACGAAGGGGAAACAGGGAGGACCCCCAAAACCCCACGCGTTGGGCCTGCTCGATCTCGATCCCCAACAGGGCAACCGCGACGCATCCAAATAAAAACAGCACGCGCCAGTGAGAACGTCGGACGACGGCCCGTCGAGCGCGCAGCTGCGCTTCCTCCTGAGCCTGGGACCGCTTCCAGGTCGGTTCGTGAACCCTTCTGATTGTGGACCGTCGGCTCGTTTCCTGGCGATCCTCTCCTCGTAGAGGTCGCCAGGAGGTCTGAACGTTGAGGATCATCCTTCGAGGCCCTTCCCAAGAAGCTGGGCGCCTAAATCCTCCCCGTGGGGACCCAAGATCTTTACTTCTAGCTCGAGCCAAACCCCCCGTGCTTGGAGCACCTCGCGGTGTATCTGAGCGATCAGCCGGCGCACCTCCGCCGCGGTGGCCCCCTCTGGGGCGACGATGTAATTTGCGTGCTTCTTTGAAACCTGCGCCCCTCCGCAGGAGCGGCCCTTCAAACCGCATTCGTCGATCAGTTTTCCTGCGGCGCCCACGTCCGGGTTTCGAAAGACGCATCCCGCGCTCGGCTCCGCGAGCGGTTGCGAAGCCATCCGTTGGTAGTAAAGCGCTTTTGTCTTTTGCTCCACCGTCTCCGGGTCGGAGGCCGTCAGCTCAAAAAGGACCTCTGTCGCCAGCGCAAAGTCGCTCAGCGCTGAAGAACGGTAGGCGAAAGCCAACTCCTCACGAGTGAGCCAGCGGAATGTCCCCTCCCAGTCGAGGGCTTCGCACCCTTGAACGATCTCGGCAAAGCAGCTGCCGTGCGCGCCGGCGTTCATTCGAACGCCGCCGCCCAAGCTGCCAGGGATGCCGAACATGAACTCGGCGCCGGAGAGCCCGCGCTTTGCACACTCTTTGCTAAAGACGCTCATCGGAACCGCCGCGCCGGCTCGAACCCGGCGGCCGTCAAACTGCATCATCTCAAACTCGCGGCTCAGCTTCAGAACGATCCCTCGAAACCCGGCGTCGTCGAACAGGACGTTGGTTCCTCGCCCCAGGACGAAAAAGGGCACCCGATATTCACGAGCGATTCGGACCACCTGACGTAGCTGCTCTCGCGTATCGGCCCAAACCAGGGCGTCGGCCGGCCCGCCGATCTTGAAGGAGGTATGCCGCCAGAGCGGCTCGTCCTCTCGAATTCGCAGTTCAGCGATCTTCCGGAGGGCGTTGATCCAGGGGGATGGACGTGGCACCCGGTCGCTCCTTCGCCTGCAACTGTTCCAACAGCCTCTTTCCGACCTTCCAGATGTCTCCCGCGCCGACGGTCAGGACCAGATCGCCGGGCCGCACCTCCTCCAGCAGCCGCTCCAGAAGCGCCTCCTGAGTCGGGAGAAAGACGACCTCCCGGTGGCCGTGGGCTCGAATCGCCTCGGCAAGCCGCTCAGCGGAAACGCCCGCAATCGGCGCTTCGCCCGCGCCGTAGATCCGCGTCACGTAAACCCGATCGGCCTGGAAGAAGGAGCGGGAAAATTCCTCTGCCAGCGTGTGTACCCGATGATAGCGATGGGGCTGAAAGACCGCAAGGAGCCTCCGGTCGGGAAATCCGGCCTTCGCCCCCGCAAAGACCGCCTTGAGCTTCTGCGGGTTGTGAGCGTAATCGTCCACGATCAGAACGCCTCCAACCTCCCCGAGCACCTCAAAGCGTCGGTGAACCCCCTGAAACTCGGCCAGCGCTCGCGCAATCGTCGGGAAGGGGATCTCCAGCTCGATCCCCACACAGACGGCGGCCAGGGCGTTTTGAACGTTGTGCTCCCCCGGCAGTGGCAGCCGCACCTTCCCCAGCGGCTCCCCGCGATAGCGCACCAAAAACCGGCTCGTTGTCCCAGAAAACTCCAACTGTCCCGCCGTCACGTCGGCTGCAGAGCGCACCCCGTAGGTGATCAGCCGCTTCTCGACCTCCGGAAGGAGCGCTTGGACGTTCTCCTGATCCAGACAGGCGACGGTCATCCCATAAAAGGGAACCCGATTCATAAACGAAAGGAAGACCTCTTTGATCTCCTCGACGTTCCGATAGTAGTCCAGATGGTCGGCGTCCACGGCGGTCACCACCGCGACGGTGGGATGAAAACGCTTGATGCTGCCGTAGGCTTCGTCCGCCTCGGCGACCAGAAACTCGCTCCGGCCTACCCGCGCGCCGCTGCCCAGGTGGACCAATCGGCCACCGTCGATGACCGTCGGGTCCAAGCCGGCCGCCTCCAGGACGGTGCCGATCAGGGCGGTGGTGGTCGTCTTGCCGTGGGTGCCGCCGACGGCGATGCTGTATTTGAGCTTCATTAGCTCGGCCAGCATCTCCGCGCGGGGAATCACGGGGATACCCCGCCGACGTGCCTCGCGAATTTCGGGGTTGTCCTCCGGGACCGCCGCCGAGACCACGACAACGTCCGCCGCGCCAACGTGTTGAGCGCTGTGCCCCAGGAAGACCCGAGCTCCCATCTGGGAGAGTCGTCGGGTGTTCTCGTTTTCGCTGAGATCGGAGCCGGAGATGTGAAACCCTTCGGCAAGAAGGATCTCTGCGATGCCGGACATTCCAGCACCGCCGATCCCGACAAAGTGAATGCGCCGCGTCTTCCCGAACATCGCTTCCGGTCCGCCCTCAGCGTGGAAGGTAGGCGACGATCGCCTCGACGATTTGGTCGGTTGCGTCAGGACGAGCGAGCGCTTCGCAACGGGCGGCCATCTCTTCGAGGCGTTCCGGCCGACGGAGGAACTCCTGAACCACCTCCACCAGCCGACTTCCGTCAAATTGAGCGTCCTCGATCAGGAGGGCCGCCCCGGCTTGAGCGACGGCGCGCGCGTTCTGGCGTTGCTCGTCGGTCCCAGCGTGCGGATAAGGGACCAACACCATCGGCACCCGACACCAGACCGCTTCGGAGAGGGTCATCGCCCCAGCCCGCGCGATCAACAGGTCCGTCTGAGCGTAGAGCTCTCCCATCTGCTCTACGAACGGGACCACCTGGATGTTACAGGGAACTTCGCCCCATCGGGAACGGATCGTCTCCATCACCCACGGGTAGGCCCGTTCGCCGGTCTGATGAACCAGAACGATCGGAAGACGGGCCAGCTCCGGCAGCGCCTGAAGGACGGCCCGGTTCAACGTGGCTGCGCCCAGGCTCCCGCCGATGATCGCAATTCGCAGAGGGTCGTTCCGGGGCTTTTGGCCTCGTCGTTCCGCTGCATGGAGGACCTCCGGACGGAGAGGGTTTCCACTGAAGCGCACCTTCTCCGGCGGAAGATATCGAGCAGCGGCTTCAAAGCCCACGTGTACCTCGACGGCCCAGCGGGCCAGCCACCGGTTCGCTAGACCCGGCACCGCGTTGGACTCGTGAAGAACTACCGGCACGCGCCTCAACGCGGCCAGCCCCCCCGACCAGCCCAGAGAGATACCCGCCGGTTCCAAAGACCACGTCGGGCCGTTCTCGCCGAAGCACTCGTCGCACGTCCGCCACGCCACCTAAAAGCGAGCGAAGCGCAGGGATCCATGGGTAGCCGAGCTTTCGGGGCAGCCCCCGCTGCCCGCACAGGTACAAAACGGTACCCTGCTTGGGGCACCCGCCGGGCTTCGATCTTGTCTGCCCGACCGACGAACACAAGTTCCACCTCCGGATAGCGCTCCCGGAGCCGATCTGCAACCGTAAGGGCGGGGAACAGATGCCCGCCGGTCCCACCGGCGGCGATCAACACCTTGCCGCGCGGAGCCATCAGGAACCCCCCTCAACGGGATGCGCGGGACGGAGACGCGTGGCGCGAAAGGCTGAGCAAAAGGCCCACCATCACCAGGCTGACCATCAACGAAGAGCCCCCATAGCTGATAAACGGCAGGGGGATCCCCTTAGTCGGCAGCAACCCCATCGTCATCGCCAGATTGACGGCGGCTTGCAGGCCCAATGAGAGTGAGATCCCAAAAGCGCTTAGCTTCATAAACGGATCGTTCAGCCGTAGGGAAAGCTGAATCCCCCGGAGAACTAAAAGGAGGATCAGCAAACACCACCACCGAGGCGCCCAGAAATCCTAACTCTTCGCCGACGACGGCAAAGATGAAGTCGGTATGGGGAGCCGGAAGGTAGAACAGTTTATGAAGGCTTCGGCCCAGCCCCACCCCCCCATAGTCCGCCGGTGCTCAGCGCGTCGTAAGCCTGCCAAATCTGATAGCCGGCGTCATCCGGCCGCTCGTGGGTCCCGTGGAACCACTTGGTGAAGGTCAGCACCCGATCCCGCCGGTAGGGATCGCTCGCGATCAGCAGGTAGAGGCTGAGCGTTCCAAAGGCGCTCAGAAACCCTAAGTGAGAAAGCCGCGCCCCGCCGGCCAGTAGCATCCCGAACACCACCGCGCAGAGCAGCACCGCCGAGCCGAAGTCCGGCTGAAGCAGAAGCAAGAAGACAAACACAGCGGTAATCAGCACATGGGGCAGGACGCCGCGCGAAAACGACGTGATATCCTTCCGATCGCTGCTGAGGAACTGAGCCGCATACAGGATCACCGCTAGCTTGGCCAGCTCGACGGGCTGAAATTGAATCACTCCCAGGTTGATCCAACGGTGGAATCGCCCGACGGGGCTTCCGATGCCGGGGAGGTAGACGGCCAGCATTGACAGGATCGAGATCAGAATCAGCCGCTTGGCGTAGCGCCGATAAACGCCGATCGGCACCAGATAAGCCACGAGGGCGCCAAGCAGCCCAACCCCTAGCGCTCGCAGCTGTCGGACGACAAAGTAAGCGGAGTTGCCGTACCGGTCCAGCGCCAGCGACGAGCTCGCCGAGTAGAGGAACACCAGCCCGATCGAAAGCAGCAGACCGGCCAAGAGGGCAAGCACCCAGTCGGGACGTCCACTTCTCCTCCCCTGAGAGAGCCCCAAGCCGTGAGGGCTACTGCTCTCGACCTGCATTCCGTACGGCGCGCTGAAACGCATCGCCGCGTTCCTTCCAGTTGGCGAACAGGTCAAAGCTGGCGTGTCCTGGAGAGAGGAGCACTGTGTCCCCTGGACGAGCCAGCCGGCTAGCTGCTCGGACCGCCGCCTCCATCGAGCGACAGACGACCGTCGGCACCACTCCCCGGAACAACGCCTCTAGCCGTTCGGTCTCCGTGCCCAAGAGGACAACGGCCCGAAGCCGCCCTCGCACCGCCGGGAGGAATCCCGTATAGTCGTTGCCCTTGTCCACGCCGCCGAAGATCAGCACAATCGGCGACTCTGGCGGCGTGGCCCGAACGGCGGCCAACACGGCGGCTAGATTGGTCGCCTTCGAGTCGTCCACGTAGGCCACCCCTTCCCGAACGGCGACCAGCTCATAGGCGTGAGGGAGGCCGCGAAACTCCCGCAACGGTTGGGCGATCTGTTCCGGCAGCGCGCCCAGCTCCCACGCCGTCAGCGCCGCAGCCAAGGCGTCCTCGACAAAGTGGTCTCCCAAGACCCGCAGCTCCTCCCGACGACATAAGGAGATCGTTCGGCCTCCGCTCCGCAGACATAGCCACCCTTTGGAGAGAAACGCCTCCGCTTCTGCGCGTGGTTCCAGGGAAAATCGCCGAATCCGCGCCCGCGTTCGCTCGATAAAGCGCCTTGCCGTCGTGTCCTGGGCGTTCAGGATGAGCAGGTCCTCCGCTTTTTGGTTCTCGGTCAGGCGAAGCTTGGCAGAGAGATAGGCTTCCAAGCTCCGGTGTCGGTCCAGATGGTCCGCCGTCACGTTCAAAACGACACCGATCCGAGGGCGAAACTGAAAGACGCTCTCAAGCTGGAAGCTGCTCACCTCGGCGACGATCCACCGCTCCGGAGGAGTGTCCAGGGCGACAGCGGTCAGCGGCGTCCCGATATTCCCCGCAACCACGGCGGCGATGCCGGCGGCCTCCAGCATCTGCCCGATCAGCGTGGTGGTAGTGGATTTCCCTTTGGTGCCGGTGACGGCGACAAAGGGGGCCTCCGTTAGCTGGTAGGCCAGCTCTAGCTCACCAAGGGTAGGAAGGCCCCGTTCCCGAGCCGCCCTCAGGAGCGGTAGATCGAAGGGAACCCCAGGAGAGACAATCAGTCGCTCAACGGCTTCAAGCAGCTCCAGCGGATGGTCCCCCAGGACGAGAGCCTCCCAAGCGATCCCCGCGCTGCGAAGCTGTGCCTCTATCTGGGCCTGCTGGGAGCTCGGCTGGGCGTCGTTGAGGATCAGCCGCGCGCCGCAGCGCTGAAGCGCTCTGGCCGCTGCGGTCCCGCTCGCCCCCAGGCCGATCACCCCCACCCGGACCCCTTGCCAGGTCTCCGGAGGGAACAGACGCGCGCTCATGGACTCTCTCGCTTACCGTAGTTTCAGCGTGCTCAACGCGATCAACACCAACACGAACCCGACGATCCAGAAGCGGACGGTGACTTTGGGTTCGGGAATCCCTCCCTTTTCAAAGTGGTGGTGGAGCGGGGCCATGCGGAAGATCCGCTTGCCGCCCGTGCGCCGGAAGTACCAAACCTGCAGGATCACCGAGAGGGTCTCAACGACAAAAATGCCCCCTACGATCGGCAACAGGAGCTCCTGCTTGGTGGCCACAGCGACAGTCCCGATCGCTCCCCCGAGCGCCATCGAGCCGGTGTCGCCCATGAACACCTCAGCAGGATAGGCGTTCCACCATAGGAACCCGAGCCCGGCCCCTACCAGGGCCGTGCAGAAGATCGTCAGCTCTCCTGTCTCCGGAATGTGCGGGATGTCCAGGTAGTCGGCAATCAACGCATGGCTGGTCAGATAGGCGAAGACACCAAAGGTGCCCGCGACGTAATTGGCGCTGACGATCGCTAAGCCGTCTTGTCCGTCGGTGAAGTTCACCGCGTTGGCCGCTCCGACGATGATGACCATCACAAAAGGCACGTACAACCAGACGGGGAGCTCCGGCTTGAGGAACTTGAAAAAGGGGAAGACTAACGCCGTCGGTGCGATGTTGCCCGTCTCCTGGTGGGCGAGCAGCCAGGCGATCACCGCGGCTCCGGAGAACTGCAACAGCAGCTTCTGTTTGCCCGTCAGCCCCAGTGAACGGCCCTTGCGGATCTTCTGCCAGTCGTCCAAGAACCCAATCAGCCCGAACCAGATGGTCGCGCCGACGGCGATCCAAACCAGCGGGTTGGTCCAACGGACAAAAAGCAGCGCGCTTCCCAGCCAGGCGGCAAGGATGAGAACCCCGCCCATCGTGGGCGTGCCCTCCTTCTTATAGTGGGACTCCAGGCCTTCTCGGCGCACGTACTGCCCAAACCGAAGCCGCTGCAACCAGCGGATCACCCTCGGCCCCAGCACCAGCGCCAGCACAAACGCAAGGACGGCAGCGTAGATCGCCCGGAAGGTGATCTGCTGAAACAGGCGAAAGGGCGAAAAATAGGGCTGGAGCTGTTCGTAAAGCAGATGATAGAGCATGGTAAACTACGGCGCTTTCAGGGTGATGGCGCCGCCCTCGCAGGCGAAGCGCTCCACGATTCGTTCCATCCGAGCCCGTCGGGAGCCCTTTAGTAACACCAGATCGCCAGGGGCGAGCATCTCCGGCAGGCTTTCGCAGACCTCTTCTACCGTCGGGAACCGGAAGATCGCCAAGACTCCGGCCTTCTGCGCGGCTTGGGCCATCGCGTCGGCGTACGGGCCGACGGCTACGAAAACGTCGCACCAGTCCGGCGAAAGCGCTCCGGCCGCGGCGCGATGATGGTCCTCAGCGGCAGCCCCGAGCTCGGCCATCTCGCCGAGGATCACCCAGCGGCGACCCGCGGCGGGCACCCGCCGGAACAGCTCCAGCGCTGCCCGGACGCTGGGCAGGTTGGCGTTATAAGCGTCGTGAATCCACTCGACGCCGTGAAGGGTCAACCGCTGGGTCCGCATCGGTGGCGGCTCCGCATCGGCGAGCCGTTGGAGCAGTGCCTCTCCGGGAACTCCACAAAGCACGCCGACCGCCGCCGCGGCCAGTGCGTTAACAACGTGATGGGCTCCGTTAGCCCGGAGCCCCACCCGGCCGACCCGGTCTCCGCGAACGATCAGCTCAAACGTCGGTCGTCCCAGTTCGTCCAGCGTTACCAGGCCAGCGCGGACCTCGGCCCCCTCCGAGCGCCCGAAGGTCAGAACGTTCCGACACTCCGGAGCGTAGCGGATCACCCGTGGATCATCGGCGTTCAACACGGCCCACTCACTCGACTTGGGAAGACAGCTCTTCTCTTCGGCGATCGCCTCCTCGTCCTTGAAGAACTCTAAATGGACCGGCCCGACGTTCAGGAACACCCCGATCGTCGGTTGGACGATCTTCACCAGCTCCGCGATCTCGCCCGGGTGGTTGGTCCCCAGCTCGCAGACGACGAACCGATGGCTTTGGGGGCTTAGTGCGATCAGCGTCCGAGCCACCCCGATTCGGTTGTTAAAGCTGGCCGGCGCCTTGAGGGCCTCCGGCCCCAAGACCGCCGCGGTGAACTCCTTGGCCGTCGTCTTACCGTTGCTGCCGGTAATCCCCACCACCGGTCCAGAGAAGGCCGAGCGCGCCGAACGGGCCAGGGCGATCAGCGCCTCTAGGGGGTCGTCAACGAGGATCGCGTGCGGATAGCGGTTTAGGACGTCGCGACGGGCGGAGGCCTCTTCGTGAGCGGCGAAGGCTCCTACTGCTCCTCGATCCAACGCCGCTTCTAAGAAGTCGTGGCCGTTAAAACGCTCGCCCCGCAATGGCACGAACCACTCCCCCGGCTCCAACGTCCGGCTGTCGGTGGAGAAACGCTCGACAAACCGCGCTGGGTCGCCGCGAAGCAGCGTTCCGCCCGTGACCTTGACGATCTCCTGAACCGTCCAACGCACAGCGCTTCCTCTCGCCTTCCAATTACGCAGAGAACCGCTCCAACAGCACTTTCTGGGCAACCTCTCGATCGTCAAAGGGCAATCGTCGGTCCCCAACGATCTGATAATCCTCGTGGCCCTTTCCAGCGATGAGGATCAGGTCTCCCTCCTGGGCTTTTCCCAACGGCGTGTCGAATCGCTTCCTCCCGATCGGGAATCACGAGGTACGAGGTTCCGTTTGGGATCCCCTCCTCGATCTCTTGGAGAATCCGGATCGGATCTTCGGTGCGAGGGTTGTCCGAGGTGAGGATCACTAGATCGGCCAGCTCGGCGGCGATTCGTCCCATGATCGGGCGCTTTGCCCGGTCGCGGTCCCCCCCGCATCCAAAGACGCAGATCACCCGCTGCGGTCGGAGGGAACGGGCCCCTTCAAGGAGTTCTTGAGCGCGTCCGGGGTGTGGGCGTAGTCCACCACTACACCGAACGGCTGTCCGGCGTGGACCGGTTCGAACCGGCCCGGCACGCCGGGGACCGACTCGATCGCCTCGACGATCTCTGGAAGCTCCCATCCCATCCCAAGCCCGACCGCTGCGGCGGCCAGGGCGTTCCAGACGCTGAAGATCCCCAGCAGCCGCAGCCGCACCGGTTGGGCCTTATCGTTCCAGCGAAGGAGAAATCGGGTCTCCGTCGGCGTCAACTCGACAGCTTCAGCGCGCACGTCCGCCGACCCGTCCCGTCCAAAGGTGATCCTCTGGGCCCCCGCCTCTTCCGCGGCCGTGCGAAACGCCGGGTAAAGGGGATCATCCCGGTTCAGCACGGCCAGCCCGCTCGGCTTGAGGTGGCGACGAAACAACAGAAGCTTGGCGTCCCGATAAGCCTCCATCGTCTGATGGAAGTCCAGATGGTCCTGGGTCAAATTCGTCCAAACGGCGACGTCAAACTGGAGAGCGGCTACGCGGTGTTGAACCAGGGCGTGGGAGGAGACCTCCATGACGACCGCTTGGGAGCCACGATCCACGGCCCTCCGGAGCAGCCGTTGAAGCTCCAGCGCGTCCGGCGTCGTTGTTCCAGCGGAGAGCAGCTCCCCGCCGATCTCGTAGGCGATCGTTCCGATTCGCGAGCAAGCGTACCCCCGCCGAGCAAACAGGCTCTGAACCAGATAGGTGACCGAAGTCTTCCCGTTAGTGCCGGTTACCCCGACCAGTACTAGCGAGTTGGCGGGATGCCCGTAACGGTTGGCGGCCAGGAGCGACAGTGCCCGACGTGTGTCCTCAAGCTGAACGACAGTAACCTCCGGCGGCACCTCGACGGGGCGCTCAACGATCACCGCTCCGGCTCCGCGTTGAATTGCCTCGGGAACAAACGCGTGGCCATCGAACCGGGCCCCCTGGATCGCCACAAAGGCGGCTTTCGGCCTTACCTCCTGGTGGTTGTGGACGAGCTCACAAACTTCTGGGTCCAAGGGTCCCGCCAATATTCGGTAGCTCAGCCCCTCGAGCAGTGCGGTCAGGCGCATCTTACAGGTCCTCGTGTTCTCCAGCGGAGGCCAGGCCGGCTTCCAGCCGCTCATACTGAAGGATACGCTCGGCGACCCGACGGAAGACGGGCGCAGCCACTCGCCCGCCGTAATGCTCCCCTTGGGGCTCGTCAATCACAATCAGAATCGAGTAGCGCGGATCCTCCGCAGGAAAGAACCCCACAAAGCTGGCGACGAAGGCGTCCCGTTCGTAGCCCCCTTGGGGAGAGACCTTCTGTGAGGTCCCCGTCTTCCCGGCGACGGAGAGACCAGGAAGCTGAGCGGCCCGGCCCGTGCCCTCTTCAACGACCCGGCGCATCACCTGGACGACGCGGCGGGCCGTTTCAGGACGCACGGCGCGGCCTATCGGTGTCGGACTTGCCTCCCAGAGCCGTCGCCCCGACGGATCGGACGCGGCGGCCACGACGTAGGGTTTCATCAATACCCCGTCGTTGGCCAGTGCATTGACGCCCACGAGGAGTTGAAGCGGCGTGACTGAGATCCCCTGCCCCCACGGGGCGTAATAGAGGGCGTACCCGCTGGGGTCGCGCAGCGCGGCAAGGCTTCCCGTCCGTTCGTAGGGCAGATCGATTCCCGTCTTTTGGTCCAAGCCGAACCGGATCAGGTACTCGCGAAACCGGTCCAAAGGGAGCCGCTCGCTGGTCACCTTCAACACTCCGATGTTGCTGGACTGAACGATCACTTCTTCAAAGCTCAGCCATCCGGCGGGGTGAACGTCTCGAATCGGCCGAAGCCTTGGATGGGGCTGGTAAAGGCCGTTTTCGCAGAAGATCGGTTCGTCCAGCCGGACTCTTCCCTCTTCTAGGAGAGCTGCGAGCGTAAAGACCTTGAAGACAGAACCCGGCTCGTACGGCCACCAGATCGCTCGGTTCCGGCGCACTGCAGTCGGAATTTTCGGGTCGTTGTAAGCGTTCAGATCGAAGGCTGGGTGGTTGGCCAGGGCCAACACGGCTCCGGTGCGAGGGTTCATCACGATCCCCACGCCGCCGGCGGCTCGCGTTTTTTGACACGCCGCCTCCAGCTCCTCTTCAAGGAAGAATTGGATCCGCTCGTCCAGCGTAGTCGTCAGTTGTACGGTGAACTCCGGAGGCTCCTCCGCCAGCGCTTGGGGGTCTAGGACGCGCCCTCTTCCGTCTTTGAGGGCGCGCCGGGCGACCTCCTGGCTTCGCAACAGCTGGTCATAGCGACGCTCCAAACCGTCGAGCCCCTTGCCGTCCACGTTGGTGTAGCCGATCAGGTGAGCAGCCAGGGACCCGCGGGGGTAGACTCTGCGCTCCTCGATGCGGTAGTCCAGGGCACTTCGGGGCCACCACCCCAGATGCACTTGGCGAAGCCGATCCTCCAAGGCCTCCAGGGTCTCGTAGTCCACCCAACGCCGAACCCACTCAAAGGCGCGCGGACTGTCCAGCCGTGAGGCGACTTCCGAGAGGGGCACGTTCAGCACTTCAGAGAGAATCCGAGCGAGAGTGGCCTTCCTCTGGGCGAGCTCTTCAGAGGTGAAGCGGCCCAGCCGAAGCAGTTGCCGATAATAGGAGGGATCCACGTAAAGGGAGTAGGCGTAGGTGCTGATCGCCAGCTCCCGCCCCCGGCGGTCAACAATCGTTCCGCGCCGGATGCGCTCCGCAAGCTGGGTCCGAAATTGGTCCCCGCGTGCGCTGAACGACTCCGGTTCGACTTGCTGAATCTGAAAAAGGCGGGCGAGAATCGCCAAGAACACCCCCACCATCCCCAACGCGAGCCAGCGAATGCGTCGGTTGCGGTGGGCGTCGGTCATCTCTGGGGCTCTCCTCGCCATCCCCATGAGGGAAGCAAGCCTGCAGACAGCGGACCTTGGGGCGATCCTTCGCCGGTGGCCGCTTGATCCGCTTCCAAAGCGGCCATCAGGTCCCGGTCCTGACGGGGTGGTACCAGAACCGGCGCCGCCTCGGGAACGACGTATCCGCCGGCGCGGGCCAACTCTCGAACCCGGGCGGGGGACTGGAGCGCTTCAGCTTGAAGGTGAAGGGCGTCAATCTCGTTTTCCAGCCGTCGGATCTCCGCGTCTAGTTGACGCACTTCGTGAGCGACCGCATGGCGGCTCTGAACTAGCCAAGCCTGAGCCAGGCCGACCGGAACAAGCAGCAGGCCAAGAGCGATCGGCAGCCCAAAGCGCTTCCACCGCCGAAAGCGCAGACCCGGCCTCGACGATGATCCTTCCTGGCAAACAACCCGACGGAGCGGCTCGGTGCGCGAAAACATCCTCTTCCCCTTTTGGCGGTTTTTCAGGCCCTTCTTCGAAGGGCGCGGAGCTTTGCGCTTCGCGCTCTGGGGTTCTGGGCAATCTCCTCCTCGGTCGGAACAATCGGCCGCTTAGTCAGCAGTTCGAACGTTCGAGAGCGCAGCGGTTCCGGAAGCGAGTCGGAGGAGCCGGCCAGCTCCCGAAAGAAGCGCTTGACGCGCCGGTCCTCCAGCGAGTGGAACGCGATCACGGCGCACACCCCTCCGGGGGCCAATCGTCGAATTGCTTGAGGAAGGGCTCGTTCTAGCTGGCCCAGCTCGTCGTTCACGACGATCCGCAGCGCTTGAAAGACTCGCGTCGCCGGGTGCAGCCGCGAACGCCTGCGCGGGACGGCCTGGGACACGAGCTCCGCCAGCTCCCGCGCGGTGCGAATCGGCCTCCTCCGTCGCGCCCGCTCGACGGCCCGAGCAATCCGACGGGCAAACCGCTCCTCCCCGTACGTCCTCAAGCAGGCCTCCAGCTCCTCCACTCGCCAATGATTAACTACGTCCGCCGCCGTCAAGCCGGTTTCGGGGTTCATGCGCATGTCCAACGGTTCGTCGGACAGAAACGAAAAGCCCCGACCGGAGCGCTCTAACTGATAGGAGGACATCCCCAGGTCAAAGAGCACCCCTTGCACCTCCTCAACGTTTAACGCGTCGAGCACCTCGTCCAGACGGTCGAACTCCGCGTGCACCAGCCGAACCCGATCGCCAAACTCCAAAAGCCGCTCTTGGGCGATCTGAAGCGCCTCCGGATCGCGATCTATGCCGATCAATCGAAGTCCCTCTCCCCCTCGCCGGAGGAGCTCAAAGGCATGTCCTCCAAGTCCGACCGTCGCGTCGACGTAGGTCCCCGACCCGGGCGAAAACAGCCCCATCACCTCTTCTAAGAGGACGGGAACGTGAACCGAATCCAAAGCGGAGGACCTCATCGCCTCTCAGGGCCCTCCCTCACAGCCAGCTCTCATAATACAGTTGGATCTGGTACGGGTGCCGAGCCAATTGAACCCGGACGCTGTTCCGATGGCCGCTTTTGGAGCGTAAGACTAGCGGTGCGGCGATCCGGTTCTTCAGATCGACAACGCGGGACTCGAAGCAGACCCACACGGTCCGCTCGCTGTACGGCGGGATCGACAGTGGCTCCCGGCCGCTATAAAACTCATGCCCCGGGTAGGGTAGGGGGACACTGTTCCGCTTCCCTTCCAGAACGATCGGGGTCGGCTTTTCCACTGGTGCGTAGCCGCTAAACCGCATCCGTTCGATCTGGACCTCTTGACCGCTTCGGTTCTGCAGCCGAAGGCTGAGAACGATCACCATCCGATGGTTGTCGTCTCGGTGGACAAACCAGGACTCCTGGCCGAGCACCTCGATCGTCAGGCCGGGAATCTCCATCCGTTTGGAGTAAAGCCGGTAGAGCCAGACGACGCCGAGAATCGTCCCGACGGTCAGCAGTCCGTTTGGCGTCCAGATCAGGTTCCAGAGGTACTTCAGGTAGGCCTCGATCACCTGCTTTGCGCCCTACTCCTCTTCCAGCGCTTTACCGGTCATCGGGACAAAGCGCACGCCACCGTAGTACATCTCAGTATAGCCTTGAGGTTCTCGAACAATCTTGACCAGCTGTTGAATTCCCCGTCCTACTGGGGCGACCAGGATGCCACCAACCTTCAGTTGCTCCAGGAGCGTTTGAGGTACCCGCGCGGGCGCGGCGGTCAGCAGGATACGGTCAAAGGGCGCCTCTTCAGGCCAACCCTCGCTTCCGTCACCGACGCGAAAGTGAACGTTGGTGTACCCCAACTCTTGGAGCCGCTGTCGAGCCCGTTCGGCCAGGCCGGGGAGAATCTCCACAGTGTAGACTTCCTTGGCCAGCTCCGCCAGGATCGCCGTCTGGTAGCCGCTTCCGGTCCCGATCTCAAGAACCTTCTCGTCGCCGCTGAGCTGGAGCAGATCGGTCATGTAGGCCACGATATACGGCTGGGAGATGGTCTGATCCTGACCGATCGGCAACGGCCCATCGTCGAAAGCGAACTCCCGAAGATGGGCTGGAACAAACAGCTCGCGCGGGACGCGGCGCATCGCTTCCAGCAGTCGCGGGTCGTCAATGCCCCGCGCCTCGATCTGGGTTTTCACCATTTGGGCGCGTCGTTGTTCTGCGTTCACGGTGTCTCCCACTGGGCCAGCGGCTCGTAGGCCATCGGTTCGCCGAGCCTGCGCCCTCCAGCTTCGCCGACAATCGCGGCCCAAGGACGAGGGACCCTCCCGGAGAGAGGAGCGAGCATCTGGGAGATGCGTCTCTTCCAAGAAGGCTCCGGAAGCCAGAGAAGCTCAACCGCTCCTTGGGCCGGGATTCCGGCTAGTCGCTTGGCCTCCGCGATTCCATCCTCCAGAGTTCCAATGGCGTCGATGAGCCCCCGCGCCCGCGCACTTCGACCGGTCCAAACCTGACCTTCGGCCGCTGCTATGGTTAACGGTAGCGGAAGCAAGCGGCGTTCTGCAACGCTTCGGATAAAATGATCGTACAGTCGGCCAACCTGGCGCTCCAGGCGTTCTCGGTCCTCCGGCGTCGGTGAGGTCGTCCAGAGGCCCGTACTGCCGGCGTAGCCATAATCTAGCTCTGAGGCTGCAATCCCCAGGCGATCGAGCAGGCCACCGACACCGATGATTCCGGAGTAAACTCCGATCGAACCGGTGATCGAGGTGGCTCCGGCCAAAATCCGGTGGGCGCCGGTGGCCACATAGTAGGCGCCGGAGGCCCCGATCCCCTCGATCACCGCGACGATCGGCTTTTCCTCGGCCGCCTGGGCGACGGATCGCCAGATGCGTTCGGCGGCGCTGACCAGTCCGCCACCGCTGTCGATTGCCAGAACGGTCGCCCGCACCGAGTCGTCGGAGCGCGCTCGGTCCAAGGCCTGGGCGATCTCCTCGGCGGAGCAGACCTCCCCACTGGCCACCTGGAACCAGTCGGCCTTCTCGACTAACGTTCCCTGAATCCGAATGACGGCGATCCGCGAAGGAGGAACGGTCCAGCTCCGGGAGCGATGCCGTTCCGAACGGTACTCCTGGGCCGTGAGGAGCTGGGCCTTGAGCCGTTCCCGGAGCTGTGTCGCTGCCTCCTGCTTGGTAACGGAGTCGTCCGCTAGTCCTGCGGAGACGGCTTCCGCGCCCAGAAAGTACCCCTGCCGATACAGCACCCCCAAAGGGGCGGATATCTGGGGCCTTGAACGTGTCAGGTCGGTCGAGACCCGTAAGAAGAGTTCTGCGAACAACGCCTCCCGGTTGTGCTCGGCGGCTGGGGAGGGTCCCTGCTGTGTCCAGCTCTCCGGCGCGGCCTTGTACGGCCCTCGGCGAACGAAGATTGGCTCCAGGCCGATTCGTTCCAACAGCGGACCGTAATAAAGCCGTCGGGAGTGGAGGCCGGTTAGCTCCAGCTCACCCAGCGGGTCTATCAGAATCCCGTCGGCGGCAGAGGCGATCCAATAGCCGCCCGTGCCGGTTCGGCGGATGAAGATCAACACCTCTACCCCGCGGTGGCGCAGGTCCAAGATCTGCTTTCGCAGCGCTTCCCAGTGGGCCAAGGGCATCCGTTCGCCGTCCAGCCGGAGGAGCACCCCCGCCACCGTCTGGTCGTCGCGCAGTCGAGGATAGATCTCCTCCCAGTCCTGAAGCTTCAGGTCCAGGGCGATCCGGCGACGGCGAAGAGGCGGATGGGTCTGGTCTTCGCGGAGCTCAATCCAGCCGATTGTGCCAGCTTTCTGGCCCTCCTCCAGGCGATGGAGCCCTCCGATTCCGACCGTTCCCCACCGGAGCGTCACCGCAAGGTCAAACTGGCGGTTTCCATAGGCATTCGCCTGAATCTCCACCCCTTCGATCGGTTCCAGGTTCAGGCCTAATCGGTAGCGTTGGCGCTTCCATGCCGTCCGAAACGATTCCGAATCTAATCGGCGCAGGTCGAACGAAAACGTAAGGCGATCCGTTCGAGGTCTCCAGGCGACTCCCAGATCGAACGCTCGTTCCAACCGTTGGCCGTAAAGCTCCGGGCGGTTGAGCCGGCGCACGACCAAGCCAAGCGAAACCCACTGCCGACGGTAGAGCAGCCCTACGTCCCAGAGGCTCAGCCGGTCGTATTGAGGGTCTTGGGAAGCGTAGCTGATTCGTGCCACTCCCCAGTAGAGGCCACCCCCTAGGTGGGAGCCGCCCGACCAGGTCCAACGACGGAGGGAGACTGTCTCCGGCAGGAGTCCTGGTGTCGGCACCGGTGGCGAAGCGGAGAAGTACTCTAAGCCCATCCCCACCCCCTTGGCCGCAAACCAGAAGCTGTTCTCCCCTCGAGGGGAACCCTGAACCCCCCGGATGTAGCGAAGACTTAAGCGAGGCGAAGCCGCCAATACCGCTGGGTTGACGTTTGAGCCCAGCGGCCCGTCAGGAGCCGCGACAGGCAGTGCTGGAAGCATTGCGCTTAGCACTGGAGACGACCGATCTTCGGCCAAAAACGGCGGGTCCGCAGCGCCTGCTCTGGAGAGAAGCACCGCTCCTAGCAGAAGCAGCGTTCCCCAAAAACGAACGCTCGATTGCTCCATGAAGACGAGCAGCTTGAACCTCGTGGGAGCTCCCTCCGAAGGCCTGAAGGCGTCCCTTCTGCCGCTACGGCGAGGACGAGGAAGGCTCTCGCGGAACGACGTAGACGGTCTCACCGGGGCGCACGTATCCGAACGATCGAATCAGCCGCTCCTGGGTAAGAGGATCGTTCTGGAGCGTCTCAACCAGATGGCGGAGCCGGGAACGCTCCTGGAGAAGCTGCTCGCGGCGTGCCAGGTACTCCCGTCGAATCGCCTGCGCCTGGCGAAAGGCGCCCCACTCCTGGGCGATTCGCGTCCCGACCAGAATGAGCAGCAGCAGCGGAATTCCCGTTAAAACCAGCCACCATCTGCGATCGGCGTTCATTTCGACCAGCTCCAGCGTGAGGTCTCTCGCCGAGATCCAGACCGATTCCCGGTCCCCCGCTCCAGCCGGTGCCTTTAAGGAACGCGTCGGTCTTCCAAAGCGTTCCAGCGGAGTCTTGTCCTAAGCCCGCTTCAGGCAGAAGAAAACCTCTCGTCCCCGATAGACCGCGCGGGTCTCCAGCTGCTCCTCGATCCGCAGGAGTCGGTTGTACTTGGCCACCCGATCGGTGCGGCAGAGGGAGCCGGTCTTAATTTGTCCGGCGTTGGTTGCCACCGCAATGTCGGCGATCGTGGTGTCCTCCGTCTCGCCGGAGCGGTGCGAGATGATCGAAGTGTAGCCGGCGCGAGTGGCCATCTCGATCGCTTCCAGGGTCTCGGTTAGCGTGCCGATCTGGTTCACCTTGATCAAGATGGCGTTGGCGATGCCCCGCTCAATTCCTTCAGCGAGCCGGGCCGTGTTAGTGACAAACAGATCATCGCCGACCAGCTGAACCCGCTCGCCGAGCGCTTGGGTCAGCAGGCGCCACCCCTCCCAGTCGTCCTCGGCCATTCCGTCCTCAATCGAGATGATCGGATACTTCTCGACCAGGCGAACGAGAAACTCGACCATCTCCTCCCGGGACTTCTCCGGCTGGGCCTCCGCCTGGAGGAAGTAACGCCCGTCGCGGTACAGCTCGCTGCTGGCCACGTCTAGGGCCAGAAGCACGTCGCTGCCGGGAACGTATCCGGCTCTCTCGATGGCCTGAAGGATCACTTGGATCGCTTCTTCGTTGGAGCTCAGATCGGGCGCAAAGCCGCCCTCATCGCCGACGCTGGTGTTGAGCCCCCGTTCTCGAAGGACGGCCTTAAGATGGTGAAAGACCTCCGCGCCCATCCGGAGCGCCTCGGAGAACCGCTCCGCGCCGACCGGCATGATCATGAACTCCTGAATGTCCACGTTGTTGTCGGCGTGGGCGCCTCCGTTGAGGATGTTCATCATCGGGACGGGCAGCTCCCGTGCCAGACTGCCGCCCAAGTATCGGTAGAGGGGCAACCGAAGAGCGTTTGCCGCCGCGTGAGCGGTAGCCAGCGAGACCCCCAGAATTGCGTTGGCCCCTAGGTTGCTTTTGTTCTCTGTGCCGTCCAGTTCGATCAGCGCACGGTCGACGCCGATCTGATCGAGCGCGTCATACCCTTCTAGGGCGTCGGCGATCGTTTCGTTCACGTTTCGGACAGCGTTTTGAACCCCCTTCCCCAGGTACCGGGTGGTATCGCCGTCCCGAAGCTCGACGGCCTCATGTTCTCCGGTGGAAGCTCCAGAGGGGACCGCTGCTCGGCCGAGGGTGCCGTCTTCCAGCACAACGTCCACCTCGATGGTGGGGTTGCCGCGGGAATCGAGGATCTCACGACCACGGATCTCGGCGATCTCCAACGAAATTGGATGCACCATCGCTACTTTGGGCTCCTTGATGCTGAATGCGCTTGAGCGTTAGCAACGAACACTGCTAGGAGCGGGCGTCCCAGGGGCGGATCAGCTCCCTCCAGGACCGCTGGGGCTCCTGACGCCATCGTTCTTGAAGCGCCGCGCGTACGGCGGCGCGGCTGACCGGTCGGCCCTCCTGGCGGAGCGTCTCGACGACCTCGTACTTCTCCCCGAGCAGGTCGCGCGCGTGGCGTTGAAGGACCGCCGACCATCCGGCAGCCAAAACAAACAACCCCAGACCGGTCGCAGCCCAAAAGGCCCACGACGCCCAGCAGAGCAGCGCCACTCCAAGCGTAAAGCCGGGGTTATCCAAAGTCAACAGCGCTGAGCGATACAGAACGGTCTTCAGTCCGATCCTTCGACCGCTCAGGTCCGCGGCCAACGGCGACCAATAGCTTCCGGCCAGGAGGGCAAAAAGGACCACCCAGACGGTCAGCCCGGCCGCGATCCGGTTCCCCCACCGGCCCACCAGAGGGAGACGTTCCGCCGAGTAAACGGCCCAACTAGACCCCAAGATCAAGGCCACCAGCGCGCCAAACGCCATCAACCACAGCGAGCGAAACAGGTGTCGGCGAAGGCCGGTCCAGAAGAGGCCAGCGGTGGCCTCACCGGTGCGGACCAGCTCCCGGGCCAGTGCGGCTAGTCCAAGGCTTGCCGGGTTCAACGCTGTGACCGGAATCAGCGCGAGCAAGGTCAGCTCCGACAGCGGTGGGCGAAGCGCCCGCGCAAGCAGAAGCACCCCACCCCACCACGGCCAAGAAAGGGCTGTCCACCCGAGGCTGGCCAGCAGAAGCAAGCCCAGATGGTCGTACACTGTCCAGAAGGTGCGAACGAACAGCTTGCGAAGCATCGATCCTACCGGAAGCGCTCATCTTTCGAGGGGCTCCCGATCTCATCCTTGCACGGGCTTCGGACGCGAGCAAGTAGGAACCCTTCTAGCCCTCGCCCAGCGTTGGAACGCCTTGAGGACGCCCTTTCCTTCTGCCGGCTCCCCTGCTAGGATACGCTCTGCACCGGTTCCAACCGATCCCTATCGGTCGAAGGCGGAACAATCCAATGGGAGCAAAGACGAAATGCCGCATGTGGTCTTCCTGATCGGCGAGGCGGAGTACCGTTCGGAGCGCACGATGCCCCAGGTCGCCTGGGAGCTGGTGGAGCGGTACGGCTGGAGCGTCAGCCTCCTCCAGGCGAAGGATCGCCAGAACCTGCCCGGCCTGGAGGCCCTCCAGGAGGCCGACTGTCTGGTAACCTACCTTCGGTTTCGGGAGCTCCCACCGGAGCAGCTTGAGCCGATCCGCGCCTATCTGGACTCGGGGCGGCCCGTTGTCGGCCTGCGCACCTCCACCCACGCGTTTCGGTACCCTGAAGGCTCTCCCTTGGCGATCTGGAACCACTTTGGGGCGGAGGTCTTCGGCACGCCTTGGCGCTTTCACTACGGGCATGAGTCTAGCACCGTCGTTTATCTTCACCCTGAAGCGGAAGGCGATCCGATTCTGAACGGGGTGGATTATCCCTTTGTTGCGCGCTCCTGGCTGTACTATGTCTTGCCGCTGCCGGCGGACTGCCGTCCGCTGTTGATGGGCCGCTCGGTCGGGCCTAGCCCACGGGAGGAACGGGTCCCAAACCCGGTCGCCTGGGTGCGGACGACGCCGCGCCGGACGTTTTACACCTCTCTGGGCCATCCGGAGGACTTCGCGCTTCCTCAGTTTCGACAACTTCTCCGAAACGGTATCCGCTGGGCGCTGGGCGAATCGCTCCCTCCGACCGGAGCGTAAGTCCTTTTTGCGGAAAGCATGACTCAGGGGGTGTCGCGGCCATGTTGCTGAGAGCGGTTGTCGAGGAGTTCCTCGTTCATCTGGAGCGGGTGGAGCGGCTTTCGCCGCACACGGTGCGCGCCTACCGGTGCGATTTGGAACAGTTTTGTGCCTTCTGCGAGGGACGCCAAATAATCCAAGCGGAGGAGGTCGGTCCGGCCCATCTTCGGGCTTTCCTGGCCTCCCTTCTGGAAAGGAACCTGGCCCGCACAACGGTGGCGCGACGGTTGGCCGCCGTTCGCTCCCTCTTCCGATGGCTTCGCGCTGGAGGACGGTTGGCCACCAACCCGACGGCACAGATCCGCTCTCCGAATCGGGAGCGCCGACTTCCGGAGTTTCTGACCGTCGAAGAGGTGGAAGCCTTGTTGGGGACCCCGGACCCGAAAACCCCCGTCGGGGCGCGCGATCGGGCCCTGCTAGAGCTGCTTTACGCAACCGGCGTGCGCGTCGGTGAGGCGGTCGCTCTGAACGTAGATCACCTCCTCCCTGATGGAACGCTCCGTGTCCTCGGAAAGGGCCAAAGGGAGAGGATCGTTCCGGTCGGTCGGACGGCAACCGAAGCGCTCCGCCACTACCTGAGCGTTCGAGAGCTCCTCTGCGCTCAAGTCCAAGACCCAAAGGCGCTATTCCTGAGCCATCATGGCACCCGCCTGAGCGCACGGGCGGTGCGCTACCGGCTTCAGTTCTACTTGAAGCAGGCCGGGATCAAAAAGCGCGTCTCGCCGCACACGCTTCGGCACAGTTTTGCGACCCACCTACTGGACCGAGGGGCCGATCTCCGATCCGTGCAGGAGCTTTTAGGCCACGCGAGTTTGACGACAACCCAGATCTATACCCACGTGACGAGGGAGCGGCTCCGGCGGCTTTACGACGCGCTTCATCCTCGTGCTCGAATGGGATAGCTCAGCGCTTGAAACCGCTCTCCGCTCTGAGAATTTCTCGCGCCACTCGCCAGCGCCAGGCCTCGAAGCTCGCACCGCCTCGCGAGTCCAAATACTCCTCAATCCGAAAGCTGTAAAGGGGGATGTCCTCAAGGAGCGCTTCAACTCGTTCGGGACGCCTGCGTCGAAGCAGCTCCAGATAGCGGGCGTCATCGATCCCCTCTCGAACGCCCTCCAGTCCGAGCGTCGGTAACGGCCCGTCGGGCGCCGGAAGGGCGTAGTGGTATCCGGTGCGCTCTCCAGCAGCTGCGGCCTGGTACGGACTCCGATTGCCGCTGGGCCACTGGAAGGCCCATTGCAGGTTTCCTTCTGCTCCGACGCGCTCGGTGAACCGACCAAACAGAAACCGATCTCGCTTTCCGTCCCAGCCGCCGCTGGAAAGGTTGTAGAGCCAAAGGGAATCCCCAGACGCCCGTGCGTCCTCGATCATCTCCGGTACGATGAAGTTGTACACCCGCATCCGAACGATCGCGTCAAAACGCTCCTGGCCCATCAGGTGCACGCCGCCGTGCATCGAATTGTCCGTCACCGAAGTGAGCACATCCGCTTCTGTCGCCAGGCGATAAAAGCGAAGTGCCTCGCGTCGTCGCTCCTCGGAGTTGCCGATCTCGTCCACGACGGCGAACGCGAGCGTAATCCCTTGCTCCTTTGCCCACTCGTCGATTCGACGGACGGCCTCCCGATAGAAGGCGTCGAACTCCGGAGACTCTCGTGTTAGCTCGTCAAAGCGGATCCACTGTGAGTGCAACGCCTCCGCACCGGGATACTGGAGCGGAACCGCTGGAGAGAAAAGGCCCGTCTCCTTCCCCAGTTGGACGATCTCCGCGAACGAATAGGGATCGTGGTTCCAGTGCTGCTGTTGAAAGTCAAAGTGAAAGGCGCCCGTTGCGTCGCGAGTCATTCGGGGCAGGCTGTAAATCGAAAGCGAGTTGACACCGTACTCGCGAAGAAGCACAAACTGCCGCCGGATCTGTTCCAGGGCCGTTTGTCGCTCTTGGGAGTAATAACCGTTCCAGCGGGCGTCCATCTTCCACCAGAAGCCGTAGCCTTTCTTCGAACGCGGCAGGACAAACGGAAGCACGCGTAGGATCAGGTCTACCCGCGTCGTTGGACGCCTCGCCGCCGAGACGGTCATCTCCCCGCGATAAAACCCGGGCTCCACTCCCTCCGGGACGTGAACGATCACCCAGAAGGTTGCCGTTTCCCCGGCGTTCAGGTCTACGCTCTCCCGGCGCTCTAAGAAGCGGGGAAGGCCCTCGATCTCTCGGACCAGCCGAACGCTAACCTGCTCCGCACCGATCGTCGCCCCTCGCTCGCCCAGAAGGGGCCCCGCCTTGACCTTCAAGGCCTTTAAGGGCTCTTGCGCCCAGACCGAAAGAGTTGCCGGCTCATACTCCCCGCGCGCGGCAAAAAGCCGTACGGGCCCTACCTCTCCCGGCCGCGGACGGGCCCTCCGCGAGCTCGGTTCCAAATAGTGGCGGGAGAACACCACGTATCCGCGCGTGGCCTCTTCTGAAAGGTCCAGGTCGGGGCTCTCCGGCTCCGCCTGTACAGGAAGACGGTCGGGAAGATCGGTCGGCGCCTGGGTTCCCGTCGCCAAATAGGCCTCCGGGACGGCGTCCCCGGACGGCGACTCTTTCTCATCCGGCAACTGGATTGAAGGCATCCCTTTCCACGGGCTTTCAAGAGCGATCAGGGGGCGTTCGTCCGTTGCCAGGAGGCCGCCGACTGGGTCGAGTAGCTCCGCGCGGAGGTGGTAGCTCCCCTCCTCAAGCGGCCGGGAGAAGACCAGTCCAAAGATCGTCTCTTGTGCCGGGCGGCTCCACTCTTCGACCGGCTGGCCGTCTTCGGAGAGCAGGACGAATCGTATCCGTGCCGGTGGGCCGCCTTCCCACCGGGCTGGGTTCCAGCGCACCTGAACCGGTAGTGTTCTCTCGTCGCTCCAGAGGGCGTCGCGCAAAACGCTCAACTGCAGCGCCGGCGGCTCGTCGGCCTCGACTCGCAGGTCGTCCAGGTAGAACCTAGTTGGGACTAAATCGGGTCGGATGGAACAGTGGAGGTCCGCGCTGGTGAACTCGGCCTCCGGGAGACGCCCCCGCGCCTGAAAGCGGCTCCACCGACCGAGCTCTGGATAGACGACTAGCGAAGGGCCGTCCCCCACATAGACGCTCTCCCCTGTTGGATTACGGCCAAACGTCCGAAGGCGCATCCTCATCGGGCGGAGGGCCGTCCCTGGCTCGGCGTACACCCAGCCCGAAACGACGACCTCCCGCCCACGGAGGGAGAGAATACCTTCACCGATCCGTCCGTTGGCGACTAACGTCAATTCACGCCCCAGAAACGCCGAGGTGTCTACCGCCAACGAGGCTTGTCCGGAATGAGCGACCCGTTCTGTCCGAAAGAACGCCCGTGCGACCTCGTCCGGCTCGCCCGACGGCCAAAGGCTGAGCGACCATCCTTCGGTGCCTGTCTCAAAGGTCCCGTTTAGCAGCAGCGACGGCTCCGCGGTGCTGGTCTTGGGGTTGACCCATCCGACGACCACCAGCGCCCAGCAGCAATAAAGCCCTAGTCGCATCCTCTCTCCTTTCGTCTTTGGGGAGCTTGCAGAATACGGCAACAGGGCGATCCCGTCCGGGATCGCCCTGTTTAGCTCTCAATCGTTTTGGGAACTGGCCGAACTAACGCCCGGCGATGAACTGTTCGACCATCTCATGGGCTTCAGCGTCTGTGTACTGGACCGGTGGGGACTTCATGAAGTAGGCGCTGGGGCCGATCAGCGCCCCGGCGATTCCTCGGTCCAGCGCCAGCTTGCAGCACCGGATGGCGTCAATTGCCACGCCCGCCGAGTTCGGGGAGTCCCAGACCTCCAACTTCAGTTCGATCCGAACCGGCACGTCTCCAAACTCCCGGCCTTCGATGTACAGGTAGCACCACTTCCGGTCCTCCAGCCATGGGACGTAGTCGCTAGGACCGATGTAGACGTTGCGCGGGTCCACCTTGTAGCTGAGCTGTGAGGTCACCGCGTCGGTCTTGCTGATCCGTTTGGACTCCAGCCGCTCCTTTTCGAGCATGTTCATGAAGTCCATGTTCCCTCCGACGTTGAGCTGCGAGGTGCGCTCCAGGAGCACCCCCCGATCGTTCAGGAGACGAGTCAGCACCCGATGGACGATCGTCGCACCGACCTGAGCCTTGATGTCGTCCCCAACGATGGGGAGCCCAGCCTCCTCAAAGCGCTTCGCCCAAGAGGGGTCCCGCGCGATGAAGACCGGAATGCAGTTGACTACCCCAACCCCGGCCTTGAGAGCCTGCTCCATGTACCAGCGTGTCGCCCGCTCGCTGCCGACGGGAAGATAGTTCACGAGAATGTCGGCGTTGGTCTCTTGGAGGACCCGCGCGACGTCCACTGGCTCCTGATCCGACTCCTGGATCGTCTGCCGGTAGTACTTCCCCAGCCCGTCCAACGTCGGGCCGCGCAGGACGGGGACGTCCATTTTGGGAATCTCCGCAAACTGAATTGTGTTGTTCAGCGGCACGCGGAGCGCCTCGGAGAGGTCCTTTCCGACCTTCTGTTCGTCCACATCAAAGGCGGCGACCACCTCCACGTCGCCAACGTGATAACCCCCTAGTCGGACGTGCATCAGTCCCGGAACGAACTCCTCATCCGGCGTGTTCCGATAGTAATAGAGCCCCTGGACGAGTGCCGAAGCGCAGTTCCCTGCGCCGACGATGGCGATTCGGACCTTTCCCATCTTGTCCTCTGTGCCTCCTGGATGCTTCCGGCGCCCTGCCGGAGCGGTTAAGCACCGGCCGGAACGACCGGTGCGCTCTCCTCTCTTGCGACAACGGTAAATCCCCCGATCAGGGTGACGGCGCTGGCGTAAGTGTAGAGCTTCGCCAGCGGCGCCTGGAGGGGGGAGGGGGTTCGGTGCTCCTCGCCGTCGGACCAGACGGCGTTGTTGGCCTCAACGCTCTCCCAAAGCGTGATCCAGGCATAATCCACTCGCGCTCGCGCGACGCCGGGAAGGTAACCTTTGTAGCCGCGCAAAAGCTGCGCGTCCAAACACCCTGGGAGCCGGCGCTTGGCGGGAAGAAACTCTTCCAGCATGAACCGCTCAAACTCCTCCGGGTCCACCTCCGGCTTGAGAACAACGGTGTGTATCGCCCGGAAGTAGGGCATAACGGCTCTCCTCCCCGGCGTTCGAGACAACTACTTCGGCGTTGGGACCGATGCCGGCTGGGTGCCCTCCGCCTGGGGTTGAAGACCTAGCGATCCCAGGCGCTCCAGTTCTAGGAGCGCCCGTCGGTAGTGATCGAAGGTCGGAACGACGATCTCCTCTCCGACGGCCGTCTGATAGGAGAACAGCGCGCTGTCGTCGTCGCCGCGCGCTTCGGCCCGTCGCGCCTCGACTAACGCCGAGCGGTACGCGTCCGCCTCGTCCAACAGACGAACGGCCTCGTCGAGCCCGCGTTGTTGGGCCTCCGGCTTCTGGAGCGTTGCTCGAATCCATTCGTCCAGTCGCTGAGAGAGCGCTAACAGATCGGCTCCAGCAGCGGCCCCTTGATGTTCCTGGATGAATTCTCGGATTCGCCGGTTGAGCGTCTGCTCACGCGCCTGGAGGGCGGCGTCTCGCGCCTGTCGGTGCCGCTCGACGACCGACCGATAGGCCGCTCGCGCCAGGTCGGGGCGGCCTAGTCGTCGGGCCGCTCGCCCCCGGCCAAAGGCGGCGTCCACCCAGGCCACGTCGTAGCCCGGAGCGGAGCGGTAGGCCGAAAGCGCGGCCTCATCGTAGGCGTTCAACGCCCCTTCCCAGTCCTCTTGGACCTCGAGCGCAGCGCCGTAGCCGATCTGAGCAAACAGGCCTAAACTCCCGTTCTCCGCCCGAGCAAGCGCCTGAAACCGGCGACCCGCTTCGGCGGCTTCGCCCTTCTCCAGCAGTGCGTGGGCGGCAAGGAACTGAGCTCGGAGCCGATAGCGAGGGATTTCGATCCGTTGAAGCTCCTGTGCCACCTGGTCCAAAAGCTGCCCGCGCTCCTCGCCGGCGGCGTCCAAAGCCTCGTCGAACTTCGCCGAGGCCTCGAACATCGTCACAAACTCCTCCGCCCGCCGGTCAAACTGGCGGCTTGCATACCAGGCTCCCCCGACGATCAACACCGCAACCACCGCTCCGACAAAGGCAAGCGGAATCGCGCGCTCCCGCGCAAAGTCCAACACCCGGTTGACCGTCGTAATAAAGGCGTCCTGCTCTGCTTCTCTGCGCCCAAGTCGCGGTTGGTTCATCCTCTCCCTTTTGCCCTTCCTTGGTGGAGCGACCCCAAGAATGATAATCACGCGGTGTTTGACGGTTCAACGCAACTTCGCCCTAGAGCCGCCGCCAGCGACGGCCGTCCTGACTCAGGAGCTTCTCGGCGGCCTCCGGTCCCCATGTCCCCGCCGGATACCGATACAGCGGCGCGAGCGTCTCCTCCCAGGCGTTCAGGATCGGCATCAGGACCTGCCAGGCCGCCTCGTGCAGCTCCGCATGGGCAAACAGCATCTGATCCCCAACGATTACGTCCAGCAGCAGCGTTTCGTAGGCGTCCGGCAGGTCCTGGTGAAACGCCTCCTCGTAGAGAAAGTTCATCTCCACCGAGGCCAGCTCCATGGAGACGCCCGGCGCCTTGGCCGCAAAGGAGAGCGAAATCCCCTCGTTCGGTTGGATCCGCATCACCAACACGTTCGGCTGTGGAAGGTTGTGCCCCCGAAACAGCAGCATCGGCGGTTCTTTAAACTGGATGGCCACCTCGGTGATCCGCTTGGGCAACCGCTTGCCGGTGCGAACGTAGAACGGAACTCCGCTCCAACGCCAGGTGTCCACGTAGAGCTTTCCCGCAACAAAGGTCTCGGTGACCGAGTTGGGCGCTACGCCCGGCTCCTCACGGTACCCAGGCACCGGTTCCCCCTGGATCGTTCCAGCCGTATATTGGGCGCGCACAAAGTACTCGGCGACCTCCTCCTCCCGGAGGGGGCGGACGGACTCGATGATCTTGACCTTCTCCTGCCGAACGTGCTTGGCGTCAATGGCGCTAGGGGGCTCCATCGCCACCGTCGCCAGCAGCTGAATCAGATGGTTCTGGACAATGTCCCGGAGCGCTCCCATCTGTTCGTAGGTCGCCGCGCGGGTCCCCACGCCGATCTCCTCGGCAACGGTGATCTGAACGTGATCCACATACCGCCGGTTCCAAATGGACTCGTATATCGTGTTCCCAAACCGGAAGACCAGCAGGTTCTGGACGCTCTCCTTTCCCAGGTAGTGATCAATCCGGTAGATTTGGGACTCCCGAAACGATCGGAGGAGCAGGGCGTTCAGCGCCCGCGAGGAGTCCAGGTCCCGACCGAAGGGCTTTTCGACGACGATCCGCGGCCATTCGCCAAAGTCGGTTCGCTCGTAGGCGGTCAGCTCCGCAGCGCGCAGGTTCTCCAAGACCGTCGTGAAGACCTCCGGAGGAATCGAAAGATAAAAGACCAACTGCTTACCCACCAACTCCAGATCGGCCAGCGACCTGGAGCGCTCCCGCAGACGGCGGTACCCCTCGGTGTCCCGAAGATCGAAACCGGCAAAAAAGAGCCGTCGAGAGAAACCCTCCCACTCCGGTGCCTGAACCGCCTCCGGGCCAATGAACTCGGTGAGCGCCTCGGCGACCATCTCCCGAAACTGATCGTCGTTCCACTCCCGCCGAGCGACGCCGACGACCGCCGTCTGGGGATGGAGCAGCTTTTGCGCCCAAAGCCGATAAAGCGAGGGGAGGAGCTTCCGCCGAGAAAGGTCCCCGGCAGCTCCAAAGATCACAAACGTACACGGCACCAACGGCCTGCCGGGCGAAACGCCCTCCCGCGAAGTGACCACAAAGCTCACAGTGGCTCCTTTCCCCTTGATCCCTTAAACCGGTGGCGGGCTGGCATACAGGGTCGGGTCGGGAACCCCAGCCTCTTGGAATCCCTTCCGACGGAGCAAACACGCGTCGCAGGCGCCGCAGGCCAACCCCGCTGGAGTCGGGTCGTAACAGGAATGCGTCCAGCGAAAGTCGACGCCTAACTCAAGCCCCTTCCGTATGATCTGGCCTTTGGTCAGTGAGATCAACGGGGTGTGAATCCGCACCCGCCATCGCCCTTCCACCGTCGCCTTGAGCGCCAGGTTGGCCATCTGCTCAAAGGCCCGAATGTACTCCGGACGACAGTCCGGATAGCCGGAGTAGTCCAGTGCGTTGACGCCAATGAAGATGTCTCCGGTCTCCCGCACCTCCCCGTAGGCCAAAGCATAGGAGAGGAAAATCGTGTTCCGCGCCGGAACGTAGGTCACCGGAATTTCGGCGGCGATCTGTTCGATCGCTCGGCCCTTGGGGACCTCCAGGTCGTCGGTCAATGCGGAGCCGCCAAACGCCCGGAGGTCTAGCCGAACAATCCGGTGCTCCTCAACGCCCAGCTCTTGAGCAACCCGCTGTGCCGCCCGCAGCTCGGCCGCGTGCCGCTGGCCGTAATCAAAGCTAAGCGCATAAACTCGATACCCCTCCGCTTGGGCCACGGCCAGCGTTGTCGCTGAGTCCACCCCACCGCTGAGCAGAACGACCGCTCGTCGGTTCATACGCCTCGCCGATCTCCCCAAATCTCGATCTGCAATCGAGGCGAGAGACGATAGCCCCGTCGCAGGCACACCTCCGCGAGCCACTCCATTTTAGGCCGAAGCTCCTCCCAAGTTCGACCCTGGGGCATCAGGAAGACCGTCTCCGGAGGAATCGGGACCTGAGCGATCAGCGTCTCGATCTCCGCCAGGTCCTCCGGCCGGTCCACGACAAATTTCACCTGGCAGGCGTGCTCTTTGAAGAACCGGCGGAGCACCTCCCTTTGAAGACGCTCCCGTTCGTGCCGGCGGACCAGCGAAGCCGGCGCGTCCGTTGGCGTCGAGTTGCGCAGCTTGGGGCTCAGGGAGATCAAGTCGGCCGTCACCGGATGGAAGCGGGTCCCGTTCGTCTCGATGGTGAGATGGCGGCCCGCCTCGTGGAGAATTGCGCAGAGCTGAGCTAGCGGCTCCGGCTGTAAAAACGGCTCCCCACCGGTGATGACCACGTGTCGAAGCCCAAAAGAAAGGATCGCCTCCGCCGCGTCGGAGACGCGGATGCGCTTCCCCTCCGGCTTCCAGCTGGTATAGGGCGTGTCGCACCAGCTACAGCGGAGGTTACAACCGCTCAGGCGAAAGAAGACGCTCGGCGTCCCGATCAGGGACCCTTCCCCTTGGAGGGAAGCGAACAGCTCTGAGTAAAAGAACGTCTGTTCTCTCATTCGGACTTCCCGCTGGACCAGCTGGATCCTTCGAGCGCCTCTCGGAGGACTCCATGGTGCCGCTCCAGCCGCCGTCGGGCGCCTTGGGCGTCCAGACCGGTGGCCAGCATCAACAGCGCCGTCTTGACCTCCCAATCGGCCTGGTGGAGCACCTTCTCTGCGCAGGAGCGTTCCACTCCGGCGATTTCAACTACCATTCGGACCGCCCGTTCCCGAAGCTTGGAGTTGCTCGCTCGCAGATCCACCATCCAGTTATCATAAACTTTACCGCATCGGATCATCGCGATGGTGGAGATCTGATTCAAGATCAGCTTGGTAGCCGTCCCCGCCTTCAGACGGGTAGAACCGGCGATGATCTCCGGCCCCACAAGAGGAACGATGAACTGGTCCACGTACGCTTGGAGCGCTCGGTCCGGTGGCGTGCAAAGCAGTAGGACCGTCCAGGCTCCCAGCCGGTGGGCCTCTTGAAGGGCGCCTAGAACGTAGGGGGTCCGCCCGCTCGTGGCGATCCCTAAAAACGACGTCCTGAGGACCGGCCCCATAGGCCCGGACGGCCGCTGCGCCGGCCTGGAGGTCGTCCTCAGCGGCTTCGACCGAACGGCGGAGCGCCCGGTCGCCTCCGGCGATGATCCCCTCGATCAACCCCGGCGGCACGCCGAAGGTGGGCGGACATTCGGAAGCGTCCAGGACCCCCAGGCGCCCACTGGTCCCCGCTCCAACGTAGATCAGCCGCCCACCCTCCCGTAGCGACCGAACCACCCGTTCGATCACGGCGGCGACCTGTTCCTTGACCGCGGCCACCGCCTCGACGGCCCGGCGATCCTCCTCCAGGAAGATCTCGAGCATCTCCTCGACGGAACGGCGATCCATTCCAACGGAACGGGGGTTCCGTCGTTCGGTCCACCGGAGAGAATCGCTCACAGCTCTCCTCTCTCCCACAGCTTCCGGGCCAGGAACACCGCTCCCTGAACCGGCTCGCGCTTCAAAAGAACCGTCCGGATCGAAAGCCCCTCGATCGCCTCGAGGACGGCACAGCGGTACTCCCGGTTGTTTCTGGAGCAGCCCACCGGCTAGGACCAACGGCACCTGCTCAGAGGGAGGAAACCGGCGGAGCACGGCCCGCGCCATCTGAGCGAGGGCCTGAGCGCCTTTCCGGACGATCCGCTGCGCAAGCGGGTCGCCCTCCTGAGCCGCGTGAAAGACCAGGACGGACAGCCTTGCGATCTGGGCCTTCGAAGCCTTTTGGGTCCATTCGACTAGACCGGTTGCGTCCTGTTCCGAGAACCGTTCCCAGACCTGTTGGGTCAGCAGGCTGGGGTCCGCTCGACCATCAGCGGCGCGCACTGCCGCCCGGAGAGCAGCCATCCCCAAGGCGTACCCACTGCCGGCGTCGTCGAGCAGATGGCCCCACCCTCCAGCGCGAACCTCGGAACCATCTGGAAGAAACCCAAAGCAGGCCGAGCCGGTTCCGGCGATCAGAACCGCTCCGCTTTCGGCTTCCGTACCGGCGACAAAGGCGATCCGGGCGTCGTGGGTCACCCACGTTTGGGGCGGGAGCCCAGCCCGCCGCCCAAGGGCGACCAGCCGCTTCCGCACCGGTTCCGAACCGGCCCCAGCGATCCCCAACACCGCGGCCACAACGTGCGAGGTCGCAGGCGCCTGGAAGAGCAGCCGCTCCAGGAGTTCGCTCAATCGCCCTTCGACCGCCGACCAACCGACGGCATAGGGGTTCACGGATCCGACGGCCGTTCGGGCCACCTCTTGGCCAGAAAGATCGGTCAGCAGTCCCCGCGTTTTCGTGCCGCCGCCGTCCACGCCCAGGAGACAATCCATCTCGTCCTTCCTCCAAGAGGAGGGTAGTCGCGAGCCCTCCTGTTGAACAAGAGCGGTCCACCCCGCCCGGACTAGAAGCGCGATCGTCCCAGGTTGCCGCCGGTAAAGGTCGGAGGAACGCCAATCGGTAGGCTCCGCAACCCCCACCGGCCCGTGACGGCGTCCAGCCCTAATCCAACCGTAATCGAGGGATCGGCGATCAGGTTGATCTGATAGGTGAACTCTTTGCGCACCGATCCGATGCTTCCTGTTCGCCGCCAGATGATCCGGAGGTCCCAGTCCCGAAGGTTCCGGCGGATTGTAATCTGCTGCGAGTACGGATACAGATAGGCCAACCCCAACGCCTGCATGACCGGGTTCGCCCGAAAGCCGCGCAACTCCGGCTCCCGATACCGGTCGTAGTCAAAGCGGGTGTCCACGTCCACTTCGAATAGCTCGTTAGGTCGCCACTCGAATCCGAAGACGATCGAGCGGCTGGCAGTTCGGCTGAGCCGTTGATACTGGGTTCCGATGTCCACGCTCCAGCCGCTGCGAAAATCGCCGCTGCGGTACCGAAGGCTCGACGCGAACGTGATCAGACTCCACGGGGGCCGCTGGATCGTCGAGTCTGGCGGATATTCGTTCGGGTCCCAAGAAGCCTGAAAAGAAGCCCGTAGCTGTCCCTCTTGGAGCGGCGTTAGCTGCAGATCGGCTCGGAGAAACTCCCACTTCCGGTTCCCCAGCGCCTCCCGCTGAACGTAGTTCCGCGAGGTGGAGAGCCGCAGACTGGCCGCCTGATACTTCTGATTGTACCGCGTCTTGACTTGAAGGTTGGTGGAAAGCGAAAGCGAAAGCTGCTTCCGCTCAAACAGATAGGTGCTGGAGCCGAACGGATAGAGATAGATCGCCTCCGGGTCCTCTAACTGCTGAGCGTCGGCCTGGTTCACGGAAGGCGCGTAATCGAAGCCCACCTGGGTGAGAATCTCATGCCGAAGCCGGCTCACTCCCGGAATCCATCCCGCGTCGTACACCCGAAACAGCAGGTTGCTCGCGGTGACCGACCCGCTGACGATGCCAGAGAAGATGTTCCGGTTGCCCTTTTGGTCCTTGTCGTTCCAGACCAGCTGACCGGAGCCGTTCAGTCGGAGCTGAATCTCATGAGTCCGGGTGAGGTTGAGCGTTGGGGTCTTGATCAGCGAAAGGCTCAAGTCCGCCGTGTAGAGGTGCACGTTCTCCACCGGATCGTCCGGGAGGCCTCGCTTGCGCCGCGCCTCCAAGATAGCGCTGGAGTAACGGTGCTGATCCCGAAACAGATGGGCCAGGCTCCCGTCCAGAGAGAAGCTGGTCTCCTCCAGCGTTGGAAATCGGAGAAAGGGAATCCCCCATCTCTCCACTGAGCGCGCGATCCGGACCAGGCGTCGGTTGAGTTGGCGGAATCCGAACACCCGGTTCAGGTCGCCCCCCCCAGGAGAAGGTCAGCTCCGGCAGCCGTTGAACCGTGCCGGTGTCCCCCTCGATGAATTGATAGGTCTTGTCCACCGTCAGCCGAGAACGAAAGGAAGGGGTCAGGTCCTCCGGCGTCGTCGGGTTGGAATCAAAGGTCAGCACGCCAAACAGCCGAAGCGTGGATTGGTCCCGCCCGAAGATCGGTTCCTTATAGGCGCGCCGTAGGTAGTCTAAGCGGGACCAGAAGGCGATCCGGCGCCCTTTGACTTCCCAAGGGGTGGGAATGTCCTGCTGATGCCGAACGATGGCGTCCCACTCCTCTCCGATCCGGAAGGTGTCCTCCCGCCCGTAGGAGTACAGGTCCTTTCGGAGAAAGGTTGCCTCCCCCTGGAGCGCTCGTCGTCCTAAGTTCTGGACGACATAAAAGGCCTCGTCCGTCTCGATCAGTCGGGAGACCTCTCCTCGCCTTAGGCCGACAGCGGCGTTAAAGACGTTCCGCGGGACATCCCGCTGGCCGACGTATCCGATGTCCCCACCGCGCTCCGCCGATTCTGCGTCGGACAGCTCCCGCGCCAGGGTCGCAAAGTCCGGTGTCGGTTCCTCTTCGAGGTACTGAAGGACCAACAGCCCCTCCCGGAGCTCGAAGGGATCGGAGACGGCCCCCGGCTGGGCGCGGTCCAAAAACCGGCGCTGAGCAAAGTCGGTGAACTCGTTCTTGGGCGCCCACAGCTCCACAGGGGCTTCAGAGAGGCCGGCCCGACGCTCCGACTCCAGCCAGGCCGATCGCGGAAGTGGCGCGCCGTGCTCCTGGACGATCTCCAGGAAGTCCCTCCCGGCACGAGCCTCTTCGACCAGTCGGGCGACCCGCTCCTGAGTCTGTTCCTGAGATGCCGCGCTGGCCTCAACGGCGATCCAGATCATCTGGATCAGCTTTTCGGTTCGTCCGTATTGGCTGAGCACGTCGGCCACACGAAAGAGATAAAAGCCGTCCGGCCGCTCGATCAACGGGCTGACTTGGTCGTAGTTCAGACTCAGCGCGATCGCCTCCAGATCCGGCGATAACACCCCGTCTCCAGGGGCAAGGTACCCCAGCTCGCCTCCCTGATTTCGGGACTCGTGAAAGGAGTACTGTCGGGCTAGCTCCTCAAAGCTAGCTTCACCGCTCTGGAGCTTTCCCAAGACTTCTAAAGCAAGGGAACGAGCGCGCTCTCGGTCCTCCTGGGTGATCTGAAACGGAACGAACAGTCGGCGCACGTGAACCCGGTTGAAGTCCCCCCGAAGACGACGGTTGATCTCGGTCGCCTTCCGTCGGAGCGCGGAGCGCTCCTCCGGCGTCGCCTCTTGGGGAATCTGAAAGACGATCTCCCGCAGGTGCACATCCCGGACACGATAAGTGGTCTGCCAGGCCTGGCCGGTGCCCCGAAGCGTGGCGTAGTCGAACTGAAGGACGCTTCGAATCCGATCCCGTCGGGTGAGGGGGAGGATTAGACTGGCCCAAGTCCCCTGAAACGAATCGGAGCCAAGTTTAAGAATGATCGTCGCCGGCTTATCCTTTTTGAGGTTGCGTCGGTAGACGGGCAGGTAGAGCAGCGGCACCCCGCCCACGGTAAACACCACGTGCTTGGCGATGATCTCTTGGTCCAGGCGAACGAGAATCTTTGAGGCTCGAAAGTAGCTGTGGGGGTATTTCAGGGAACTGGTGCTCAGCCGCCCGTTTTCGATGAGCGATTCCGACTCGGAGACGCGATAGATTTCGTAGCCTTGGTAGTACCAAGGCGCGCCGTAAGCGGCTCCTCCCTTGGCCAATCCCTTTTTGGTTTTTAGGTTGAGCAACAGCTCTTCGGCGAAGGTCTCCTCTTGGCCCACCACCAGCCGGACGTTCCCCTCCGCCCGGAGGAGCTCTCGCATGTCGGTCCAGAGGCTGTCGGCGTAGAGGGAGATGTTCTGATAGCGAAGATAGGCCCGCTCGGTCTCGTCAGAGCCGACGTGAGCGAGCTGGTCGTTCCACTCGACAAAGGCACCAGAGACGTAAACCTGATCCGGCTCCAGGGGCATATCGGGTCGGAGGATACGCACCTCCGAGTCGGTTTGCGCCGGTGGCTCTTCCTGGGGAGATGCCTCGACAACGCTCTCAGAGGGAACCTCTTCTGGGGCCGCCCCTGGGAGCTCTTGGGACCAGCCGCTCCCCCCAAGACCCCACCAAAGCCCTGTCCAACAGAGGAGCCCTACCGCTCCCCCGCGCCGACGGACAAAACGCCCCAGCAAGGCGATAAAACCCAAACGGCGGCTCTCTCTTCTCTGGCTCACGATCGGTTCGGTCCGTATCGGGTCATTGCCTCAAGGGAGAGCGCTCGGGTCTACCAGAACCTTCACAAAGCTGTTCTCGCGCAGCCGCTGAACGTAGCGATCGCGCTCCTCGGCGAACCGCTGCTCCCGCAGGGCGACTTCGGCCTCCTCTTTGTTCGCAAACCGGCCCGGATCTGCCTCCATGAAGTTCAGAACGTCCTGGTCGGTCACGTTCAGGCGAGGGACGATCTCCCGTTTGAGCAGCTCGCGGATTCGCAAGCTCTTGAGCATCTCCCGACGGAACGAGGCCTCCGTGTAGCCCTGTTGCTGGAGCGCCTCGCGAAAGGCCCGATCGTCCAACAAACGGTTCTCCATCCGGAACTGGCGGATCGCTTCATCCAGCATGATCTGGGTGATCTGGAGCGCGGGGTCCTCCTGCTCCTGGCGTCGGGCCTCCTGCTCTAAGAGCGCTGTGGCGATCAGGTCGTCCAGTCGGGCCGCCGCGTCGGCGCGGGCGATCCGTAGAGCGTCTTCTAAGCTCAGCCGCTGGGCGACCCGCAACATCAACGCCTGCTCTTGAATCAGTCGGTCCAGGTCCCCTTGGGTGATCACCTCCTCGTTGACGATCGCGACGATCCGGTTGACCACCTTCGCCGAAGCGAAGGGGATCAGCACCCCAAGCGCGAGACCCCAGACCAGCGCTGCAGCTGCCCAACGGTTGCGCATGGCCGATTACTCCTCTGCGTCTTCGGTTGGCGTCGTCGCTTCTGCGCTGGTCTCCGAAGATGCCCCCTCTTCTGCCTGACCGACCTCCTGTGGGAGTCGATCGTAGTAAATTTGCAGGTTGGCCTTCTCCTTGAGCCCGGCCAGCCACTCTTGGAGCCGCTCGCGTTTTTTGACCTTCTCCACGGCCCGCTCCACTTGGCGGCGCACCTCGTCCAGCGTCTTGTATCGTTGCGGTTGCTTCTCCTCCACCCGGAAGATCATGTAGTAGGTCTGGTCCTGCAGCGGTTGGACGACCACCTCCGGAGTGATCTCTCCGACGGCCAAAGAGAAGGCCGCCTCGGTGAACTCCTTGGCGTGGCCGTAGGTGCTCCGATCGAACAGGCCGGTGTCGCCGTAGTTGCCAACACCAGGGCCGGCGTTCTTGCCCATCTCACTGTAAGTGCGCGCCGCCTCGACGATATCTCGGCCGTTCTTAATCTCTTCCAGGAGCTTTTCGGCCTCCTCTCGGTCGGTGAGGGTGATGCAGGTCAACCGGACCTTCTCCGGCTCAATATACTCGTCCCGATGCTCTTCGTAATAGGCCTGTAGGTCCTCTTCGGTGTAAGAGATCTTCTCGTCCACCTCCTCACGGACCAGCTTTTCGACCATCAACTGGTGGCGGTACTCTTGGAGCCGTCGTTCGTCCTCTTCGGTGTAGCCGTAGCCCAGGTCTTTGGCCTCGTGGACCTTCAGAGCTTCGGTCAGCTGTTCGTTGAGGAACTCGATCCACCGCTCGCGGGAGTTCAGCCGGGTCTTTCGGTACTCCGTCAGGTCCCGATACCGGTCCAGGAGGTCGGCGAGCGTGAATTGGTACGACTGTCCGCCCCAGTTGTACTCCGCCAGGATAAGTCCAAGGTCGGGACTCTCGCCGAAGGGAGCCTCCAGGTTGAGCGAGCCGTTCTCCTGAAGGGACGGCTCCGGAACCCGATCCTCGTAGACGCTCAGTTGGGCGACCTCACGGAGCTGGGCTTCCCACTCGGCCTTTCGAGCGTTCCGCTTTTCGTAGTTGACCGTTCGGCGGATCCGGCGCTCGACCTCTTCGAGGGTCATCTGACGAGGCTCGGCCCGCTCATCCACGCGCCAGATCATATAGTAGGTCTGCCCACGACGTTCCAGGGTGAAGATCTCGTCGGTCATCTCGCCCACCTGCATCGAGAAGGCCTTCTCGACGAACGGCTCGGCGTCCTCAAAGGTGTCCCGCGCGAACAAGCCGGTGTCGCCGTCGTTTCCGCCGCCCGGCCCGACGTTCAGGTTCTGCGCCGAAAGCTCCGCCGCCCGTTTGTCCAGCGTCGTTTTACCCGACTGGATCTCCTCTAACACCTGCTCGGCAAGCTCCCGGTTCGTCACCGTGATCAGCTTGAGCCGAATCCGCTCGGGAAGCCAAAAGTCCTCCTTGTGCTCCTCGTAGTACTGCTGAACGTCCTCGTCGGTGACGGTGATCTGGCTCTCCACCTCGTGGTCGGTGATCGCATCCAGCATCCGCTGACGGCGGTACTGTTCCACCTTCCGTTCGATCTCTGGGTCCTGCTCGTAGCCGAGGTCCCGCGCGTACTCCAACAGCAGCCGGCTCTCGGCCATCAGAGTGAGGTACTCCTTGCGGCCCTCCGGTCCTTCGTAGTCATCGCGGCGGTACTCCGGCAGATCGGCGATCTCCGCCTCCATTTCGGCCAGCGTGATTTGGTGCTTCTGGCCGTTCCACTCAAATTCGGCCAGGACGACATCTCCTTCGGCTGCCGGCTGTTGTGAGGCGACCTCGGTCGCGGCGTGTCCACAGGCCAGCACAACAAACGCCAGTCCAACCGTCAAGCCGACTCGGCGAATCCACTCGGTTAGCGTGTGCATCGCAGTTATCACCTCCCTGATCGAAGCGTGGCGAAGCTCTCTCGTTGTGCGAGTCCTCGACTCCGAAACTCTCAAGCTCATCATCCGTCCGGCGATGCGCCTTCCAGCGCGTGAAAGATAGCGATCAACTCCCGAACGATCTCCCGGGGTGCGGTGCTTTCGACCGGAACGACGAGCCGACAGGGGGGCATCAGCCGCGCCCCCGGGTGCGACTGGATCAGCTCGACAATCCGGTCCGGCGACACCAAGGCGCGCACCTCGTCAAAAACGATCGTCGCTTCCCGATCGTTGACGGAGGCCATCGAAACCAGCGTCGCCCCCGCGCGCGAGCCTAGCGCTTTCAGATAGGCGGTGTCAAGCAGCACCTCCGCCGGTTCGGGCAGCTTCCCAAAGCGATCTAAAAGCTCCTGGGCGATCTCCTCCCGCTCCTCCTGGGTCCGCAGGTTCGCGATCCGCCGGTAAAGGCGAATCTTCTCCGAGTCCCCAGAGACGTAGTCGCTAGGAAGATAGGCCGAAACCGGAAGCCGAATCCGCGTCTCCACTTCCTCCAGGAGCGGCTGGCCTCGCTTTTTGGCGATCGCCTCCTCCAGAAGCTTGCAGTACAGTTCGTAGCCGACCGCGGCGATGTGCCCGTGCTGCTCCGGCCCCAGCAGGTTCCCCGCCCCTCGAATCTCCAGGTCGTGGAGTGCAATCCGAAAGCCGGAACCCAGATCGGTGAACTCTTCAATCACCCGCAGCCGCTTCATCGCCTCTTCGGTCATCACCCGATCCGGAGGATAGAACAGATAGCCGTACGCCTTCCGATCGGAGCGGCCCACCCGCCCCCGGAGCTGGTAAAGCTGGGCAAGACCCAGCATATCGGCCCGGTTGATCATGATCGTGTTCACATTGGGAATGTCCAACCCCGACTCGATGATCGTCGTACAGACCAAAACGTCGTACTCGTGCCGAACGAATCGGAGCATCGTCTCCTCAAGCCCTCGCTCGGACATCTGTCCGTGTCCGACGGCTACGCGGGCCTGGGGCACCAGCTCCCGAATCCGCTGGGCGATGCTCTCGATCCCCTGAACCCGATTGTGGACAAAGAAGACCTGGCCGCCTCGGCTTAGCTCTCGGAGGATTCCCTCCCGAACGGTCTCCGGTCGATACTCGGTGACGATCGTCTCGATCGGAAGCCGATTCTCCGGCGGCGTGGCGATCAGGCTCAGGTCCCGCAAGCTGGTGATCGACATGTGAAGCGTGCGCGGAATCGGCGTCGCGCTGAGCGTCAGTGTGTCCACGTGCTTTCGAAGCTGCCGAATGCGCTCCTTCTGCCGAACGCCAAAGCGATGCTCCTCGTCAATGATCAGCAATCCCAGGTTTCGAAATCGAACGTCCTTGGAGAGCAACCGATGGGTTCCGATCACAATATCCACAGCGCCCCGGCTCAGCAGCTCTAAGGTCCTACGCGTCTCGGCAGGGCGGACCAGCCGGCTGAGCTGGCGAATCTCCACCGGAAACCCCCGGAACCGCTCGGTAAAGGTGAAGTAGTGCTGCTGAGCCAAGACGGTCGTCGGGACCAGGACGGCTACCTGAGTCCCGTTGAGCACGGCGACAAAGGCCGCTCGCATCGCGACTTCGGTCTTCCCAAAGCCCACGTCGCCACAGATCAGCCGATCCATCGGGCGCGGTTTGGCCAAGTCGGCGTAGACCTCCTCGATGGCCCGCTGCTGGTCGGGCGTCTCTTCAAACGGGAAGGCCGCTTCAAACTCCCGGACCCACGGATGATCCACCTCAAAAACCCGTCCCGGTGTCATCTGCCGGGCGGCGTACAGCTCCAGCAGCTCTTCAGCCAACTCCTCCACCGACCGCCGCACTCGAGCCTTCACCCGTGCCCAGCTGGCTCCGCCCAATCGGTCCAGTTTGGGGGGTTTCTCCTCGACCTCCCCGATGTACCGCTGCACCAGGTCGAGATGGTAGGTGGGAACGTACAGCCGTTCGCCGCCGGCGTACTCCAAGATTAAACAGTCGCTCTCCTGTCCTCCCAGTGTCATTCGCTGAACGCCTAGGAATCGCCCGATTCCGTGCGTGGTGTGAACGACGTAGTCCCCCTCTTTCAGCTCGAAGAGGCCAAAGAGCGGACGGCCCTCTTGAAACCGCACTGCGCGGTGCGGAACGCGACGCTCCCGCCCAAAGATCGCCTCCTGAGGGATCACCACCAGGCGGAGAAGCTCCGACTGAAACCCCTCGGAGAGCCAGCCGACCTCCACTCGGACCGATTCAGCAGGAACCTGGTGGTCTTCCAGGATCTGTTCCATCTTTACAGCGGCCTTGGCCGACTCCGAGAACAGAACCACGGCGTGCCCCTCCTCGCGCCAACGAGGAAGAGCGTCTAGGAAGCGTTGGAGGCTTCCCCTTTCCTCGACGATCGGACGACACCCCAGCGTCTCTTCCCGCTCCTGAGGCGTGACGATCAGGCGGGGATGGCGCTCCAGCGCCGACCAGAGCCGCTCCGGACTCAGAAAGGCCTCGTCGGGGGAGACCCAAACTCGTCCGGCCTTTCGATCCTCCTCGGCCAGCCGTCCAATTCGCTGAAGGAAGGCTTCTAGCTCGCGGCGGGTCCATTCCGGGTCCGCCCAGTAAACAAGCGTGTCAGGGGGAAGCAGCTCTCCAAGCGCCTGAAGCCCTTCAAATAGCAGCGGGTAGTACTGCTCCAAGTGAGGCAGTGTGCCGGTCTCGACGAGCGTTTCGGTTAGCTCATCCAACGCCCGCCGCTGAGAGGGGGTCGCCGTTTCGGCAATCCGCGCTGAGGCGTTCGCGGTCCAGCGTTGGATCGCCGCTTCGTCGAGGACGCACTCCCGACACGGGCCGATCCAGACCCTCTCAACCGATTCCAGCGAACGCTGGGTGCTCTCGTCAAAGGTCCGGATGGACTCGATCTCATCCCCGAAGAACTCCAATCGGTAGGGTCGAGGAGCGGTTGGAGGGAAGAGGTCCACAATTCCACCCCGCACGGTGAACTCGCCTTTGAGCTCGACCGTCTCGACCCGCCGATAGCCCAGCTGGCGCAGCCGTGCCGGAATCTGAGTGAAATCGATCCAATCGCCAACGTTCAGGGAAAGAGCCTTCCCCAACAGCGTCCGACCGTCCGGCACCCGTTGGGCGAGCGGAGCGCCAGCGGTGAGCACCACTCCTCCTTCCTGGAGCTGTCGCCAGGCCTCCAGGCGCTCGACACGGAGGCCTTTCACCGGCTCGGCGCTCAGCTCGCCGAGATAGTCGGGTAAGAGCGGATAGAAGGCGACCCCCTCCACCTTCAAGGTGCGCAGGTCCAAGAAGGCTTTTCGGGCCTCTTCTTGGGTTGGAAACACCGCCAGGAGGGGCCGCCTCGTTTCCCAGGAGCGTCTGAGCGCCGCGAGTAGAAATCCATGGGCGCTCCCGGAGACCCCCCCAAGGGATGAAGACCCCTGACGGCTCGCTTCCAGCCGGCGGACCGCCCGGCGAAAGGCCGGTGCGCTGAGAAATCGTTCTAGGATGGCTTCCATGGCGCTGAAATGATATCCGAAAACCGACCATAAGACCCACAACACTCAGGCCGTCGGCGAGTCCGCCTTTGGCCGATCGGCGCTGCCTTCGAGTCGTCGTTGACGGGGCGGGAGGCTTGTGCTACCGTCTTGCCGGAGACCAGACTTCTGAGGACTGAATACGACTCTGTGAGGAGGATTCAGCGATGGCGCGTCCGATCACGCTGTTCACCGGTCAGTGGGCCGACCTCCCCCTGGAGGTGATGTGCCAGAAGGCGAAGGAGTTCGGATACGACGGCTTGGAGCTGGCCTGCTGGGGCGACCATTTCGAAGTGGACAAGGCGCTAGAGGATGACCGGTACGTCCAGTCGCGCTGGGACATCCTGGAGAAGTACGGCCTGAAGTGCTTTGCCATCAGTAACCACCTGGTCGGCCAGGCGGTCTGCGATCGGATCGACGAGCGGCATAAGGCGATCCTTCCCGATCGGGTCTGGGGCGATGGCGACCCGGAGGGCGTCCGTGAGCGGGCCGCCGAAGAGATGAAGAACACCGCTCGCGCCGCCGCCAAGTTTGGCGTGAAGGTGGTCAACGGCTTTACCGGCAGTTCGATCTGGCACCTGCTCTACTCCTTCCCGCCGAACGATCCGGCGATGATCGAGGCGGGGTATCGGGATTTCGCCGACCGCTGGAACCCTATCCTGGATGTCTTTGACGAGGTGGGCGTCCGGTTTGGCCTGGAGGTCCACCCCACCGAGATCGCGTTTGATATTGTCAGCGCCGAGCGCGCCCTGGAGGCGATCGGCCATCGTGAGGCGTTCGGCTTCAACTACGATCCCAGCCACCTGGGCTATCAAGGGGTGGACTACGTGTTGTTCATCCGCAAGTTCCGCGATCGCATCTATCACGCCCACATGAAGGACGTCTGGTGGTCGCCGGTGCCTCGTGAAGTGGGCGTCTTTGGTGGACACACCAATTTCGGCGACTCGCGGCGATACTGGGATTTCCGCTCCCCCGGACGCGGCTCGATCAACTTTGAGGAGATCATCCGCGCTCTGAACGAGATCGGCTACAACGGCCCGCTCTCGGTGGAGTGGGAGGACAGCGGGATGAATCGCGAGCACGGGGCACGAGAGGCTTGCGAGTTCCTCCGGCGGCTGGACTTTGAGCCCTCCGAAATCGCCTTTGACGCCCAGTTTGCGGAACACTGATCCGATGGGACGACCGATTGCGCCCCGAGGGGGAGTCCCTTCGGGGCGTTTCCGTTTCTGCAAAAGGGGAGTTCTCCTCTTCTTCCTGGGATGGCTGATCGGCGGTGCCTGGGCCTATCCCCGACCGGAGGGGGTTGTCGATCCGCTCTGGCCGGAGCGGATCGAGTTCCTGGCCACGCGGGCGCCGGGGGCGGTTCCCTTTTTGGGCCTGCGTCCGGCGGAGCTGGACGAGCCTCGCGGTTGGCGGGCGGTTCAGCGTTTGGACCCGTTTTCCCGAGCGCTCTGGAGGTCCCTCCAGGCGGCGCGTCCTGCTGAGACGTTCGGGTTCTCCGCTCGCGGAGCCCAAAAGCTCCAATGGGACTCCGAGGGGGACCTTCCCCCTCTGCCTCAGGTCCACCTGGCGGCGCTCCTCCGACTGAAGGGCGGCTGGAGCCTCTTTCAGGAGTTCCGAGTCCTTCCCGTCGAGGGGCTCTATCCGCCGGCGCCGGGAGGGCTGACCGCCGATCGTCGAGTACGCCCCTGGGACCCGAACGGCGTCCTTCCTGGCGCGGGGTATGCAGCCGACTTTCTCCGAGCCGGGTTGAGCTACTCCACGGACTCGATCGGCTGGAAGCTGGGGCGTTTCTCTGTTGCCTGGGGCCCTGGCTGGACCGGAGGCCTGCTCCTCTCCGACGCTTCCCCCTCCCTCGACGGAGTCCTTGTGGAGGTCCGGCTTCCGCGCGTTCGGGGACAGATGCTCTTTTCCGTCCTCAACCGTCTTTGGCACGACGAAGGGGGGCGTCGCTACCTGGCTCGCCGCTACTTTGCCGCCCATCGAATTGATTGGCAGATCACCCCTCGCCTGGAGCTGGGAATCATGGACAGCATCCTTTACGGCGGAGACCTCCGGGGCGTTGAATGGGAGTACCTCAACCCGCTATTGCCCTTTTACGCGGCTCAGTACAACAACAGCACCCCGACCGATCCGAACTTCCGGGATGACAACGCAGCGATCGGGTTCGATCTGCGGTGGGCGTTTCGGCCCGGCTGGGCCGTCTACGGGGAGTTGTTCGTGGACGACTTCCGGTACAGCTCCAAGTCGAACGATCCCCACGCGCTCGCCTGGTTGATCGGGTTTCACCACGCCGGATGGCGCGAACGCGGGGAAGTGCGTGTGGAGTACGTTCGTGTCGGGCGATACGTCTATACCCATCTCGTTCCCGAAAACCAGTACTCCCATTATGGGATGCCGTTGGGGCATCCGTTGGCCAACGATGCGGACCGGTTGTTGATCGTGTTGGCCTGGTGGTTGGACCCTTCGTTTCGGATCGAGTGGGGCTTCCACCAAACACGTAAGGGGGAGTCCACCCTCCAGGATCGCTTTCGCGGCGAGGAGGACTCCGATTTTCTGGCCGGAGCCGCGGAGACCCGACGGGGCGGCTTCTGGAGACTGATCGTCCAGCGCCGTTCCCTTTCGGGGCGGATAACGGCCTACCTGGAGGACGTTCGCCAGCCGGATCACGAGCCTGGCAGCGGTGGGGTCGAGCTCCGCCTTTCCGCGGAGATCGGCCTACTAATTCCTTGAGGGGGAAGAGAAGATGCCGTCTCTTGAGCGTCAGGGAAGAGCGCTAATTTGGATGGTGTTGGTGAGTGCGCTGTCCGGTTGTGCTTGGCTCCGAACGGTGAACGTGCTGACCACTGAAGAGGAGGTGGAGCTAGGACGCCAGTTCGACGAGAAGATTCAGAAGGAGATGCCAATCCTGGACGCTCCGGCGATCAACGAGTACCTCCAGGATGTGGTGGATCAACTGGCCCAGCATAGCGTCCGAACCGATCTGGAGTACCGCGTTCGCGTTGTGGACTCGGAGGAGGTGAACGCCTTTGCGGTTCCCGGCGGATTCCTCTACGTCAACGTTGGACTGTTGCGAGCTGCACGCGACGAGGCGGAGCTTGCAGGAGTTTTGGCTCATGAGATCGGCCACGTTGCCGCTCGTCATGGGGCCAAGGCGCTCACCCGTCAGCTGGGATTGGCCGTGCTCCTCGAGCTGGTTCGGGGGGAGAACCCTTCTCGGAGCGAAGAAGTCCTCGGAGCGCTGATCGCGCTGGGAGGTCAAGGGCTGATGCTCAAGTACAGCCGGGACGAGGAGTTAGAGGCCGACGCTCTGGGGGTTCAAACCCTCCATCGCGCCGGCTTCGATCCGGAGGGCCTCACCCGCTTCTTCGAGCTGTTGCTTCAAGAGTCGGGGGATGTCCCTCGAGCGTTCGAGCTGTTCTCGACCCATCCGCGCACGGCGGAGCGGATCCGTCGGACGCGCGAGCTGAGCCGTAAACTGCCTCCGCTCTCCAACCCCAGGCGGGACAGCCCGGAATTCCAGCAGATGCGGCGTCGGCTTCCTTCTCCCTCAAGTTGAAAGGTCCGGCGGCTCAGAGCAGTCTTACCAGACCGTGCCAGAGCACCGCGATCGCAACGGTCGCTAAACAGACCGGTACGCCCAACCGCGCGTACTCGCGAAAGCCGATCCGAACGCCCAGCCGTCCGGCCTGCTCGATCGTGATCAGGTTGGCGATGCTTCCCACAGGAATCAGGTTTCCTGCGTAGGTGCTGACCAGCGCCAGTAGATAGAGCGTCTCCGGATGGGAGAGGTCCAGGTTCTTCAACAAGAGAAACACCGCCGGAACGTTGCTGAACAGATTGCTGAGCACCAGCGTTGTGGGCGCCAGAACGATCGGATCGTTGAGATCCACGCCACGCCGATGGAGCGCCTCCATGGCGCGATCCTGGAGCCCATAAAGCGAAAGCGAGCCGGTGACGATGAAGAGGCTGACAAACAGCGTTATCAGGTGCCAGTCCACCAGGTCCAGAAGAGTGCGAGTGGTGATCCTTCGGCTGCAGAGCAGAATGCCGGCAACGGCGATGGCCGCCGCCTCACGCGGAACCCGCGTGAAGAGAAAGAGAAAAACCAACACGCCGGTCAAAAAGAGGGCCTTCCCGGACTGCCAGCGGTTATAGGGCGGGAGCGTGTAGGCGGATTCGTCTATGCGGATTCCGGTCTGGTGCCAACGCCCCCGATAGGCGGTGCGGAGGAGTCCGTACGCGATCGCCAAGGAGATCAGCGAGGGCGGAGCGCACCAGGTCAAAAACCGGCCGAAGTTCAGCGCTCCGGCTTGGCCGATCAACATGTTCTGGGGGTTCCCGATGATCGTGGCCGCCGAACCAATGTTGCTAGACATGGCCAGCGCTAAAAGAAAGGGGATGGGGTTAAGACCCGCTCGGGCCGCCGAGACGGTCACCACCGGCGCAAAGGCCAGACAGACAATATCGTTGGCCAACAGCGCCGAGAGCCCTGCTGAAGCGGCCATCAGCCAGAGGAGGAACTCTTCTGGAGAGCGCAACCGAGAGACGATCCCCCGTGCCAGTCGAGTGTAAAAGCCTCCCACGCGGAACTGCGCAGAGAGCACCATCAGCCCGTAAAGGAGGAGGATCGTCGAGGCGTCCACCGAGGCGATCGCTGCGGGCGTGGAGACCAGGCCTCCGGCGACCAGAGCGATGGCCCCCAGCAAGGCAATTCCGGTCCGGTCCAGTGCCAGGCCGGGAACTCCGCCCAGAGCGATCCCGAGATACGTGACCGAGAAGATGAGTAGGACGAGCTGTTCGGCGGTCACCGACTGAGCGCCCCCAAAGCCACAAGGGATGCACGCGCCGGAGAGGAACGCTCTCCTGAAGCTTCCAGTTTCGCTTCCTGAGGAGCGGCGCGCTCACACCGGCACCGGTCCGGAACCGAGCACCGCCTCCAGCGGAGTCGGCTCCTCGCCGTAGGCCTCCGCAACGCCAGGGTGAACGATCCGTCCAAACGCGATGTTTAGCCCCCGGGCCAGCGCTCGATCCTTCCGCATCGCCTGTCGCCACCCTTCGTTAGCTAACCGTCGGACATAAGGGAGCGTTACGTTGCAGAGCGCGTAGGTAGAAGTCCGTCCGACGGCTCCGGGCATGTTCGTGACACCGTAATGGACGACTCCGTATTCGATAAAGGTCGGCTGCTGGTGGGTGGTTGGCCGGATCGTCTCGACACAACCCCCCTGGTCAATGGACACGTCCACAATCACCGCGCCGGGCTTCATCTGCTGAACCATCTCGGCGGTAATCAGCTTGGGCGTGCGGGCGCCGGGGATCAGCACCGCCCCGATCAGCAGATCGGCGCGCGGAACCATGCGCCGGAGGCTGTGGAGGTCCGAGAAGAGGGTTGTAACGTTGGGCGGGAGCACGTCGCTTAGGTAACGCATCCGATCTACGTTGATGTCCATCACCGTGACGTTGGCCCCTAGGCCCGCCGCGATCTTGGCCGCGTTCATGCCGACCACGCCACCGCCGACGATCACCACATCGGCCGGAGCAACGCCGGGCAGCCCGCTCAGGAGGATTCCCCGCCCCATCATTGGCCGCTCCAGGTATTTGGCCCCCTCCTGGATAGCCATGCGCCCGGCTACCTCGCTCATCGGGGTCAGCAGGGGAAGCGTTCCGTCCTCCGTCTGGATCGTCTCGTAAGCAACGCAGACGACGCCTCGCCGCCGCATCTCCTCCGTCAACTCCTCGTTGGCGGCAAAGTGAAAGTAGGTAAACAGCACCTGCCCCTCGTGGAGGAACCGGTACTCCGACGGCTGCGGCTCCTTGACCTTGACGATGAGATCGGCTCCGTAGGCCTCTTCTGGAGTCGAGACGATCCTTGCTCCAGCCTGGGCGTACTCCTCATCGCTGATGCCACTGCCCAGGCCTGCCCCGCTCTCCACTAGAACGATGTGACCGTCCCGCGTGAGCACCTCAACGCCGACCGGCAGCATCGCGACGCGGTACTCATCCGCTTTGATCTCACGAGGGACACCAATTCGCACAGCGTCGCTCCTTCCCCCTTGGTCCGTCCCTGTTCACCAGGCAGAAACTCGGAAGCCTCGGTCCTTGAGCGGGAACGCTACCCGCGCGCCCTCTCGACGATGGGACTCCAGAAGGCCGTGAAGCATCTCTTGACCGCGATGGGAGCTCTCGATCGGCGCCCAGGTCGCCTCGCCGAGCTGGAGCGCTGCGATCAGGTTTCGGACGCACTCCACCGCTCCGCTGGTGCGTCGAAACGCCGGAAAGGCTCGCTCCTCCGGAACGCCCTGCCGATCGTAGACGATCCAGGAGAATTGCGCTCCGTTGCCATAGGCGCGGAGCTTCCCCCGGCTGCCGTGCGCTTCAAACTCGTAGCCGGAGGTTGAGACCATCTGCCCTCGAACGCCGTTGGCAAAAACGAACTGGGCCCAGCGCACTCCAGGGTCCGTCCGAACCTCCCGATCGCTCCACTGGGACGGCTCCGCGTTCAGCTCGCCCCAAGCGGCTTGAACCGTTGGGTCTCCGGCCAGAAAAAGCAGCAGGTCCACCGTGTGGCTGTGGGTCCAGTAGGCCGATCCGCTGGAGTAGGCCGAGACCACCTGCAGTTCTCCGATCGCCCCCTCTTGGATGAGCTGACGCATTCGGCGATAGCCCTCCTGAAAACGCCGGTTGACCCCCAAGTTGAAGGCGATGCCTCGCTCCTGAACGGCGCGGAGCATCGCGTCGGCCTCCTCCATTGAGGTGCACAACGGCTTCTCGCAGTAGATGGCCCGGACGCCCTGTTCGGCGGCAAACAGCAGAATCTCCGCGTGGGTGTCCGGTCGCGTGGTGATGCTGAGAATCTCCGGTTGCTCCCGTTGGATCATCTCTCGGTAGTCGGTGTACCAACGGGGCACCTCCCAGCGCTCGGCGAGCGCCCGCGCCTTCTCGGGAACGATATCGGCCGCTGCGACTAGCTCCACTTCAGGGACCGCCCGGTAGGCCCCAGCGTGACAGTACGGGGGCGTAAAGTATGGCCTTCCAACCATCTCGTCGTCGATGAAGCCGCCCATTCGGCCGCAGCCGACGATCGCCGCTCGGAAACGCTTATTCACCGCTTCTCTCCCCTTGAGGGTCTCGTTCGTTGATACGACAGACGGCCTCCGCGAGCAAGGGAGAACCGACGGAGACGCGTCCTCCTCCAGGCAGGCTCTCTAAGAACGGTTCTTTGGAGCGTGGCCAACGCTGGGTCCGCGCGGTCCGGTCAGCGAGGAAGCTCGATTTCGTGGCGGCGGATCTTGCGGTAGAGCGTTGAGCGATCGATCCCCAGCGCTTCGGCGCATCGAGAGACGTCGTAGTCCATCGCTCGGAGAGCGCGGATCAGCGCTCGGCGCTCGGCCTCCTCCAGGGTGATGAACCCCTCCCCGTCCTCCTCGGAGACCTCCGGGCTTCGGAGCGGCGAGGAGAGCTGAATCTCCGGCGGGAGGCTGCTCAGCTGAAGGACGTTGCTCGTCTCCATGATCACAGCCCGCTGGATGGCGTTTTCCAGCTCTCGAACGTTCCCCGGCCAGGGATAGCGCATCATTGCTGCCATCGCCTCGTCGGATACCTTGTGAACGGCGCGCCGCTCCTGCTCGCAGGCTTTTTTCAGGAAATGTTCCACCAACAGCGGGATGTCCTCCCTTCGCTCCCGTAAGGGGGGAATGACGATCGGAAACTGAGCGATTCGGTAATACAGGTCCTCCCGGAATCGCCCCGCGCGGACCTCTTCGCTCAAGTCTCGATTGGTCGCTGCGATTACCCGCACGTCCACGGGAATCGGCCGAGTGCCGCCGACCCGTTCGATCTCGCGCTCTTGGAGGACGCGGAGCAGTTTGCTCTGAAGCAACATCGGCATTTCGCCGATCTCGTCTAACAGGATCGTGCCGCCGTTAGCCTGTTCGAACTTACCAATCCGTCGGGCGATGGCCCCGGTAAAGGCCCCCTTCTCGTGACCGAATAGCTCGCTCTCGATCAGGTTCTCCGGAATCGCCGCGCAGTTGACGGCCACAAAGGGACCGTTTCGACGGGCGCCGTTGAAGTGGATCGCGCGGGCGACCAACTCCTTGCCGGTGCCGCTTTCCCCCTGAATCAGAACGGTAATGTCGCTATCGAGCACTCGGCGAACCTGGACGAACACCTCACGCATCTTCTTGCTGGTGCCGATGATGTTTTCAAACGCGAGCTCTTGGCTCTGGCGCGCCCGGAGGTCGATCACCTCATCGCGCAAAAGCTGAAGCCGGAGCTCTTTGCCCGCGTCTCGAAGCACCCAGAGGCGTCCGATCGGATTTCCCTCCGGATCGCGGACCGGCGCTGCGTAGCTGTAAAGGAGGGGAAGCTCCTCTTCGCCGGTCTCTAAGACGACCTCATGGGTTTCGTCGGCCCGCTTGAAGACCGTTTCGATCAGCCGATCGGCCAACTGAGGAAATCGCCCCCGGACGGCCTCCTGGAGTGCCTGAGCAGAGAGGCCTTCTGCGTTCGGGAGGAGCTGGAACAATCGGAGAAACTCCCGGTTAGCGTACTCCAGCCGTCCCCTCGGATCGAGCATCCCGACCGCTTCAGTGGTTGCGTTCAGGAGCGCTCGGAGTCTCCGTTCGTGGCCGACGGCCCGTTTGTAATAAAATCGTACCTCTAAGATGTTTTGAATCCGGTGGACCACCTCATCGCGATCGAAGGGTTTGGTCAAAAAATCCTTCGCCCCCGACTGCAGGGCCCGGATGCGCGTCTCTCGGCGTTGGTCGGCGGTCAGCACCAAAATCGGCAGGTAGTCCTCCGGTTCGACCAGCTCCCCAAGCCGCTCCATGACGGTGAAGCCGTCCATCTCAGGCATCAACAGGTCCAAAAGGATCAAGTCCGGTTGGAACTCCTGGTACAGCTCGATCGTTCGGGTGGGGTCGGTGGTGGAGGCTATCTGACGGTACCCTTCGCGCTCCAGCAGTCGCTCCAAGAGGAGCACGTTAGGCGGCTCGTCGTCCACGATCAGGATCTTTGCGTTTCTCAGGTCTGTCTCTGCGATCATCTACCTGCCTGTTTCCTGCCGCGGTCTTTGAGGGAGCAGCTCTCTGAGGAGTTCCAAGAAGGCCCGCACTCCGATCGGTTTCGTCAGGTACCGCACAAACCCGATCTGCTCTCCCTGGCGCACGTCCTCGGGCATCGCGCGGGCCGTGACGGCGACCACCGGGATGCTCTCCGTGCGCTCGTCCTTCTTGAGCCGTTCATATGCTTCAAACCCGTTCATGCCCGGAAGGTTCAAGTCCAAAAGGATCAGATCGGGCTGGTGTTCCTGAGCCAGTTCAATGCCGACCATCGCCGAAGGAGCGCTCAGCAGCCGGATATCGGGGCGCTCCTCAAGGATCCGCTCGACCAGGCGAATGTTGGCGGCGTTGTCCTCGATATAGAGGATCGTGTAGGTTGGCTCGAGCATCTCTCGGACTTCGGTGCTCTCCTCGTCTTGGGGCTGCTCTTCGGAGAGAGGGATGTCGATCCAGAAGGTGGACCCCTGTCCCGGTTGACTGGAGAACCCGATCGCCCCGCCCATCGCCTCGATCAGCTGCTTTGAGGTGACCAGCCCGATACCGGTCCCTTCGATTCCGCTCTCCTCGGCTCCCAGCCGTTCGAAGGGCTCAAAGAGTCGTCCCTGCTGGTCCTCGGGGATGCCCGGACCGGTGTCGGCGACGCTCAGCCGGATCCGCTGGCCCTCTGGCCGCACGCTGGCCGTGATCGTTACCACGCCTGCATCGCGGTTGTACTTAATCGCGTTGGAGAGGAGGTTCATCACCACCTGCCGGAGCCGTCGCCGGTCCGCGCGGACGTAGTAGGGCAGATGCCCCACATAGCTGTTGATGGTGATCATCCGCTGATGGGCCAGAGGACGAAGCAGATCGATCACTTCGCTGACCACTTCGGAGAGGGGGAGATCTTCAGGGCTCAGGTCCAGCCGTCCGGCCTCAATTCGGGAGAGGTCGAGCACCTCTTCAATCAATTGCAGCAGGTGGCGCCCCGCTTGAAGGATCTGCTGAAGGTTCTCCTCGGCGGCGCTCCCCGGCTCGACATCCAGTTCCATCAGTTGAGCAAACCCCAGGATGACATTGAGAGGGGTGCGCAGCTCGTGGCTCATCCGAGAGAGGAACTCGGACTTGGCGCGACTGGCCCGCTCGGCCTCCTCCTTGGCCGCCTGCAGCTCCCGGGTGCGCTCCTCGACCCGTTGTTCCAGCTCGGCTTGATAGGAGCGAAGTCGGTTCTGGGTCTCTTGGAGGGCTAGCTCCCGTTGGCGCAGCTCGGTGATGTCTTCGCCGGAGATCAGCAGTCCCGAGGGATTCCCCTCTGCGTCGTACAGGATCGCATGATGCCAGCGCACAAAGCGTTCGGTGCCGTCCCGGGTGATCAGCGGACAATCGTAGACCTCTCCTAATGTACTGGGTCGCCCTTCGATCAGCGCCCGGTACGCCCGCCGGATCGGCTCCCGATGAGACTCGGAGAGAAAGTAGTCGAACCAGACCTTTCCCAGGACCTGGGACTCCTCCCAACCAAGGACCTCCAGGCCCTTCCGGTTGATCATCGTGACTCGTCCCAGCGGGTCGAGGGCGACCACGATCGAGCCGACCAGGTTCAGATAAAGCTGGGTGCGGTCCCGCTCGGTGCGGAGCTGCTCCTCAATCCGACGGCGTTGGGTGATGTCTCGAACGATCGCGTAGACGCCTCCGCGGGCGTCGGGGACGTAGCGCGCCTCAAACCACCGCTCCCCCTCCGGGTAGTCCAGCGGATATTCAATAGTCTGAGTCTGACCCGTTTGGGCGGCGTCCCGTGTCGCGCGTTCCATGAGCGCCAACACCTCCGGCGGGATCAGGTACTCTACAGTTTGTCCGAGAAACTCCTCGGGCGGCACCAGCGGCTTCGTCTCGCCGGGGATAAAGTCCACCACTCGCCCTTCAGCGTCCACCTGAAAGATCATATCCGGCAGTGCGCTTAGAATCTGTCGGAAGCGCTCCTCGCTCCGTCGGAGCTGCTCGTCGGCCTCCTTGAGGTCGGTGATGTCGGTACAGACGCCGGTGACGCGCCAGCGATCCTCTCCGATCGGCTCGACGCTGACGTCCTCTCGCAGCCAGTGAACGTTCCCAAATCGATCGATCGTCCGGAACTCATACTGATAATGGGAATGGTTCCGCAGAAATTCCGGCGTCAGTTGGGTGTCGATGCGGGCGCGGTCTATCGGATGGCGGGCTCGGTACCACGCCTCGTGGTAGGATTCGCCGGGAAGCAGCTCCAGCGAGAGGAAGTTTTGTGCCGCTTCTTCGTCCACAGGGTTCAGCTCCCAGGCGAGCCCGCCGCTCTCCTCCCAAACTTCAGCGGTGAACAACAGACAGCGGGCAGAGCGCAGCACCCGGCGGAGCTCCTCGTTTCGTCGGCGAAGCTCCTCCTGGGCGCGGATTAACGGGGTGACTTCACGGAGAGAGACCAGCGTTAGCGATTCCCCCTCCCATTCGATCGGGGTGGCACGAGCCGAAACGATCGTTCGCGTTCCGTCTTGGTGGAGAATCTCCCACTCTTCGCCTTCTCTTTCGGCCAGCGGCTTTCCAAACGGCTCGATCAGGAGCTCTTGCTTTGTCCTCCCTAGCAGGCGCTCCGCCGCCGGGTTGGCAAACAGGACCCGCCCGTTCCGGTTCAGGATGAGAATCCCGTCCGCGTTGTTCCGAATGAACCGGTAGAGCTGACGTTGCTGAGAGCGGCGGAGAGATCGCTCCCGGTGGTGGACCAAGGCGTGATAGGCGGCTCGTCGAAGCGCAGTTGGGGAGAGCTCGCTCAGCGGAAGGTAATCGTCGGCACCGGAGAGCAGCGCATCCTCCACACGCGTTGGATCCTCGTCGGGAAGCAGCAGGACGAACGCCGTCTGCGGCCAGCGTCCCTGGATGGAGTGGATCCACTCGCGGCCGGTGCCCTCCTCCAGCGCGTCCACGACCACTACCAAGTCGTAATGGGATTTGTCCAATCGTTCACTCGCTCCGTCTGCGCGGGAGACCGCTTCGACGGCAACGTTGGCGCCCCAGGCTCCTCGGCAGACCCTCTGAAGCTGCAGGCGAAGCGACTCTTCTGGACAAACCACCAGGACGCGTTCGGGCGATCGGAGCACCTGTCTTCCCTTCTCTGAGCTTCGACCGCTTGAGGGATCAACGCTCCGGTCTTAGTGTGCCGTCTCCGGCGCCGTAAAGGATGGGGAAATCGGACTTCAACGAGCACCGGTTCTGTGTCTTTTACGGTACACCTCCCTGGGACAACAAGCAAGCGATGCGCGCGGAGAGCTCCTCCCCTTGCACGCTCGGGTGCGGTTCCTTATCTTTCTGAATGGAACCGTCCGTTTTCACCGAGGCAGGAGGAGCGCAAGCGATGGAGTTCGATCCGGCCTCTTCTCGTCCCGAGCAGCTTTCCGAGTCAGAGTCCAAGCCCAGAGCCGACCTTCAGCAGGTGCTGGAGTGGATCGCCTACGATATGCGGGCCGAGCTGGAGCGGGTAGACCTCCGTGGGTTGGACCTCCGCGGCGCGGAGTTGTGGGGGGCGGGGCTCTGGGACCTTGACCTGCGGGATTGCAACTTTGAGGGCGCGAACCTCTTTGGTGCCGACCTTCAACGGGCCGATCTGCGGGGATGCAGCTTCCTGCGCGCTAATCTCCATCGGGCGAACTTCTACCGAGCCCGGTACGACAGCACCACGCGGTTTCCGGAGGGCTTCAACCCCGATCGGTTCGCGATGATCCGGGTGGAGGCGTCCGAGACGGGCGAGGAGGAGCCCTCCGGCGAGAAGAGCCACAAGAGGCCATGATTCACGTGCTGGAATCCGTCCAAAGGGCCGGCTGGGAGGCAAAAAACACTGCGCTGGTCCTCTGTTCTTGGGCGGCGTGGAGGGTGCGGCGTCCACGGCCAGAGGCGATCGCTCATCCCCGCCAGGTCCTCGTCGTCAAGCTGGATCACTTGGGCGATGGACTGTTGGCAACCGCTGTGCTGCAGAGCCTTCGTTACCGCTATCCGGATGCCGCCATTGACGTGCTCTGTGCTCGCTGGAACCGTCCCGCGTTCGAAACGCTGCCCTTCCTCCGGTACTTGATGCAGCTGAACCCTCGCCACTATGCCACTTGGTCGGGAGCGGTCCCCGATCGGGGCTGGCGGGCGTGGAAGTCGCTGCGAGCGCTGCGCGGCCGGTACGATCTGATCCTCGTTCTGCGCGGAAGCTGGACGACGCTCGCCCTGGCCGTCCATCCGGGCTACCTGGACGTCTCCGCCCTCCGGGTGGAGATGGCCCGTCGCCGGGCCCGTCTGCCGGCAGACGCCCATGAGCTGGATCGCGTCTTTGCCGCGCTGGAGTACGGCGGCCTTAAGCTGGAACGGGTAGCCCCCATCTATCCGATTCCGCCCGACGCCAGGGAGGAAGCCGAAGAGCTCCTCCAGCGATTGGGGCTCTCCCCCTGTCGGTTGATCGCGCTGCACGCGGGGACGCCCAACCTCAAAAAGCGCTGGCTGGCCGCGCGCTGGGCCCACCTGGCAGAGCTGTTAGCCGCTGACGGCTACGCGGTGCTCCTGCTCGGCTCTAGAGCCGATGAGAAGCTCAACGCCGAAATCCGCTCCTACTGCCGGGTGCCGCTTGCCGATCTCAGCGGAAAGACGCCGCTTCCCCTCACCGCGGCCCTCCTGGAGCGTTGCCGGTGCTTTGTCGGCGTGGACTCCGGACCGATGCACTTGGCCGCCTTGGTCGGAGCCCCAACATTGGGACTTTTCTTTCGCTCCGGCTCGGACGAACGCCGCTGGCGTCCCCTGGGGCAGCGCACAGAAGTGCTCTGCAGCCCTCACCCTCGGCAGTTGAGCGTCGAAACAACCTATCGGGCGGTGTGTCGGATGGTGGCCCGATGGGGCCATACCTCAACGAAAAACTCGTCGGGAAATGCCCTTCCAAGGACCGAAAACGCGTAACAAGGTCCCCACGAGCGCCCCGGTGAACAAACCCACTAGCGCACTTCCCCACCAACGGGCAAAGGGGTCGTCCCAACCGACCCAGGCGGGAAATAGATTTCCCCCGATCAATCCTCCCACCAACAGGCCGGTGGTAAAGCTAAGCGCTCCAGCGAGATCGGGACCGGTGTAGCCGATCCCGTATCCGGCTGCTCCGCCCAAAAAAAGCCAAAGCAGTCCGCCCCAGAGGCCAAAGATGATCCCGCCAGAGAGCGCGCCAACTCCGCTCCCCACCAGGGCCGTCCAGCGCGCCCGCCGCCGACGACCAACGGGATCACTCCACGAAAACCATCCCCTCCTCTTGGGGATCGAAATCCTCGGGAAACTGAGTGTTGGCATCGTACCGCGCCTCAAGGAAGCGCGTTCCTTCGTGCCGAATCCGCAGAAGAACCGCCCCCCGAAGGTCGGCCCCTACAAAGCTGGCAAAGCGCAGATCGGCCCCCCGAAGGCTGGCCCCTTGAAGGTTCGCCTCTCGAGCAACTACTCCCTGGAGCAGGGCCTCGTCTAAGATCGCCCCGGACAGGTCGGCCCGACTCAGGTTGCACCGGGAAAGGTTAGCCCTTTGAAGGTTGGCCCCCTCAAGATGGGCCCCGGCCAGGTTTGAGCCGTTGAGATCGGCTGTGACCAGTTGCGCCCGCTGCAGTTCGGCGCCGGCGAAGTTCACCGCGCGTGCCTTAGTCCCGATCAGCTTCGCCTCAACCAGGTGGACGCCCCCCAGGTTCAGATTGGAGATATCCGTCCCGGAGAGGTTCGCCCGATAGAGCTTCGCGTAAGGCTCCAGGTAGTACCCTTTGATCAGCATGTCCGCCCAGTTCTATAAAACTGCTCGCGTAGGAGTCTCCGCCCGAAACTCCCGCGTCTCCCTTTTCCCTTGCTTTTTGTTCCTGTTCCGGTCAGGCGCTTGGCAATCAAATGCTCACTCGCGCCGCTGAAGCTCCTGGCGAGCGAACTCGATCCCTTTGACCAGCACCACCGTCTGGACGGTCTCCACAACGCAAAGATACAGGAGCAACAGCGCAATCAGGATTGCCAACGCCCGGCTCATGAACCCCTCCTTCGAAGAAAGTGTCTCTTAAGCCTACCTACTGGGACTTCACGATCTCAAACTCATCCCGAAGGTTTCCGTTGAGATCGTACGCCCGGTAGTGTAGCCGATCGTTTGAGAGCTGGATGTCCAGCACCTGATAGGTCGAGACGTTGGTGAAGCCCACCTCCTTATAGTACCGATCCGCCTGGTCGTACATCTTGGTTCCAGAGACGGAAACCACATAGATGGTTCCCTCTGAGGGGCTGGAGACCACCTCGTTGTTCCTCATCGGATAGGTGCGCAGATAGGCGTGATCATGCCCTTGGAGCACCACGTCCACATGATGCTTGTCGAAGATCGGTACCCACGCCGCCCGGAGATCGGTGTTGTCCCGGCGCGGATGGGACGAATAGGCCGGATGGTGGTACGAAACGAACTTCCAGGTCGCATCAGCGTGTTCCTGAAGGGTCCGGTCCAACCATTCCACCTGTGCCGTCGGCGAGAGGTTCGAATCAAGAACGATGAACAGAGCGTTACTGTACCGGAAGGCGTAGACCCGCTCCGTCTCGACCGTCTCCGGCGCGTTGTCGGGCAGGTCGAAGAGCTTTAGATACAGCGTCGGGTGTCCGCCCTGGCACTCGTGATTGCCGATGACCGGAACCAACGGTCGCTGAGCGAAGATGTCCCCGGCGTTGTAGAAGAACGAATCCCAGTCGTCCCGATCGTTCCCCCGATTGACCAGGTCCCCGGCCATCAGGTAAAAGGCCGCATCAGGACGCAAGCGAAAGGCGGTGTGGATCAACGATCCCCAGCGGTCCAGGCCGTTTTGAGCGTCGCCCATGTAGATAAAAGAGAAGGGACGCACCTCGTCGGGCGCGGTGGTGAACTCCATCAGCGGGCTGGTCCCCTCCGGCGTCCCATCCCCGACCGTATAGACATAGGTCGTGCCCGGCTCCAGGTTCCGCAGCGTCGCCGTAAAGCGGTGGCAGACCGGATCGTTGGCGATGTTGGGCGTCTCCAAGACCTCCCGTTTGGCCTCGACCGTTTGGGGCGGCTGCGGTTGAAAGGTCAAAAACGCCGCCTTCTTCTGGTACTGGACGACACCGCGCGTCACAGCGGTGCTGGTCCGCCACTGAATCGTCTGGGTCGTCCGCGGGTCCTCGCTCCATGTCAGCACAATCTGATCCGGCTCCCGGCTCGCCGGATAGTTGGTAACGCGAATCCGCCACAGGTTCGCGTCGTCCTCCAACTGCTCCGCCGTTCGGATCATCCGCTGACCGATCAGCGCTTCAGGAAGGCGTTCAACCTTCTCGTCCTCGTCGTCGACGTAGGCCGAAGCCCCCGGCTTGGCCTCGGTCACGTCCAGATATCCCGGATAAAGATCGCTGATCTCCAGATTCGCCCCCGGCTCCTGAGGGACGACGACCACAAGGTAATGCTCTTCCTCGTCGCCAATTGCGTTGACGCCCAGGCCGATCCATCCGGCCGGGTAGTCCCGCTTCCAGATGTCGAAGTCGTCGCCGTCGACAACGGCGGTCCAATCGGTCTTCTCAAACTCGCCACCCGTCAGCCAGAACGGCTCCTCTTTAAGGTCTTGATCCCGAAGCACATAAAGTGTGACCGGCACGTTCACCCGAAAGGAGATGTGCTCGGTGCTCAGGATGTGACGCTCCTCTTCGGTCAGGAGCGTCTCCCAGACGGAGCGTGGGGTCAGCCGCTCCCGCGCCTGACGGGGAAGCTCCACCACACGCTGGATGATCCCTGCCACCGTGTCGTGCACCGAAGGATGGTTCCCCACGTGCGCCCCAAGGTCGAGAGTGATCAGCAGCAGTCCTGCGATCGTCAGCCCTACAGTCCATCGCCGAGCCATTGGATGTGCTCTCCTCTCCGTTGCCGTCTTAGGGTGTAGTCGCAAAGCGGATGCGGCCAAAGGCCTGCGTTTCGTGAAAGTCGTACCGCCCGATGACGCTCCAGGAGGTCATCTCCGGCTGTATGGGATCGTCGGAGCGCTCAATTCGGTAGAAGTTCCCCCGCCAGACGGTCTCCGGCGTCGGCGGCCAGACAGGGGCCTCCCCCAGGTCCTCGATTGGAAGACGCACCTCTACCGTCCAGCCGGAGTCGTTCCAGGCAACCTGATGTTCCAGGCCCTCTAAACTGAGGTCTCGAAGGAGCCAGCGCCGTTTGCCGCTGTTGATTAAGTAAGCGTCAAAGAGGGTGTTCAACGGGTTCCATTCCAGTTCGTAGTAGGTTCGCGGGTTACCGTCCGGGTCGAGGAATAGTTCGACGACCTCCTCCTCCCAGAGGTTGGCGTCCCGAACGGTCAGGCGAGCGTTCGGCTTGACCTCATCGGTGCAGCGATAGGCCAGATAAAGCGCGTCCAGTGTGTAGAAGATGCCCACCTCGGTCGGTCGGCGCGGAACGGCCCCCGTCTTCGCGTCGCGGAGCGAAACCCAAGCCGCCGATGCCCAGGCCGGATCGTTCAGCTCCCCATCAATCGTAGGAGCTGCAGTTCCCTCCGCCAGTCGAGGGACGACCAGCTCTGGCGGCTCCTGTGCCTTCGCGACGAAGGCCCACGCGATAACCACCAGCCAGACCCATCTCCTTTGCAATCGCTTCCTTGCTCCCCGGTCTGGTTATACCAGACCAACCCGATCCGGGCAACCGTTCTGCCAAAGAGGGATCGGCGTCAGAACGGAAACAGTCGTTCCACCTGCTGGGGAGTCAATGGCGCGCCGTACTCGCAGGCTTCGAAGGCTTCCGCAAACCGCACAGCGGCTCCCCGACTCTCGCCGTACCGGGCGATCAGTTGCTCCCGCCACCCGCTCCGCATTGGAGCGGCCAAGCCACCGACTGCGGCAGCCACTCCCGCCGCTCTTGCGGGTCGAACGGCACCTCGTCCAGATAGCCGCCGTTATACGGTAACCACTCGTAGACCTGGCTCTCGTGACAGTGCAGCATGTCCAGCTTCTGTTCGATTACCTCGTCGATGGCCCACCACCACGTCGGGACGGAACGGAGCAGGCTTCTGAAAGTGATCGCTCATATATAGGATCACCGGGTTTCCGCTCCAGATGGGGCGTGTCCGGACAGATATTCGGAACGGTCACCATGTAGGCGGAATCCTGCACCAGGATCGAGGTGTAACGGTGATCGGGATGGTAGTCGTTGGGTCGGTGGGTCAGGATCAGGTCGGGGCGGAACTGCCGGATCAGGCGGATCAGCTCTTTCTCTCGCTTCCAGGGGTGGGCATCAGCTCGCCGTCGTGATGGTCCAGGCAGAGGTATTCGATTCCGGCCACCTCGCCGGCCCGTTTGGCCTCTTCAGCACGGCGTCGCGCCAGGCGGGCCACCGCCCATCTTGTGGTGACCAGCGTCGCCGTTGGTCACCGAGACAAAACGCACCCGGTGCCCCCGCCGGGCCCAAAGAATCGCACACCCCCCCTACCTTAATGTCACAGTCGTCCGGATGAGCTCCAAACGCTAGGATGCGAAGCTGTTCTTCGGCCATGGTTGCACTCCTCGTGGGTCCACACCGAACGCAATTCCGTTCGGTAGGATAATCGCTTTCACGGCCGAAGTCAGCTAGGATGTTCGCTCCAGGCGCTCAGCCGATGTACCGGATCTCTCGAGCCATGCCGGCCTCAAGGTGATAGGCGATGTGACAGTGGAAGAACCAGCGCCCCGGGTTGTCCGCTAGGAACACAAACTCCGCTCGACCCATGTGCGCCGGAACGATGAGCGTGTCCTTGAGGACGTCCCCTGTGCGGAAGAAGTGGCCGTGGAGGTGCATCGGGTGGAGCATCATACTGTGGTTCACCAGCACCACGCGGACGACCTCTCCCTGGACGATGGAAAGGATCTCCGCGTTGGGGGTAAGCCTGGCCGTTGATCGTCCACAGACCGTTTTGGACCTCCGGAGAGGGCGAGCGTTAGCGTCCGGTCCGGTGGCCCCAGCGGGGCGGTCTCCAGTCCGTACAGGTCGGTCAGGCGAAGCGCCCGTCCGCCCCACAGCTCTCGAGAGCTGGTGGAGAACCTCCTTCCCACGGTCCCAACGTATCGCAACACACCGACGGCCGCCTCCGCACGATACTCCACCGGAGCGGCGGCGATCCGCCAGAGCCCCAGGACGGTCCGCGAGGACGACCACATCGTACCGCTCACCCATGCCGATGGTGAGTTGATCCACCGGAACCGGTTCCACCGGACGGCCGTCCGCGTGGGTGACCTCCATCCGGTGGCCTTCGACGGTTACCCGGAAGGCCGTTGCGCCGGAAGGGTTACAAAACCGAAGCCGCACCCGCTCCCCCCTCCCGAACGAGAAATTCCGGCGGATCGGTCGGCAGGCGTCCGTTGATCAACAGCCCGTCATAGGCCGGGACCTGAACGCCCGCCCATCATTCCGCCCATCATTCCCATCCCCCGGCCCATTCCGACGCCGCGCAGCGGCGCCGGCTCACTCAACAGCAGGTCGTCCAAGATGAGCGTATAGTCCCGATCGTAGCTCACGTGTGGGGTGCGCTCCTCGACGATCAGCGCCCCCGAGCAGTCCCCGTTCTAGCTGCAACGCCATGTGGGAATGGTAAAGGTAGCTCCCCGCCGGAGCGGCGAGAAACTCGTAAACAAACTCCCCTCCCGGAGGGATCGGGTCCTGCGTCAAACCGGGAACCCCGTCCATCGGGTTGGGAACCGGCAGCCCGTGCCAGTGAACGGTGGTCGGCGCCGGAAGACGGTTTCTCACCCACACTCGTAGCAGGTCCCCTTCCTGAACTCGAATCTCCGGACCCGGAAAGGAGCCGTTATACCCCCACGTCGAATAGAGTCTTCCGCCCACGTCCACTTGTATCGGCTCGGCGACCAGCTCAATCTCCCGAACTCCACCGCTCCGAGTCGGAGGACGAATCGGGGAGCGTTTTTTGGGCGACTCCTGCCCCCAACTCCGGACGGCCACGCCGCTTGGTCTGTGCGAGGACCAGTCCCCGCTCCGCTGCCGACCGCGCCTAATCCTAGCAGCCCAAAGAAATCCCGTCGGCTCAAACGTTTGCTCATCTTCCTGCTCCCAAAAGGACGAACCGACGAGAGAAAAGGGGGGTCGACCTCCTTTTCTCTCGTCCAAAGAATAGCCCACGCGCGGTTAGTGCTCGTGCGGCGGAGTGCCGGGCGGATGGGTATGGTCCGCTTTCGCCCTCTTGGGTCGAAGCCTCCCCCTCGGTCGAGGGGGGTCGGACTCGACTCTGAAGTTTCGCCCTCGACGTGCTCAGCCTCCGACTCCGACCCAAGCTCTGCGTGAGGCTCCTCCTCGTCGTGGCTGTGAGGTTCCTCCCCGTCGTGGGTGTGAGCGACCTCTTCGCTCGGGACCCATCCGGGGCGAATCTCCTCGTGACGGATCTGTCCCCCTCGGTTGCCTGTCCAGATCATCATTAGAACGACGATCAGCCCAACGACGCCGTTAGCCCACCAGATCGCAGGTCGGACTCGTTTCACCGTTAGGCTATCCGCAAGGCCTAGCGCCCCCAGAATGCCGAGGATCACAGCGACGATGGTGGTGTAGCCTGCAGCCTCCTCGTGGAGCTCGATCGGCTCCGCAGGGACGCCCGGGATGCCGTGTACCACCTCATGGGCCGCCTCGCCGCTGAAATAAGCGACGATCGCCGCCAGCGCGGTCAGCACAAAAACCCCCAACGCGATCTGGCGAACGGCCAGATTCCGCCACCAGAGGGCAATCACCCACAACCCAAAGCCAAACATTGCCCCCAGAATCGGAAAGTGGTTCACCAGCAGGTGAACGTGGGCTGCGTTCAAATTCATCGGAGTGCTCCCTTTCTACTCGACGATCAGGGTGCCCTTCATGTTCGCATGGCCGGCGCCACAGGGCACCGTGCAGAAGAACGTATACTCCCCCGGACGATCCGCTTCAAACTCGACGACCGTTTCTCTCCCTGGGTTTGATATTTGCGTTGAGGCCGAACTCCGGCAGACCGAATCCGTGCGCAACATCGGCGGTCGTCAGCCGGAGTCGAACGGTAGTAGGTGCTCCCGCCGGAACGCGGATCGTCCCCGGCGCGTAGTTCCATTGCCGTGCGGTTATGCGAATCTCCCGTTCTCCAGGTCCACCGCCTCCGGCAGGCTCCGTCTTGGCTTGCTGGACCTTCCCTTCCAGCCGGTTGCCGTCCAGGTCGGTGGCGATGGCTCGCCAGAAGTATTCGGTGTCCGGGCTCAGCTCGGAGAGTAACAGCGTGTGACGGGTATCCGGGTCGTCGCTCCGCGCTGTCCTTACCAATCGCTCCGGATCGGTTCCGTACTGAACGAGAACGGTGACCGTCTCGTTGAAGATCAGCGAGAGGCCCAGCGTGGTTTCGGACGGCTCCGCTTGGGAGTCCAGCAGCCTGGGCGTCGAGTCGCCGGGAGAACCGCTGGCAAAGGTTCCTCGACTGGTGGTCGTCTCGCCCCGGAGCGTGGTTGCTGCGATCTCATAAGCGTAGGCGGTCTCCGGGAGCAAGCCGCTCAACGTCGCCCGATGTTCCGTTCCCTGATCCGGGGACGGGGCCGCCTGCGTCTGAGAGGGATCGTCCTCCGGCCAGTAGCGCACCTCGCCGGTGGTCGGTTGGTCGGTCTTCCAGAGTACGGTTGCCTCGGTTCCGTCCCACGCGAATCTGGATGTCTCGAATCCTGGCGCCGGACTCCTCCGGAGCGCTCTCCTCCTCTCCACAGCCGGTGAGAACCCCGATCGGAATGCTAAAAGCGCCGCTAAGCACAAACCATCCAACGAGCACAGGGCTGACACGCATTGCCGTTGCCTCCTCTGCTGGATAAACAAACAGGTTCTCTCGGTCTTCAAAGGCCAAACATCGAGGTTCAGGCGATCCCCGGAGGGGCACGAGCCGCCCGTTGGAGGCAGGAGGGTGGGTCGGGAATAGGCCAAGAGAGATTCTCAACGAAAGGGCGTTCGTCAGCGGGAGGAAGAGGCACGACCGGCTCCGCCGCCAATGCGGCAGACAGCGAGGGCGTCGGCGTCCTCAGCACCGGCGTGGAGGGCCGCTCTACGGTGCTCAGCTCGTCCCAGCAACAGTCTTCTTGCTGATGGGAGCCGGTGTCGGAGTGGGGATGGGCGTGAGGGTGAGCCCCCTCCGCCTCTGCGTGAACGTGGGGCCCCGGAAGCGCGTGGCCATCACTCAGGCAGAGAAAGGGCCAGGACAGCAACAGCGCTGCCCAAAGGAGGGCCCATCTTTGTTTCTGCGTGATCCGGTCCACTTCAAAGGCTCCCCAGGATCCTCTTGAATTATTATACCGATGGTATTTCAACAATCCCAAAACGAACGGACCTGCTCTACCTTTCCATGAGCGAGGTTATGCTGTGAACCGATTGAGGCTCCGTCGATTTCGGGCCGTTTTTTTGCTGTTAGGGCTGCTGGGAGGAATGAACGGCGGCTGCCTGAGAGAGCCCGGGACTGAGGAGATCGTCGTCTTTGCGGCGGCGAGTCTCACGGACGCCCTGAGCGCACTCGGAGAACGCTACGCTGAGCGGACCGGCGTTCGCGTCGTCTTCAACTTCGGGGGGACTAACCTGCTTGCCGATCAGATCCGGAGGGGGGCGCGAGCGGACCTCTTCTTTGCGGCGGATGAGCGGTATATGGACCTCCTGCAGCGGGAGGGTCTAGTCCTCACCGAGACCCGGACGGATCTGCTGGGGAACCGGCTGGTGCTGGTCGCTCAAAAGGGACGCTTCCCCAAAGGCTTGCGACCGGCGGAGCTGACCAGCGACGGAGTCCAACGAATCGCGATCGCTCAACCGGAGGCCGTCCCGGCGGGCGTCTACGGGAAGGAGGCCCTGCAGTCGCTGGGGCTTTGGAGAGCACTGGAGCCGAAGCTCATCCCTGCGCTGGACGTCCGGGCGGCGCTGGCTTACGTCTCCGGCGGGGAGGCCGACGTAGGTATCGTCTACGCCTCGGACGCGGCGATTGCGCCAAGCTTGGAGGTGGTCTTCGTCTTCCCTGAGGATACGCATCGGCCCATTCGCTATCCAGTGGCGGTGCTCCGGTCGGCCTCTCGCCCGGGGACGGCACGAGAGTTCCTGAAGTACCTCCATTCCCCGGAATCCGCGGCACGCTTTGGCGAGATGGGCTTCCTGTTCCTTCCCGAAGCCAAAGCTTGGAGGCAGGATGCCCCCTAGGCTAGACGACGTTGCGCGGGTCTGAGCGGCCTAGATGCTCCAAGCGTCCGGAGCTGCTCAAGTCTTCCTGATAGCGGAGTAGATTGGCCAAATAGTGCTCGCGGGTGATCTGCTCGGCGTCCTCGTGTCCCTCCAAGAGGCATTCTCGGCAAAAAGCGCCGATCTTCTCGATTCCCTCTTGAATGATCTGGTGAGCGCGGTCGGGGTCCTCTTCGGCGATCGCTAACTCCGCCCGGGCAATCGTGTGCATCATCAGGATGTAGCCCTTGTACTGGTACACCTGCCAGGCGGTGTCCGGGTCGGCGTACCGATGGGCCAGCTCGCAGACGCGGAGGTTCTGGGCCGTGTCGCGCTCGACGATCTCCCATCGCTCCAGGTTGGCCATCAGCAGATAGCGAAAGTACCGCTCCGCTGCCTCCTGGAACAGCTCTCCCCACTCCTCTTCTTCCAACTGAAACTCTGCGTCGGAGCCGTGCTTTTGAATGGACTCCTGGCGAGCTGCCTCGACGTATTCCAGGTAGGAGCTGTAAACTCCAACCCGCTCTCCGTCGGGTCGCCCTTCCAGGTAGACCCGAGTGACCGTCACGGGATTGGGCCGAAAGATCAAAACGGGACCGCGCTCTGGCGTGCGGAGCTCGTAGACGCTCTCTCCTTCGTCCAGCTTCTCCAGCTCCTCGATCGCCGCAAACGCCTGATCTAGGGCGTCCAACAGCCGCTTGGCTGCAGCGTCACGCTTAGATTGCTCCTCCTGGAGACGATCCTCGCTCATCGTCGTTCCGTTCCCTCCACGTCCGTTGCTCCTTCTCAACAATAATTCCTTTGCCCGCAGAGGGCAAGTTTCCCTGAGGCGGCAGCCAGGACAGCACTCCGTTCCAATCCGAAGGCTATAAAGGCGAGATCCTCCACCAAGGGTTGTTCTTAGCCCTGAACTGTCTTGCCTTTCTGGGGAGACGTTGGGCCGGCCCTTTCCGTTGACGGGCTTCCGGCCCCTCGCGTACCATCGAACGAGGGAACCGACCTCCGCGAGAGAAGGGAAGGCTTAGTTTGGCGACACTGACAGAACTGGAGGCACCCGAAAAAGAGGCTTATGGGCGCGTGGCGATTCTCCGGCGAGGGTCGCTCGTCGCTCTCAAGAACACCCATCTGGAGGTCTCCTACGACCTGAGCGTGGGGGTACTCCACGCCGCCAACGACGCCGGCCACTATCGGATTCGGAATGTGGCCGCCGGATGGGTCCGGGACGACGGCCGAGAGTTTTTCACCACCGATCCGATCCTTCGCACCTTCTACGCCGGCGCGGCCTTCTCCGAGCGGTTCGGCGCCGGCGCCCGGATCGTTGTGGAGCACGACCATCGAGCGACGTACGCGCGCACCGATCTGATCCTGGAGCTTTATACCGACCAGCCGTTTTTTCTAGTGCGCCTGGAAGTACACAACAACGGCAATAAGGCCTTCCGCGTCCTCCGAATGCACGTGCTCGACTCCCCGGCCAAGCACCTGGAGGAGCCGGGCGGGGTGCTGCTAGGGGCCGATCCGACCGAGTGTTGGTTCTACCTGAACAGCTCCAAACTGATGGCGCGGGGCGTTCAGCAGATCGAACGGGGCGAGCTCTTTCCGGCGGAGCTGTCCGAAGAGCCGGTCTCCGATGGCATTCTCTTTCATCCGCGGCAGCAGACGGCGGTCACGTTTGGCTTCCTCTCTGGAGGACGCTGGTGGTCCAGCGCTCAAGTGGGCTACGACCCAAGCAGCTACTCCGTGGAGCCGGAGGAGCACCCGATCAACATCTGGCGCGTCTTTCAGGTGTGCGACAAGGTCCGCTGCGGCCCCAAGGAGCGGATCGCCTCCGAACCGTTGTACGTCAACCTCACCACGCCGGCCTCCCAGGCCCAATTTCACTTCGCTGGCACGGTCTTTCCCTCGGAGAAGCGATGGGAGCTTCAACCGCGCGTCGTCTCCGTTTACTTTCAACCGGACGAGGAGCGTCTGCCGATGGACTCCCGCATCCGCGAGTTCCTCAAATGGGCGGACGCTCAGGGCGCCGAGCTGCTGCGAGGACCTTACGGCTTAGCCGAGCTCCGGCTGGGGTGGGGGTGGGACCCCCCCGATCCTCAGGCGTTTCAGCAACAGTTCCCTCAAGGCGTTCCGGCGTTGGTCGAGGCGATCCATCGCGCCGGATTTCAGGTCGGAGCGGAGGGCCATACCTACGTGCTCGAGGACGAAGCCCCTGAGGAGTTCCGAGAGGCGCTGATCACTCGGCGTGGAGGCCAGCCGGTGGCCTTCTCTTCAGACACCTTCTCCGAGTGTTACGTCCTGGATCCTACCCATCCGTTGACACGGGAGTACCTCATCCGGCGCTTTCAGCAGGTCTACCATACCTGGAAGCTAGACAGCTTCTACACCACCCTGCAGCCCTTTCGCGACTTTGTGGGCGGAGAGATGGAGCGGTACCGGTGGTACCGCTCCGACCTGACCCGGATGGAGCTGCTTGCTCACGCGCACCGACTGCTGCTAGAGGTGCGGGATGAGGTCGCGCCGGGAGCCGTGTTGGGAATCGCTCACGTTCCGTTGGACGTTGCCTTTATGGGGCACTACCGCTCCAGTTTGGGGTTGGATCCGTTCTACGATTCGGCCTCCTCCTCCTGGGACGGCCCTTGGGGGTTGCGGGAGCTGCTCCGTTCCTTTACGGCCAAGTGGTACACCCATCGCCACTGGTGGGAAGCGGAGCTCGGCCCGATCACCTTCCTGCAAGGGCGGCCTCTGAACGAATGCCACGTCCTGCTGACCTTGGGGCTGCTAGGCGGGGGACATCTCTGCCTGCGCGACGACCTGACCGCTCTGGAACGGGACGAGCTTCGGTTGTTGGCTCGATGCCTCCCTCTGACCGAGGGAGACACCCAGGTGATTCCTTTGGAGAACCCTCAGGTGTACGCCTGGGTTCGGTCCGTCGCCAAGCCGTTTGACGAATGGACCCTTTTAGCCCTGGTTAACCTTTCGGATTACTACGAAGACATTGACGTTCCGTTGGGGGAGATCGGTCTGAGCCGGGCCCGATCCTATGTGGCCTATGAGTTCTGGGACCAGGTGCTCTACGGGATCCACCAGCGTACCTTTTCGGTGGTTGCGTTGCCGCCGCGTTCGGCCAAGCTGTTTGCCCTTCGGGAAGAGAGACCGGTACCGATCTTCCTGAGCAGCGACGTGCACGTCGCGCAAGGAGCCGTCGAGTTGCAGACGATCGGTTGGGACGAAAAGAGCCAAACGCTGCTAGGCGTCTATCGGCCGGATGGGCGGACCGCCGCGACGCTCTACTTTTACGTTCCAGAGCGGTTTGTCCCGGCGGGGGTAAGCTGTGCGCACGCAAAGTACAGTTACACCTGGCGAGTGCCCCTCTTTGAGCTTCACCTGGCCGCCGAGGAGGGGCGAGAGGTTCCTTTTGCGATTCGGTTCGTCCCGGCGGTTGGGTAGTCCTCCTGAGGGGCTCCCGGAGCTGCCTACTGGAACTCCCCGCGCATCATCAACGCGCCGGAAACGGCGAGGTAGTCCCGGCCCGCCTCTACGCGATCGTTGAAGTAGCTGACGCTGAGGTTGACGTTGGCTCGCACGCGACGGCTGAGTTGATACCCAAGTTGTAGGGCCGTCTGGTACCGCTCCGAGCGCGCTTCGCGGTTTACTCCTAGTTGCTCCCGACGGACGACCGCTGATAAGTAGTTGGAGACGTTCAAGTCCTGGTTGAGCTTAATCGTCTTCCCGATGAGGGGGACGCGCCAGCCGGATTCGGTGTGTAGTTGATAGTCGAGGCTGAGCGTCGGGGCGATCACAAACCCCTCCGAGAGCACGCCGCTGCGCTCCTGTTCCATCCAGCGGAAGCGGGAGCCTAGCGAGGTCCCCACCTCTCCCCAGCGCTTTCGCCAGGTGAAGGTCCCCTCGTGCGAGCGGCTAGAACCGTAGGTGGACTGCGGGTTGCTCCGGTCGGTGTCGTTGTAGTCGTAGCGGATCTGAAAAAGCGAATCGGAGGCGGTAAAGATCTTCAACTCGCCTCCGACGCTCAGGCTGTCAGTTCGTGAAGTGGTCCCGATGTTCTTGGAAAACTGGGTTCGCAGCGCCGCGTCCGCTCCTACCGAAAGCCAACGAAACAGGTCGAATCCCGTCCGAAAGGCTACCCGTCGCGAGTTGGTCGCCGAGCTCCGCTCCGGAGCGTCGTCAGAGAGACGAAGCGCCTCCTCCACCGGCATCCCGTGGGGCAGGCGACGGAAGTAGTCTCGGATGTCGATCGAATAGTCGGCGCTGAGCGTCCAACTGCTCAGCAGTCGCTGCCAGACGGTCAGGCCATCGTCTTGGAGTCGCCCGCGCATCTCCAGGCTCTGGTCCAGCAGTTGATTACTTCGCCCGATCCAGTCGGGGCGGTTCAACTCCATCTCCTCAAGCGCCAAGGGGTCCACGCCGTACTGGGTCATCCGGTCCAGCTGCTCCTGCTCCCGGAAGAACAGCTCCTCTTCGGAGAGCGTCGACGTCCTTTCGATCGAGCTCCCACCGCCAGTCGAAGAGACGGAGGACGTCTGCGCCGAACCGGAGGAGGATCCACCTTCGGGCTCCGGCTCCTCCAGAGCGGGAAGCGACTCGGCGATGCCGCCAACTTGCTTGGGATCCAGGTTGAGCGCCGGGAGCCCCGGCGTCGCAAACGGATCCTCGACGGAGAACGGCTCTTCGGCGGAAGGGAGCTCCGCCGTCCCTTGGGCGAGAGGACTTTCCCCTTCCTCCAACGTGTCCGCCTGAGCGAAGGGGTCCGCACCGGGAAGCTCCTCCTGAGGACGGGGGAATCGCTGAGGTTGGATCTTTACCAGCTCCTGGAGCCGAAACGTAAACCCAACCCGCACGTTGGCGTTCACCGACAGGTCCTTCTGTTCCTGAAACCAGCTCTCTCGAACGGTAGCCTGGCTCGAAAGGTTCGGCCGCAGCCCGAAGATCGAGGTGTTCAGCGACGGGCGCAGCGAAAGCCGATGCTCCCGCTCCGCCAGCCGGTACTGTTCCTTTGTCTCCGTCGTCTGTTCCGTTTCTTCGCCCGGCGCCGTGCCAAGGCCGCTTCCCGGCTCAAAGGGGGCGAGCTCCCGTCGCACGTCGTAAGTGGGCTGAAGGCTCAGCGCCCGAAGGGGTCGAACCGTCAGCGAAATCGTTCCGCTGTCGATGATCCGGTTCCCAAAGCGCCCGTAGCCGTAGCTTCCGTACCCGTATCCGCCGTACAGTCTCCCCGTTGTGCCGGTCGAGTCCTGGCGAGCCGTCGAGGCGTCCACCCGGATACGCTCGTGGCGGTACTCCAACCCCAGTTGAACCGCCTGCTCGAACCCGTACTGAAACGACGCCACTGTTAGGGTGCTGTACTCGGTGCCCCGGAGCTCGTTCCAGTAGGTCTGCCGGTCGCGGGTCAAACCCAGCTCTGGAAGCTTGGGAACCATCAGCCGCGCCCGAAAGGTTCGGTTCTCGATTCGGTTCTCTCCGATCTGATAGGTGGGGATCGTCCCCGGACGCGGTTGGGTGATCGTTTCCTGGCGGCGACGGCTATACTCCAACGGAAGCCAAGGCACTAATCGTAGCTGAGCGCTCCACTGAAGCTCGTCGGTGCTGGTGGCGTACGCCTGGCTGTAGTAGCCGCTCTGATAGTTGTTGATCTGGCCGGCGGAGTCCTCAAAGTCCTGATCCTGCGTGACAAAGCCCAGGTCCACGTTTAGGACCTCGCCCAGTCGGATGCGTCCGTTGCCCCGTCGCGCCCATCCGGCCCGAACGATCGGATCGGTCAAGTACAGTTCGTTGACCCACACCTCCCCCCGGATCGGACGGTCCAAGTCGTTGACCACCCCCAACACCACCCCGCCGATGCTCTGTAAGGAGGGGTTGCCGGTTACGGTAAAGGCGTCCGGATGGCCGTCCCGGTTTCGGTCCTCCAGGGAGAGGGTGATCTTTTTCCACCCTTGAAAGTCCAGCGGCAGCCGATATTCGTAAAAATCGCGCAGATCCTGCAGGACGTTGATCTCCGGCTCGGTCCGCTCCTGCCCCCGTGCGTAGTACGAATAGGAGGAGGTATACGAGGAGCGAAGGCTTGAGGTCAACCGGAGCACCAGAGCGCCGCCGGTCCCGTGCCCGTAGACCCAGAACTTCAACGTCCGGTGCTTTGAGAAGTCCTGGCCTTCTCCCCGGCGCGGACCGTCCAGCCGCTTCCAGGTGACCCCTAACGAGTTTGGCTCCAGATCGAAGTCCAGAACCAGCGTTTGTTCCTTTTGCTCTGCGGTTCCCAGGGCAAAGGCGCTCTCCAAAAGCGGGTGCAGGTCCTGGAACTCCGGATCGTTCTCGATCTGACGATAGGCGCTGAGGTAGTCCTCAAAGTTGTAGTTGTCTTTGGTGCTGACGGTCAGATACTCGGCGGTAGCCGTCTTGGGAAGACCGTCCAAAGTGGCGACGATCCCCGGCTCCCACTGGTTGCCGACAAACTCGATGGCCGACCACTGAAGGCGTCCCTGGACGACCCCCGGCCTGTGTTGACGCAGCCGCAGCCGGACCTG